>NZ_JARAMK010000020.1:0-22559 GCF_028807495.1 Roseovarius sp. SK2
CCGGAACATCGTGTTCCGGAGCCGTCGAGGTGGTGCGCAACCGTCTTTTCCCCGATGGATCGCGCCCCGCCCCGGCGCGATACGGGTGGAAAAGACAGCCCGCCCGAAGTGAGCCTTTGGCTCTCTGAGGCGCGGGCTTGCCAGTGATCTGCCCCCAAATCCCCAGCCTCATGGGGGGCGGGATATGGGGACAGTTCACTGGCGGTTTGCCGGGGGCAAACCCGGTATCGCGAAGGGGCATCAGCACCTGGGCGCGATACCTCCCGCAAGGGAGACGCCAGTGGCAGACCGGCCCCCACCGTGGGGCATCGGGCGAGACGCTGGCGCGACATTGCGGGACGCGATCCAACTGCCAAAGTTGGCCCTGGAGAGTTTGAGAGGCCGGGAGGGCCCCTCATTCCGGCGCGCATCGCGCCGGACGGAGTTCGCCATCGGCTGAGGCCTTGCCTCAAGGAGATCGCACGCAAAGCTCGGAACCGCAGGTGGAGAGTTTGCATAAGTGCGCCCTTCGTCCTTTACAGGCCTACGGGTACGCGCATACGGTTGATGTAGCAAGAGATACCTCGCCACCTGCCATCCTTGAAGTGGAAACCCGATTTGTCCGAGACCGAGCTGGACCGCGCCGAGAAACGCTACGCCCAGGCCAAGGCCCGGCTTCAGGCCCTGCGCAATCGGGAAGCCACGCGCCAGCGCAAGCTCGACACCAGGCGCAAGGTCATCCTCGGGGGGGCGCTGCTCGATCTCGCGGAACGGGACAGCGGGGCAGCGGCGATGGTGGAGCGGCTGATCCGCAACCTCTCCCGCGACCAGGACCGCAAGGCCTTCGCGGAGTGGGACGGCGCGGGCTCCGGCGGGGACGGCTCCCCTGCCCCGCCCTCCGATCCTGACGGGTCCGGGTGATGCGTTCGGTGATGATCTTCATGGGGGGCCTCGCCAGGTTCTTCTACCGGGTGATCGCCACCCCCATCATGTTCGGGTGGATGATCGGAGCCATGGCCTTCGGCGCGATGTTGGGGACGCTGTTTGCCGTTCCGTTCATCTTCGCCTTCTTCGATCAGGAGCCGGGGGAGAGTGCCTGGCAGTGGATTGTCTTCGGTCCCTGCATCCTCATCGGCGCGGTCTTCGGATTCCAGTACTGGCGCATGGCCTCCGGGGCCGATGCCTTCTTCGGCCTGACCGGCGACAGCCACGGCTCCGCCCGCTTCGCCAGTCGCAAGGAGTTGAAGAAACACCAGGGCGGGGATGGTCTGCTGATAGGGCGCAATCCCGGCACCGGGCGGCTTCTGCGCTATGACGGTCCCGCCCATCTGATCACCCTCGCCCCGACTCGCGCGGGCAAGGGTGTGGGCACCGTCATCCCGAACCTGCTCGCCGTGGATCGCTCGGTCCTGGTCATCGACCCCAAGGGCGAGAACGCGCGGATCGCGGGCGAGGCCCGGCGCAGGTTCGGGACGGTTCACGTCCTCGATCCGTTCGAGGTCAGCGGCCACCCTTCGGCTTGCTACAACCCGCTCGACCGGCTGACCCCCGACAGCCTCGATCTCGGCGAGGATGCCGCCTCCCTGACAGAGGCGCTGGTGATGGACCCGGCCGGGCAGGTGCAGGAGGCGCACTGGAACGAGGAGGCCAAGGCCCTCCTCGGCGGTCTGATCATGTTCTGCGTCTGTCACGAGGACCGCGACCGCCGGTCGCTGGCCACCGTCCGGGACTATCTCACCCTGCCCCCGGACCGGCTGAAGGCGCTGCTGGAGCTGATGCAGGACAGCGACGCAGCGGGCGGGCTGATCGCCCGCGCCGCCAACCGCTTCCTCGGCAAGGCGGACCGCGAAGCCGCCTCGGTCCTGTCGAACGCGCAGCGGCACACGCATTTCCTCGACAGCCCGCGCATTGCCCGGTGCCTGGCGCGCTCGGACTTCGCCTTCTCCGATCTGCGCCACCGGATCACCTCCGTCTTCCTCGTCCTGCCGCCCAACCGGATGGACGCCTACAGCCGCTGGCTGCGTCTCCTCGTCTCTCAGGCCCTCCAGGACATCGCACGGGATGCTGAAGCGTTGACGGTCACCATGGGCGCTGAGACACGCGCTCAGCGCCTCAAGGCCCCTGCCCTCTTCCTCCTCGACGAGTTCGCCGCTCTCGGCCGTCTGGAGGCCGTGGAGCGCGCCATGGGGCTGATGGCGGGCTACGGGCTCCAGCTCTGGCCGATCCTGCAGGACATGAGCCAGCTCCGCGATCTCTACGGCGACCGGGCGAACACCTTCATCGCCAATGCCGGGGTGCAGCAGGTCTTCGGAGTGAACGACTTCGAGACGGCGAAATGGCTGAGCCAGATGATCGGCCAGGAAACCTCGCGGTTCCAGACCGACAGCTTCAAGCCCGGCGACGGCCCCAGCTTCTCGAACCACCTCACCGGCCGCGATCTGCTCACCCCCGATGAAATCATGCAGATGCCGCCGAACGTCCAGCTCCTGCGCGTCCAGGGCCAGCCCTCGGCGCTTGCGCAAAAGCTCCGCTATTACGCCGATCCCGAGTTCCGGGGGCTCTTTGTCCCGCAGGACGCCGCCTGAGCCCCGGAAAGGAGCCGCCATGTCACAAGAGTCCGATCAGCCCGAGTTCCCCGCCCTCTCCGACGCCGAGCTGCGCGAAACCCTCGATCTCATGGCGACGGCCGTTGCCAGCATGTCCGACAGGATCGACGCCCTCACCGTTGCGGCGGATCGGCAGATCAAGGTCTCGACGGAAGCGCGGATCGCGGCCTTCGCCGCGAAGGACCAGACCGACCCCAAGCGATATGGCGAGGCTCTGGCGAAAACCCTCAACGCCGGGCTCGGACAGGTCGCGACCGACATGGCGGAGATCGTCCGCCGCCTCGCCGCCCAGACCGACAGGACCCTCGGGGCGCTGGCGAGATCGGAAGACGACACGTCGCGCGCCCTGCGTGAAGTCTCGGAGCGGGAATGGAAGGTGGAGCGCCTGAAGCGCCGCCTGCCCTGGTTCGGTCTTGGTGCGCTTGTTCTGGCCCTGGTGATGACAGTCATGGTGCCCCGCTTCATGGCTGGCAACGCTTCCATGTGCGCAATCCTCGGGGCCTCCTGGACCACGACGACCACCGGCGTCGATGCCTGCGTGTTCTACGGCGAGTGAGGCGCAACCTCCGATCAGCCGCTTTGCCCTCTTCTCAGCATCTCGGCCGCCGCAGGCGGCCAGGAGGCTCTGCCTCCTCTGCCCCGGAGGGGCATTCACCTCCGGGATATTTATGGAACAAAGATATCGTGGTAGAATGTCCTCGCGGTACAGGCGGGGACGCCGATGGCCGTGAACGGAGATGTCTCCGAGCGCCCTTCCCCTGCAAAGGTGAGGGGCGTTTTTGCGTCGGGCCGCCGAGGGCTAAGCGGCTGTCTCGTCGGCTCGGTCCGCGAAGCTGGGTGTTATATATGTGTTAGAATCTGTGTTACGCGAATCATCGCTTCCCTCAAGACTTTGAAAACAATACTCGAATCCGCCTATTTTTCGCCCTTCGGTGGGTGATCTTACGATACGGGGTGTGTGATCTTACGAAAGGTTGTGTGTGATCTTACGAAAGCCGCGTGGTGGGTGATACTACGAACTCCTTGCGTCGGTGGGTGAAATTACGAATAGTGCAGGCATGGTGGGTGAAATTACGAAACCGGATCGGACGCCTCTCCTTCCTTTGCGACACGCTCAGGGGGACTTCTTCGTCTGCGACATTTTCGATGCTGCACCGAAGGGCGACATGGCCTCGATGGCACATCCGATCTTCACGCTCTCTACCAAGCCGGACACAAAGAAGCGGCGCTACGTGGCAGCTGACGGAAAAAGCTACGTCGAGATCAGGCCGAACATGATCGGGCTTGCGACCGTGCATGATCGCGATGTGCTGATCTACTGTATCTCCCAAGTCATGGCAGCGTTGAACGATGGAAAGCAAGTCCACCGTACTCTGCGCTTCAAAGCCTATGACCTCCTTGTCGCTACAAACCGCCCTGTCGCCGGAACAGGCTACAGTGGCCTGAAGGCCGCTCTCGAACGCCTCCAAGGCACGCAGATCGAGACTAACATTACGACAGGTGGTGTCGAACAGATTGACGGCTTCAGCCTGATCGACCGCTACCGGATCGTTAGGGAAACTCGGGACGGCCGGATGCTTGATCTCGAAGTTACGCTCTCCGACTGGGTGTTCAATGCTATCGCTGGCGACGATGTTCTCACGCTTAACCGTCGCTACTTCCAACTCCGCAAACCGCTGGAACGCCGGTTGTATGAGCTGGCCCGCAAGCAGTGCGGGACACAACCGGAGTGGAAATGTGGCCTGGACAAGCTGAAGGACCGGACCGGTTCCACGTCCTCCGACAAGGAGTTTCGGCGGCTCGTTCGAGCAATCTGCAAGGCGGATGAGCAACACAACCACATGCCGGACTATGCCTTCCGGCTGGATGCCGACATTCTTACGGTTAAACCGAAGCCCGAGTTTCTGGAAAGCTACGCGCCAAAGCCGGAACAGGACAGCCTGACGGGCGGCTATGTCCTGCCCCTCTCGCCCGATACGCTCGAACGCGCACGCGAACTGGCCCCCACGTGGGACATCAAGGTACTGGTCGGAGAATGGCGGACCTACGCCGCCCGACAAAAAGAGCCCCCGAAGAACCCGGACGCCGCATTCCTCGGATTCTGCAAGAGCTGGTTCAAGAAACGTGGCCGCAACGGCTGGTAGAGTAATTACTCACTTACTCAAATACTCGGACCAGAGGTCACGGGTGATGTCGGAGATTGACCGGCCCTCCTCGACTGCTTTCATCTTGATTCTGCGATACAGCGTCTCCTCGATCTCGGCGTTTAGGCGCTTCTTCTTTTCACTGGTCTCCGTAATCTCATGCAGGATGCGGTTGCGGGCTTCGTCACCACGGCTCGGGCGTTTCGCGGACAGTGCCATCACGCGACCTTTCGCTTCGCAGATGTGAGCATCTTCAGTATCTCGTCGGTCAGCGCCGTAGTCTCTGCCCTCGCCTTGGTGTTGTCAGCGTCGAAGACTGTCAGCCCTTCTGCCGCCGTCTGCGGATAGACCTGTCGCTGCGTGATCGTCGTTTTGCAGACTGGCAGCGTATAGTCGTCCAGCGCGGTTCGCACGTCACTGCCAAGTCGGGTGCCTTCCACGATGCGGGAAACCACAAAACCGGCGCGGGGCAACCCGTCTGTGACGTCTTGGCGGGCCTTTATGAAATCTACCAAGTCGGACGCTGCCCAGATGTCATAGGGTGACGGCTGAACCGGGATCAGAACAAAGTCGCTGACCTTGATGCAGGCCGCGATCATATCCTCCAGCTTCGCCGCTCCGTCGATCACGACGTAATCGTAGTTTGCCGCCATGCTGGCGAGCGTCTTGACGTTGTTGGGACGGTCAAGCGCGACAAGCTCGACCGGGTTGTCCGCGCTGGCGGCGTGCCAGTCACGGGCGCTGCCTTGGGGGTCGCTGTCCACGATCAGAACGGAATGGCCCAGCTCATGCAGCGATCTGGCCAGATTGGTGCTGATCGTGGTCTTGCCGCTGCCACCTTTGGGATTCAGGACGGAAATTATGCTCATTGCTCTGCCTCAATTGTGTATTTACTCAAAAGTGTAACTGAGTGTCCGAGATGCGGCAAGTTTGGTGTGAGCTGATGTCATGCAGACATAGGCAAAGAAGCGAGTGGTAGACGGACCACTCATTTACTCAAAAACCCATTTGAGGACAGTGTGGGGCAGGGGACTTGGCGCAAATGCTGTGGACTTGCTATAGCTGCCCTTGTCGCGCCCTGACCTCGCCGATGAAATCACCGACAGACCAGAGCCAGCCGCGCTGCGCGGCAGTGTAGCTGCTGTGAACAGGGGAGGGGACCACGAGCTGAAGGCTGGAGGCTTCCATCTGATCGGTCTGCGGCTCCGAAATTCCCGGCTCCAGCGTCAGCAGGTGCTTTCGGCTGATCTTCTCGGCCTCGGCCAGAACCTGCCGCCAGCGATCCTTGCAGGTGGACTTTGCACCCAGCATAGTCAGGCGCGGATCGCCCTCGGCCGGAGCTGCCTGATAGGTCGCAAGATCGGGAAAGAGGAAATCCGGCTTGTGATTATGCTCGGTGACGGCTCCCCGGACGTGCCGGATGTCGTGAGCCCGCAGGACAGCCGCCAGATGGTTCTCCAGCGAATGCCCCATGCGTGACTTGCGGCGGTTCTGCACACTCAGGGAAAAGCTGATGAACCCGTCCACATCGGTGCCGTCCCGGTTCGTGAACCCGGCCTCGATCCTCGAAGATACGATCCGGCGCTCAAGCCTCCTGAACAGGGCCTCTTCGTGATCCAGCCATGCGATGAGCGCAGCATCGGGATCGTCCTCGGCGCAAACCTCGGGGAGGGTGAGGCGGGCCAGATCGGAGAACTCGGCCGTCTTCGGGAATGTGGTGCCGAATTTCGCGATGATGCTGTCCAGTTTGTCAGCGTCCGGCTCCTCGAACTCGATGCCGATCTCGTCCAGAATGAAGCGGGCCGCGAAGTCCAGCTCCGGCTCCTCGTCGGAGAACTCGCGGGACACGAAGGATTTGCCTTCCGGGCGCAGGCCGAACAGCCAGAAAAGCTGCTGCTCGCTGGTCGATCCTTCCGGGGCCACGATGAACCAGAGGACGCCACCCTGGTCCTTTGCCAGAAACAGGGTGTCTCCGGCTCTCATGGCTTCCGTGACCGGGTTCGAGGGGTAGTAGAGCCGCCATTCGGCTGCGCGGGGCTTGTTGATCCGGGCGTCGTAGTGCGTGGCCCAGCCTTCCTCGGTGAAGCCGTCCTGATCTCCGCCGAGCCAGATGTAGATCGCCGGGAATTTCTGCTGGTGCGTCTCGCCCAGAAAATCCTCGCGCATCTTCACGGTCGTTCCGACCTCATGCTGGTTCGATGTCTTCGGTTCGGCATCCACGGCGGACAGGCGCTTGACCCCGACACCCTCGAAGTAATCAGACAGTTGCCCGCGCTTCATCCCCGCTCACCTCCAGTGTTTTTATGTCCGATTTCAACCATATGGCGCACTGATCGACAACGCTCTCGAAGGGCAGGCGGGTCTTGCCCTTCAGGGCGCACTCCCAGACCGTCCCGATGCGCCAACCCGCCTCGGCAAGAGCCTGACGCTGTTGCCTGTCGCGCTCGATGTTCCTGCCGATTTTCCCGCGCCAGAAGTCCTCGCGGCTCTTCGGCCAACGGAACAGGTGGCAATCGTGGCCGTGCCAGAAACAGCCATGCACAAACAGGACGGCGTTGCGGCCGGGGAAAACGAGATCGGGCCTGCCGGGCAGGTCCTTGCGGTGCAGCCGGAACCGGAATCCGCGCCGGTGCAGCGCGGACCGTATTGCCAGCTCGGGCTTGGTGTTCTTCCCCCTGATCCCCGCCATCATCCGGCTTCGGACGACGCGGGAAACGGTGTCGGCGGGCATCACCGTGCTGCCAGCGACGCCTCCGGCATCGCAAGGTGTTCGGCGGGCATCTCGCTGGCGAAGTAGGCGCGCCTCTCGTCCAGCGGAAGTTGCGGCTGGATGGCTGCCGTTACTTCCCGACCGTCCAGCTCCATCGCCTCGGCGATCCGTGTCTGCATGAGCTGCGCGACCGCGCTCACGACCGGCACGACAACGGCGTTGCCGAACTGCCGATAGGCCTGCGTGTCGGAGACGGGGATTTTCCAGTCGGACTTGCCCGGCTTCTCGAAACCCATCAACCGGGCGCATTCGCGCGGCGTCAGGCGGCGCGGGCGGTTGCCCTTCTGCTCGATCAAGATTTCGGAGCCGTCCTTGTAGTAGCGGGCGGACAGGGTGCGGGCCACGTCATTCGGGCCGAACAGCGAATAGCCGAACCCGTTCCCGGCGCTGCGGTGCTTTTCCTTGTAGCCCTGGAGATAGGTCCACATGTGGTTGGTCAGCGTGTATTTCGGATCGACCCCTCTATCGAGGATCGCGCC
Source organism: Roseovarius sp. SK2 (assembly GCF_028807495.1). Classification (NCBI taxonomy): domain Bacteria; kingdom Pseudomonadati; phylum Pseudomonadota; class Alphaproteobacteria; order Rhodobacterales; family Roseobacteraceae; genus Roseovarius; species Roseovarius sp. SK2. The sequence goes on from NZ_JARAMK010000020.1 coordinate 7,979, forward strand.
AAGGGTCGGGCCGTCGCCCTCGGGCACGGCGAGCTGGTCGAAGTCGAACCCGATGCTGTGATCCTTGAAGCCGACGATGAAAATGCGCTCGCGCTTCTGCGGCACCCATGGCGTCGAACTGATGACCCGGTGAAAGACGCGATAGCCCAGCTCGTTCTCCAGAACGTGCATGATCGTGGCAAAGGTCTTGCCGCCGTCATGGCGCTCAAGGTTCTTCACGTTTTCCAGCAGGAACGCCGGGGGTCGGTGGTGGTCGATGATCCTGGCCAGATCGTAGAACAGCGTCCCCTGCGTGTCGCACAGGAAGCCATGGGGGCGGCCAAGGGCGTTCTTCTTGCTGACGCCCGCAATCGAGAAGGGCTGGCATGGGAACCCTGCCAGCAGCACGTCATGCGCCGGGATGGTTTCGGGGGCCTTGGCGTAGGGGCGCACGTCCTCGGCGAAGACATGATCGCTGTCGGCAGGCTCGGGAAAATTGGCGCTGTAGGTCTCGCGGCTGAACCGGTCCCACTCGGCCGTGAAGACGCACCGCCCGCCGATGGCCTCGAAGGGCAGGCGCAACCCGCCGATCCCTGCGAAGAGGTCGATGAAGCGGAAGCTCTCTGAACGCTTGCCGGTGCAGCGCGCATCTGCCGTCTGGCGCAGCTTCTCCAGCCGGAGCTGGTCGATCCGCTTGCCCTCACCCTTCATGTTGCGCCGGATCGTGCGGTCGCTCACCCCCAGAAGCTCGGCTGTCGCATCGATGTCGAGACCGGCCCGCTCCATCAGTTCCGCAAATTCTGTCCGTGGATGCGCGTTCATGTGCCCGCCCCTGTTCTGTGTCTGTTATTGACAACATGTCATAATCTGTCCCAGCGTGGTTGAAAAGCCTGTTTCTGCCATTTGTTCATAATTTGTTCTAACATGGTGTTAAGGGTCTTGAGGCGATAGATTCACAATCCGGGCATCACGGATTCAGCGGTTTTGGTCCACGGCCTGAGCTTCATGGACTGAAATAGAGACTTATAAAGACGGTTCTGGGTGCAATCAAAGCATTGATATAAAACAAAATATCCTGCAATAATTGTGTCTAGTTTCCTGAAGTGTATCTAGATAGGAATGGTCCACCGTCGCATTTTTTCGGCATGATCGGCCAAAAAATTGCGAAAGGATCACCGGTATGCCCTCTGACGACGTTTTCTCCCTCCTGCTCGATGCACCCCCGACTATCCTTGCCCTGCTCCTCGGCATCGCCGCTGTAGGCGTTGTCGGACTTGCCTTGCATGTCGTCCTGCGCGCCATCACGAAGGAACGCGGCGAATGAACATGCGAAAATGGGTAAAGCTCCCGTCCGCCTGGATGGAGGAAGGCGGACTGTCGGCCTTCAAGTGGCGCGCGGAGACCGGAGCATCGGAAACGGCCGCACTGATGGTGCTGATGGCAATCGCGCATCGAGCCGATCTCGCTGACGGGCTTGCGCGGGCGACGTATGACGAATTGACCATCGCCACCGGGATCAGCCGGACCAAGGTGGCGGATGGTCTCGATGTGCTGGCCGCACGGAATCTGGTGGTCAGGGAGGCTGACGGCCGCAGCACGTACCAGCTCACCAACTATGGCGAAGGCCATGTCTGGGCCGCGCTGCCAGCGAAGCCCCTCTATGATCGCACCGGCGCGATGCCGATGTTCGGTGACTTTCATCTGCGCAAGGCCGCAGAGTTGGATGCCCTGAAAATTTACCTCGCGTTCGCGGCCCGCCGGGACACGACACAGAACGTCGCGCGGATCACCTATGAACAGATCAGCGACTATGCCGGCATTCACCTCGGGAAGATCAAGAAGGCGCTCGGCATCCTTAACATCAATGGTCTTGTCACCGTGGAAAGCTATGAGCGGATGGATGGCCTGCCCGGTGCGTCACACGGATACCGGCTGGCCCACCTTTTTCCACGCCTCCACGCCGGAACAACTGGACGCGCAACACGCGGGCAGGGGGACGATTCAAGGAACTACGAATAGCGTCGAGGTCAGGTGAGCGAGCAAGGCCTTGACCTTTTGGTTTCACACACTCATAATCATGAAACCGAAAGGATTCCGCCATGAACATTGTCGCCTTCCCGGCTCAGGCCGCCCTCTATCAGCCGATTGGCCATTTCATCCGCCTCGGCGACAGTGGCTATCGCAAGAATGCGGAACTCCACGCGCAGAACCTCCTGAAATCGAAGCGGTTCGTCGTGAATGCCTCGCGCATCGCATACCAGCGCGAGGACATCCGGATGCTGCGCGAGGGTGGCGCGGAAGTCGTCCTCGACCCACGCACCGTCGAGCTGGGGTCACTCAAGTATTGTGGGGGCGACGCGGCGAAGGCTCCTTGGGCCATGGAAGACGGCTCTCTACTGGTGGCGGAGCTGCGGTCGCCCAATCACATTTTCGACCTTTACGGCCGGATCGCACGCTGTGCCGTGGATCACCAGATTGATGCTGTCCTCAGCCCCTCCGGGCTTGTGACGGGCGCGGGCTTCAGAACGCAGTTCGATCTAGACCGGAACGGCTGTCTGGCGATGAGAGCGGCTCTGGATGCGAATGGCGGAAAGCAAATCGCCCTCGACTATCTGCTTGTTGTGCGCCTGACTGATCTGACCGACGAGAAGCGCAGGCTCGAACTGATCGCGGGCCTCGCCGATCTCCCCTTCGAAAACCTCTGGCTCCGGATCGCAACATCCTCCGGGACGGCCGGTCCGCTCACGGCGCAGCGACTGATAAAAGTGCTATCGGCCATCCACAATATCGGCAAGCCTGTCATTCTCGACTACGCGGGCGGGCTGACCGGGGAAGCCCTGATCTCGATGAATGTGGTCTCGGGCCTAGCGCATGGGATCGGCAGGCACGGATCGTTCGATGTCGGTGGCTGGGACAAGCCGCCGCGTAAACCCGAGCCGGATGAGGAGCGGAAAGGGGGGCAGGCCGTGCGCGTGGATGTCCCGGTCTTCGGTCGCAGCTTCACCATCCCGGAAATGGAAACTCTCCTGACCGCCAAGGGGGCAAAGGCGCTTCTCGTTCCGACAGACAAGAAAATCCTGCCCAACGGTCCGTCCGACCTGCGCAGCGACGCGCGGCGGCTCAACGCTCTGGAAGCGGAAAGGCGGATTTCGGCCATCGAAGACACGCCGACCGTCAAGCGGCCGGAGGCATTTGCAGAGGGCCGCATGAAGGAAGCGGAGCAGGCGGCCCGCAAGGCCGCGCGTCTGAATCCCAATCCGAAAGTCGCTGCCGACAACAATGTCGATCTCGACAAGATGCGGGCACGTCTCGCCGACAATGCCGGAACCATCGGAAAGCTGCGCGATGTTTACGCGGCGCAGGCACAGCAGCGGCAGGAACGGGGGGACATTGCCCGGTCTGTCTCGCCGCCCCGGCACGCGACACCCTTTTCAGAGACGGGATCGTGAGCATGGCCTCTACAGCGATCTCCCGGAGTATAAGCGATCTTGAAGAAATCGGCGGTCTGAACGGCATGGACATCGCCAACGTCACCGATGTGTCGAAAGCCACTGTCTCGCGCTGGCGGACCGGCACGAAGAAGCCCCAACCAAGAAGCGAACGGGTTCTTGCCGATCTGGTCTATGTCGTCCGGCGACTGGAAGACTACTACACCAATGAGGAGGTCAGGACTTGGCTCTACGCGCGGCACCCGCAGCTCGAAGGGCAACGCGCGATTGACCTGATCCATGAAGGCAAGGTGATCGAGATATTCCAGGTTCTCGACCGTCTGGATGCGGACGGCTATCTCTGATGATGACGGCACCGAGGGATCGCGACCTGATCGACGCCCTCGATGCGATGGAGGTCAAACCGTTCAGCGGCACCGTTTGGCGTGTGCGTCGCGAGGGCCATGATCCGACGATCTTCTATGCTGGCGGCAACCGGTGGGACGATGGCTCCTTCGACGTGCTCTACACGGCCTTGGATCGCGACGGCGCGCTCGCCGAGATGCGCTTTCATCTGTCACGCGGCCAGCCAGTCATGCCGTCGAAGGTCAGATACGCACTTCACGAGCTGGCGGTCGATGTGCCCGGTATTATCGACATCACCGACTGGGCGTTCCTCGAACGTTTCGGTGTAGAAAAAGGCGCGTTCGGAAAGATGCCCTACCTCTCCCGCGAAACAGAATATTCGGCCTGTCAGCGGATCGGGGAGGCGATCCATTTCCTCGGCAGCGACGATCCCGGCGATCCTTCAGGGTTCATCGTCCCGAATGCGCGACGTGAAGGCCGGAACCTGGTGCTGCTAGGGGACTACATGCCGTTCGATAACGTCACCCATATCAAGGATCACGGTGTCATTGATTGGTCTGCGACATAGCAGGAAGGGCAGAGAGCGCCCGTTGAAGCGTGCTGCGGTTCACACCCAGTATCTCGGCCATTCCGGAAACCGTCTCGCGCTTCGCCTCGATGGCCGTCTTCGCATGGGCGATTTGGGCGTCGTTTAGGGCAGGGGGCCTGCCAAGGCGTTTGCCGCGCTTCTTCGCGGCGCGCAGACCGGCCTTCGTCCGTTCCTGGATCAGGTCGCGCTCGAATTCGGCCAGCGCCCCCATGATGTGAAAAACCAACCGTCCGCCTGCGGTTGTCGTGTCGATCCCGTCCGTCAAACTGCGGAACTCGATTCCTCGATCCCCGAACAACTTCAGCAGGTGGATCAGGTCAGCGATGGACCGACCCACACGGTCCAGCTTCCAGACCACCAACAGGTCGCCTGAGCCCAGCAACTCCATCGCTTCGGAAAACCCGGCTCGGCTCTCGGCCGCTGTGGCACCGCTCTGCGCCTGGTCGGTGATGATCCGGTCGCACCCGGCTTCGGTCAGCGCCTCGATTTGTAAATCAAGGTTCTGCTCCTCCGTGGACACCCGTGCATAGCCGATTTTCATGCGATCTTTTTGCACGAGGTTTTTGCGTCAGTCCAGCGTATGGAATATCAGTGACTTGGCACCACGACCCAAACTGCCGCAAAAAGGGTGGTTTTTGCGGCAAATCGGGTTGACCACAAACCTGCCAGAACCGGATCAGTTGCGCCGGGGGCTTTTGGCACCAGTAAGTCATTGGTCCGGCGTTGCGATAGGTAAAGAGACAGAACCCACCGTTTTTGACCGCGAGGTCTTGGCCAGGGTTTTTTGTCCAATCCAAACTGCGCTGTTTCCGTTGCCTTCATTAGAGTAGAATGATCTCTGTGGGAGGCATTATTCATGCGACAACTGATTTCCAATGGAAACCCGATGGAAGAGATCGTCGGTTTTAGCCGTGCCGTTCGGGTTGGACCATACATTTCGGTCGGGGGAACCGCGCCGGTCGATGCATCTGGCAAGACTGTCGGCGTCGGAGATGTTTTTGCCCAAACGACGCAGTGCTTCGAGATCATCAAAGCAGCTCTCGAACAGGCGGGCTCAGGTCTTCAAGACATTGTGCGGACGCGGGTAATCCTGACGGATATCGACAACTGGAAAGAAGCCATAGAGGCGAGGAAGAAGTATTGCGTCGATGCCCGACCCGTCGATACGATCATGGCGATCAATCGGTTTGTGAACCCTGAATGGTTGGTCGAGATCGAAGTTGATGCAGTCGTTACCGACAACGCATAGCGGCAAGACCCATACGTTTCTGCCACTGGCGAAAACGACCGTTATTGGCGCATAGGTTTTCGGTAAAGGGTTTATGTCCCGGCTGCGGATGAAACGGTCAGTCGCACTTCATGAATGACTGTCCGCTTCTTGATCTCAATCAGACTTCGAACTCTTCCAGAAGATAGCCATTCTCATATGTCTCAGTCCTGATCCGAGACATGCTGATGGGCCGAGCGCACGCGCCAAAGAGAGGTGTGCCGCTCCCTAGGACACACGGTGCGCGCTTGAGGACCAGCCGGTCGATCAATCCTTGGTCCAGCATCCACCCTGCGAAATCGCCACCCCCGCAAAGATACACGGGGCCACTCGCATTGCGCGCCAATGTCAAAATCTCCTCCGATGTGGGACGGCGAAGAACTGAGATTTCAGCCGGTTCAGGCACCTCCAAAGTGTCGGAGAAAACGACTGTCCTCATATGTGGATAAGGGTTTTGACCGGGCTTAAGGCCAAAACCATACCCGAACTCGTAGGTGTTTCGGCCCATAATTGCCGTTCTGTAGGTCTCAAGGCGTTTTAAGTAGTCGTCTACCACAGGCCCTTCTGGTGCGAATTTCGATATGTCTCCGGACACGCCGGAGATAAAACCGTCTAGCGAGACGGCAACGTCATAGATAATGGGATGCATGAGCATGCTCCTGAAAAATAATTTCCCTTCAAGCCATTCGGCTTCTGAATGAATTGGGAATTATTTGATCACTGGCAGGGCGCTCCTCAACTGAAAGACCTTTTAGACGAAGCTGTTTGGCCGGTCAACACGCAGCCATATGGAAGCGGACCTTCGAACTCAGCGCAGCATTCGGAAGAGTGCGCTCCTGCGAGACCTTTTCCGCATTGATGGATGTGCCAAAACTCAACCGTTTCTGTCACCGACGATAACGACTGTTATTGGCAAGCGGTGGGTGTCAGATTTCCTCCTTACCAGCTCACAAAAATGTAAAGCATACTTTACATTTATTCCAAATCCCATCATTGGTACCTGAAGCGAAGTTAAGGAGTCTCTCATGGGTGTTGGAATTGCAATCGGCATAGCGGTCGGAGCGGCCATCGGGACAGCAACAGAAATGATTGCACAAGGCGTCGCCTTTGGTCTCGTGGGTGGTGTCCTGCTCGGCACACTTTTCAAACGCAACGCGGAACGCTGAGTAGCACCCTTGTGGCCAAATCGCCGAAAGTCATGAATCGGCTGCGGGAACTACGCCGCGCCCGTGGGTTGACACAACAGAATCTGGCGGAGCTTCTCGGTGTTTCCCGACAAACAATCAACGCAATCGAGAAGGGCCGATATGAACCTAGCCTGCCCGTGGCCTTCGACATTGCAAATGCTTTCGCATCGAGGATCGAAGACATCTTTCGCCCGGCGCGAGACGCACATGACAATTCTCCTTGGAGTAACTTGATGATCCCAATTCCGAAACAATTAAGCGCGGGCCAGACCGTGATCCGCCCTCATGTGGCGTCAGATCTGGCAGCATTTGAACAGTTCCTGACGCACCCTACGGCCACTCAGTTCATGGCGTTCACCCCTGAGCAGAAATCCAGCGCCGGGGCGGCTGCGATGATGGATGCAGTGATTGGGAGCTACGCCAGTAACCACCCGATCTGCTCACTCACCATCGCCGATGACAGTACCGGTGAATACCTTGGATCAATCGGGGCGGCAGAAGCGGGTGATCATGCGGCGGAGGTCTTCATCACTGTGATGCCTGACACGCAAAGACGCGGCATCGCCAAGACGTCCCTGCCGGTTTTTGTCGACCATCTCTTCTCGACGTCCGCTGTGACGCAGCTCATCGCAGATGTCGTTAAAGACAATACCGCCGCCGTGCGGCTGTTTGATCAAGCCGGGTTCCTAAACACCGGTCCTATCGAACGCGCGGCAGAAGACGGCGCGCTCGGCCATCGCGACATGGCCGGACTGCGTTTCGTCATGACGCGGGCGGATTTTAATAAGCTGCGCGCATCATGACCGGCGCATTACTCAAAGCCGCTGTACCCGTGCTGCCCGTCAGCGGCATAGAGCGGGCTGCTTCTTTTTATGCTGAGAGACTCGGGTTCGAGATCGGCCATACTGACAGCGGGTATGCTGTAATGATCCGCGACAAGATCGAAATCCATTTATGGTGCGCTACCGATGAAACTTGGAAAGGGCGCGATGGCCATCCCGTCATCAGCGGTGCTGAGAGTTTCCTGGCAGGAACTGCGAGTGCGCGTGTGTTTACAACCGAAATAGATGCGCTGTTTGCTGAAATGCGAGACAAGGACGTCATTCACCCCAACGGACCCTTGCAGAACAAGCCGTATGGATTGCGGGAGTTCGCAGTCCTTGATCTTGACGGCAACCTTCTCACATTTTTCCAGCCATTTGACCAAAAGGAATACCGAAAATGAGCCTCGGTGTCGCCATTCTGAAAATTCCCGTGTCGGACCTGAAGACGTCAGCTTCCTTCTATGAAGCTGCCCTAGGATTGCGAGCCACAATGGTTGTCGAGGAGTTTGGCTGGGCGCAGTTGGACGGAGTCTCTGTTGCGCTTGCCCTATACCTACCAGGCAAAGGTGGGGGAGATCGCACGCTGGGCGGTACGGTCGATTTCCACCTGTCACACAATCATCTGGACGAACTGCACGTACAGACACGCAAGACTGTTCCAAACGCCACAGTGCATGAAAATGCAGATGGTAGCAGATCGTTGGAGTTCTCTGATCCGGATGGGAATATCATCAAGGTCATGGAACGCCGCTAACGCCAAAGGTGTATGACCAGATTCGGTTCACTCAGTGACATGACTGCTATCGGCTGTAGCGCACCAAAGTCGCTTTTTCGCTTTGCGGGCATACCATGCCCGTCCGCGCGAAGCGCCGGGCCTGTCGGCGGGTAGCCTTAGGTTGCCCGCAGACAAGTCACCCGGAAACCGCCACCACCTCGATCACGCCACAACGCGAAGGGCCCCGCCTGCTGACGGGGGCCTCGATCATTGCGGTGATGCGGGCAGCTACTCAGCGGCCATCCGGTCGGCCTGCGCGGTGCGGTCCATGATGTAATCCACGGCCTTCTGCGCCTCGGACGCGGCGCGGAAAATCGCGCGACTGTCTTCCTTCATCGCCTCAAGCCATCCTTCGACATAGGCCGCGCTCTGATCGAATTCAGGCTCCACCCCGATCTGTGCGCAAAGCATGCAGTTGCCAATCTCCGCGACCAGCTCCTCGAAGGCATAGGCCTTGCGGTCATTGAACCGGCCCAAGCGGTCCAGCCGCTTCGTCGCACCTGTCCAGTGGGTCAGCTCATGCGCCAAGGTGCCGTAATATCCTGCGGCCCTGTGAAAGGTGCCAATCGGCGGCATGTGGATGCGGTCGGTTTTGATGTTGTAATAGGCGCGCGGCTCCTCGGTCACGTCGATCTGCGCGCCGGTCGCGGCAAAGAACGCCTCAAGCTCGGGGTCGGCCACGGTGCCAAGATCACGGGGCGGGTCGGGCAGGATGTAGAACTCGGCAGGCAAGCCCTCGATCTGGTCGGCGTTGAACACGCGGTAAGCCTTGGCATAGGGGATCTGACGTTCCTCGCCGTTCTCGTTCTCGCGCTCGACGGTGCCGTATTTCACAACGGTCGCAGATTTCTCGCCCTTGCGGACATGGCCCCCAAGCTGCTTGGCCTGATTGAACGTCATCCACCGGGTTGAGCTGTAATCCTTTGCCATCGCCGTGGCCCAAAGCATCAGGATGTTGATGCCCCGATAGGCCTCTCCGTTGAACCGTTCCGGCAAGCTGACCCCTGCCCCTCCGCCGGTCCACGGCTTGCGCCAGGGCGGTGTTCCCGCCTCGATCTGCGCGATGATCTGATTGGTGACATGGGTGTAAACGTCAAACTTCTCTGCGGTCATTTGTGACCCTCCTTCGAGTGACGCGGGCCGGGTCTCTTCCCCTTTCCGCCGATGGGCGGGCCTTCCTTCTCTGTTGTCTGGAATGCCCATGCATTCCGGACGGCAGAGCAGGTAAGGGCAAAGCCCGTCCTGCGGCCCGGCGGGTCCGTGACACCCGGGTGGAGGGCGTGAATTTGGGAGGGAACCGCGCGCCTCGCGCGTGGGAGGAACCGGAATTCTCGACCGGAACCGACGCCAAAGGCGGCGCTTGCCGGTTTTCTCGGACCTGCCGGGATGGCAGGCGGATCAACAGAATTTGGATGCTATCTGGGTAGGGGTGAGCGGGCGTCAGCCCGTCGATCCCCTGCCCTGTCTATCGCTCAAAGCGAGACCGGCACACTGCCGGGATCACGGATATCCTAGCGCGACCGTGCGGCAGCTATGCGGACAAAGTGAGCTTTCGCTGCGGCAGCGCGAATGGCTGCTTCAGAGAAAACCCCGTTTCTCTCGCAGTTCCTCATCTTTGCAAGTCGTGCAAGTCTAGGGTTCGGGCACGAGCAAAAGTGACAATCGCCTTAGTGTAAGTGCCGACCTCTTCTCGCAAAAGTCGCGAGATGGCGCGGGAACTCTACCGATCACACGGCGGATTTGCAGATCGCCGACAAGCAAATTCATATAGAGCGCGGCTGTTTCCTCCGGATGGTCGAAAGATAGATCGCCGCGACGCTTAGCCTGTTCGAGAGTTTCTACAAGCAGAGGCAGGACAGTTTCTCTCCCCGCCTCCGAAATGACGGCACCCAGTTCACCTGTCGGGTCTGCCGCTGCGGCACGATTGAGTGCGATGGCGCGATCCCCAAGCAGCAGCTCCAGCAATTTCGGTCCGAACCTTGCAAGCGTTGCCATCGGGTTTTCTTTAGCCGCCAGTTCCTCTTCCAGCAGGGATTTCACTTCGGCGGCGTTGCGTGTCACCAGAGCTTTGAACAATCCTTGCTTGTCGCCGTACCAGTTGTAGAGGGTTTCGTTGGAAGCGCGGGCTTTTCTGGCAATGGCCAGCATCGAGGTTCCCGCGTACCCCTTTTCTTCCAGCAGTGCATAGGCTGCGGTTTCGATCTGCTGCTGACGCAGGGACCTGTTCTCTTCGCGCATCCAAATCCTCCCTGTTGACAGCAACCGTAACGCTTATTACGGATATCTCAACCCGTAACTAAAATTACGCTTAAGGGGAAGCCTTGACACATCAAGCCCATTCCGCCGTTCGTGACAATCTCGGCGACACCGACACGCAACCTTTTGATACGGTATCGGCCCGATGACACGCTTGTTGCCAGCCACAGCTCTGGTCGCGTTGCTTCTCAATGGCGCGATTTTCGGGTTCTTTTATGCTTGGGTCTGCTCAACCATGTGGGGGCTGGATGCTGCCGATCCGGCCGTGGCGATTGCAGCAATGCAGGCGATGAACGCTTCGGTCCGCAACGCCGTATTTTTCCCGGCCTTCTTTCTGACGCCCGTGGTACTGCTCATCTCCACCCTGCTGGCGCGGCATGAGCAGCGCCGCATCGCATTCTTTTCCTTTGGCGCTGCGGCCCTCACGTATCTCTTCGGCGGGCTGATTCTGACCATGATGGTCAACGTGCCGATGAACGAGGAGCTGGCACGTGTCACCATACCCGACGACACGCAGGCTGCGCGTGACATCTGGGCGGCCTATTCGGCGCCGTGGCAGGTCTGGAACATCACACGCACGGTGTTCAGCGGTATCGCCCTCTTGTTCACGGGATATGGGCTGATCCACCTGAACCGGCACGCAGCGGCGGCGTGATCTAGAGAGCAGCGGTCATCATACCGATGGTAATCGGAGCGACCGGGCTTTTGAACACCAGCATGATAAGCGAGGCAATCACCACGTCGGTTGCCTCGCGCAAGTCGTTCTGTGCCAGCACGGCACCAACCATACGGCTGACCTGAAGAGTTTTCACCCCAGATGTTTCGCCTCCCGCTGGATGGCCCATTCGATCAGTTCCGTCCACAGCGTTTCGACCAGTTCTTCGTCGAGGCCAACTTGCGCCGCCTTTGATTTTACGTTGGCGAGAACGGCTGCCACACGGTCAACTGTTCTGGCAGGCAGGCCCTCGATCCGCTTCAGTTCGACGGCTCTGTCGATGTAGTCGCTGCGCTTGGCCAGTAGCTCCAGCAGCATCAGGTCGATTGCGTCTATCTGCTCGCGTAGCTCTGCCATCGAGCCACAGTCTTCCGGCTTTGTCAGGGTTGTCACTCCGGACTCCTTCATGAGTGGTTTTCCATTGACAGTATCCGTAACAATAATTACGGATATGTACAACCGTAACTTTAAATACGCTAAGGGGAGGCGTCTCATATGGACATTTCGCTGATCGCATTTGGCTTTGTGGCCTTTGCCACAGTCGCCGCGCCGGGGCCTACGGTTCTGCTGGCGCTCACCAACGGGTCGCGCTTCGGCATGACACGTGCAGGGGCCGGAATCGTCGGAGCCGGACTTTCGGACCTGGTACTGATCACAGCGGCTGCGCTGGGTCTGGGCGCAATTCTGGCGACATCGGCGTTCTGGTTTTCGGTCGTCAAGTGGATCGGCGTATTCTACCTCGCATGGCTCGGCATCCAGATGCTGAGATCGTCGGCTGAGATCGCCGACACGTCAGAATTGTCAGGGGTCGGAAAAGGGGCGGGGACACCGGCGCGCCTCTTCAGAAAGAGCTTTCTCGTCGCGGCCACGAACCCGAAGGGATACATCTTTTTCGCGGCTTTTCTGCCCCAATTTATCGACCTGGATGAACCGCTCTTCAGCCAGTATGCAACGCTTGCGCTGATATTCGTCGCGATCGACGTAGCCGTCATGACAATCTATGCGGCAGTCGGGGTCAACGCCATGCGGTTCCTGCGCGGGAAGGGAGCGATGTGGCTTGAGCGCGGATGTGGCTTCGTCATGCTCGCGCTGGCAGGGGGCTTGGCGCTATACAAACGCGCTTAGTTCGTGCATGTGGGTTGGGGCGACAGCCCCAACCGGTCATATCCTCGCCGAAACGCCCGTCGGTTCCGACAGGTTATGGCCCCCCCGGACAAGACTGGACATTCATGGACGCTGCAGCATCAAGTAATTTGGTCTCAAAGCCGCCTTGCGGCGGCGCGGCATCACTCACTGTCGCTGATGTAACACCGGCGACTGATCCGGCTTCTGATCGAACAGGATCACGCGCCCATCGCCGTTGTCGGGATCGTTGACCAGGACAAACGGCACATCCGCCCCGTCCTTCTCATAGAGACAGCGGTACTTCATTTGGCCGTCGAGCGGATCGCGCACCTGGTCGTAGCGGTAGCTGTGCGGGATGCCCTTCTCGATCCAGCCTTCAACACCTGCGGGCGTCACAAGCGATAGCGGCTTTCCGTCCAGCAAGATCGTCTTGCCCACGTTAAATACTTCATACATTCGATCAATCTCCTCTGTCGTTTCACCGGGTTGCGTCACAGGCTGTGACCTTCGCCACGATCCCTGTCCCGCGTGTTTTCGTTCTCGTCGTCATCGCGCTCCTGTTCGCGTTCGTCCTCGATCTCAAGCTTTTCGCGCGGCTTGTTCAGCACGTCCTTCAGGCGCTCGTTAACGGAGGGCTTGCGCACCTCGCGCCCTATGCTCTCGCCCATGTCATGCTCGCTGTGGCCGTCCAGCTTGTGAACCGCCGACTGACCGTCGCGCCCGGCGTCTTTCTCCATGATCTCTTTCAGTCGCTCCCGCGCATAATTGCGGCCTTCAGGCTTGGGCGTGTCGTCCTGGTCCCATGACCGGCCCACGACGCGGGCCAGCCGTTCCCGGAAGTCCTCCGGGTTTCGGTCGCGGTCGCGATCTTTCGCGGTCGCCGCCCTGAGTGCTGCCAGACCGGCAGAGACGCGCCCCTGCCCGGCCTCGCGCTCGATGCCGTAGGTCTCACGCGCCAGTTCCAGCCGCGCGCGCATTTCACGGAACGCGGTGCGGGCCTGTCGCGCGGCATGGACCACGGCCCCCCGCTCGGTGATTGGGACGTATTCCCGGCCCTGGCGCTCGGCCATCCACTTCGCCCGGCGTTCCATGGAATTGGCGGCTGGCCCCAGCTTCAGCTCGGGGTCGCGGTCCAGTTCCTCGGCGGAGAGTTGATCGCCCCGCTCCAGCGCAGCCTCGCGCTGCGCTTCGAGCGACCGGTGATCGACGCGCTCCACCTCCCCTGCCCGCTCCAGCGCGCGGTTCTGTAGATCGGCCCAGATGCCGCGCATCTGCTCGATCTCGACGCCGCCGGTCTTTGCAGAATCGAGCACACGGGTCTTGGCTGTGAAGCCGTCGGCTTCCAGCTTGCGGGTGGAAGTCAGAACGTGTGCGTGGTGGTTGCGCTGGTCCCCTTCGCGGTGCGGGGCGTGGATTGCCACATCGACAGCCACGCCGTAGCGGCTGACCAGCTCCTGGGCGAAGTCGCGGGTGATCTGGGAGCGGTCCTCGGCGCTGATCTCGGACGGCAGGGCCAGCTCCCATTCGCGGGCGGTGACGGAGTTGCGGCGGGTCTCGCTGGCCTCGACCTCGTTCCAGAGGCGGGACCGATCCGTGGCCCAGTCCGGCGCGTCCTTCGGGGTCAGGATGAAGGTTTCCTCGATGCCCTGCTTGCGGGTGTAATCGTGGATGCGACCTTCACGCTGACACTCGATGCGCTCCCCGACACGGTAGGCCGCGGCTGCCGTGGCAGAGCGCCCGGCGCTGCGTTTGATCGTCTTCACAGAGAGGTGGTAGCTCGCCATCAGCGCGCCCCTCCATTGAGACGGAAACGCGTTGGACGCATCGCGCCAAGCACCGGCGTTCCGTCTGGCTCTTGGCTCGTGACAAGAGCCAAGATGGTGGTGCATGATGAGGTTGAAGCCTGTCCTGTGTCTCTCGTGAACGGGGCAGTCTTCAACCTCCCTGTTGGGCGCAAGCCGGGGGCTCCGGAACATCGTGTTCCGGAGCCGTCGAGGTGGTGCGCAACCGTCTTTTCCCCGATGGATCGCGCCCCGCCCCGGCGCGATACGGGTGGAAAAGACAGCCCGC
>NZ_JARAMK010000021.1:0-5133 GCF_028807495.1 Roseovarius sp. SK2
TACTCCACATGCGCGACCTCGTCCGTGCATTGGTGCCGCGGGTCGCGAGCGATGCAAGTGGTGAATGGATGCTAGAAAAGTGAAGACGCCGCTGCCTGGATTCGTTCAAGTGTTTGAAGGCCGGTCGCGAAATCATCAGATGGTTGGCAATGCTCTCTGCCAGAACACAGTGATTGGCATGAGGGACAGGAGGCTGCAAGAATCAAGAGGCCAAGCAGTATTTCAAAGTGCATCCATACATTGAGATTAGGGCTTTAGCGATGAGCCTAGACAGACGTGCCGTTTCCTCGTCCGCATGCGTTAGCATCTACCTCGAGGCTTCGGGCTAGAAATTCTCGTTCGTTGGGTACATGATTGCACCTTCGACCAAGCTGACAACAATTTTGACGGCCGCCTTGCGTCGACGAATGATTTCTCGCTCAAGGCAAGCGATGTGTTCATCTTTTCTCATTTTTCATCCCATATAAACTATGTTTCTCCTGAAACGGAGATTTCAAAAGTCTGGCATTTCTTTTCGCTAAAACGGAATTGATTTCCAAGAACTGGAGCTCACTTTTCCGGACTGATTTATTGCTACCCGGGTGGCGCAACGTGGAAATTCATGATTGTCTCCATTCGTGACGTGGCGCTGATATCTTAATCGGGCACGTGCGTATTGCTTATCCCAAGGAACTCGAGGCCATCGATTTTAGGGGGCCCGCAAACAGGTGTTCCGAAAATTACAGGAGGTTGCCATGAAACATGATCAATCCTTGATCGCCCAACTGACAATTGCCGTCCGACGTGGAAATATTTCGCGCCGTGAGTTTCTTTCGAAGGCAACAGCACTGGGAGTTTCCACATCATTGGCAAGCGGAGTTTGGGGGGCAAAGGCCTTTGCGCAGCCGCAGCGCGGAGGCACATTCCGCTGGGGCATTCATGACGGCAACACTGGCGACACGCATGATCCCGGAACCTACGTATCTCGTCAGCAGATTTATCTGGCTCATCAACATCGCAGCTATCTAACATTAATCGAGCCGGATAATACGCTAGGGCCGGATCTGGCAACGGATTGGGAAGCGACGATCAATGCCGCCCAGTGGACATTCCGCCTTAATAAAAATGCCACCTTCCATAGTGGCAAACCGGTCACGTCCAGAGATGTCATTGCGTCTCTCAACCACCACCGGGGCGACGCTTCAACGTCGGCGGCGAAATCGCTCCTTGCCGATGTGGACGAGATCGTTGCGGACGGAGACCACACGATTGTCATTAAACTTTTGCGCGGAAACGCCGACATTCCTTGGCTGATGACGGACTATCATTTTGCTATCTGTCCTGCACGGGATGATGGCTCCATCGACTGGGAGTCCGGCGACGGATCTGGCCCGTTCAGAATTGAAGGTGGTGAGTTTGGTGTGCAATGGGAGCTATCCCGGCATGACGGGTGGCACCTTGAGGGGCCAAATTTTGACAAGCTGAATATTCTGGTTCTCAATGATCCGGATGCGCGCCAGTCTGCATTGGTCGCGGGGGATGTGGATGCCGTATCTCTCGTGGATCTCAAATACTTGGATATGCTCGAACAGCGGGCCGATATCGAGATCGACAATGTACCGTCTGGTGCCGCAGTCACTCTGCCAATGCACTGCGATACGGCTCCCTTTGATGACGTAAACGTCCGCAACGCTCTGAAACTTGCCATCAACCGGGAAGAAATTATCGAAAAGAATGCTTTTGGCACTGCGACTATCGGGAATGATTTTCACATTGCACCGGTGCAACCGTATTGGCCCGAAGACATTCCACAGCGGGAATACGACCCGGAGAAGGCGCGGGCACTTCTGAAAAAAGCGGGCCATGAAAATCTTGAGGTCAGTATCAGCACTGCAGAAAGCTTGTTCTCTGGCGCAGTAGACATGTGTGCCTTGTTTGCCGAGCAGGCACAAGCGGCAGGAATAAAGGTTAACGTCGTTCGTGAACCGAATGACGGATACTATTCAAACGTTTGGTTGAAGAAACCGTTCTGTGCGGTCTCGTGGGGCGCGCGTCCAACGCCGGATGTGATGTTTACCTTGGCATATGCATCCAACGCCACTTGGAACGAAAGCCGATGGACTAACCTGAGATTCAACGAATTGCTCGTACGGAGCAAGGGCGCACTTGATGACAGCCTTCGGGCGGAGATGTACCGAGAAATGAGCATGCTGATGCGGGATGACGGAGGGACGATTATCCCCTTCTTCAATAACTTCGTGTATGCAAGGTCTCAACGGGTACAGCATGGTGAGGTACTTGCCGCGAACTGGGAATGCGATGGCGCCCGAGCCCCAAGCCGATGGTGGTTCGCGAGCTAACCAAACGTAGTGTCAGGCGCCGTAAGGGGCTTTGACATGGCTTGCTGCAACTTTCTCAGGTCGAGTGCTCGACCAAACCAATTGGTGCGTCAGCGAGAAGTGTTTACGTGCCGTAGGCCCCAAGGTAGAGGAGCCGCGAACATGACTGAGGTTACAGAACGCGTAAGGAAGGTCGTTGCCAGGCAGTTCAAAGTTTCGGAAACCGATATCTCCTCCGAAACGAATTTCAGGGTTGACCTTGGCGTAGATAGTTTGGGCAAAGTTGAACTAGCCATGGCATTTGAAAAGGAGTTTGGTATCGAAATCACTGATCAAGACGTCGAGGCAACAACGACTGTCGGTCACGCTCAGGGGGATACACCCCTAACTTGTTGGGGAGCCTTTTTCGCTGTCCGTCTGAAATCCCTTTCTGGATGTGTTGGCGGCATGCGCTCTTCCTGCGCCTCAGCGAACGCGCCAAGCCCGCGTGATATCCTTCTGACAAATCCTATTTCCAGCACGGACGACGTCTTAGGCTCACATGACTCAATCGAAAACGATATCCGTCGAACAGGTTCGGGGCTTACCTCAGCCAACTGTTCGAATATATGGGACCACATTCAGTGAATGTAACAACGAATGTCAGTGATGCTGAAAGTTTCATTGTGGTGGACCACGTCAGTGGGGGAGGACCAGTCTGGGTGGTTATGGCAATTCCAAGGCAGGAACCCGGGCCGCCGCCATGCTGAGCCGCAAGGCAGTCTGGTCCGTCTTCTGAGTGCTGAAGGACAACTTGGGTCATCAGGCGGCGATGGCCTGTCAACACCGCTTGACCGAATCCGGCACCGAGGTCTAGAGACGGGCTACAAACCTTGGCGGTGGCGCCGTCTTGCAAGGCTAATTCCCAAAAGTCGTTTCATGTCCTGGACGCCCGGACATCACCCGCCCGGTACGCGCCGGGCCTATGATCTATGGAGTGATGACCATGACGCATGTACTGACCGGATCGCGGGGTGCTGCAACCGGACCTCTCGTCGGGATGATCTGCATGGCGATGGCGATGCTGCTTCTGCCTGTGGGCGACACCTTTGCCAAGCTGCTGACCTCGCATCTGGGGGCGGTGGAAGTGACGACTGCGCGCCTGCTGGCGCAGGGCCTAGTGATGATGCCGATTGCTGTAGTGCTGCGGCATCGGCTGCGTGGTCCGATGTTTTCCCCCATCGTCGCGCTTTCGGGCGGCCTTGTCATGATAACGTTGACCAGTCTCGTCTGGGCGTTCTCCGTCATGCCCATCGCCACGGCCATTGCGATCTTTTTTGCCGAGCCGCTGATCCTGACGATGCTGGTCGGTCCCTTGTTGGGAGAGCGCGTGGGACCGCGGCGCATGGTGGCCGTGGGCGTCGGCCTTGTCGGGGTGCTGGTCGTGGTGCGCCCCGGCGGTGACCTGGGGCTCGCCGCGCTGCTGCCGCTTGTAGCGGCGACGGCCTATGCGCTGAACATGATCGTGTTGCGCCGCGCGTCCGGCATCCGCTCGGGCCTGACCGTGCAGTGTGGCGCGACGGCGTATGCGGGCGTCGGCATGACAACCCTGTGCATTATCCTGGCCGCCGCCGGCTGGATCCAGCCAGATTTCGCAACGCTGCCGGTCTGGGGGTGGGGGGCCATCGCCGCATCCGGTCTGTTCGCGGCGGTGAGCTTCATTCTGATCGCAGCGGCATTCCGCCGTGCGGAGGCCGGTATGCTGGCGCCGTTCCAATACCTGGAAATCATCGGGGCGACCGTTGTCGGTTACATCGTGTTTGGTGACTTTCCCGATATGATGACGTGGATCGGTGTCGCGATCATCCTGGTGTCTGGCTTGTATGTCTTCTGGCGTGAACAGGTGCCTTCTAACCGGGGCAACATCCTGCCGGGTCGTCGCAGAACACGTCGCATCCGGGCGCGCTGATCGTCACGTTCGCTGGCCGGGCGGGGTTTTCCCGATTCCGCGCCAGCCATAGCTGTCGTTGCGTGGCTGCTGCTGGCGGTCCTTGGGCTGATCGGGTTCGAGCGACTGCATGGCATGAACGGTCTAAAAAACTTCTGTCATCGATCCTTGGAGTGGTGTCTGCGGTAACCTTCGTGACTGCAGACCTGATCGCGTGGGAGTATGCCATCGTTTTGACGCTGACGAAATCGGGGGGCATCACCAGCCTGTCACCCTGATCGAAGCCGGAAAACTCTCGCCGAGGGCGGTAGAAGGTTCGGGGTCGGACCAATCAACCGACTGACTCTCCCGAAAGCTGGAGGCAAGTCGGGTCTCAGGTCAATTTGAGTTCGTATGCTTGGAGTATGCAACTTCGCGTTCATTCCGGCATCCAAATCAAGCCGCTACATGGAAAGGTTTTGTGTAAGGCTGTTCTGATAATGCGACTGGTGTTCGTCATTAATGCCAGAAAATAATTATTTATTATTAAATAGTTAAAAATCTTTTCTATTTAGAAGTTCTGCCATAACTCAGCTTTAATCAGGGACACTCGAAGGTTGTAAATTTTGCTTTGGACTTATCGGTATGCGTATACTGGCTGTAATACTGTCCGGTGCAGTTCCATACGGTGGGATAAGAAATTCAAAATACCAAGATCAAGTGGAGCTGCTATGTGTATGGAACTGATTAGCGTTGCGAGAAAGACTTGAAGTACGATTTGCCATATGCATCGGGACGTTCACCTGTCCTGGCTCGTAACATAGTTTCGACTTCGCAGCCGTTGGCTACGCAAGCTGGTGTTGATGTCCTCCGCAAGGGCGGCAACGCCGTGGACGCTGCTCTTGCCGC
>NZ_JARAMK010000022.1:0-4704 GCF_028807495.1 Roseovarius sp. SK2
AAGAGGAGTCATCCGACGTCACCTCGAACCTCGCCTGATCGCCAGGTAAACCGAAGCCACTGTGAGTGCCCAGAAAAACCAGCATATGCCGGATCGGAAAAAGATTGCCGGATCAGATCCGGACATCAGCATCGCCTGTCTGAAGTTGTCTTCGAGCAACGGTCCCAGCACGAAGGCTATTAGGAACGCAGCAGCCGGAATCGAAAGCTGCATCATGACAAAACCGAGTATACCCATTGCGACCATGACCGTCACATCGAAGAGGCTGTTGTTAATCGCGAACGCACCATATGCGCACAGTACGAACACCACCGGATAGAGAAGCGAATAGGGCATTGTAGCGACCTTACCGATATATCGGCTGGCAATTTTTCCGACGATCAGCAAGAGCGGTGAGCTAAGCATAATTCCAATGAATAGCGCATAAACCAACGACAGGTTCTGTTCGAACAACAACGGGCCGGGTTTCAAGCCGTGGATCATAAACGCGCCCAATAGGATCGCCGTAATTACATCGCCGGGAATACCCAACGCCAGCAACGGGATCATCGTGGACCCTGCCACACCACTGTTTCCGGCTTCCGAGGCGGCCACACCTTCCAGTTCTCCCTTGCCGAAATTCTTGCTGTTTTTCGACGATCTTTGAGCCTCACCATAGGAAAGAAAAGCGGCGGGCGCGGCTCCCAAACCAGGGATTGCGCCGAGAATACACCCGATAAAGCTCCCTTTGATGATCGTGCGCAGGCTTGACTTGTATTCATGCCACTTCAAACCTACCGCTTCCAGTTTTGCGGCAGTGCCTGCACCTTCAGGCCTGCGCACGAAATAGGCTATGATTTCGGGAAGTGCGAACAGGCCGATCAAGACAGGCACCAAGCTGAACCCCGACATCAGATCGGCGTTTCCGTAGACGAACCGTTCAGTTCCATAGATCAGGTCAAGTCCGACCGTCGCCAGCAACAGCCCCAAGCCCGCGGCGACGAGGCCCTTTGCGATCTGGTCGCCAGATACGCTTGCGATGATTGTTAGTGAAAAAACGATGAGCGTGAAGAATTCCGGTGGACCGAAACTCAATGCGAAGCTCGCGAGAACGCCTGCGAGCAGGATCAGGGCAAGATTGGAAATGAAGTCGGCCGTGCAACTCGCGAAAAGTGCCATGTCGAGCGCCTTGCGCCCCTGCCCTTTCTGCATCAGCGGCCACCCGTCGAGTACAGTGCAGGATGCCGCTGGTGTACCTGGGGCCTTGATCAGGATGGCTGTAAGTGAACCACCAAATATTCCGCCCTTGTAGACGCCCAAAAGCAGCAGAATGCCGGTCACGGGGTCCAGCGTGAAGGTGAACGGCAACGTCAGGGCCACAGCCATCGTCGTGGACATTCCAGGTATGGCCCCGACCACCACGCCTATCGTGACGCCGATCAACAATGCCGCGATGCTCTGAATGTTCGCGACAAGGCCGACCGCCTCTAGGATCAGATCGATAGTCATGGCTGATAGCGCCTCTCAGAATGGTAAAAAATCGAAGAAACCACGCGGCAGGGCAGTGCCGGCGACGCGATTGAAGAACAGCGACAGCAGCAACGGGATCACAAACGCAGTCGTCACGGTGACGACGGGTCTCCCGCTGCCCATCAGGAACGCCACGACCATGATTATGAGCACCGAAGCCACGTAGATTCCAAGGACAGGAAGAAGGACTGCGAAAGCGATCATACCCACGACAACAACCGCTAGGCGGACGACAGCCTCCGGCGGAATGCGTCCCTTCTTTGAAAAAGATCCGCGCGCGGAACGACGCGCACGGATAAGCGCCGAGATCATGATGGATGCGCCCGGCAGAATTAGGGCAATCCCAATCAACCTTGGCCAGAACCGCGGTGAAAGTGCCGCCGGACCTGGAACGGATGTAATGCCACCCGGCAGGATCCAGAAACTGAACACAAGCGCCAGAAATATGACTGCGGCGCCAAGCAATAGATCGTTAAGGTCGGCCCGTGACATCGGCAAGCTCCATGATCCGCCAACCGCCGAACCACTTCATGTGGCCCGGCGTTCAGCTGAATTGACGTGCAGGAAAACGCCTACTGCACGGTCCGAAGATTAAGCCGTTCGGCCAATTCGTTGAACGTCTCGTATTGCTTGAGCACGAACGAACGTGTTTCTTCCGGCCCCATGACAGAGGGAGTTGAGCCCAGTCGCTTGACAAAATTCTGATAGGTCTCGCTGTCGCCCGTGGTCGAAAGAACTTCCGTCCATTTCGCCACAACCTCTTCACTCAATCCTGGAGGACCAACCAGCGCGCTCCAGCCCACAACCGCTTCAAGTTCCGGATGCCCCAGTTCCGCGGCCGTCGAAACCTCCGGCAATGCCGGATCGCGTTCTGGCAACATCACGACCAGAGGCTTCAATTGACCAGACTGGATATTGCCAAGCATCGGCGGCAGGTTGCCGCAGAAGAAATCGACCGAGCCGTTGACTACGGCCGTCACCGCCGCGCCTTCGCCCCGCTGCGGGATGTGTATTGCAGCATTGGCTGGATCGTCGAGATCTGTCGCATCGAGCACCATGGCCGAAGCAAGATGTGTCAGGGTTCCGACCCCGGAAGAACTGTAAATCAATTTGCCCGGCTCAGCCTCTATAGCCTCGATCAGGTCATTCAGATCCTCGAAGGGGCGGTCGGCACCTGTCACGCAACCGTTCGGGTTCTTTTCCAGCAGCCCAAGATACGTGATATCTTCGATATCATAGGAAATCGACTTGTTGACGGCCGGGACGACTGCGAGCGTGGCAACGCGTCCGAGACCAAGAGTATAGCCGTCAGCTTCGGCATTATTGATAGCTGTCATTCCGGTAATTCCACCCGCACCCGCCCTGTTGGTGACAACGATCTGTTTGCCAAGCGCATCCGTTGCTGTTGACGCCAGTGTTCGCGCAGAAAGATCTGAAGACCCGCCGGGAGAATAGGTCACCACAACAGTTACCGGTCCTTCCGGATAGCTGTCTTGGGCTATTGCGGCTCCCGCAACTCCCAGAATAGTAGCCGAAAGAATAGACGTGATAGATTTGAAAGGCATAACACTTCTCCTCCAATAGTGTGTGTTTCGTCTGATTGACCGACGACCGAACTTCTAACCGGGCCGTCCGCCATTGTTGCGCTTCGTTAGAAACCCGCGGCAGCGCCATCCTTCCGGTGATCGGACCCTGCAATGTATCCGCCATCAATACGTTGAATTAGTTGAGCGCCGCCAAAGCCGAATGCGGCCTCTGGTGGGTCCTGCAGGATACAATGTCCGAAATCGGACAATGATTGAAGCGTTCCATTCGGCATATCCCGCTCAACCATGAGCTTTCCGCCGTCTTGAACGCGCCACCGAGGTGCATCAGAGGCGGCTTGCGGATTCTGACCCCAAAGTTGCGTACGTACCATCATTTGCAGATGACCTTGCGCCTGCATTCCGCCTCCCATCACACCAAAACTCATAAGCGGCGAACCATTCCTCATCACAAAGCCCGGTATGATAGTATGGAGTGGACGTTTCTTTGGACCGACTTGGTTGGGATGTCCGTCGCTCAACACAAAGTCCGATCCGCGATTGTGAAGGCTGATGCCTGTATCGGGCACGACCACTCCAGATCCGAAACCACGATAGTTCGACTGAATCAGCGAGATCATCATGCCGTTTTCGTCCGCTGCAGTGATATAGACCGTACCACCCGCTTTCGGGACGCCTGCCCGAAATTCGCCAGCTTGTTCGGGATCGATCAAAGCCGCCCTTGTGGAAAGGTATTCCGGATCCAACAGGTCATCCGGGGCAATGCGCATGCTTGCCATGTCTCCAACATGTGCATGCATGTCAGCGAATGCGATCTTCATTGCCTCGATCTGAAGATGCAGCGCGGCGGCGCTATCAACTTCGAGGTCGGCAATGTTTGTGTGTTCGAGTATACCAAGCGCGATAAGTGCCGCAATTCCCTGTCCGTTTGGCGGGATCTCGTGCAGATGTACGCCTTCAAACTCCGCCGCGATGGTGCCACACCAGTCAGGTCGGTTCTCCGCCATGTCTTCGCAAGACAAGCATCCACCCAATGACCCAACAAACTCAACGATCTTCTTGGCCAAGGGTCCTTCGTAAAAGCTCCGACCATGGGTGTCGGCAATGCTGCGCAGCGACGCTGCAAGCGCCGGGTTCCCAAACAACTCTCCGGCACGCGGAGCACGGCCACCCGGCATAAAACACTCGGCGAAACCCGGCTGTCTCCCAAGCCGCTCGGCTTCAACACTCCACAGCTTCGCGATTGTCGGGGACACGTGATAGCCGCGTTCCGCATATTCGATTGCCGATTGAAAAATATCAGCGAATTCTATTCTGCCAAAACTTCTGGACAGTTCGGCCCATCCGGCCACGACGCCTGGAACCGTGATCGTGTCAAAGCCTTCGCCCGGCATATCGGACAGGGCAGAAAATCGTTCTGGAGTCCATTCTGCCGGAGAGCGCCCGGAAGCATTCAAGCCATTCAGGGAAGATCCATCCCACACAATGGCAAATGCATCTCCACCTAGCCCACATCCAGTCGGCTCCACCACGACAAGAGTTGCAGCGGCGGCAAGAGCAGCGTCCACGGCGTTGCCGCCCTTGCGGAGGACATCAACACCAGCTTGCGTAGCCAACGGCTGCGAAGTCGAAACTATGTTACGAGCCAGGA
>NZ_JARAMK010000023.1:0-4594 GCF_028807495.1 Roseovarius sp. SK2
CGATCTTGATGACCTCCGCCCCCATATCGGCCAGAAGCATCCCGCAAAACGGCCCAGCCGCGATCTGGCAAATCTCGACCACGCGAACGCCGGCCAGCGGAAGTGTACTTGTCATGAATTGTCCTTTCGTCCTTGCAACGCAACCGAAGCGTCCTCGGCTGCTGCCATCACCAGCGGAGCGAGCTCCGCGATTCTGTCGTCGGGCATGCGTTCGGCCGGGCCGGCAATGGACAGCGCCATGCGCACACGTCCGTTCCAGCTGCGGATCGGCGCACCGATGGCACGAACGCCACCGCCCCACTCACCCCGATTGATCGAATGACCCCGGTCGCGGGTGGCCTTCATGTCGGCGGCAAAGGCCTTGTGATCGGTGATCGTTTCCGCCCCGAACGCATCCAGTGTCAATGTGCTCCAGCGCTCTTCACCAGCGGGGTCAAAGGCGAGGACGGCCTTGCCGGTGGCCACGCAATGTGCCGGCGCCCTGTCCCCCACGCGCGTGAAGGTCCGCACCGCTTCCGGGCTATCGAGCCGGTGCAGGTACAGGATCTCGTCCCCGTCGATCAGGCCAAGGATCACGGTTTCCCGGCTGAGATCGCGCAGCCGCTGCATCGCCGGCAGACAGGGCGAGACGCGGTCCGGTTGCTCGGACCGCACCATCGCCACCTCCCAGATCCGCATTGTCGCGGCGTAGCGCGATGTTTCCGCGTCCTGATCGACGTAACCTTCTTCCGACAATGTTTGCAGCAGCCGGTGGGCCGTGGCCTTGCCGATCCCGGTCTCGCGGGACAGATCACCAAGGCTCATTGCGCCCCGCATCGAAAGAGCTTCGACAAGGCGCAGTCCGTTGCGCAGCGTGGAATCACGTCGCGGCGCCGGATCGCTTGTCGTCGTCGCGGTCTGTTTCGACGAAGTCTTTTCTCCGGTCATGTCTCGATCCTCTGGCCTATTGGGTGTCGCGGACGCGTCCCCCAGGCAGTCACAAGGGTCAGGACAGCACCGCCAAGGTTCGCCCAGATATGGTAAGGCATGAAGGCCCCTATCGCGCCAACCAACAGCCCGGCATAGGCCCACCAGGTCAGTGGCCCTTCAGCATGGCGCTGCAAGAGGGCGGTGACCGCGTAGATCCCGAAACTGGCAAAGACCGCGACCCGCAGGGCCTCTGCCCCGTCCCCCGATATCAATGGTGTATAGGCAAAAAGCAGGGGCATGATGTAAAGCCCCTTGGCGATCTTCCAGGAGGTCAGCCCGGTTGCCATCGGCTTCGATCCCGCGATGCCGGCCGCGGTATAGGCGGCAAGGCAGACCGGCGGTGTCACGTTGCTATCCTGGCTCAGCCAGAAGATGATCAGGTGCGCGACAAGAAGGAAGGTCGACAACTGGCCCTGGTCCACAAGCGACGAGCGCAACACCGCGGACACTTCCATGGGCAGGCTGCTTACGACTTCGGCCGCGCGCTCTGCGCCGAGCCCGCTGGGCAAATCCGCCTGTAGCGACGGATCGAAGAGGGCGAGCGTCCCACTCACGGCCGCATCATTGACGCCCGCCGCCAGCGCGTCGATGACGATCCGGTCGGCCAGCAGCCCCGACAGCGCCGGCGCGAGCAGGATTGCGAGGATCACGTAGGCGGCCGTCACCGGCAGCCCCATGCCAAGGATCAGCGAGGCAAGGGCCACCAACGCGATTGCGATGATCAGCGACCCCTGGGACCACTGGATGATCATGAGGCTGAAGGCCCCGCCGACGCCGGAGGTCGTGATCGCGTTGTTCACCAGGCCAATGGCAGTCAACAGCACGGCCGTCATGACCGCGGTCCGCATCCCGAAGATCAGGGCCTGCGCGATACGCTTCGGGGTCATCTTGGTGGGTGTCGCCCAACTGACGACCACCAGCACCGCGATGGCGACCGAGGCCGCGTAGTTCGGCGTACGTCCGGTCATCAGAAGCCAGATCATGACCCCGAGTGGCAGCACGAAGTTCAACGCACCGGCCGCCAGTTTCTTGCGGTCCACGGGGCGCGGCGTTGCGGCCGGGATACCCGATCGCAGGACCTCGATCCGCACGAAACAGGCGACCGACAGGAAATAAAGGATGGCCGGCAGGACCGAAACCGCGACGATCGTGCTGTATGGCAGGCCGGTGTAACTCGCCATGACAAAGGCGCCGGCCCCCATGATCGGCGGCACCAGTTGGCCGCCGGTCGACGAGGCTGCCTCGACCCCGGCGGCAAAGGTTGGCTTGAAACCGTTGGACGTCATCGTCGGGATCGTGATGACCCCGGTGGAGGCCGTATTGGCGACCGCGGAGCCGCTGATCGTGCCAGTCAGTGCCGAAGAGATCACGGCGACGTAGGCGCCACCGCCGCGCAGGCGCGCGGCGACGATCCGGCTCAACTCGATCACGAAATCCGACGCGCCGGAGTAGATCAGGAAACCGCCGAAGATCATGAACAAGGTGATGTTGGCCGACGAGATCGTGGTGATGCCGCCGAACATGCCTTCGTCATTGTAGAGCGACCGGAACAGCACGTCCGACAGCGGCAGGGACGCGGACCGGAACACGCCCGGCAACCAGGCCCCGAGGAAAAGGATATAGGCCAGGGATATCAGGATCAGCGTGGGTATGATCCAGCCCGTAAGCCGCCGGGTCAGGTCCACGGCGGCAAAGATCACCAGCCCGCCAGCGATCCAGTCCATCGGACTGAAGATCCAGCCGGACCCACGCTGGGCCATGGAGTTCACGTACACGCCATCCTCGGCGTAGGCGACCCAGATGGCCGCCCCGAAAATGGCAAACCCGTAGATCACGTCGAGGACCATTGCCCAGCGACTGTCGCGCAACCGCTGCATGGGGGCCGTCGACAGGGCCGCGATCAGCCCGAAACCGCCGAAGTGCAACGCGTTCTGCCAGATCCCGGCTTCGTTGATGAAAAGGTTCGTGGCGATGTGCCAGAGCGCAAAGGCGATAACGGCCCAACGCATGACATGCGCGGTCCAAGGCCCGTGCCCCAGGCTTTCCGGGTCAAGCCAGCGCCGACGTTTTTCAGACACCTGGCCAGCATCCGAGGGCATAGCGGTCGTCACGGTCGCTGATACCGGGTCGTCGGACGCGGCTTTGATCGGGTCTTTCGGGGCGGGCATGGGCTTCGCTCCTGTTTTGCGATGGCGCGGAGGCAAGGAGACCGGAAATCATCCCGGTCCGCTCTCGCAATGCGCCGGAGGCGGCCAACCGCCCCCGGTCGCGTCCTGCGATCAGTCCTGCATTTCCGGGGGGAGCAGCCGCTCGGGAATGTCGAGACCAACCTCCCGGTAATAGCGCACAGCACCCGGGTGCAGCGGCGTCGGCAGGCCGGCAATCGCCACCTCCAGTGACATCGCCTTTGTTGCCGGGTGGATCGACTGCAAGAACGGCAGGTTTTCGTAAAGCGCCTTGGTCAGCTTGTAGACGTGGTCTTCCGACACGTCGTCATTCACCGCAAGAAAGTTCGGCTGGGCGATGGTCTGGATCGCCTCGTCCTGTCCGGGATAGCTGTTGGGCGGGATGGTATAGGCCGTCCAGAGTTCACGCCCGCCATCCATCGCTTCCGCCTCTTCCGGCGTTACGTTCAGGATCGTCACGTCATCGCCGTTGGTGGCAAGTATCTGGGTGATCGCGCCCGCAGGCACGCCGGCCGGGATCGACGCAAAATCGATCTGTCCGTTGGCCATGGCATCAAGTGTCGGGCCATAACCGGAATAGATCATCTGAAAGTCTTCTTCCGCATTCAGCCCCAGACCTTCCATCAAGAGCGTCCCGGAGCCCAGGCTGCCCGAGTTGCGCGCGCCCATGCCCGCGCCGGCGCCCTTGGCGGCGACGATATCCGCGGCCGTGCCGGTATCGACCAGGTCGTTGCGCAGGATGAAGTGCTCGACATTCTGCCACAGCATGGAAACCGAACGGATATCCTCCATCGGTGTGCTCAAAGGCCCGGTGCCGCGCGCCGCGTAATAGCCGAAAAGCCCCTGCAGGATCGAAAAGTCGGCCGTTCCGGACGCCATGGCCTGCAGGTTCGCGCCCGAGCCCGCCGAGTTCACCGCCGTCAGCGAGAAATTCTCCGAAGGCAGCAGCTTGACCTTGCTCAAAGTAGAGATGGCGACCCCCACGGGGTGAAACGTGCCACCCGTCGACGCGGTCTGCATGACATAGTCTTCGGCCTTCGCCGCACCGGTCATCATCACCCCTGCCATCATCAGGGTACAAATTGTTTTTCTCATCAGGACCTCCCTTGTTTCCAATGATGAACGACCTCCTATCGTTCAGCATATGTAAATCTTGTTCATATTATTTAAACCTGACATTGTTGTAAACAAGGTTTCATTCGAAGACGCGCAAATCAGCGCAAGTCGCCGGGCGCGTTCACTTTAATATTGTCGGATAGCTTGCGGGGCCGAAGGAACCGAGCGCACCCCCAAATGCGAGTTCTACGTCTTCTTTAAGCATCCACGCGAGATGCCGTTGATCCTCCCCCAATGAAGTGGTCCTCCGCTATGTTTAGGAAAACGGAGGAACCACATGGCAATCAAGCGACCGAAGCCCGAAGAAATTATCACGAAGTTAC
>NZ_JARAMK010000024.1:0-3642 GCF_028807495.1 Roseovarius sp. SK2
CGCCCGGCCGCTCCACCTTCAGAACATCCGCCCCGAACCACGCAAGAAGCTGCGTGCAGGTCGGACCCGACTGAACATGCGTGAAGTCCAGAATCTTGATGCCGTCCAATGCTTTCATGAGTTCTCTCCCGCTCAGATATTCTTGGCTTGGGGGTAACGGTTCTGCGCTACCACCGAAGACGGGTTCAGGTTGCCGATGTTGCCGCTCTCCTTGCCGGCATCTTCGGCGATGATCGCGTTGATGAGCGTCGGCTTGCGGCTTGCGAAAGCTTCCTTGATCGCCTGCCGAAGCTCGTCGGGGTTGTCGGCGGTCACACCGACCCCACCGAAGGCCTGCATCATCAACTCGTATTTGCTGTCCTTGACGAACACCGTGGTCGAGGGATCTTCGCCGCCGGACCAGTTTTCGCCGTCACCGCGATAGATGCCGTTGTTGTTCATGATCACGATGCACACGGGCAGGTTGTAGCGGCAGACCGTCTCGATCTCCATCCCGCAGAAGCCGAACGCGCTGTCGCCTTCAACCGCGAGAACCTGGTCGCCGGTTTCCACGGCAGCGGCAATGGCAGAGCCCATGCCGACCCCCATGATACCCCAGGTGCCCACGTCCAGCCGCTTGCGGGGCTTGTGGATGTCCACGATCGAGCGACACTGGTCCAGCGCATTGGCGCCTTCGTTGACCAGAACCGTATCCGGGTTCTCGGCGATCAGGTCCTTGATGACGCCCAGAGAGCCCTGGTAGTCCATCGGAGAGTTGTTGTTCTTGAGGCGCGGGGCCATCCGTTCGATATTGGCCTCGACCTTGGAGCGCACGGCGCCGGTCCAGTCCTCGGACGGTTTTTCCCAGTTGCCACGGATCTTTTCCAGCAGAGCGCCGGCACAGCTGCCGATGTCACCGATCAGTGGCGCCGCGATGGGCTGGTTGCTGTCCATCTCGTTGGGTTCGATGTCGATCTGCACAAACTGCTTTGCGCCCTTCTCGCCCCAGGCCTTGCCCTCACCGTGGCTGAGCAGCCAGTTCAGGCGCGCGCCGATCAGAAAGACGCAGTCGCTTTCCTTGAGCACCAGTGATCGGGCCGCCGAGGCGCATTGCGGGTGCGTGTCGGGCAGAAGACCCTTGGCCATCGACATCGGCAGGTAGGGGAAGCCCAGGGTTTCCACCAGCTCCTTCACCTTTTCGTCTGCCTGCGCATAGGCGGCGCCCTTGCCGATGATGATCAGCGGTTTCTTGGCATTCTTCATCACGTCCAGCGCGCGATCCACCGCCTCGGGGCTGGGGACACTGGCGGGGGACGGATCCACGACCTTGATCAAGGACTTACTGCCCTCGACTTCGTCCATGACTTGCCCAAGAAGGGCACCGGGGACGTCAAGGTAGACACCGCCGGGGCGGCCCGTCAGGGCGGCGCGGACGGCACGGGCGACGCCGAGGCCGATATCCTCGGCGTGCAGGATTCGGTAGGCCGCCTTGGCATGGGGCCGCGCGATGGCCAACTGGTCCATCTCTTCGTAATCGCCACGCTGAAGGTCGACGACTTCACGCTCGGATGAACCAGAGATCAGGATCATCGGCCAGCAGTTCGTCGTGGCATGGGCAAGCGCGGTCAGGCCGTTCAGGAAGCCGGGGGCTGATACCGTCATGCAGACACCTGGCTTCTTGGTCAGGAAACCGGCGGCGGCGGCCGCGTATCCGGCATGCTGTTCGTGGCGGAAGGACAGGACCCGCATTCCCTGCGCCTGTGCGTAACGTCCGAGATCGGTAATCGGGATACCCGGTACGTTGTAGATCGTCTCGACGCCGTTCAACTTCAGCGCATCGATCAGAAGATGAAACCCGTCGGTCAGCGTTTCGGGATCCGTCTCGGTCCGCGCGACGAGGTCATCGGTCATCTGGGTCACACCCATAGTCTTCCTCCCTGTTCGGGGCCCCGTTCGGCCCCTTTCTAGTACTCATTCCTTGTTAGCTGACCCTGGCGCCTCCCGCGCCGACGGCCAGTTCGAAACTGCTCCAGGTGCGATTGACGTGCGTGTGCAACCGCATCGTGTGCTCGCGAACGAGGCGCTCCGACAGATCGGCATCCCGCGCTTCGATCGCTTCGATGATTTCTGCATGATCGACGACCGACCACCGCACGCGGTTGCCCTCGCCCATCGCCCGAACCCGCACCGCGTTCATGTGCAGGAACAGACCATCCGCCATTTTCCGCAGAAGTTTACAGCGCGAGATCTCGAGGATGCGCTGATGAAAGCGGATATTGTCGTCGGAGTATTCCGAGATACGCGTGTTGGCGATCTCGTCGTTGTACTTCGCCGCTATGGTGCGCAGGCTGGCGATTTCGCGATCCGTCGCGTGTTCGCAAGCCAAACGCGCCGCCATGCTTTCCAGCGCAGCCCACGCGATGATCATATCCAGAATATCGGCCAGGCTCTTGCGCTGCACGAACACGCCCTTGCGCGGCTGAACCTCGACAAGACCATCACGCTCCAGCCGGGCCACGGCCTCGCGCAGCGGTGTCCGCGAGACGCCCAGCTGCTCGGCCAGATCACGCTCGTCCAGGCGCAGATCTGTCGCGCTGTCGTAGATGTTCATATCAGTGATCGCTGTCCGAAGCATTTCGTAGACGTGATCCTTCAGCGTGAAATTCGAAGGCACAGGTTTCAGCTTCATGCGCCCTCTCCGATCTCGTGTTGCGCGGCGTCGTTTGCGACGTTGGTATACCATACACAGCATACCTAACACGACAAACGATTTTTCAGTTCTGCTCGAAAAATCGCCGGAATCCGGCATGATTCCAGGCCGAAAATTCATTCTAAGCTTATATTTATATTGCACTTTTTTCACACGAAAAAAAATCTGCCCGAACGATCAATCAAGGTGATCAAAGGCGCGAATCTCGCAGGTTGCGATACTGTGAAATAGTTGGTATCTGGTATTCTACGAGGTCAT
The DNA here is from genome assembly GCF_028807495.1 of Roseovarius sp. SK2. Lineage (NCBI taxonomy): Bacteria > Pseudomonadati > Pseudomonadota > Alphaproteobacteria > Rhodobacterales > Roseobacteraceae > Roseovarius > Roseovarius sp. SK2. Next base: position 2,948 of record NZ_JARAMK010000024.1, read on the forward strand.
CACCAAGTGCATGAAAGGACCTGTTTTTGCTTATCCGCGCCGACGAATCAGCCCTCATTGTCATCGACATGCAAGAGCGACTGGTGCCCGCAATGCAGGCGCCGGCCCGTACGATTCGCAACACGAGAACGCTCTGTGCCGGCGCACGAGAAATGAACATCCCCATCGTGATGACCGAACAATACCCCAAGGGTCTTGGCAAGACCGTGTCCGAGCTGGAGACGCCGGAAGCCACGGTGCTTCCGAAGATGCATTTCTCCTGCATGGAGGACGAGGATTTCGCCGCGCATTTCCGCAGCCTTGATCGTAAACAGGCCGTGATCGCGGGAATGGAGGCGCATATCTGCGTGGTCCAGACCGCCGCCAGCCTGATAGAGGAGGGCTACGAGGTTTTTGTGGTCTCCGACGCCACGGCCTCGCGCACGCTGGAAAGCGAAGCGGCCTGCATCGCCCGGCTCAACGCCTATGGCGCCGGGATCGTCACCACGGAAATGGTCGTTTTCGAGTGGCTTGGCAAAGCCGGGACACCGCAATTCAAGAACATGTTGCATCTCATCAAGTAAGTAAAAGCATCGGGAGGAGCTTTGAGACAATGAACATCCATGAATACCAGGCGAAGGCCTTGCTGCGCTCTTACGGGGCGCCTGTATCGGACGGGCGTGTCGTTTTGCGCGCGGAAGAGGCGAAGACGGCGG
>NZ_JARAMK010000025.1:0-3501 GCF_028807495.1 Roseovarius sp. SK2
CGGTAACGAAATCACTCATGCGGCCAACTCCGGCAGTCGGACCGCGGCATCCGCTTCGAATGTGCCATCGGGATCCAGTGCCCTCAGCGCCGCCAGTTCCGCCGCGGTGGGTTCGGGGGTTGGACCGGCCTGCGACATGTCGGTTTCGAAACCGGTCGCGGCACGTATGTCGTCCAGCGTGACATCCGGGTGATGCGAGGCCACCGCAAGCCGTCCGTCCCTCTTGTCGAAAACGCACATCGGCGTGACGACGGATTGCAGGTTCCCCTTGGCTGTCTGGAAGAACAGCGTGTCGACCAGCGTGCGCGTCGAATGCTCCGTCCGCCACGTGGCGGCCCGCTTCAGCGTCGGCATCATCACGGCCGATCCGCCGCCGCCCGGCAGGCGCACCTTGGGGCTGTCCCAGTCCCCGATGACCGAGTTGTTGGTCGCCCCGGTGCCGTCGATCTGGCTGGCGCCGAGGAAACACAGGTCCATGCCGCCGCGCGTGCACAGATCGTAGAAATCCTCGTTGGCAAAGATCGAGCGCGACCCCGCGGTAAGGGCCGCATCCCCCGACGACAGGGGCACCGGTCCCGCCAGCTCGGCATCGACCCCTCCGGCGACGTTCAGCCATGTGAAGTCGAAGTCGTAGGCGCGCTTCGCGACCAGGCAGGCCAGCATCGGCAGGGTCGAGTTCACGCCCGAGAACGTCACCTCTGACGGTCGGATCAGGCGGGCCAGGTTGATGACGATATAGGAAAACGGGGTATACTTGGTCATGCCGGCTCCTCCTGCCTGGCTTCGGGTGCCGCCGCCATGTGCTCCTCGATGGAGCCATCGGCGCTTTCTTCCACGTACCGGGCGACGGCATCGTAGTTGACGTCGTAAACCGGGGCGAGCGACCCCGGCCAGGCGCCCTGCGGCGCATGAACGGCGGCGGCGGTCATGAAAGCGGGCACCAGGGTCAGTTCCGGCCGCTGCGAAAAGCTTTCGGACGGGGCCAGGGTTTCGGCGGTCACCAGGACCTTGCGGGCCGCGCGTGTGAGCGCCCGGTCCCAATGCGGCGAGCCCTCGACGCGGGCATTGCCGTCGCGGTCCACCGCATGGGCATGAATGACGGCGAAATCCGGGCGGATGGCCGGGATCAGCCAGACCTCTTCTTCGCCGCCGTAGGGGTCTGTCATCTTCTTCCAGCCGGACACCTCGGCGATCTGGCTGCCATGCACGCCGCCGACCGGCATGAAGGGCACGCCGGCTCCGGCCGCGCGCAGCCCGGCGGTCAGCGTCATGCAGGCGTGTTCTTCCAGCTTCACCGTCCCGCTTTCGATCGCCTTGCGATACCCGCCGGCAAGACCGAAATTGCCTTCCATGGCGACGATCCCGGCCCGCACGCGCGACACGCACCCGGCCCGGCACAGGATGTCGATGTCGTAACCGGGGGATGCCTTGATGATTTCCAGGTCGCGCTTGCCCTGCCGGATCAGCTCGCGGACAAAGGCGAAGGGGCCGCGGTGCAGGAAACTGCCGCCCAGCCCGATGGACGCGCCATCCGGGATCGTGGCGACCATCTCTTCCAGGGTGACAAGTTTTTCCGAACGGGTCATGAGGGAACCTTTCGCTTCAAGGTGTCTGTTGCGGCTTTGGCGTCTTGCCGCGCCGCTTTCTGGGCCGCGACGTAGGCGGCGATCCGGTCGCGCAGACCGGGCCGCGCGGCAGACGCGACGAACGCGGCCATGTCCGCTTCGGGATCGGCCCGGCAGACCGTGGTCGACAGCTGCGCCGCCACGTGCGGGTCAAGTTTCAACACCCCTGCGCTCCAGTCCTCCAGCGCCTCTTCCGGCGCGGCGGGCGTGGCATGCACGAGGCCAAGCCGCAGCGCATCCTCCGCGGCGACGGGCCCGCCGGCAGACAGCACCCGTTCCGCCGCGTTCCCGCCAATCCGAAGCGACAGGCGATGCGTGCCGAGGAAGATGCCGAACCCGAGACCCGGGAACGCCATGCGCCCGCCGTCCGACAGCACGCGGTGCTGGCAGCAGACCAGGATGTCGGCCCCCGCTCCGATCGCGGCTTTCTGTGCCAGGCCGAGTGTCCGGCACGGCAAGGACCACAGCCGCTGCAGCATCAGCTCGATGCGCGTCAGCAGCCACAGCATGTCCGCATCCGACCGGCTCTCGATCCCGGCAAGGTCGAGCCCGGCACAGAAGACCGGCCCGGCGCCGGTGATCACCAGGCCGCGCGGCGTTTCGGCCTCGACCCGGTCAAAGGCCGCATGCAGGGCCTCGACCATGTCGAGCGACAAGGCGTTGCGCGTGTCCGGCGCGTTCAGGGTCAGGCGCCAGACGGGGCCTTCGGTGTGCAGCAGCACGGCGTCCGTCATGCCACTTTCTCCGCGTCCAGCTCCGCCAGGATCGCGGCGCGATCCCCGTCCAGCCCCGGCGGGCCGCTGCGGATCGTGAACGCGCGCCCGGACATGGAAACGGGCGGGCCGAAGGTCGAAATCTCCGCTCCGGAGGGAAGTTCCGTGCGCTGGACCCAGCCCTGCGCTTCGACCTGCGGGTCGGCCAGCGCTTCGGGATAGGTGTTGATCGGCGCACAGGGCACCCCGGCCGCGCTGAACCGGGCCAGCCATTCCTCCGCGTCTTCCTTGACGAAACGCTCTTCCAGCAACGGCTTCAGCTCCGCCTGGTTGGCCGCCCGGTCCGAGGTGGTCACGAAGCGCGGGTCATCTTTCAGGGCCTCCAGCCCGGTAACGGCGCACACCTTCTCCCAGAGACGGTCATTGCCGGCGGCGATGACGAAATGCGTGTCCCGCGCCGCATAGGCCTCGTACGGAGAGTTGCGCGGATGCGCCGCCCCCAGCTTCCGCGGCACGTTCCCGGTGCCGAAATACTCGGATGTCTGCAACGCGGCGATGCCCAGCGAGCAGCCCAGCATCGACGCGTCGATATGCGACCCCTGCCCGCTTTGCCGCGCGGCCATCAACGCGGAAGCCACGTTGAACGCGCCGTAGAGGCCGGTCGCGAAATCGGCGATGGGCACACCGCACTTGACCGGCGGAACTCCCTCGTGGCCGGTCACGCTCATGATCCCCGAGATCGCCTGCATGGTCACGTCGAACGCGCCCTGCTTCGCCTTGGGGCCGGTCTGACCGAAGGCGGAGATCGAGCAATAGACCAGCGCCGGGTTCCAGGCTTTCGCGGTCTCGTAATCCAGCTTGAGCCGCTCCATGACACCGGGTCGCGAATTCTCGATCACCACGTCGGCGCGCGTGATCAGCGCGCGCGCGGTGTCGTAGTCACCCTGATCCTTCAGATCGAGCGCGATCGATTTCTTGTTGCGATTCAACGACGCGAAGTTCTCCGAGTAGCCGTCGGTGATCGGCGGCCATGCCCGCATGGCATCGCCGGCGGGGGGTTCGATCTTGATGACCTCCGCCCCCATATCGGCCAGAAGCATCCCGCAAAACGGCCCAGCCGCGATCTGGCAAATCTCGACCACGCGAACGCCGGCCAGCGGAAG
>NZ_JARAMK010000026.1:0-3483 GCF_028807495.1 Roseovarius sp. SK2
GTAACTTCGTGATAATTTCTTCGGGCTTCGGTCGCTTGATTGCCATGTGGTTCCTCCGTTTTCCTAAACATAGCGGAGGACCACTTCATTGGGGGAGGATCAGCCTCTTCCAGAATTGGCGCGACACTTGTCCCGGCGAAGATGGGTCTTGCCTGTGTTTGAAGGTGGGTCTGCGTTACAATTATGTTGAAGGGTCCCGAGCGCGCCGCGTCTTGCTCGTCCGAAAACTCTTCCAGCAGTAGCGTCGATCTGCCTTCAAGTGCATCCCGTTCTTCCAGGTAAAGGTCGCAGAATTCTTCCGAGAAGAATTCGCGAGCAGGTAATATCGAGTGATCTCCGGCAATGGAGTCACGAAGTATTTCCCAGCTCAGGCGAAATGGCATACCGAGCCGGTCTGCAAGAGCAATACCATTCAGAATTGCTCTTAAACGCTCTCCAAGACCATCTGTATTCTGCGCCCAAACAATTCCATCGAGACCGTCGGAACCACTCATGGTTTCACGTACCAATCATCAAAACGAGTGACGGACTCCCAATTCTTCCGTACGGATCCGTGAGAGGTCAAAAGGTCGTACAGCTTTTCGCGCAGCGGAGTATAATTATGCTCCACACAAAGAGATCTTACGTCCCAGCGGTCAAAGTCAAATTTAGAAAGAATTTCAAACTCGGACCCTTCCGTGTCGATCGACATGAAATCAATGGTCGAAGGAGCCGCGTTCTCAACAAGCAGGTCGTTCAAACTGATTGTTTCAACAAGAACTTCCTTGTCCGCTGGTACGTCCCGTGAGCCAGAAGCTTCATGCGAGTCTTCTGGAGCAATATCTTTCATTCTGGACAGCTCACCATAGCTCGCGGGCAAGAAGGCAACTTGCTTGCCGCTCTCGGAGAACACACATTTTTCAGAAATGATGCAGTTCCGGTTCTCTCGAACCTGCGGAATGAACTCAGGGTTCGGTTCAGCCACGATACCGCTCCAGGAAAACGCGGTTTCGAGAAGGTATGTATTGCTAAGTTTCTTACCGTTGGCGGCACCAAATTCAACGAAAAATCCCGGTGACTCAAGCCCGTGCTCCCATAGAGCCCACACATCCTGGAACAGCTGCCCTTCTGCGCGATCAGCATGCTCAATGGCAAACGACAGGAATTGCGCAACATCGTCCTTGTCTCTCGTATCGATAGATTTTGGCCGCATTGCAAGCATGGTTCTTTGGTATCTCAAAAGATCCATCACGAAATTCTGGAACCCTTCATTTCTTTTGAAGTGTCTTTCCGAATTGAATATGAGTCTTTTGTTCTTTTGCTGCGTATTTGCCATTTTCACACTTTCTTTAATTCTTCAAACTCGGCGATCGTGCGCTGCAACCCCTCATCAAGCCCGATCTTCGGGGCCCATCCCATGTCCAGAAGCCGCGTGCTGTCCATCAGTTTGCGCGGCGTGCCATCGGGTTTGGTCCTGTCATGCACGATCTCGCCTTCATAACCGGCAGCATTTACGATCCTGCGCACCAATTCGCCGATTGAGATTTCCTGCCCGGACCCGACATTGACGTGATCGTAATCCGAATAGTGCTCCATCAGAAAGATCAGCGCATCAGCAAGATCATCGGCATGCAGGAATTCGCGGAGCGGTGTACCACTGCCCCAAACTTCGATTTCCGGCGCGCCTTTGTCCCGTGCCTCGACAACCTTGCGTACCAGTGCCGGCAAGACATGGCTGGTCTCAAGATCGTAATTGTCGCCGGTGCCATAAAGATTGGTCGGCATGGCCGAGATGAAATCGCGCCCGTGCTGCTGCCGATAGGCCTGCACCAGCTTGATCCCCGCAATCTTGGCGATGGCGTACCACTCGTTCGTCGGCTCCAGCGGGCCGGTCAGCAGCGCATCCTCGCGCATCGGCTGTTCGGCCATCTTGGGATAGATGCAACTGGATCCGAGAAACATCAGCTTGGCCACGCCCGTGTCGTGCGCGGCCTGAATGATATTCGTCTCGATCATCAGGTTCTGATAGATAAAGTCCGCAGGATAGCTCGCGTTGGCGAGGATACCGCCCACTTTTGCAGCGGCGAGGAACACGGCGTCAGGCTTGTACTCGGAAAACCACGCCTCAACCTCGGCCTGCCGTGTCAGGTCCATTTCCGACCGGGTCGCCGTCAGCACGGTACAATCTTCTTGTTGTAACCGTCGGCAGATTGCACTTCCGACCATGCCGCGATGACCGGCCACGTATATCCGTTTTCCGGCCAGCTTGAAGAGCGGTTCACCCATGGCGACGTGCGTCTTCCAGGTCGGCCTCTGCCATCTCGCGTACCAGTTCCTCGAACGGCGTCTCGGGCACCCAGCCCAGTTTCTCACGCGCCTTGGTTGCATCACCCAGCAGGGTCTCGACCTCGGCTGGGCGGAAATATTGCGGATCGACCCGCACGATGACCCGACCGGTCTCGTCGCGGGCCACCTCGTTCACGCCCTCGCCTTCAAAGGTCAACTTGAGGCCCAGCACCTCCGCGGCGCGGGTGACGAACTCGCGCACGGAATATTGCTGACCCGTCGCGATAACGAAATCCTCTGGCGTGTCCTGCTGAAGCATCAGCCACATCATCTTCACATAGTCGCGGGCGTGGCCCCAATCCCGCAAGGCATCCATGTTTCCCAGCACCAGATCGTCCTGCATCCCCAGCTTGATGCGCGCCAGGGCACGCGTGATCTTGCGCGTGACAAAGGTTTCACCACGGATCGGGCTCTCATGATTGAACAGGATACCGTTGCAGGCGTACATCTCGTAGGCCTCGCGATAGTTCACGGTAATCCAGTAGGCATATAGCTTGGCCACAGCATAGGGTGAGCGCGGATAAAAGGGCGTCGTCTCACGCTGGGGCGTTTCCTGAACCAAGCCATAAAGCTCCGACGTGGAAGCCTGGTAAAAACGGGTCGTCTCGCCCATTCCCAGAAACCGGATGGCCTCCAACAGGCGCAGCGCGCCCATGGCATCGGAATTGGCCGTGTATTCGGGTTCTTCGAACGACACCGCCACGTGACTTTGCGCCGCCAGGTTGTACACCTCGTCGGGCTGTGTCTTTTGCAGGATGTGGGTCAGAGACGAACTGTCCGTCATGTCCCCGTGATGAAGCTTGAAACTCCCCGACCTTCCCGGCTCGCCTTCCATGAGATGGTCGATCCGGTCGGTGTTGAACAAAGAGGTGCGGCGCTTGATACCGTGCACCTGATAGCCTTTTTCAAGCAAGAACTCGGAAAGATAGGCACCGTCTTGGCCGGTGACGCCGGTGATGAGCGCTGTTTTCAATATTCCCTACCTCCTAATGAAAGGCTACGGTTTAATAGCGCAACCACACTTAACGACGCCTGCTACAGGCAATAAAACCCCGTGATCGGCCCCATCTAAGTGGTCCAATTTGATTGTTAGTGCATGATCGGCCTTTGGTCCATCTGGACTATGGCTTCTGGCGCAGGCGGGCGATAGCCCAGAGC
>NZ_JARAMK010000027.1:0-2729 GCF_028807495.1 Roseovarius sp. SK2
GGTCGCCAGCCTGAAGAACCACAAGTGGACCAACATCAAGGAACAGGTCGACATGATCGAGATGCCCTCGGGCAACCGCATCATCCTGCTCAGCGAAGGGCGCTTGCTGAACCTCGGCAACGCCACCGGCCACCCGTCTTTCGTGATGTCAGCCAGCTTCACCAACCAGGTTCTGGCGCAGATCGAGCTGTGGAAGAACGGCGGCGAATACCAGAACAAGGTCTATATCCTGCCCAAGCACCTGGACGAAAAGGTCGCGCGCCTGCACCTGGACCGCATCGGCGTGAAGCTGACACAGCTTTCGCCTGAACAGGCCTCTTACATCGGCGTCACGCCGGAAGGGCCGTTCAAGCCCGAGCATTACCGTTACTGATCACGACCAGCTTGGTCCGGCCGTCCAGGCCGGGCCAAACGCCATGGCGACTTCTGCTTGACACGCCATCTTGACCGCGACGTAAGGCCCACCCACCTCCAGACATCGCATCGCCCGGCACGCCTTTGCCGATGGCTGGATCAATCGCATGGATGCTCTCTATGCAAAACAGGGCCTTTGCCGTTAGACTCAAAAAAACAAACCAGCACGTCGTTTTTCGCCAACCGGCACGCAGGTCGGAAGTCGCCCACAGCAGAAAGTGCATTCGTACGAGGAGACCCAGTTGAGGCTGAAATCATTCATTGCCCGGCTGCGTGATCGTTTCCTTGTCACGGAAAGCCAGCCTGCACCTAATCCATCAGACACCGGATCGCTGAACAAACGCATCGTATCGCTGGGTGACACCTACCTGTCAGTGCTTGGCGCATCCGTGCCGAATCCCTCGCATCTGCCCGAGCCGCTGAACTCGCTTTCACAAGCCGCCAGAACCGCGCCGCAGCCCAAGGATTATGCAGAGGAATACGCGCTTTTGCGAACCGAGTTTGATCCGGCTTACTACTTTGCCGAAAATCCAGATATAGCCAACACGGCGCTGAACCCGATCGCGCACTACATGAGAGAGGCCCGATCCAAGACCCAGCAACGCAACCCGGCGCCCTGGTTTTCCGACGACCACTACATCGCACGCTGTCCCGAAGCCGCAACGAGCGAATTGACACCCTTCGGCCACTATCTGTCCCAAAACACGGGTGAGAATCATACTGCAGCGCCCTTCCACGACTTTCCAGCCCTGGCTGAAATTCTGGAGATATCCCCGAACGACGCCCTCGCACATCTTCGCCAGCGAAGCGATGATCTGCGCGCCAGTCTGGAAACAGGAGAACTGGGCGAGATGGTGGAAAAGGCGGCAAGCCACGATCCGCTGATTGCAAAAAGCTGGTCGGCCGCCATGTCGCCCAGGATCCTGCCCTTCTCCACCGACCGTGTCGTGTCGCGCATTGTCTCGCTTTTTCGGCTGCAAAAGGCAGCGGCGTTTCGACGTGCCCGTGTTGTTCTGATCGAAAACGGACTGGCCAGTAACCTGGATGGAGCGCCGACAACAGCCTTCGTCAAGGTGCTTTGCGATGTCGTACCCGCAGATGAAATCATCGTTTTGCAAACCGGCACCGCATATCCACTTCTGGAAGCGTCACGGTATCCGGCCGGCGTTCGCGTCATCTCGCTCTGTGATTTTTGCGCGAAACTCGACGACTTGAGCATGGCGCGTGTGCTGACAGAGTTTTTGCGGACGCTGCGCTGCACGGCATGCATTTTCACGGACACACCCATCGCATGGAACACTGTGTTGTATTTTGGGCGGCAGCTATCCAAAAGCATGGCGCTCCATGCTTGGACCGGCCCCTCAGCCGGGGGCGCACATGCTGACCCGGCTGCATACATGACGTATCGTTGCTTCAACCAACTCAGCGGTATCTGGTCCGAGTCCGCGGACTTCCTTGCGGAACTACGGAAAAGATACGCCGTCACCGACCCGGCAGAGGCAGCGCGCTTCCTTCATCTTCCGATGGTCAGCCAAGCACCAGAGGCGCGTGAAGAGACGGCTCTAGAGGGGGCGGGCGCCACCGTCTTGGGGGCTGCCACCGACGAGAATGATCCGGCGACCGACCGATTTTGTGCTGTCGCAGCCACGATGCCGGAAACGCGCTTTCGTCTCTTGCTGACACGACCGACAGGAAAGATCCGGCGGCGCCAGTACATCCCCGCAAATGTCGAGATACACGCAGCGGGAATCCTGTCCGAGAACTGCTCTATTCAACATGCAATCGCATGGCTGGACACGGGACGCGCCGGCACCACGTCTTACAGTCTTCGGCATGCCGCACGTAACGGGATCCCCATCGTTGCAACCCGAAGAAACTGCACCGATGCCGGGCTTGATCCCGCGCACTGCTGGGTTCCCGCCGAGACCGAAACCCTCGCGGCCCAAGCGGATGCCCTCCGGCAGGTTATCGCGGGTAGGTCCGGTGCCAAACTCAGGGCGGAACATTGCGCAAAGAACCTCGCGCCTGACCAAGAGCAGGCGGCTTTGAGAGCAATCTTGCAGGGTCTCTTTCCCGCTCAGCCGCGCAATACTCCGTCGCAGGATGCTGGCAAATGATAGACCTTACTCTTGCCCTCACGGTACATTCGGAAACGCATGTCGCGGGCCCCACTCTCTTGAGCATCAAGGACGCCCTGCACAGCCTCACGCAAGTGATCGGCCCCATCTAAGTGGTCCAATTTGATTGTTAGTGCATGATCGGCCTTTGGTCCATCTGGACTATGGCTTCTGGCGCAGGCGGGCGATAGCCCAGAG
>NZ_JARAMK010000028.1:0-2666 GCF_028807495.1 Roseovarius sp. SK2
CCGATAGCTTCGAGCACGGCTTCGCCCAATCCTGCGGGGGACTCGGCGACGGTGATGCCGGCGGATTTCATCGCCTCGATCTTGTCGTCGGCGCCGCCCTTGCCGCCGGCGACGATGGCACCGGCGTGGCCCATGCGGCGGCCCGGAGGCGCGGTGCGGCCCGCGATGAACCCGGCGCAGGGCTTGGAGCGGCCTTTCTTGGCTTCATCTTTCAGGAACTGCGCCGCGTCTTCCTCGGCGCTGCCGCCGATCTCGCCGATCATGATGATCGATTCCGTCTCGTCATCGGCCAGGAACCATTCCAGCACGTCGATATGCTCGGTGCCCTTGATCGGGTCGCCGCCGATGCCCACGCAGGTCGACTGGCCCAGGCCCACGTCGCTCGTCTGCTTCACGGCCTCGTAGGTCAACGTGCCGGAGCGGCTGACCACGCCGACGCTACCGCGCTTGTGGATGTGGCCGGGCATGATGCCGATCTTGCAGGCGTCGGGCGTGATGATGCCGGGACAGTTGGGGCCGATGAGGGTCGAGCTGCTGCCCTCGAGCGCGCGCTTGACGCGCATCATGTCCAGGACCGGGATGCCCTCGGTGATGCAGACGATCAGCGGGATCTCGGCGTCGATCGCTTCAAGGATCGAGTCGGCGGCGAAGGGCGGCGGCACGTAGATGACGCTCGCATTGGCACCGGTCTCGTGCATGGCCTCGTGGACCGAGTTGAACACGGGCAGGTCCAGGTGCGTCTGGCCGCCCTTGCCGGGGGTGACGCCGCCGACCATCTGCGTGCCGTAGGCAATGGCCTGCTCGGTATGGAACGTGCCCTGGCTGCCGGTTAGGCCCTGGCAGATGACTTTGGTGTTTTCGTCGACGAGAACGGCCATTGTGGCGTCTCCTTCCTTGATGATCTCTTCCCCGGCGACCGGGGTTATGTTGGTCTTGGCGCGCGGGGCTCAGCCCCCGCGCACGGGTATTTCAAACGCCTCAGATGCCCGAGGCATAGCCCAGGTCATAGGCGGTCAGGGTGCGGCCCGGGGTGCCCCTTATCACCAGGATCAGGTTGCCCTTGGCGCCCAGGTTGTAGACGCGCGCGGGCGGGGTGATCCGGTCGGTCATGCGCGGCGCGCCGAAGCGTTCGGTCATGGCCTGTTCCAGCGTGTAGACGTTGCCCGGAAAGCGCGCGCTGACGGCGCAGAACGTCCGGCCCTCGGGCGTGCGGGTGACGGCGGCCGAGACGGATTCGGTCGGCGAGAAATTGCGTCCGCCGTCCTCGACCGTCAGGCCCTCGGCCACCATGCGCGCCTTGGCCCCGGCAAAATCGGGGCGGGTCGGGCCGCAGATGCTGTCGTTCAGGACAATGGCCCGGTCGAGGCTGACCGGGTCGGTGCCGGAGCGCGAGATGCCGTCGCCGCCTGTTCCGCAAGCGGCAAGCAGAAGCGTGGCGGCCAGCAGGCCAAGGTTTTTCGAACGCGCCATCCTCAGCCCTTGACGGCCTTGACGATTTTCTGGGCGCCGTCCTTGAGGTCGTCGGCGGCGATCACGTCAACATCGGAGTTGTTGATGATCTCCTTGCCCTTCTCGACATTGGTGCCCTCGAGCCGCACGACCAGCGGGACCTGAAGCCCGACCTCTTTCACGGCCGCGACCACGCCCTCGGCGATCACGTCGCAGCGCATGATGCCGCCGAAGATGTTCACCAGGATGCCCTTCACCTGCGGGTCGCTGGTGATGATCTTGAACGCCTCGGTCACCTTGTCCTTGGTCGCGCCGCCGCCCACGTCGAGGAAGTTGGCGGGCTCGGCGCCGTAGAGCTTGATGATGTCCATCGTCGCCATCGCCAGGCCCGCGCCGTTGACCATGCAGCCGATCTCGCCATCCAGCGCGATGTAGTTGAGGTCGTACTTGGACGCTTCCAGCTCCTTGGGGTCTTCCTCGGTCGTGTCGCGCAGCTCGGCGATGTCGGAGTGGCGGTAGACCGCGTTGGAATCGAAGCCCATCTTGGCGTCGAGGCACTTCAGCTCGTTGCTCTCGGTCAGGATCAGCGGGTTGATCTCGAGCATCTCCATGTCCTTTTCCAGGAACATCTGGTAGAGCGTGCCCATCAGCTTGACGCATTGCTTCACCGCCGCGCCCTCGAGTTCCAGCATGAAGGCGATGCGGCGGCCGTGGAACGGCTGGTAGCCGGTGGCGGGATCGACGCTCAGGCTGAGGATCTTCTCGGGCGTCTTCTCGGCCACTTCCTCGATGTCCATGCCGCCCTCGGTGGAGGCGACGAAGCTGACGCGGGACGTCACCCGGTCGACCAGGAGCGCCAGGTAGAACTCCTTGGCGATGGCCGCGCCTTCCTCGATATAGATGCGGCCCACCTGCTTGCCGGCCTCGCCGGTCTGCTTGGTCACCAGCGTGCGGCCCAGCATCTTCTTGGCTTCCTCGGCGGCCTCGGAGACCGACTTGGTGATGCGCACGCCGCCCGCGTCGCCGGCACCGTCCTCCTTGAAGGTGCCCTTGCCGCGGCCGCCCGCATGGATCTGCGCCTTGACCACCCAGACGGGGCCGTCAAGCTCTCCCGCCGCCGTCTTCGCCTCTTCCGCGCGCAAAACGACACGCCCGTCCGATACAGGCGCCCCGTAAGAGCGCAGCAAGGCCTTCGCCTGGTATTCATGGATGTTCAT
>NZ_JARAMK010000029.1:0-1846 GCF_028807495.1 Roseovarius sp. SK2
CGCCCAGTGCCGATTTCGCGGCGAATGCCCATGTCGACGCGGCGAAGTACGACGAGATGTACGCCGCCTCGATCAAGGACCCCGAGGCCTTCTGGGGCGCGCAGGGCAAGCGCATCGACTGGATCAAGCCTTACTCGAAAGTGAAGGACGTCGATTACACCTACGGGAACGTCTCCATCAAGTGGTTCGAGGACGGCACGCTCAACGTCGCCGCCAACTGCATCGACCGCCACTTGAAGGACCGCGCCGACCAGACCGCCATCATCTGGGAACCCGACGACCCCTCCGAGGACGCCCAGCACATCACCTACCGCCAGTTGCATGCCGAGACCTGCAAGATGGCGAACGTGCTGAAAAACCTCGGCGTCGGAAAGGGCGACCGCGTCGTGCTCTACCTTCCGATGATCCCCGAGGCGGCCTATGCCATGCTCGCCTGCGCGCGCATCGGCGCCATCCATTCCATCGTCTTCGCCGGCTTCTCCCCCGACGCGCTCGGCGCCCGGGTCGACGGCTGCGACGCCAAGCTCGTCATCACCGCCGACACCGCCCCGCGCGGCGGCCGCGTGACCAAGCTCAAGGACAACGTCAACCAGGCGCTCCGCCGCGATGTGGACGACGTCAAATGCCTCGTCGTCAAGCGCACCGGCGACCAGATCGCATGGCGCGACGGGCTGGATTTCTGGCTCCACGAGGAGGCCGAAAAGGTCGAGGACACCTGCGAGCCGGCCGAGATGAACGCCGAGGATCCGCTCTTCATCCTCTACACCTCGGGCTCCACCGGCCAGCCCAAGGGCGTCGTGCACACCACCGGCGGCTACCTGGTTTACGCCGCCATGACGCACGAGATCACCTTCGACTACCACGCGGGCGACGTCTACTGGTGCACCGCCGATGTGGGCTGGGTCACCGGCCACAGCTATATCGTCTACGGGCCGCTCGCCAACGGCGCCACGACCCTGATGTTCGAGGGCGTGCCGACCTACCCGGATGCCAGCCGCTTCTGGCAGGTCTGCGAAAAGCACAAGGTGAACCAGTTCTACACCGCCCCCACCGCCATCCGCGCCCTCATGGGCCAGGGCGACGAGTACGTCACCAAGTGCGACCTGAGCGACCTCAAGGTGCTGGGCACCGTGGGCGAGCCGATCAACCCCGAGGCCTGGAACTGGTACCACAATGTCGTCGGCAAGGGCACCTGCCCCATCGTCGACACCTGGTGGCAGACCGAGACCGGCGGCCACCTGATGACCCCCCTACCCGGCGCCCACGCCACCAAGCCCGGCGCCGCGATGAAACCCTTCTTCGGGCTGAAGTTCGAGGTGCTCGATCCTGAATCGGGCAAGACGGTCGAGGGCAACCCCGCCGAGGGCGTGCTCTGCATCGCCGACAGCTGGCCCGGCCAGATGCGCACCGTCTGGGGCGACCACGAGCGCTTCATGAACACCTACTTCCAGCAGTACAAGGGCTACTACTTCACCGGCGACGGCTGCCGCCGGGACGCCGATGGCGACTACTGGATCACGGGCCGCGTCGACGACGTGATCAACGTCTCGGGCCACCGCATGGGCACGGCGGAGGTCGAATCCGCCCTCGTCGCCCACTCCAAGGTCTCCGAGGCCGCCGTGGTGGGCTATCCGCACGACATCAAGGGCCAGGGCATCTACTGCTACGTCACCCTGATGTCTGGCGAAGAGCCCACCGAGGAGCTGCGCAAGGAGCTGCAGGACTGGGTCCGCTCCGAGATCGGCCCGATCGCCAAGCCCGACCTGATCCAATGGGCCCCCGGCCTGCCGAAAACCCGCTCCGGCAAGATCATGCGCCGCATCCTGCGCAAGATCGCCGAGGACGA
>NZ_JARAMK010000002.1:0-554506 GCF_028807495.1 Roseovarius sp. SK2
GCCCGATCGCCAAGCCCGACCTGATCCAATGGGCCCCCGGCCTGCCGAAAACCCGCTCCGGCAAGATCATGCGCCGCATCCTGCGCAAGATCGCCGAGGACGATTACGGCGCCCTCGGCGACACCTCCACACTCGCAGACCCCTCCGTCGTCGACGACCTCATCGACAACAGAATGAACAAGGGGGAATGATCATGGACGGCGCAAAGAGACCCCAAACCGCCCCGGTCCTGATCCTGCTCGGGCCGCCGGGCGCCGGCAAGGGCACACAGGCCCGCCTTCTGGAAGAGAAGAATGGCTTCGTGCAACTTTCCACCGGCGACCTGCTCAGGGCCGCCGTCGCCGCGGGCACCCCGACGGGCCGCGAGGCCAAGGCCGTCATGGAAGCGGGCAATCTGGTCAGCGACGATATCGTCATCGCCATCCTGCGCGACCGCCTGGCCGAGCCTGATTGCGCCGCCGGTGTCATCCTGGACGGCTTCCCGCGCACCACCGTACAGGCCGAGGCGCTCGACACCCTTCTGACCGAGACAGGCCAGAAGATCGACGCCGCCATAAGCCTCGAAGTGGACGATGCCGCCATGGTCGACCGCATCTCGGGCCGCTTTACCTGCGGCGCCTGCGGCGAAGGCTACCACGACAGCTTCAAGCCCACGGCCAAGCCCGGCATCTGCAACAATTGCGGCGGCACGGAGATGATCCGCCGCGCCGACGACAACGCCGAAACAGTGGCGCAACGGCTGGAGGCGTATCACGCCCAGACCGCGCCGTTGATCGACTATTACCAATCCAAGGGCGCGCTTTCCCGCGTGCCCGCAATGGGCCCGATCGACGAGATCGCCGCCCAGCTGGACACCGTCCTGTCGCAACGGGCGACATGACGAAACGCCGGTCGGGCCGCATGACGCGGCCCGGCCATTTCACTAGGAGGAGGGACCCCAAAATGTCTCTGGACAAAACAAGCGCGCAGTACTGGAAAGCCAATGTGCGTCTCATCCTGATCAGCCTCGTCATCTGGGCGCTGGTCTCTTTCGGGTTCGGGATCGTCCTGCGCCCGCTCATTTCGGGCATCGAGGTCGGCGGCGCCGACCTTGGCTTCTGGTTCGCCCAGCAAGGCTCGATCCTCGTTTTCCTGGCGCTGATCTTTTTCTACGCCTGGCGGATGAACAAGCTCGACCGTGAATACGGCGTGGACGAGGTGTAAGTCATGGATCAGTTTACTCTCAACCTGCTGTTCGTGGGCGCCTCCTTCGCGCTCTATATCGGCATCGCGATCTGGGCCCGCGCGGGCTCGACCGCGGATTTCTACGCCGCCGGGCGCGGCGTGCACCCGGTCACCAACGGGATGGCCACCGCGGCCGACTGGATGTAGGCAGCGTCCTTCATCTCGATGGCGGGCCTCATCGCGTTTACCGGCTATGACAACTCGTCCTTCCTGATGGGCTGGACGGGCGGCTACGTACTTCTGGCCCTGCTGCTTGCTCCATACCTGCGCAAGTTCGGCAAGTTCACGGTGTCCGAGTTCATCGGTGACCGGTTCTACTCCAAGACCGCGCGCCTCGTGGCCGTGATCTGCCTGCTGGTGGCCTCCATCACCTACGTGATCGGCCAGATGCAGGGCGTGGGCATCGCCTTTGGCCGCTTCCTCGAGATCGACGCCTTCTGGGGTCTGATGATCGGGGCCTGCGTGGTGTTCGCCTACGCCGTGTTCGGCGGCATGAAGGGCGTGACCTACACGCAGGTGGCGCAATACTGCGTGCTGATCCTGGCCTACACGATCCCGGCCGTGTTCATCTCGCTGCAACTGACGGGCAACCCGATCCCGGCGCTCGGCCTCTTCGGCGATACGTCGGATGGCGAGCCACTGCTGGCCAAGCTGGACCAGATCGTGACCGATCTCGGCTTTGCCGAATACACGGCGGCGCATGGCTCGACCATCAACATGGTGCTCTTCACCCTGTCGCTGATGATCGGCACCGCCGGTCTGCCCCACGTCATCATGCGCTTCTTCACCGTGCCGCGCGTGTCCGACGCCCGCTGGTCCGCCGGCTGGACGCTGGTCTTCATCGCGCTGCTTTACCTGACGGCCCCGGCTGTGGGCGCGATGGCGCGGCTCAACATCTCGGAACTGATGTGGCCCAACGGCACCGACAGCGCCGCCGTCAGCGTCGAGCAGATCGAATCCTCGCCCGAATACGCCTGGATGGCCACATGGGAGGCGACCGGCCTCCTGGGCTGGGAAGACAAGAACGGCGACGGCATGATCCAGTACTACAACGATGCCAATGCCGAGCTTCAGGAAAAGGCCGAGGCGAACGGTTGGCAGGGTAACGAGCTCACGAACTTCAACCAGGACATCCTGGTGCTCGCCAACCCGGAAATCGCCAACCTGCCCGGCTGGGTGATCGGTCTCGTGGCTGCCGGTGGTCTTGCCGCCGCGCTCTCCACGGCGGCGGGTCTGCTGCTGGCCATTTCCTCGGCCGTCTCGCACGACCTGCTGAAGGGTCAGCTGACCCCGAACATGTCCGAACGATCCGAGCTTATGGCGGCACGTATATCGATGGCCGCGGCAATCGTGGTGGCGGTCCTTCTGGGCCTCAACCCGCCAGGCTTTGCCGCCCAGACGGTGGCGCTCGCCTTCGGGCTTGCGGCGGCCTCGATCTTCCCGGCGCTGATGATGGGGATCTTCTCGACCCGCATCAACAACACCGGCGCGGTCGCAGGCATGCTGGCAGGTCTCACGGTGACGCTGCTCTACATCTTCCTGCACAAGGGTTGGTTCTTCATTCCCGACACCAACATCTTCACCGATGCCGATCCGCTTCTGGGTCCGGTCAAGTCGACCTCCTTCGGCGCAATCGGGGCTGCGGTCAACTTCGCGGTGGCGTTCTTCGTCGCCAGCATCACGAAGGAGACCCCGCAGGAGATCAAGGACCTCGTCGAAAGCGTCCGCGTCCCCCGTGGCGCCGGCGCCGCCGTCGAAGGCCACTAAGATCAACGATGGCCCCGCCGCGACACGTGGCGGCGGGGCTTTCGCTTCAACTTCGGTCCGGCCCGCACCAAGGTGGGCCCGACCACCCCCTCAAGAGGCTCCGACCATGCCCCTTTCGAGCGATCTGACTCAGTTCCTGCGCTCCGTTCACCCTTATGACAGCCTGGATGACAGCGATCTCGATGACCTGTCCACGCGCTGCGACGCCGCCGATTTTGCCGCCGGCGCGGACATCTTCAACCTGGGTGACACTGTCGACAGCCTTTACATCGTCGTCACCGGCGAAATCGAGATAAAGGACGAGGTAGACGTCCAGCTGTCCCTGCTCGGCCCCCGCAATTCCTTTGGCGAACGCGCGCTTCTGCGCGAGGATGTCGCCAGCCGCACCGCCACCGCCCGCTCCGACGCCACCCTGATCGTGATGCCCGCGGACGCCCTTTTCGCCCTCATCAAATCCTCCGCCAAGGTCGCGCGGTTCTTCGACCGGCGCCGCCCGGCGCGCAGCGACCGCAAGGACCTCACGACCTTGCGCGTGGCCGAGTTGATGACCCGCGACCCGCTCACTTGCACGCCCGACACACCGATCCGCGACGCGGCGGCGCGAATGCACGATCACCATATCTCGTCGATCTGCATCACCGAAGGCGGCGACCTGCGCGGCATTCTCACCGTGCGTGACGTGAACGGCAAGGTCGTGGCCCAAGGCACCGATCCCGCCGCCCCCATCTCCGGCATCATGACCCAAAGCCCCATGACGCTGGAACCCGATGCGCTCGGCACCGATGTGCTGCACCTTATGATGGAACGCGGCATCGGCCATGTGCCCATCACCGACGGCACGCAACTGGTCGGCATCGTCACCCAGACCGACCTCACCCGCGTGCAGGCGCTGTCGTCGGGCGCGCTCGTGGGCCGCATCGCCCGCGCAGACGACGCCGCCGCCATGGCGCGCGTCACCGCCGAGATCCCGCAACTTCTGGCCCAGCTTGTCGGCTCGGGCAACCGCCATGACGTGGTTACGCGGCTCATCACCGATATCGCGGACACCGTCACCCGCCGCCTGCTCACCCTGGCCGAGGCAAACCTTGGCCCCCCGCCCGTGCCCTATCTCTGGCTCGCCTGCGGCTCTCAAGGCCGGCAGGAACAGACAGGCGTTTCGGATCAGGACAACTGCCTGATCCTGTCGGATGACGCCACCGACGCCCACATGCCTTACTTCAACAGCCTCGCCAAATTCGTCAGCGACGGTCTGGATACCTGCAGCTACTTCTATTGCCCCGGCGACATGATGGCGACCAACCCGCGATGGTGCCAACCCTTGCGCGTCTGGCGCAGCTATTTCGACGACTGGATCGCCCGCCCCAACCCCGAGGCGCAGATGCTGGCCAGCGTCATGTTCGACCTGCGCCCCATCGGTGGCGACACCACGCTCTTTGGATCGCTGCAAACCAACACGCTCGCGAAGGCCGCGAAGAACTCGATCTTCACCGCGCACATGATCTCGAACTCGATCAAGCAGCAGCCCCCGCTGGGCCTGCTGCGCGGGCTGGCCACCATCCGCTCGGGCGAGCATCGCCGTCGCCTCGATCTCAAGCATAACGGCGTCGTGCCGGTGACCGACCTCGGCCGCATCTACGCGCTGCAAGGCCAGTTGCGGCAGGTGAACACCCGCACCCGGCTCGAGGCCGCCCAGGCCGCCGGTCACCTCTCCACCTCGGGCGGCGCCGACCTGCTGGATGCCTACGACTTGATCGCCACCATGCGGCTCGACCACCAGGCGGCACAGGTCAAGGCGGGCGACCTGCCCGACAACTTCCTCGACCCCTCCACCCTCTCGGATTTCGAGCGCAGCCACCTGCGCGACGCCTTTGTCGTGGTCAAGACGATGCAATCCTCGGTATCGTCGGGCAAAGGCATGTTAGGGTAGCCCTATGTTCATAGAACTCATCGCCACCATCTTCGCGGGCATTGCCGCCGCCGGTCTGTTGATGATCGTCAACATCGCCTTGGGCCGTCGCCTGCCGCGTTGGCTCACGCCCGTGGCGGCGGGTCTCGGCATGATCGCCGCGACCATTTCCAACGAATACACCTGGTACGACCGCACCGCCGAAGCGCTGCCCGAAGGCATGCAAATCGCCGTCACGATCGACGAGCAAAGCTGGATTCGCCCCTGGACCCAGATCTGGCCCTATACCGAACGCTTCGCCGCCGTCGATACCGGCAACGCCCGGCGCAATGCCAACCAGCCCGGCCAGACCATCGCCGACATCTACTTCTTCGGCCGCTGGGCGCCGGTCAACAAGGCACCTGTCCTCTTCGACTGCACCGAGAACCGCTCGGCCCTGCTGATCGACGGCGCGGACTTCGCCGAGGATGGCAGCGTCCGCGACGCCGACTGGCAACCCCTGCCCGAGGACGATCCGCTGCTCGGCATCGTCTGCGAGACCTGACATGTTCACCCGGCTCAGCCTCCGCCTGCGCATCTTCCTCTTTTTCTGCCTTCTGGCGGCGGGCGCGGTGGCACTGGCAGGCGCAGCGCTCTGGTTCGGCTGGTCGCGGGCCGGCGGCACATTGCCGACCGCACCGTTCCTCACCGCCTTCATCGCCTTCGCGCTTCTCAACACCGCGCTTCTGGTGGGCGTCTGGCTGCTCTTCGACGAAAACTTCGCCAAGCCGATCGAGATGCTGTCCGCCAACTTGCGCCTGCGCGCCCATTCCGGCGTCGACACGGAGCTCTGCCCCGAAAGCACCAAATATCTCGGTGATCTCGCCCCTGCCGCCGATGCCGTCACCCGCACGCTCGGCGCGGGCGTCATGGACACCGCCGCACAGGTCGCCCGCGAAACCGAACGCCTGCGCACCGAGGCCAAGCGCCTCACCTCTCTGCTGACCGAAATCCCCGTCGCCACCATCCTGGTGAACCCGGCCCAGGAAATCGTGCTCTATGACGGGCAAGCCGCCGACATCCTCTCCCAGATCGCCCCGCCCCGCCTCAAGGCGCCGCTCAAGGACTATTTCGACGCGGCCAGCCTTGCCGCCGCGCAGGACCAACTGACCCGGACCGGGGCCGAAACCTCGACCGAGCTGCACGACCATTCCGGCGCCCGACGCTACAAGGTCCGCCTGAAACCCCTTGGCGAAGGCGGCTACATGCTGCTTCTCGACACGCAGGAAACCGAGGTCGACCCCACCAGGGCCCGCCCGCTGGTCTATGACTTCGCCCTGATGGAGACCGCCCAGGCCTGCGATATCCTGGACGCCCCGCTGGACACCCTGTGTTGCGTCGCGTTCGACACCGAAACCACCGGTCTGTCGCCCACCGAGGACCGCGTGATCCAGCTTGGCGCGGTGCGCATCCTCAACGGCCGCATCGTCGAGGGCGAGGTCATCGACACCTATATCGACCCGGGGCGCCCGATCCCGCCCGCCTCGACGAAAATACACCGCATCACCGATGACCACGTGCAGGGCGCGCCAGACTTTGGCACCGTGGGCCGCGATTTCCACCATTTCGCCCGCGACGCCGTGCTGGTGGCGCATAACGCGCCCTTCGACATCGCCTTCTTCCGCCGCTCCGCCGACCGGATGGGTGTCGCGTGGGATCACCCCGTGCTCGACACCGTGCTGTTGTCGGCGATGGTCTTTGGCACCACCGCCGAACATTCCCTCGACGCCCTCTGCGACCGCCTCGGGGTGACCATCCCCCCCGAGATGCGCCACACCGCGCTTGGCGATGCCCAGGCAACAGCACAGGCGCTGGTGAAACTCATCCCCCTGCTTCAGGGCAAGGGCCTGACCACCTTCGGGCAAGTCATCACCGAGACCCGCCGCCATGGCCGCCTGATCCAGGATCTCAATACCTCGCACGGCTGATCCGCGATCCGGATGGACACCCCCGCCATCTGTGATAGCACCGTGCCCGGACCCAAACGCGCGGATCACAGCCCATGAAAACCTTCCCTCCCGAACGCATCGTCTGCCTGACCGAGGAAACCGTCGAAACCCTTTACCTCCTGGGCGAACAGGACCGCATCGTCGGCGTTTCGGGCTATGCCGTGCGCCCCAAGGGCGTGCGGCAGGAAAAGCCCCGCGTCTCGGCCTTCACGTCTGCCGACATCCCCAAGATCCTCGCGCTCCAGCCGGACCTCGTTCTGACCTTCTCCGACCTTCAGGCCGACATCGCCGCCGCGCTTCTGCGCGAAGGCATCGCCGTCATGGGCTACAACCAGCGTGACCTGCACGGCATCCTGGCCATGATCCGCCACTTGGGCGCCACCGTCGGGCAAGAGGCCAAGGCCGCCCAACTGGTCGATCACTACCGCGACCGGCTGGCACAGATCGCCGCCAACGCCAACGGCAAGCCGCGCCCCCGCGTCTATTTCGAGGAATGGGACGAGCCGATGATATCCGGCATCGGCTGGGTCTCGGACCTGATCGAGATCGCCGGCGGGCAAGACGCCTTCCCCGAACTGGCGACCAAGGACAAGGCCCGCGACCGCTTCGTCACCTCCGATCAGGTCATCGCCGCCGCGCCGGACATCATCATCGGCTCGTGGTGCGGCAAGAAGGTGCGCCCCGAGAAAATTGCCGCCCGCCCGGGCTGGGACGCCATTCCGGCCGTCCGGGACAATCGCATCTTCGAGATCAAGTCGCCCCTCATCCTGCAACCCGGCCCCGCGGCACTGACCGACGGGCTCGACGCGATCGTGGCGGCGCTGGCATGAGCCGCAAGGCCGTCCTGTCCTGGAGTTCCGGCAAGGACGCCGCCATGGCGCTCCATGTCGCCCGCACCCAGGGTGCGCTCGACATCGTCGCCCTTGTCAGCAATTTCAGCGCCGCCGACGACCGTGTCAAAACCCATGGCAGCCAGCGCGACATCGTCCGCGCCCAGGCCGCGGCCCTTGACCTGCCGCTGGTGGAAATCGACCTGCCCGACCCCGCGCCCAACGACGCCTTCATGACGCTCACCGGCAACGTGGCAACGCAATTTGCGGATGAGGGCGTCACCGACTGGGTCTTCGGCGACCTCTTCCTTCAGGACATCCGCGACTGGCGCACCGCGCAGATGGCGACCCTCGGCGTGAGCTGCCACTACCCGATCTGGGGCCACGACACCGCCCGCCTTGCCCAGGACATGCTGGCAGCCGGGCTCGAGGCCTTCGTGGTCGCCGCCGACACGTCCCTCCTGCCCACCACGCTGTGCGGCGCCCGCTTCGATGCCGCCTTCCTGTCGGCCCTGCCCGACACCGTCGATCCCTGCGGCGAGAACGGCGAATTCCACACGCTCGTCGCCAATGCCCCCGGCTTTGCCGCGCCATTGTCGCTCGAACGCGGCGCGACCATTCAGCGCGACGGCGTGGCGTATACCGATTATCGTCTGCTCCGCGGATGATTTGCAGCTTGCCAAAGGCCAAGTTAAGCTACGTATCGTACCTATGCGCGAGACCCCTCTACCCCTCGACGACATGATCGTCTGCCCGCAATGCGATGCGGCCTACAGCCTGCGCCGGCCCGATGTCGGCGAGCGGGCGCGCTGCGCGCGCTGCGGCACGGCGCTGATCACGCCCCGGCGCAAGGCCGGGCTCCAGATAATCGCGCTGTCGCTCACCGTGGCGATCCTGATTGTCGCGGCCACCGTATTTCCGTTCCTGACGATCACGGCGGCGGGCACGTCGAACTCCGTCTCGATCCTCGACGCGGCATTGGCCTTCAGCGACGGCCCCCTCATCGCGCTGTCGCTGGCCACGGCGGCGCTGATCGTCTTCATCCCGCTGGCGCGCGTGCTTCTGTCGATGTACGTGCTTGTCCCCATCGTGCTGGACCGCCCCCCGGCGCGCGGCGCCACGCAGGCGTTCCGCCTGTCCGAGGCGATGCGGCCCTGGTCCATGGCCGAGATCTTCGCCATCGGTTGCGCGGTGGCCCTGGTCAAGATCACGGACCTTGCCGATGTCGGCTTCGGGCCCGCCTTCTGGATGTTTTGCGCCTTGGTCTTTCTTGTTGTGGTTCAGGACAATTTCCTGTGCAGGTGGTCAGTATGGAACTCGCTGGAAAAACCGAAAACATAAAAAGCGCCCGCGAGCTGGGCCTCGTCGCCTGCACCCGCTGCACCAAGGTCTGGCCCGCCGGAACCGAAACCTGCGGCCGCTGCGGCAAGCACCTGGAATCCCGCGACACCACCAGCCTGCAACGGGTCTGGGCCTACTGGATCGTGGGTTTCCTCTGCTACATCCCCGCCAACATGTACCCGATGCTGCAAACCCGCACGCTTCTGACCGTGCAGGAGGACACCATCGTCGGCGGCGCGATCGAGCTTTTTCACTACGGCTCGCCCGGCGTGGCGCTCATCATCCTCATCGCCAGCGTCGCCATCCCCGTGGCCAAGTTCCTGGCCATCGCCTTTCTTGCCATCTCGGTTTTGCGCGTCTCCAGCATATCCATGCACCAGCGCCAGCTTCTCTACGAAGTGGTTGAATACATTGGCCGTTGGTCCATGATCGACATATTCGTGGTTGCTATCATGTCGTCGCTGGTGCAGTTGAATACACTGGCCGCGATCACACCCGGCCGCGCCAGCCTGTTCTTTGCCCTATCGGTTATCTTCACCATGCTTTCTGCCCAAGCCTTCGACAGCCGGATGATCTGGGACGTCCAATCCGGCAACCCCGATGCGCCCGACACGTCGGACAGCAACGCCACGTCGGACCGGACCGCCACATGAGCGACACACCTCCTCCCTTGCAGGTCGAACGCCAGCGCAAGTCGCGCCTCAGCCGTGTCTCGATCGTCTGGATCATCCCGGTACTCGCCATCGTGATTGCCCTCGCCGTCGCTTGGCAGACCTACAGCGAGCGGGGCCCCGTGATCGAGATCAGGTTCGAGAACGGTGCCGGTATCGCCGAACGCGAAACCGAGCTGCGCTATCGCGACGTTGCCGTCGGCGTGGTCGAGGAAGTGCGCTTTTCCGAAGATCTCGCCTCCGTGGTCGCCGCCGTGCGCGTCGACAAGGACGTGGCCGCGTTCATCGACGTCTCCGCCAGCTTCTGGATCGTCCGCCCCGAGGTCACGGCCCGCGGCATCACCGGCCTCGATACCGTGCTGTCGGGCGTCTATATCGAAGGCACCTGGGACAGCAAGCCGGGCACGCCGCAAACCAGCTTCGACGGGCTGACCGATGCGCCGCTCTTCCGTCCCGGAGGAAACGGTCTGGAAATCGTCATGCGCACCACTCCCGACGGCACAATGACCGACGACAGCCCGATCACCTTCCGCGGCATCGAAGTGGGCCGCGTCGGCAAGGCCAGCATCTCGCCCGAGGGCAACTATGCCGTGGCCGAGGCGCTGATCTACGAGCAACACACCGGCCTCATCTCCTCCAGAACCCGGTTCTGGGAAACCTCCGGCTTCACCTTCTCCGTCGGACCGCAGGGCGCCGAAATCGACTTTTCCTCGATCGCCACGCTGGTCAGCGGCGGGCTGACCTTCGACACCTTCGTCTCGGGCGGCGAGCCGGTGGACAACGGCACCGTGTTCGAGGTCTATGCCACAGAGGAAGAGGCCCGCAACAGCCTCTTCCAGGCCGCCGATGTCGAGACGCTGGAAGCCCGCGTCGTGTTCGACGAGAACGTCTCGGGCCTCGCCGTCGACGCCCCGGTGGAAATCAACGGCCTCAAGATCGGCGAGGTCCAAAGCGTGCTCGGCGTGATCGACGAGGAAGAATTCGGCGACAGCCGCGTGCGCCTCAGCGTCGTGCTGGCGATCCAGCCGGCCCGCCTCGGCCTGCAGGACGACGTCACGCCAGAGACCGCCCGCGAGTTTCTCGCGGACCGCGTCGCAGGCGGCCTGCGCGCCCGGCTGACCAATGCAAGCATTCTGACCGGCGGGCTCAAGATCGACCTGGTGCAGGTCGACGACGCCGAACCACAGACGCTGGAAACCCCCGAGGATGCCCTGCCGATCATCCCCACCACCGAAAGCGACATCGTCGATGCCGCCGCCACGGTCGAGGGCGTGGTCAACCGCATCAACAACCTGCCGATCGAGGAACTGCTGGGCAGCGCCATCGACTTCCTCGACAGCGCCCAGGCGCTCGTGGCCAACGAGGATCTTCAGGAAACCCCCGCCGAGGTCCGCGCCATCCTGTCCGAGATCCGCACGATCGTCGCATCGGAGGATGTCCAGAACATTCCCGTGGCACTCAACGCGTCCGTCACCCGCCTCGAGTCCCTTCTCGCCGAGATCGAGGAAACCGAGCTCGCCTCGCGCCTCGTCAATGCCGTCGACGCCGCCGCCGACGCTGCCGAAGGTGTGACCACCTCGGTCGAGGGCATCCCGGCCCTCGTCGAACAGATCGAGGCCGTCGCCGCCAAGGCCGAGGCCCTGCCGGTCGAGGATCTGGCCAACCAGCTGACCGAGCTGGCCGCCGCCGCCGAAGGCATCCTCGACACCGAGGCCGCCCGCCAGCTGCCCGCCGACCTGAGCGCGGCCCTCAACGAGATCAACGCCACCCTGACCGAGCTCCGCGAAGGCGGCGCGGTTACCAATCTCAACGCCACGCTCGGCTCCGCCCGCCGCGCCGCCGACGCCGTCGCCACCTCGACCGAGGACCTGCCGGCGCTGGTCGAACGGCTCGGCAACGTGCTCAATCAGGCCAGCGTCACCATCGCCGGCTACAACAAGGGCGACACGCTCAGCCGCGAGGCGCAAAGCGCCCTGCGCGACATATCCCAGGCCGCGGACGCCCTGACGTCGCTGGCCCGCATGCTGGAACGCAATCCCAGCGCGCTAATCCGAGGAAGATGACCATGAAGCTCCGCACACCCGCCATCATCGCCGCGACCCTGCTGACCGCCGCCTGTGGCGGGCCTACGGCCGATCTCTACCCGGTCGCGCCGCCGCAGGTATCGGACTCCATTCGCATCTCCTTCCGCACCGTCGAGGTGCGCGAAGTGTCGCTGCCCGCCTATGCCGCCGCCGACGAGATCGCGGTCGAGGACGAGGACGGCAAGCTTGTGACCGACGCCAATGTCCGCTGGGCCGATTCGCCCGAACGCGCCGTCGCGCTCGAAATCGCCCGCAACCTCGCGCGCCTCTCCGGCGCGCGCGTCGCGTCCGAACCCTGGCCATTCGAGGAACTGCCCGACGCTCGGCTGGAAGTCCGCTTCGAAAGCCTCGTCGCAGGGGCCGACGGCAATTTCCGCGGCGCGGGGCAGTATTTCGTCGGCGTCCCCGATGGCCGCCGCGAACGCTCCGGCCTCTTCCAGCTTGCCGTGCCTTACGATCCCGAAGGCGGCACGCCCGCCCTCGCCCGCGCCCGCGGCCAACTGGTGCTGGACCTGTCGCGCATTATCGCCCGCGAGGGCCTGCGCTAAGGCACATCCCGGTCGACACCACGGGAAAGGTAAAATTGCTTCTGCACGCGCGCCCCGGCCTCACGCCGGGCGGCAGGTACTGAATATTTTGAAAGTGATGAGAGGTTCGACCTCGACCCATGCGTGCCTCAAGTAGCCGAAGGCGGCAGGCCAAGTAAGAATGGTGCGGTCGGGGGGACTCGAACCCCCACGAGTGTTAGCTCACAGCGACCTCAACTTGTTGCGAAGTCTTCGACTGTCCCAACTAAACCCCAAAAACCTAAAGGTTTTTAAGGGCTGCTACGCACCTACCCAAATAACCCAGAACCTACTCTGTTTGATGGTTCGAGCATTAATTTTACTGTTAGGGTAAATGTACCGTCAACCCTTACAAACCCTTACAATCTGCCGACCTCACCGAATGACGGAGCCAAAATTGCAGCTGAAGAAGATCACTGAGGCCACTGGCATCAAGTTGGAATTCCATGACCTGAGACGTACCTTCGCCACACATGCTGAAGCCAATGGCGTTGCCTTCGACCTCATACGCAGAGCACTGAACCACAAGTCACGCAGTGTGACGGAAGGGTATATCATCACTCAGATTGACACCCTTAGGCCTGTCTTCGATGCTGTGGCAGATGGTTATCACCGCTACTACGATCCGGATTGGGAACACGAAGAAGCAGCGGCAAGTGCTGAGGCTGGTGGAGAGGACGGTGCGTAGGCGATTATCAAGGGCATGTGGGGCAGATGGAGGTCAGAAACGTGATTAGCGGGCTACCACCACGTCAGGCAGGATTCGCTTAACAAGAGTTACGTAAATGAAACATGAAGATGATCCTGACGAACGTTTCTTACCTTGGATGCATAGAGCTTCCGGCGTAGGGGCTGTGGCGGGGTTCATCCTTATTCTATTCTACGGCGAGTCTACCTCTTTTCTATTGAGATTTGGCGAAGCTCTTTTGGTGGGTGGCATCGGCGGTGCAATAATCGCATCCATTATTTTCTTCCCAGTTTTTATCGGCCTTACAGCCGGACAACACGGAAAGAACCTTCTTTCTCGAGGTGCTATGTTCACGACTAGTGCTATTATCGGTCTTTGTTCTTTGGATTACGTTTTGGCAGGAGGACAGTTTCTTCTAGTTCCTGTGTCGTATGTCATTACAGGAGGAGATTGGAGCCAAACCTACTGGGGCTGCACAGAAGCTTGGGAATGTGTCGAACAAGGCTGCTGGTGCGCCAGACAAAGTTGAAACTCGTTTGTTGGAAAAACTTTTGGCACTTCCCCTTAGAAACCTACCAAGCAAAGAACATGACATGATACTTACTGATTGGCTTCAAAGAAAAATCGAAGTGGATGAACTGGAAGAGTATTTCACTCCGTCTCCCACGGTAAACTTGCTCACAGGTGAAAGAACAGTGAGTGGCCCTAGTGTGCCGGATAAGGTCAAGGTCATGGTCCAGTCGATGCAGGATGGCGATGAACTCTGGGAATTCAGCACCCCTGACGAGTTCTGGGAGTCTATGTGTGGCCGGAAAGGTGTGGCGCTTTTAAGAGGTAGAAAGATTATCGATGCCACGGTTACCTTTATGAATTGAACACAATATACACTACGCATGCAGCGTCTTTTTTAAGCAACCAAACAAGCTTAAGCGCAGTCTGAGCGCAGCACCAGAGTCCCTGTGAGGAGCCAGTAGCGGCCTTTGTGCGCATTTTGACGGGCAACCTGTACAATTAACGTAGGGGCGCTGTACGGGGCACACAGAGCCTGTGGTGTAACTTGCTCAACCAAGCCAGAACCTGTACGTTGTTAAGAAACCAAAAACGTCTGAGTAATGGAATAAGTATGAAGCTTAGGTATTTATTATCTAATTGTACCTCTTCTTACTTGTGCCTTTATTATAATATATCACCTAACCTACTATCATATAATTTTTTTTGAGCTTGACCCATGTCTAATAACGAAGATCAAGAAGCAACTAACCAGAATGATTATATGTACTCTAGGCCATTGGATGTTCATGTTTGGTCTGACTACCCTGAAGTAAATGATTTTGTTGATGAGATCTACTATCATTTAAGCGAAATAACAGGAAATAAAATAATAAATAAGAAGCTGCTGAAGGTTGTATTACTTGATCTTTATGTTTCTTGGCGTGCTGATCCAGACCTTAAGGTAATGTTCAGTCGAGATAATAGCTCTTACAAAGCTAGATCAAGATATAATGAGATAAATATTGGAAGAAAAATAATTAAAGTTGTAGATAGTCTTGTGGAGCAGGAAATAATACACGAAAAGCGCGGCTTCCATGATCGTGTCAGTGGTACCTCATTTCAAACTCGTTTATGGGCATCAGACTGGCTGAAGGAAAGGTTCAGAGAGGCGCGCTTCAGTCAGTTCTGTCTTCATTCTCACGAGGGTAGAGAACCTTTAGTATTGCGGAACACTGAAAAAGAAGATGTTGAATACGATGAGGCAGAAGAAACCCAAGGAATGCGCGCCCTCCTGTCTGACTACAATGATCTTTTGTATAATACACATATAGACATTTATGATCTAGAAGTTCCTATTATTATCAGTGGAAGTGGCAGCCAGAAGAGTGTCGTACAAGTCAATCAAAACAGTAAGTTCGTTAGGCGTATTTTTAATCATGAACGATGGGATAAAGGCGGTAGGTTTTACGGTGGCTGGTGGCAGAGGTGCCCAAGTGAGTATCGTAAAAGGATCGTTATGGATGGGATTTTGACAGAAGAGATAGACTATTCCGGTCTACATATCACTATTCTCTACGCCAAAGAAGGCATTAGCTATTGGGGCGACAACAACGAAGACCCTTACTCCATATCTGGTATTAATAGCCTCGATCCTGATATTGATCTCCGCGCAGCTGCGAAGCTTCTTCTTCTTACGGCACTGAACGCTGAGAATGAGACCAAAACCTTTCAAGCCTTTCGATCACAAGCCCCAACTGGCTCACCTGAGAAAAGATTGACTAATGAACAACTGTCTTCAATTCTGTCTGCTCTAAAATCCAAACACGAGCCTATTGCTCACAAGCTAGCGTCTGGTGCTGGTATTGATCTTATGTTTGTCGATAGTCAGATTACAGCTAAGCTTATCGAACGTTTTACATACCACTACAAATGCCCGATCTTGACGGTCCATGATAGTTACGTTGTACCTTTTGGCTACGGCATGTTCCTGAAGAAAGAGATGGAAGCTGCGTTTGAAGAAGTAGCTGGCTCATCCGGTACCCGCGTAGAGCACACCACCGATTACTTTTACATTCTCCAAGAACAACCAAGCCCAGAAGAACAGGAAACCATTGAGCCGATAGTACGTTGTGAACGTCACCAAAACGAGCTTAGGCTATTTCAGGAGTTCAAGGGTAAGCCAGCATATGAGGATTGGGTGCCAGACTGGACTAGTGTCTTATAATGATCTTTTATTCTGTCTTGCAGCAGAGGTGCGAGGCGTTTTATTCTATTGCCATAGCTCGTAGTCATGACTACTCATTTTTTGATAAGTTCAAATTTGGTGTCGCGCTCAATATGAAGGAGGACAGAGGTCATGGCTGAGAAGACTCTCGAACAACTAGAAGCCGAGCGAGAGAAGCTAGACAAGCAGATTAAAGAGAAAAAGAAAGAGAGGATATCGAAGCTGTGGGCTGATGCAAAAAAGCAAATGGATGCTTTAGAAGACGAACTTGAAGACGCTTCAGAAGACGTGTGGTCTGAGGTGAAGCAGGTTGTCGCGCGGTGGCAAGGTAAACTTGGCATGAGTTCTAAATCTAAGACTTCTAAGTCTGGAAGTACAAGACGGGTTATTTCCGAAGAGACTAAACGAAAGATCGCTAAGGAAAAGAAGGCCGGTAAGAAATCTGTGAAGCAGATCTCTGAGGAAAACGGTGTGGCGGTCAGTCAAGTGTACGCTTACGCTAAGAAATACTCTTAGAGATCAGCGTGCCGACAAATCACATGGCTAGCGCATCGACGGGTGGGCAGTGGACGGGACAGAGGTAGACCCGTGATTCTTAAACGAACAAAGTCCTATAAGTATCCTATAGCTTTTCGTTCGATTAACGGTGTAATACAGGTGCCCCGTTTTAAGACAACCTTCTAAAGGCATTAAAATGAATCCTTATTTGATCTTCGTTGTAACTTCGCTTGTTTTCGCCACTAGCACGAAAAGCACGGCCACGGAAATCATACTCTCTTGCAAAAGAGCTGATGTCGGGGGCATAATTGATGGCGTGCCCTGGGGCGCTCGAGTCTATTTAAGATTATCAGAGAGGTTTCTACGGGCTGACACAGTTGAGCACTCAACAGATCTGAACGCTTGGAAAGATTGGTGCTCAGATGAATCTCTGAAAATTAACAACCAAATGGCATTTTGTGAGACATCTTATGAAACTATTGAGGCATCGACAACAAAGGAGGCCAAAAGGCTCGTAGTTGATAGTCAATGGAAGCTTCAGAAGTGGCCTGCGAAACTTCTCAATGTTGAAGCTACCCCTTGGGTAAAAAAAGTTTTCGTGAGCGGAACAGTAAATTTTTCTTCGGGTAAATCTCTCCTCAAATTTTCTGGCAAAGGTCCGAATGGCGAAATGATGGTATCAGATACTGAAGGGAAAACGGTGAAAAGGGCTAATTGGAAGTCGTACGAAAGCCAATGTGAATTTTTCCAATAGCTGGATAAACCAACATCCCACCAGTGATGATGAGCATAGGCGTTGGTTACAAGCTTTGCGCCGAAAGTAGTTTACAAACCTCAAAACACTATCTCTGGCAGAGGCTGAGCATATAATACGTGCACATCCCCAGTGGCCCATGCCCAACCCCTTGCTGACCCTTCGCGTCCTCTGTCTTTTCTCTCAAGGCGAACGCGAAGCACTAACAGCCTGATTACACAGCTAACATTACACAAAAATTCGTCGGGTGCTCGGTTGGAAGAAGCTAAAGTCCAGCAGTTTTCTGGGATCGTATCGCCTGCATACCCCGACCACACAGCAAAGGGAAATTGGCCCGACCCGTACAATACCCTTACATCACCCGATGTAACCTCTTGTTTTTTCATTATTCACTGAGAGCTGCTTCAATCTCACCACACCTCGCCTGTAACCAATAGGTGTTGTAAATTTGCCTGCCAATCAGTCGTAAGCCATAATAATTGAAACCCTTGATTATTTGGACTGATGAGCGGTACGGTTAGAGCTTATTGATAAACCATTGAAAGTAGTCAGACATTGCTACGATCAGCACTTTTGCTATACCTTTGTTTATTAGGCGCTTTTGCGTACAGCGCTGATAATTGCGAACCATATAAAATTAAGGAAGGTGAAACCTTAAGGGAACTTTCCGAAAGGGTATTCGGTGATCCCGATAGCTTCACGCGTTTCTATGACGATCCCAGAAATTTGGAAACCTTGGGAACCAACCCAAATTCAATAGTTGCTGGCACCGTATTGTATTTACCTTGCAAGATTACGCCACCTAGCAAGCCAGCAGCATCATCGAAGAAGGACACTTCTAGCCGTTCAAACGATCCCGGTCCTTTTTCACCGCGGTTCTGAACTATGTCTGACGAAAACTATAAATCGCGACTTTCCGATAAGAGAACGGTAAGTATGCAAATGAGCGAAACCATTAGGTTCATTTCGTATGGGGTAGTTGCGCTGTCATTCACAATACATAGCGTTTCAAGTCCACTCGCAGAGCAGCTTCTGAAACAAAATGAGACACTAGTTAACCTCGCAGCTCTGGCGGCGATGATTGCTATTATGGCTGACTATTGCCAATATCTTGCTGGTTACCTTTCAGTGAATGAGGCCCTGAGGCGTGAGAATGAGGAGTTCACGTATAACCCTCGGTCAGCCTGTTACTTTTTCAGATCTAAGCTGTTTTGGGCCAAACAAATTTTTGGATTTCTTGCAGCAGCAATCATGATAGCCGCTGTATTTCTAGCAACAATATAGATCTGTTGTCGATTTGGTAACATAGAGCCTCTTTGTATAGTTGTCTCTTTTGCAGAGAAACCCAAGGAATGGAGCTTAGCCGAGACACATCCTATCTGGAGTCTGCCCAGTCCGTTAGCGAGAGTTCGCAACGTTAATCCATCAGCATGAAACAAAATAAAAACATACGCACGTAAATGGCCCGGGCAAGAATGAGATTACCAATGCTCAGTATCTTACAGCGGTCACACTGCGCAGCGACAGTGAGCCGCCAAGCTCATCATAGAGCGTCTCAAAGGTCGCCTTGATTACCTCGCTCAAGTTCCCTCGCTTCGCATAGACCGACATACCGATATCGTCTGTGTTTGCGTGGCCCACAGCAAGGTTCCGCGCTTCTTTAGCTACGCCTGCGTTGACCAAAGCTGAAACACCAGTTCGCCTGAATGAATGCATGTCCCATTCGTCAGCATTTATCGCCAAGACTTTTCTGGCCTTCTCAAGAGCCTTGCCGAGGTAATGCGCTGTGGTCCGGTCGTAGCCGCCTCTGAGAAGCCTTGGGAACAAGAGGCCTTCGTTCTGAGGACATACAGGCTCAGTGACCCTAGCGCGTATCACGGCCCTCCTGAGAAGCTCACAATCCCCCTGCCCCACAACAATGACAGTCCGGTTACCGGCTTCTGTTTTCGCCCCTGTGATCCTGAGGCGCATATGATCGTCTTGATCGTCAATATCACTTAGGGCCAACCCTGCGATTTCTCCAAGGCGACAGGCCGTCACCCAGAGCAGCCGCACAGTCAAATACATTTCCTGCTGATACTTCAGACGGCCATTCCCCGCGATATACGACAGGAGCGCTTCAGCTTCCTCTCGTGTCACCGGTCTCAGGTTCTTCTTTCTCGGGTCTAATTTTTGCCTCTGACCTGCCAATCTGCGACGTAACGAGGAAAACGGGTTCTTCATGTCACCATCTACAAGGCCCCAGTGTTCTAAGACACGCCAGTAAGAGGCCAAACAGATTTGATGAATAGAAAGACTACGGTGTGATAGTAGCTGGCCAGTCTTTTGCGAAGGTGTGGACTTCAAATGATCCATAAAACCCAAAGCCAACTCGCGGTTTATCTTAGTGACCTCACAGTTGCCTGAGTAATCCTCGAACCTCGCGAGAATGTTGCGGTATCTTGCTCGGGTACCGTTTGTGATCCCATCGCTTACGCTGAGCCAGCGGTGGGCTGTCTCTCGGACGGTGGTGCCGTAGCTGGTGCGAGCATTAGAGGTTACTGGTTTCTCAAAGTCTGAAAACAAAGAAACTTTGATCTGCTCTAGGACTTCCGCTCGTTTGCCGAGGGCTTCTACTAGGTCTTTTGTTCCAAGTGATCGGATAATCTCTTTCTTTCCGACCACGGATTGAAACTCAGTAGGCACTGAGAACCTCACAGCGTAAACGTCGCCTCGCTTGAAGATTCCTTTAGGAAGTGTACGGGTCACGGGTCTATTTCTCCCTTACAGATTGGAGAGTAAGCCCTTGATTTTGATGGGTATTGGTGCGGTCGGGGGGACTCGAACCCCCACGAGTGTTAGCTCACAGCGACCTCAACGCTGCGCGTCTACCAATTCCGCCACGACCGCCCGTGACCGAAAGGCGCCCCGTGGGATCGCCTTGGTGAGCCGCCGTATAGGCAATCGCGCCCGGCTTGTGAAGGCCAAAAACCACGGCTTTGACAAAATCCGCGCCACCTGCCAAAGCACGCCGATGGTAGACTGGATCACCTCCCCCGGCCTCGTCGACTACGAGACCGCCTGCACCGAGATGGAGGCCCGCGCCGAGGCCATCGCGCGGGGCGACGCCAACGAGGCGATCTGGCTGCTGGAGCATCCGCCGATGTACACCGCCGGAACCTCCGCCAAGCCCGCCGACCTCACCGATCCGGACCGCTTCCCGGTCTACCCCACGAAACGCGGCGGGCAGTACACCTATCACGGTCCCGGCCAGCGCGTCGTCTATGTCATGCTGAATGTGGGCCAGCGCGGCCGCGACGTGCGCGCCTTCGTCCAGCAGCTGGAGACCTGGGTCATCGCCACGCTCGACCAGTTCAACGTCACCGGCGAAATCCGCGAGGGCCGCGTCGGCGTCTGGGTCGTGCGCGACGACAAGCCCCTCACCGCCACGGGGCAAAAGCCCGAGGACAAGATCGCCGCCATCGGCATCCGCCTGCGCAAATGGGTCAGCTTTCACGGCATCTCGATCAACGTCGAACCCGACTTGAGCCATTTCACCGGCATCGTCCCCTGCGGCATCACGGACCACGGCGTCACGTCGCTCGTCGATCTCGGCCTGCCGGTCACCATGGGCGACGTGGACGTAGCCCTGCAAAAGACTTTTTCCCAAGTCTTCGGCTAAAGCGTTTCCGGGTCAATCCGAAACATGCATCGCTTTTGGCGTTCGAAGAGGCAGCGAAAAACGATGCAGGTCTTCCCGGAAACGCTCTGACCCACACACGAAAAGACCCGGACAAAGCGCGATTCACGGTCTTGCTTCGCCCGGGCCCTACGCGGACAGTATCGCCGGCCGTCAGGCCAGCTCGGTTTTCACCTCGATATTGCCCTGCGTCGCGTTGGAATACGGACAGATGAAATGCCCGCGCTCCATGATCTTCTTCGCGGTGTCCTCATCGACGCCCGGCATCTTCACTGTCAGCTCGACCTTCAGCCCGAACCCGCCATCGTCACGCGGTCCGATCCCCACCTTGGCATCCACGGATGCATCCTTCGGCACCTCGCCCAGCTTCTCGCTCTGCGCGGCAAAGCGCATTGCGCCCAGGTAACAGGCGGCATAGCCCGTCGCGAACAACTCTTCGGGGTTGTGCCCCTTGCCCGCACCGCCCAGCGCCTCCGGCGTGTCCATCGTGAAGGTCAGCATGCCGTCTTTCAGACGCGCCACCCCTTCGCGGCCACCCCCGGTGGCATGGGCCTCGGTCCAGTACTTGATATCGGTCGACATGAGGACTCCTTTAATCTCTCAAGATTAAATCGTACACGATACATATGTCGATATCTGCACCTGTCAATGCTTGCGATCAAATCGCGCACGACATAGCTTGGCGCAATGAGCACCCTTCCCCCACCCGACATGCTGTGCTTCGCGCTCTATTCCACCGCGCACCGGATGCAGCAGACCTACAAGCCGCTCCTTGCCCCGCTTGGCCTGACCTACCCGCAATACCTCCTGCTCAGTGCGCTCTGGACCGAGGACTCCCGCACCGTTGGCGCCCTGGGCCGCGAGTTGCAGCTTGAATCCAACACGCTCACCCCGCTGATCAAGCGCCTGGAAACCCGCGGCCTTTTGCGCCGCGAACGCGATACGGCCGACGAACGCCAGGTTCGTGTGCATCTCACCGAACCAGGCCGCGCGCTTCAGGCCGATGCCGCCCATATCCCGGACTGCATCGCCCGCGAAACCGGAATGGACATGGATGACCTTACCCGCCTGCGCGACGAGATTCTCGCCCTGCGCGACCGGCTCGACCCCGCCTGACGCCCCGCACACATCCCGGCGCGCCCTCCCTTCCTCTGGACAAAAATAGGCCTGCCACGCACGCCACGCCCAGCACGACGCGTCACATCCCAACGGCCCCGAGACGACGCACATGGCGGTGTCGAGACATCCTGCGCGAGTGAAACGCGCTCCTTTAAGTCACCGGAACCCCTGCAATCCCACCCCGTCAGAACGGAATATCATCCGTTCCTGTCACGAACCGCGCCACCACCTTCTTGACCCCGGCCTTCTCGAAATCGATCTCCAGCTTGTCGCCCTCGATCCCGATGATCGCGCCATAGCCGAACTTCTGGTGAAACACCCGCTCGCCCATCT
Organism: Roseovarius sp. SK2; assembly: GCF_028807495.1. Taxonomy (NCBI): domain Bacteria; kingdom Pseudomonadati; phylum Pseudomonadota; class Alphaproteobacteria; order Rhodobacterales; family Roseobacteraceae; genus Roseovarius; species Roseovarius sp. SK2. Next base: position 22,165 of record NZ_JARAMK010000002.1, read on the forward strand.
CGTGCGCGCTCACGGCCTGAGCATCGATCACCATGTCCCGCGCTTCCTGCGGCTGGCTCATCGGCCGCTGCTGGCTGCGCGCCTGCATCCGCTTCCAGCCGGGCGAGTTATAGACATTGGCCTCCGCCATCCGAGACTCGATCGACCCCAGGCCTCCGCCCGCAGCCCCATAGCCCCCGCCATACAGCCCCGGCGGCGTCAGCACCTCCACATGGTCCTCCGGCAGCTCGTCGATGAACCGGCTGGGCATCTGGCTCTGCCATTGCCCGTAAACCCGCCGGTTCCCCGCAAAGGAAATCGTGCACACCTCCTCGGCCCGCGTGATCCCCACATAGGCCAGCCGGCGCTCCTCCTCCAGGCCCTTCAGCCCGCTTTCATCCATGCTCCGCTGGCTGGGGAACAACCCATCCTCCCAGCCCGGCAGGAACACGGCCGGAAACTCCAGCCCCTTGGCGGCGTGCAAGGTCATGATGCTGACCTTCTCGCCTTGTTCCTCGCTCTCGTTGTCCATGATCAGGCTGACATGCTCCAGGAACCCCTGCAGGTTCTCGAAACCTTCCAAAGCCTTCACCAGTTCCTTGAGGTTTTCCAACCGCCCCGGCGCCTCGGGCGTCTTGTCCATCTGCCACATCTCGGTGTAGCCGGACTCATCGAGCACCATCTCGGCCAGTTCGACATGGCTGACATCCTTGTCGCCCACCAGCCGTCCCCAGCGCCGCAGACCGTCAAGCAGCTTTCCCAGCTCTGCCGCGCCCTTGCCGGTCAGCCCCTTCTCTTCCAAGAGGATCGCAGCCCCTTCCACCAACGACACGCCGTTCGCCCGCGCCGTCACCTGGATCTTCTGCTGCGCCTTGTCGCCCAAACCCCGCTTCGGCGTGTTCACCACCCGCTCGAAGGCCAGATCGTCGGCGGGGCTGACCACCAGCCGGAAATAGGCCATCGCATCGCGGATTTCCATCCGCTCGTAGAATCGCGGCCCGCCGATCACCCGGTACGGCATTCCGATCGTCAGAAACCGATCTTCGAAGGCCCGCATCTGGTGCGACGCCCGCACGAGGATCGCCATGTGATCGAGGCTCATCGGCGCCATGCCCCGCGTGCCCCGCTGCATCGCCTCGATCTCTTCCCCGACCCAGCGCGCCTCCTCGTCGCCGTCCCAATGACCGATCAGGCGCACCTTCTCGCCTTCCTCGGCTTGCGTCCACAACTCCTTGCCCAGCCGGTCCTTGTTGCCGGAAATGACTCCCCCTGCGGCGGCCAGAATATGCGGCGTCGAGCGGTAATTCTGCTCCAGCCGCACCACCGTCGCGCCCGGAAAATCCGTCTCGAACCGCAGGATGTTGCCCACCTCTGCGCCCCGCCAGCCATAGATCGACTGGTCGTCATCGCCCACGCAGCAGATGTTCTTGTGCCCGCCCGCCAGCAGCCGCAGCCACAAATACTGCGCCACGTTGGTATCCTGATACTCGTCCACCAGGATATATCGGAACCAGCGCCGGTACTGCTCCAGCACGTCGTCATGGGTCTGAAAGATCGTGACCATGTGCAACAGCAGGTCGCCGAAATCCACCGCGTTCAATTCGCGCAGCCGGGTCTGGTACTGCTTGTACAGCGCCACCCCCTTGCCGTCATAGGCGCTCGCCTCGGCGGCCGGAACCTGCTCGGGCGTCCACGCCCGGTTCTTCCACTGGTCGATGATCCCCGCCAGCATCCGCGCAGGCCAGCGCTTGTCATCGATATTCGCCGCCGCCACCAGCTGCTTCAGCAGCCGCAGCTGGTCGTCGGTGTCCAGAATGGTGAAGTTCGATTTCAGTTCCACCAGTTCCGCATGCCGGCGCAAGAGCTTCACGCAGATCGAATGGAACGTGCCCAGCCACGGCATCCCCTCGACCGCCTCGCCCATCATCCGGCCCACGCGCATCTTCATTTCGCGCGCCGCCTTGTTGGTAAAGGTCACGGCCAGAATCTCGTTCGGCCTAGCGGTATTCGTGTTCAAAAGATGCACCATGCGCGTGGTCAGCGCCTTGGTCTTGCCCGTGCCCGCGCCCGCCAGCATCAGGACCGGCCCCTCCAGCGCCTCCACCGCCTTGCGCTGCTCGGGGTTCAGATCGTCGAGGTACGGCGCCGGACGGGCCGCCATCGCGCGGGTGGCCAGCGAGGCACGCTCGAAGGCATCGGATTCGTCGAAACTGCTCATGGCGAAACAATAGCGAAGCCGCTACCCGAGGAAAAGCCAATGTTCACACTGTGTTCCAACCTGTTAACACTTATTCACACCGCCTAACGCCGCGTAGGGTGGGTGAAAACCCACCTTTGGTGGACGAAAACCCACGCGCTCCGCCTACGAGCCTGCGCCGCTCTCCCGCCGCAACGCCTGCAAATCGCAACTGGCCGCAACGGCGCCCGGCCCCGGCAGGTCATCCATCCCGGCTACCCCCTGCCGCATTCCGGACGTAGCTGCCCAACGCTGGATCGCCCCTTCCGAACAGCGCAGGTACAGCACGCCCGCCGCCTTGGCCACGTGGCGCATCTCGTGCTCGAACCGGCCTTCATAGCCGTCCCGGTCGATCAGGATCACCACAGGCTGCTTGCCCGTCAGATGCTGCGCGAACAGCGCCTGGTGCACGGAATCCCGCGCGCTGGGGCTGCCATCCAAGCCCAGCTCGATCACATGATCCGCGGTCTCGCAATCCACACGCACGTATCGCTTCATCCCCGCGACATCGAAATAATGCCTCTGCTCCTCGGCACTTCCGGCCAGAAACGCACACAACAACGCCGCCAGTTCGACCTCACCCATTCTCCTCGCGCTCGAAAATCGTTAACAAAAGGTTAACACGGCGACCGTGAAACCATACACCACGATTTCAGTCACACCGACCGGGCGCTCCCGCAACAACATTTCTCAATAAAGATTAACGCCCGCGACCGTCCCATTTCCTTCGCACAAAGAATATCCCCCACGAAAATTCGTACGAATTTTCACCCATGGCGCGAACCGCTTACCCAGATCGGATCGGCGCAATCCCGCTTTCCGTACGGCGCCGGTTGGAACGAACCGACGGCGTCCCCCGTTGGAAAGGCAATGGAGAAAGAGGAGGACACCCCATGAACCGCAAGATGACAAGCGTGCTCGCAATTTGCACCATTGCCGGACTTTCCGGCCCCGCCCTGGCAGACTGCCAGGAAGAACTGGCACAACTGACCGGCGAGTCTGGGATGGCATCCGAAAATGGCATCTCCAAGGACGGCAGCCTCGCCCCGCTCGAAGGTTCGGAAGAAAGCGCCGATGCTTCGGACAGCATGGAAGGCACCGACAGCAGTTCGGACATGGAAATGTCCGACACCGGTTCCGACACGGACCTCTCGGCAAACGCCTCGGACATGAATTCCGACGACAATGCCTCGGGCGACACCGCGGAAGCCGACGGCGAGATCGTCAAGGACGGCGATACCGCACCGCTCGACGCCGATACATCCTCCGTCGCCACCTCTGGACAGGACGCCGCCGATCAGCAGGACGGCATGAGCGACGAAAGCGCCACGAGCGGCTCGGACACCGAGATGTCGCAAGAGGCCAAGGATGCCATTGCAACCGCGAAAGCCGCGCTCGAAGCCGGTGACGAGCAGGCCTGCATGGAAGCTGTCGAGGAAGCGCGCAACTCGTAAGGTCTACGCAATCACAGCTAGGCTTGGAAACGCCGCCGCCTCCCCCCGGGACGGCGGCGGGTTTTCATGTTCGTCGAGTTCCGGACCTGTTCCGGAACCTCGCCCTGCCGAGCGCCGTCACAGTCAACGCGACGCCCGCACGTTGATTATTTTCCCACTTTTGCAGCATCCCGACTGTTGCACACCGTACGGCGCATGAACCTCGCGACACGCGAAAATTTCCACCGTTGTCATACCACCCGGATACCGACGTGATACCGACGCGGTTTCGTGCAGTGAATGGCACCGTTAACCATCCTCGCCGCAGATTTCGCTTCCCGGCCGCATCGCGGCTTGCTATCGCTTTGCCATGTCGCTCGATGCCCGCTTCCCAGCCATCTCCGATCTGCGTACCCGCGCCCGCCGCCGACTGCCGCATTTCGTGTGGGAATACCTCGACAGCGGCACCGGCTCCGAAGCCACGACGCGACGCAACAAAACGCAGTTCGACGCGGTGCGCCTCATGCCATCGATCCTGCATGGAGAGATCACGCCAGACCTCGAAACTTCCTTTCTGGGTCAGAAGTTTAGCCTGCCTGTCGGGATTGCGCCCTTGGGCATGTCCGGCATGATCTGGCCCGGCGCTGAACAACTCCTCGCCCGCGCCGCCGCCCGTGCTGGCCTTCCCTACACGCTCTCCACCGTGGCCAGCCAGAAGCCCGAGGATCTGAGCTCTTCGATCGGCGAAAACGCGTGGTTCCAGCTTTATCCCCCGCGGGATCCGGACATTCGCATTGATATGATCCAACGCATTAAAAAGGCAGGGTTTTCCACCCTCGTCATGACGGTCGACGTGCCCGTCGGCTCGCGCCGCGAGCGTCAGGTCCGCTCCGGCCTGACCCAGCCGCCCCGGATCACACCCCGCATCCTGGCCCAGATCGCGACCTGCCCCGCCTGGGCCATGGGGATGGCCGGACGCGGCATGCCCCGGATGCGCTTCATCGACGATTATGCGCCCAAAACCAAGGGCTTGCCATCCAACAAACATGCCGGCTACCTGCTGCGCACCTCACCCGATTGGAGCTATCTCGCCTGGCTGCGCGAGCACTGGGACGGCCCGCTGATCATAAAGGGCGTGCAGGACCACCGCGATGTGCCACGGCTGCAATCCGAAGGCGTCGACGCCATCTGGATCTCCAACCACGCAGGCCGCCAGTTCGACGCCGCCCCGGCGACGATCGAGACCCTGCCCCGCATCCGCGCCGCCACCGACCTGCCGATCATCCTCGACGGCGGTGTCGAGGGCGGTCTGGATATCCTGCGCGCTCTGGCGCTCGGCGCAAATTTCGTCATGATGGGACGGGCATGGCACTACGCCCTCGCGGCGCTAGGGCGCGACGGCCCGGCCCATCTCGTGCACATCCTCAAGTCCGATCTCGAAGCCAACATGGGGCAGCTTGGCCTCGTCCATCCACAGGATGCCCCGACCCGCCTGCTGCCTGACGATGATGCATAAGCCTCTCGTATTCATAGCTTTTCTATCAATACCCGCACTCGGCATGGCCCAGGAACACACCTGTCCCGCTCCTCACTCGCTGGTCTACCCGCTCGACGACGTGCTGCAAAGCGCGGCTATCGCACTCCAGTACGATTTTAATGACACGAGCGATGCCGAGTTCGGATCCGAGGCCCATCTCGCCCAGACCCGCCGCAACGTTCTGGGCAATCTGGCGGGCAAGTCGCAGGCCGAACGTGACGCGCTGATCCTTGCACGTCTCGACTGGTCGACCACAGCGACGGTGCCAATGCTGACATTGACTACGACAGACCACGCCGGGTTGTTCGACGTGTTTCTGGAAACGCTCGACCGACACGATCTGCACGATCACGCCGCGGCTTTGCGCGCCACCCGCGACGCCTTCCCTGTCTGGGACACGACCGCGCGGAACCGCTATGAGCAGTGGAGCGACGGGCGCGGACAAATCCGCGATGCCCTGCTGGACAAGGCTCTGCGCGAGCAGTCTCACAGATTCAAAAGCGCCCGACCAGGTCTGTTGCAGAAAGCCGCCGTGCTTCTGTCCGATGACCCGTCGTTCGACGATTACATGGCGCGGCGCAGCAACGCTCCCGACGACAGAAAATTGTACTTCATGCTCGACGAACTGGCAGCCTGCGTTCCTGTCGGACACGCATTCGACCCAGACCCTGATGCGTTGACGCGGGTGCCCCCTACGATCGCCGATTTCTACGTGATCCACATGCTCATGCTCGAAAGCATGAATGGCGGCTTCCACCAGTATATCTTCAACTCCACCGGCGCCCTCGCACCCGACATGATTGCTGCCCTGAGCCGTCTCGGCCTGCCCGAACATGCGCAGGCCGCGGAAAAGGCGCTGGCGGTTTTCCCGGCGCCATACCCGCGCAGTACCGATGACCGGCGCGCAATCATGCGAGACTTTGGCCAAGCGCAGAACAACGCGCTGTACGACGCCACCTGGATCGTCGATGACGGCGCCATTTACGATGCGCTTCAAGACCTTGCGCAAAGCGAAGGGTACTGGCCGCGATAGGTTTGAAGGGCACCTGGAACTGTGCTGTCCGAACGGGTAGCAATCCTACCCGCCTGGCCAAGAAAATCGCCCGCCGGTAGATGTACCTACTGTGGCGGATTGCGCTATCCTCTTGCAAAACCTAAAAACAGGCGCGACGCTGCACTGCGGCGCAAACAATGCTGCGCGACCGCAGCGAACGACACGACGGGAGGACAGGCCATGGCCGAGTTCAAGAAAATACTGATTGCCAACCGGGGCGAGATCGCCATCCGCATCATGCGCGCCGCCAACGAGATGGGCAAACGCACCGTCGCTGTCTATGCCGAGGAAGACAAGCTGGGCCTGCACCGCTTCAAGGCCGACGAGGCCTATCGCATCGGCGAGGGGCTGGGGCCGGTTCAAGCCTATCTCAGCATCGACGAGATCATCCGCGTCGCCAAGAAATCCGGCGCCGACGCGATCCACCCGGGCTATGGCCTGCTGTCCGAGAACCCCGCGCTGGTTGATGCGTGCGAGGCGAACGGCATCACCTTCGTCGGCCCCAAGGCCGAAACCATGCGCGCCCTAGGCGACAAGGCCAGCGCTCGCCGCGTCGCCATCGAGGCCGGCGTGCCCGTCATCCCCGCCACCGAGGTGCTGGGCGAGGACATGGACAAGATCCGCAAGGAAGCCTCCGAGATCGGCTATCCGATGATGCTCAAAGCCTCCTGGGGCGGCGGCGGGCGCGGCATGCGCCCCATCGAATCCGAGAAAGAGCTTGAGGAAAAGGTCCGCGAAGGGCGGCGCGAGGCCGAAGCCGCCTTCGGTAACGGTGAAGGCTACCTTGAGAAAATGATCATCCGCGCCCGGCACGTCGAGGTCCAGATCCTCGGCGACAAGCATGGCAACATGTACCACCTCTATGAGCGCGACTGCTCGGTCCAGCGCCGCAACCAGAAGGTCGTCGAACGCGCCCCCGCTCCTTATCTGACTGACGCGCAGCGCGAGGAAATCTGCGAGCTCGGTTACAAGATCTGCAAGCACGTGAATTACGAGTGCGCCGGCACGGTCGAGTTCCTGATGGATATGGACACCGGCGAGTTCTACTTCATCGAGGTGAACCCCCGGGTTCAAGTCGAGCACACGGTCACCGAGGAAGTGACCGGCATCGATATCGTGCAGGCCCAGATCAAGATCGCCGAGGGCAAGACGCTCGAGGAAGCCACGCGCAAGAAATCGCAGGACCAGATCACCCTCAACGGTCACGCGATCCAGACGCGGATCACCACCGAGGACCCCCAGAACAACTTCATTCCCGACTACGGCCGCATCACCGCCTTCCGTGAAGCCACCGGCATGGGCATCCGTCTCGACGGCGGCACGGCCTATTCCGGCGGGGTCATCACGCGGTACTACGACAGCCTACTGGTCAAGATCACCGCCCATGCGCAAACACCCGAAGGCGCCATCGCCCGGATGGACCGTGCCCTGCGCGAGTTCCGCATTCGCGGCGTGTCCACCAATATCGCCTTCGTCGAGAACCTGCTGAAACACCCCACTTTCCTCAGCAACGAATACACGACGAAGTTCATCGACACGACGCCCGAGCTGTTCGATTTCGCCGCCCGCCGCGACCGCGGCACCAAGGTGCTGACCTACATCGCCGACATCACGGTAAACGGCCACCCCGAGGTGCAGGGCCGCGTGAAACCGCGCGAAGATCTCGCCCTGCCCCGCGCGCCGAAGCCGAAGAACGAGACGATCCAGGATGGCGCCAAGCAGATCCTCGACCGCGACGGCCCTCAGGCGGTGGCCGACTGGATGGCAGCCCAGAAACGGGTGTTGATGACCGACACCACAATGCGCGACAGCCACCAATCCCTGCTGGCGACGCGGATGCGGTCGATCGACATGATCGGCATCGCCGAGAACTACGCCCATGACCTGCCACAGCTTTTCTCGGTCGAATGCTGGGGCGGCGCGACCTTCGACGTGGCCTACCGCTTCCTCGACGAATGTCCGTGGCAGCGCCTGCGCGACCTGCGCGAACGCATGCCCAACCTTCTGACCCAGATGCTGCTGCGCGGCTCCAACGGGGTGGGCTATACCAACTACCCCGACAACGTGGTGCAGGCCTTCGTCAAACAGGCCGCCGACAGTGGCGTCGACATCTTCCGCGTCTTCGACCCGCTGAACTGGACCGAGAACATGCGGGTGTCGATGGATGCGGTGCGCGACGCCGACAAGGTTCTGGAAGCGGCAATCTGCTACACGGGCGATATCCTCGATCCGAACCGCGCCAAGTACGACCTCAAGTACTACCTCAACATGGCCAAGGAGTTGAAAGAGGCCGGCACCCACATCCTGTGCATCAAGGACATGGGCGGCCTTTTGAAACCGGCCTCCGCCACGGTGCTCTTCAAGGCCCTGAAGGAAGAGATCGGCCTGCCCATCCACTTCCACACCCACGACACCGCCGGCGTGGCCTCGGCCACCATCCTCGCCGCCGCGGATGCGGGCGTCGATGCCGTAGACTGCGCCATCGATGCTCTGTCCGGCAACACATCACAGGCCACCATGGGGTCCGTTGTCGAGGCTCTGCGCCACACCGACCGCGACACCGGGCTCGATATCGACGCGATCCGAAAGATCTCGATCTACTGGGAAAACGTGCGCGAGCATTACGCCGCCTTCGAGAGCGCCATGCAGTCGCCCACCTCCGAGGTCTACCTGCACGAAATGCCCGGCGGCCAATTCACCAACCTGCGCGCCCAGGCCAGGTCTCTGGGGCTCGAGGCCAAGTGGCCCGAGATCGCCCGCACCTATGCCGACGTGAACCAGATGTTCGGCGACGTGATCAAGGTGACCCCCATCGCCAAGACCGTCGGCGACTTGGCCCTGATGATGGTCAGCCAGGGCCTGACCTGCGAAGACGTGCTCGACCCCAAAACCGAGGTCAGCTTTCCCGAAAGCGTGGTCACGCTGATGAAAGGCTACGTGGGCCAGGCCCCCGGTGGTTTCCCCGACGACATCGTGCGCAAGGTGCTGAAGGACGAAAAACCCATCACCGTCCGCCCCGGCACCCTGCTGGAGCCCGAGGACCTCGAGGCGCGGCACAAGGAACTGCAGGACAAGTTCGAGGACGAGGAGATCGACAACGAGGACCTGATGGGCGCGATGATGTATCCCAAGGTCTTTGATGCCTACATGGAGCGCCACCAAGTCTACGGTCCCGTCCGCACCCTGCCCACCCGGACCTTCTTCTATGGCATGGAACCGGCCGAGGAAATCTCGGCCGAGATCGACCCCGGCAAGACCTTGGAAATCCGTCTGGTGGCCGTGGGCGAAACCCACGAGGACGGCGAGGCGCGGGTGTTCTTCGAACTGAATGGCCAGCCCCGGACGATCCGCGTGCCGGACCGCCGCGTCAAGGAAACCGTGCAGGCCCGGCCCAAGGCCGAGGCCGGAAATGCCGACCATATCGGCGCTCCGATGCCGGGCGCCGTGGCCACCGTGGCGGTCAGCGCGGGCCAGCAGGTCAAGACCGGCGACCTGCTCTTGACCATCGAGGCGATGAAGATGGAAACCGGCCTGCACGCCGAACGCGACGCGACCGTGAAGGCCGTGCATGTCCAGCCCGGCGCCCAGATCGACGCCAAGGACCTGCTGGTCGAACTGGAATGATCAACAAGGGGCGGGTCGCGCAGCGCGCCGCGACCCGCCCTGCCCCGCCCAACAGCCCTCTTTCCAAACTCCGCGAATCCGACAAAGCTGCGCCGATCCGAACCGGGGCTGTCATGCAGAAAATACTCGTCTTCACCGACATCCACTTTCTTCCCGAGGGCGAGACGATCATCGGCATCGACCCCGCCGAGCGCTTCGCCCAAGGGCTTGCCCATGCGCAGCAAAATCATCCCGACGCCGCCCGAATCGTCATCACCGGCGACCTCACGCATCACGGCACCGCGCCCGAATACGAACGCCTTCACGCCGAGCTGTCCAAGGCCCGCATCCCGGTCTCTCTGATGCTGGGCAACCATGACCGACGCGGCCCCTTTCGCGCGATCTTTCCCAACACGCCGCAAACGCCTGATGGCTTCGTGCAGGACGTGATCGACCTCGACGACACCCGCCTTATCCTGCTCGACACCCTCAACGAAGACGCCGACGACACCCATAGCGGGCTTTTGTGCGACACGCGGCTTGACTGGATGGAGACCGCCATCGCCGGGGCCGGACGCCGCCGGGTCGTACTCTTCATGCACCACCCGCCCATCCTGACCGGGTTCGGCGGGATGGATTGGATCGGGCTGAAATCACGCCGACAGCTGGCCGCGCGGCTGGAAGGCCACGACACGGTGCACCAGATCGTCGCAGGCCATATCCACCGCACCATCCAAGGCGGTTTCGCCACCGGCGCGGGCAACCGCATCCCCACCGCGATCTTCAAGAGCCCCTGCCACCAGATGCCCATGGCACTCGGCTTTCAGGATCCCAGCCTGTCGATCAACGAGCCGGGTGCATACGGCCTTCTGCTGCTCACACCGGAGGGTATCGTCGTCCATACCGAGGACTTCACCCTCCCGCCCGCAGCAGGGGTCTGTTACGACCACTAGCCGCCAGTCAGCTTGTCCCGGTGTGCCTTTCGTTGCGTGCGGGACCAAAGTGCCCCTTCCCGTACCCGAAGGAATAGGCAATCATGGAGTTCCTGAATTGGCATGATGACATTAGGGAGGACGTGACATGTGCCGCATGTTTGCCGGGCAGGACCCGGAACGATACGAACTCGAGACCCGACGTATGCGCCTCAACGGGCAAAGCACCAGCATCCGGCTGGAAAAATCCTTCTGGCGGATTCTCGACGACATCGCCGCGAACGAGGACATTTCCACCCCGGCCTTCGTGTCGAAACTGCATGGCGAAGTGCTGGAACTGCATGGCGAGCCCAAGAATTTCACCTCGCTTTTGCGCTGCACCTGCCTTGTCTGGCAGGACAATCAGGCGAGCCAGCCTGAAACCCGCATCGCCGCAGAGTAACCTAAAACGCCTGTAGTAACGGTTTACTACCCCCACCCACCGGGCGCTTGGTACACTTCTTCGACCATTCACAAAGTCGGAGAAGCCCATGGCAAAAGCCATTCACAGCATGATCCGCGTCCTCGACGAGGCGCGGTCGGTTGAGTTCTACAAGACAGCCTTCGGGCTGGAGATCGCGGACCGCCTGGATTTCGAGAAGTTCACGCTGGTCTATCTCAGCAATTCCGAATCCGAATTCGAGCTTGAACTGACGGTCAACAAGGGGCGGGAGGAGCCCTACGATCTTGGCGATGGCTACGGCCATTTCGCCGTGTCCGTCGACGATCTGGAAGCCGAGCACGTCCGCTTTACCCAAGCCGGGCTGGAGCCGCGCAAGATCGTGGAATTCGCCCCTGACGGCGAACTTGTCGGCAAGTTCTTCTTCGTCGCAGACCCCGACGGCTACGAAATCGAGGTGCTGCAACGCGCCGGGCGCTTCAAGTAACGCCCGCGACAACCGGCTTCGGGCATGGCGTGTCCCGGGGCCGGGTCAAACACCAATCACCAAAACTCACGCCGCATCTAGGGAGGACAAGATGTTGAGTACCCAGACAAGACAACTCCGCCGGCTGACCCGGCGCGACCTGCTGAAAGGCACGACCGCCTTCGGCGCCTTCGTGCTCGGCTCCAGCTACGTGGCAGGCGCGGGTGGCGCCTGGGCTACCGAAATGGACGCGCTGAAGCCCGAGACCTTTGCGACGCTCGTGCAGATGGCGCGCGATATCTACCCGCACGACCGCATCGCCGACGAATACTACGTGGCCGCCGTCAAGGGCTACGACAAGCCCGAGGAAGTCGACGCCATCACCGCGGGCATCGACGCGCTGAACGATGCCGCGCGCAATATGCACGAGCTCGAGTACGCCGATATTGGCTGGGAACGCGACCGCGTCGACGTGCTGCGCTCGATGGAGGACGACCCGTTCTTCCAACGCATCCGGGGCGGTCTGGTGACCGGGCTTTATAACCAGAAAGCGGTCTGGCCGGTCTTCGGCTACGAGGGCGAAAGCTTCTCCAAGGGCGGTTATATCAACCGCGGCTTCGACGACATCGCCTGGATCGGCTGAGGGAGGATTCAATCAATGACTGCACCATTTGAACTTACAGACGACAGCGTCGTCGTCGTCATCGGCACCGGCGCGGGCGGAGGGGTCCTGGCCAACGAACTCGCGCAGAAGGGTGTGAGTGTCGTCGCTCTCGAGGCTGGCGGCCGGTATCTGCCAGAAGACTATGTCAACGACGAGTGGGAAAGCTTCGGCCAACTGGCCTGGCTCGACCCGCGCACCACGTCGGGCGACTGGCGCGTGGCCAAGGATTTCTCCGGCCTGCCCGCCTGGATCGTCAAGGCCGTGGGCGGCACAACCACCCACTGGGCCGGCGCCTCGATCCGTTTCCAGGATCACGAATGGAAGGCGCTCACGAACTATGGCGAGATCGAGGGGGCATCGCTGCTCGACTGGCCCATCGACCCGCGCGAGATGGACGACTATTACGACAAGGCCGAGAAGAAGCTGAACGTCACGCGCACCAATGGAAATCCCGGCCTGCCCGGCAACAACAACTACAAGGTGTTCGAGGCCGGCGCGAAAAAGCTGGGTTACAAGGAAGTCCACACCGGCCGCATGGCGATCAACAGCCGCGACGACCAGGACCGCCTGATGTGCCAGCAGACCGGTTTCTGCTTCCAGGGGTGCAAGTGGGGGGCGAAATGGTCTTCCGCCTACACCGACATCCCCGAAGGCGAGGCGACTGGCAACCTTGAAGTGCGCGAAAAGGCCCACGTGGCCCGCATCCTGCACAACGAGGCGGGCAAGGTCACCGGCGTCGAGTATTTCGACGAGAACGGCGATCTGCAGATGCAGAAGGCGCGCGTCGTCTGCGTCGCGGGCAACTCGTTCGAATCGCCCCGGATGCTGCTCAATTCGGCCTCCAACATGTTCCCGAACGGTCTTGCCAACAGCTCCGATCAGGTGGGGCGAAACTACATGCGGCACATGACGGGCTCGGTCTACGCCGTGTTCGACAAGCCGGTGAAGATGTGGCGGGGCACGACCATGGCGGGCATCATTCAGGACGAGTCGAAACACGACCCGAGCCGCGGCTTCGTTGGCGGGTACGAGCTGGAAACCCTGTCGCTCGGCCTGCCCTTCATGGCGGCTTTCCTCGATCCGGGGGCATGGGGGCGTGAATTCACCACGGCACTCGACGAGTACGAGAACATGGCCGGCATGTGGATCGTGGGCGAGGACATGCCCCAGTCCACGAACCGTGTGACGCTCAACACCGAGGTGAAGGACCAGTTCGTCCTGCCCGTGGCGAACGTGCATTTCGATGATCACCCGAACGATATCGCCATGCGCAACCATGCCTACGACCGCGGGACGGCGATCTATGACGCGGTGGGCGCCACGCGCACGTTCCCGACGCCGCCCTACCCCAGCACGCACAACCTTGGGACAAACCGCATGTCGGAAAACCCCGAGGACGGCGTGTGCAACAAGTGGGGCCAGACCCACGACATCGCTAACCTGTTCATCTCCGACGGCTCGCAATTCACCACCGGGGCGGCGGAAAACCCCACCCTGACCATCGTCGCCCTGGCCATCCGCCAAGCCGACCACATCGCCGGCGAGTTGTCCGCCGGCAATATCTGACCCGCATCTCCCCGGGTCAGGTATCCGGGCGGGCCCAGCGCTCGCCCGGGTGCGTGTTTCCGCCCAAAGGCGGGCCTCGGACGGTTTTTCTTGCCGCACCCTGTCATACACACTACTTTTGATTGCACCTTGCTGCCTTTGGCGCCCTCTCTTGAAGGAGATGTGACGTGACCGGACTGCACGATCAGGACCAAGATGTCCCTTCGCCGCCCACCAAGCGGCGCCGCGCCCTATTCCTCGCCTTTCTGCTGCTGGCCTCGACGCTGATCTATGTCGAGTTGATCCTGCGCTACAGCGCCTGACCGGACGCGGGGCAAAAAAATTTGCAGCCACTGCGATTTTCCCTTGCAGGGCCGCGCCAGACTTTATATCTCCGCCTCACCCAAGGACGCGGGCGTAGCTCAGGGGTAGAGCATTACCTTGCCAAGGTAAGGGTCGTGAGTTCGAATCTCATCGCCCGCTCCAATTTCTCTCCAAGTTGATCGATTGGGCCGGTAGAACACCGGTCCAAGTGCCAATCGGCACCACGTTTTCCCCACCCCACTTCGCCCCCTTGGCGCGCCTGCCAACCCCGCCTATAACGGCGCGGCAAACACTCAGGGACGCACCCATGCGCAGCGCCAGCATCACCCGCAAGACTGCGGAAACCGATATCTCCGTCAAGATCGACCTCGACGGCACCGGCACCTATGACAACCAGACCGGCGTGGGTTTCTTCGACCACATGCTGGACCAGTTGGCCCGTCACGCGCTCATAGACATGGAAATCCGCTGTGAGGGCGATCTGCATATCGACGACCATCACACGGTCGAGGACGTGGGAATCGCGCTCGGTCAGGCGCTGACGCAGGCCGTGGGCGACAAGAAGGGCATCCGCCGTTACGGTGCCTGCCTGCTGCCGATGGACGACGCTCTGGTGCGCGCCGCGCTGGACATTTCCGGCCGGCCCTACCTCGTGTGGAACGTCGCCATGCCCACCGCCCAGATCAAGACATTCGACACCGAGCTGGTCCGAGAGTTCTTCCAGGCCTTCAGCACCCATGGCGGGCTGACTCTGCACGTGGACGCGCTGCACGGGATCAACAGCCATCACGTAGCGGAGGCCGCGTTCAAGTCGGTCGCCCGCGCCCTGCGCGACGCGCTGGAAATCGACCCGCGCAAGGCCGATGCCATCCCCTCGACCAAGGGCACGCTCTGACCCCATGACAACCGTTATCGTAGATTACGAGTCCGGCAACCTGCACTCGGCCGAAAAAGCGTTTCAGCGCATGGCGGCCGAGGTGGGCGCGGACAAGGTCGTGGTCACGTCCGACCCCGACACGGTGCGCCGTGCCAGCCGTATCGTCCTGCCCGGCGACGGCGCCTTTCCTGCCTGCCGGAAAGAACTTTACGACCATCGCGGCCTCTTCGAGGCGATGCGGGAGGCCGTCGTGACCAAAGGCCGCCCGTTCATGGGAATTTGCATCGGGATGCAGATGTTGGCCACGCGAGGGCTGGAATATACCGAGACAGACGGCTTTGACTGGATTGCCGGAACGGTCGGTCCGATCGCGCCCGCGGACCCGTCGATGAAGGTACCGCATATGGGCTGGAACGACCTTGTGATCGACTTTCCCCATCCCGTGCTGGACGGCGTCAGCACCGGCGACCACGCCTATTTCGTCCACTCCTACCATTTCGAGGTTTCGGACCTCGACCAGCGCATCGCCCATGTGGATTATGGCGGGCCGGTGACGGCTGTGGTCGGCCGCGACAATCTCGTCGGCACCCAGTTCCACCCGGAGAAAAGCCAGGCCACCGGTCTGCGCATCATCCGCAATTTCCTGACCTGGGCGCCCTGAGGCTTACTGGATCCGTGTCCAGTTCTGCGACATGCAGATCGGGCCCATGCAGCCTCGCACGGTCATCCGGTCGCCCTGAAGTCTCATGCCGGCCGGGTATTCGCGCTGATGTGCCGGGATCCAGGCGCGGCCTTCATACTTGCCGTTGCCGGTGGGCGTGGCATTGCGGATCACCGTATGACCCAGGCTCGCGGCCTTGATCTCTTGCCCTTGCGAATTGAAGGTGCGGGTGATCTCGCCACAAACGGCGTTGCCGCAGTCGTAGACATTCACATGGGCAATGATGCCCTTCTTGTCGGGCTCGGTTTGCCACGTGCCCATCGCCGGATCAGCCAATACCGCGCCCGTGGTTCCAATCAACATTGCAAAAGACATAACCATACGCATTGGCCGGGCCTCCTTCCTACCTGATTTCAAAATAATACAGGTAAGACGTGTGCCCCGGCCAAATCGTTCAATCACGTTCGCCTTATCGGCAGGAAAAGGCTTATTTCACCTTTGTCCACGTTCCGCCGTCGCGGCAGATGCCCAAGACACAGCCCGACACCTTCAAAGCGTTGCCGTTCATCTGAAGCCTGGAGTTATAGGTCTTGCCACGGTCCGGGCTGTAGACCTTGCCGGTGTAGCTGCCATTGCCCTTGGCAACGGTCTGCGAAATGATGTTTCGACCCACGTTTTCGCTTTGGATTTCCTGGCCCTGGCCATTATAGGCCTTCACCAGCGTGCCGCACAGTTGCGCGCCGCAGGGCTTGACGTGGATCAGCCCGGAATGACCGTTGTCGTCCTTGGCCGTGCGCCAGTAGCCTTCCAGCGGATCGGCGGCAAAGGCCGCGCCGGCGCTCATAAGGGTAGCCACGAAGGCCAGTGTCATCGTTCTCATGCGTATCTCCTCCCGCAAATGATGACGCGCAGCATGCGGCCCGAGCGCCACCACGATCAAGCCTGACGCCACGTCGCGTTGCAAACGCCGTCCCTTCATGGCACATCGCGGCAAAGCACTTTGCCCGGATGACCACCCATGATCCTCTACCCCGCCATCGACCTCAAGGACGGCCAGGCCGTACGCCTCTTCAAGGGCGAAATGGAGAAGGCCACCGTGTTCAACGACGACCCCGCCGCGCAGGCGATGGAGTTCGTCAATGCGGGCTGCGACTGGCTGCACCTCGTCGACCTCAACGGCGCCTTCGCGGGCGAGCCGGTCAACGCCGCCCCGGTCGAGGCGATACTGGAACGCACGCAGGTCCCCGCCCAGCTTGGCGGCGGTATCCGCGACATGGCGACGATAGAACGCTGGCTCAGCAAGGGCCTCGCCCGCGTTATCCTGGGCACCGTTGCGGTCGAAAACCCCGCGCTGGTTCGCGAGGCGGCACAGGCGTTTCCCGGCCAGGTGGCCGTGGGCATAGACGCCCGCAATGGCCGCGTGGCGACCAAGGGCTGGGCCGAAGAAACCGATGTCATGGTCACGGACCTCGCCCGGTCATTCGAGGACGCGGGCGTCGCCGCGATTATCTACACAGACATCAACCGCGACGGTGCCATGAAGGGTCCGAATATCGAGGCGACGGCGGCATTGGCCAACGCCGTCTCGATCCCGGTCATAGCCTCGGGCGGCGTGTCGTCCCTCGACGATCTCGTCGCGCTGAAGAATTGCGGCGCGCCGCTCAACGGCGCGATCTCGGGCCGCGCGCTCTATGACGGGGCGCTGGACCTGAAAGAGGCCCTGCGCACCCTGTCCGCCTGACACGAGACCCGCACGCAAGAGCGGGGCGAGCGGGTCAGCCGCCGGCCGCCTTTTGGGTCAACTTGCCCAACGCACCAGTCATCTTCTGGATATACTCCGCGTCATCGTCGATCCCGTCGAGTTCATCGAACATCTCCTCCGGGTCCTCGTAAGCCAGCCAGACCTGCCCATTCGCGTCCTCGTACACGAGAACCTTCATCGGCAGATACAGCCCCGCAAGCGGATCGTCCTGCATCGCGGGCGTGCCCAGCTTCGGATTGCCGAAGATCAGTACCTGCGACGGGGCCAGTTCCATGCCTACGCCCTCGGCGCCACTGGCATGATCCACCCGCGCAAAAACCTTGGCCCCCGCGCCTTCCACCGCCGCTTTCAGCGCGTCCATCGTGCTGGCCACGTCACCGCTGGCCTGAACCTTCATCAGGTCGTCATCGGCCAGGGCGGGGCTGGCCATGAAGGTCAACGCGGCAAGGGTCAGAAATCGTTTCATTTCGAATATCTCCTGCAAGGGGTCTGTCCCTCCATATAGCTAAGCCGACCGCGTCGCGTGGAAACAGACATTCGCGTAATCGGCCCGATCCTGCCGAGCCTCTGTCTGAACATACGCGAACACCCGGCAATCCGCCGGGTGCTGGCTGTCTCGGAATGGCGTGTTTACTGCCAGGTCGTGTAGCCCAGCTTCAGCGTCTTCGGCGATCCGCCCGACACCGCGTTCACCCGGAACTGGCTGATCCGCCCTTCATTGGTCTTGGCGCAGATATAGGACCCGACCGGAATATCCCGCAGCGACACCCGGTTCGCGCTGAACCGCGCCCCCCGGCAGCCGTCAAAGCCCCGGTTGCGTCGGTCACCCACGCCAAGCTGCGCCCCGTTGCGCGGCGCCAGGTACAGCAGCTCCGCCGTCTCGGCCTGGAACCAGATGTCCACGCCACTGCCGCGACCCACCACCCCACGGTCAAGGTCCGCGGTCCAGGTCTGCGGGATATCCAGCGGCCCGGTCGAGAAGGTCCGCGCGCCAGCGCCCGAGGCCGCGCCACTGTTGCACTCGAACTGCCGCCCGCTCACCCGGCAGGTCGCGCCATCCGGCGCATAACGCTGGATTGATCCTGCCGGGCCGTAAATACACTGCAACGCGGCACGCCCCCCGATATTGGCGACCCGCGCCTCGGTCAGCGAGTTGACGATCGGCGTGTTCCACCAGCCCCCCGGAAGGGCCGTGGTCACCTCGCGCCGGATCTGGCTGTGCGGGCAGGAGATGGTCTCGGCCTGCGCCGGCGCGGCGGGCACGGCAACGGCGGCGGTCATGGCCAGCGACAGCATGGCGAGGGTGGATTTGAAAGACATCATGGCTTGGTCCTTTCGGAATGCTGGGGTTAAGGCGCAAAGCCGCGCCGACACCTATCCGTCGCCCATCCCCCCGGCGAGGTTCAAAAATGACAGCCCGACCGCGTGGGCGCCCTAACCCCCATTGGCACCGCCCGCCGCCCGCGCTAGAAGGCAGGCGCGAAAGGACGGCCCATGCTCAAGATCCGCATCATCCCATGCCTCGACGTGGCCGACGGCCGCGTGGTCAAGGGCGTGAACTTCGTCAACCTGCGCGATGCGGGCGACCCCGTGGATGCGGCCCGCGCCTATGATGCCGCCGGCGCCGACGAGCTGTGTTTTCTCGACATCCATGCCACCCACGAAAACCGCGGCGTGATGCTCGACGTGGTCACCCGCACCGCCGAGCAGTGCTACATCCCGCTCACCGTGGGCGGCGGCGTCCGTACCGTGGCGGATGTGCGCGCGCTGCTGCTGGCAGGGGCCGACAAGGTTTCGTTCAATTCCGCCGCCGTCGCCGGCCCCGACGTGGTCCGCCTTGCGGCCGATCAGTTCGGCAGCCAATGCATCGTCGTGGCCATCGACGCCAAGACGGTCAGCCCCGGCAAATGGGAAATCTTCACCCATGGCGGGCGCAAACCCACCGGCATCGATGCGGTCGAATTCGCCAAGCTGGTCGAGGACAAGGGCGCCGGGGAAATTCTGTTGACCTCGATGGACCGCGACGGCACCCGCTCGGGCTTCAACCTGCCGCTCACCCGCGCCATCGCGGACGCGGTCTCTATCCCCGTCATCGCCTCGGGCGGCGTCGGCACCCTCGATCACCTCGTCGACGGCGTGACCAAGGGCGGCGCATCCGCCGTGCTGGCCGCCTCCATATTCCATTTCGGCGATCACACCATCGCCGAGGCCAAGGCCCACATGGCCGCGGCCGGCATCCCCATGAGGATCGGCGCATGACCCTCGAAGACCTGGAAAAGATCGTCGCCGCCCGCGCCAGCGCCTCGCCCGAGGACAGCTGGACAGCCAAGCTCTTGTCCAAGGGCCCCGAGAAGGTGGCCGAGAAGTTCGGCGAAGAGGCCATCGAGGCGCTGATCGAGGCCGTGAAAGGCGATGCGCAAGGCCTCACCTCAGAGGCCGCCGACGTGCTCTTTCACCTGCTCGTCATGCTGCACAGCCGCGGTGTGTCAGTCGCCGATGTCATGGCCGAACTGGCCACGCGCCAGTCGCGCTCCGGTCTTGCAGAAAAGGCTTCCCGCTTCGAATGATCCGCCACATCGTCTTTTTCACCGCTCGCGATCTCAATAATCTCGGCGAAATCCGCGCCGGTCTCGAAACGCTCGGGACCATTCCCTACTCCACCCATTTCGAGGTTGGCGAAAACCTTCATGCTGACACCCTGACCGGGGCCGAGGTCGATCTTGTGGTCTACGCCGAGTTCAAAACCGAGGCCGATCTTGCCGCCTACAAGGCGCATCCCGTCTACGAGGAAGCCATCCGCCGAGTCCGACCCTTGCGCGAGATGCGTATCGCGGCCGACGTCGTCGCGGGCTGACCGGCAGGCCCGACCGGGACGCTAAAGCTTCGACGAGATCACGCCGGTATTGAAGCCGCCCATGCGCAACTCGCCGAACAGGCGCTGGTACTCGATCTTGGGACAACGGTTCATCACCACGTCCACGCCACGCGCCCGCGCCTTCTCGGCGGCGTCCTCGTGCCACACGCCGATCTGCATCCAGATCGTCTGAAGATCAGGAAACCGCTCCAGAGCCTCATCCACGATGGGCGGCACATGCTCGGACCGGCGAAAGATGTCCACCATGTCCACGCCGCCCTCGATCTCGCCCAGCGACCCCAGAACGGTCGTCCCGAACGCCGTCTGGCCCGCGTGGCCGGGGTTGACCGGCACCACGTCGAACCCTTTCAGCTTCAGGTAGCGGGCGACATAGAAACTCGGGCGCACCTCTTTCATGGACACGCCAACCACCGCGATCCGCTTGGTCCGCTTCAAGATGTCCCGAAGGTCAGAATCTTTGTATGGCTCGTTCATGGCTTCACACTAGACTGCCGCTTCAAAAGAAAAAAGCGCCCGGGCAAACCCGGGCGCCAGTCGCGGAACGAGGGACAGTGAAAAGAAGCACCGGAGTTCCAGTTCGGCGCTTCCTGACATTCAGATAGGTACTGAATTCCAGATATAAAGAGGTTGTAAATTAGGTGTGAACAGTCGGTAAAAATCCGCCGTTCTCAGTCTATGATATCTTCCAGAACGTCCCAGACCTCGTCCAGAACCCGGCCGAGGATCGGCTTGCGCTTCCGCTTCCCGCGCCGCTTGGGGCGGTCCGGTCCCGCATCGCACTTCCAGTCCGGTCGCGGCGCCACGGGGCGACCATCGCGACGCCTGTCCACTTTCTTGCCGGGTTGCGCGCCACGTGGCGCCCCCTTGCGCTCTTGGGCATTGTCTCGCGACACCGGCATCATCTTCATGTCGTGCAGCGGTGCCCCGCAAGCGCCACAGGCCAACTCATGCCGTCCCTCGTCCAGCACCAGCACCGCCCGCGTTCCGCAGTAACAACATGTCGCAATCTTCCGGCCCATTCCGCCTCCGTCTGTTATCCCAGTCGGTTATCCTCTGGATGCATATAAGGCCACCGCCGCGGCATTTGAGACATTGAGAGATCCGAACGCCCCCGCATAGGCGATCCGCACCAATTTGTCGCAGGTCTCCCGCGTCTTCTGGCGCAGGCCCGGCCCCTCGGCCCCCAGCACCAGCGCCACGGGCCGGTCCTGCATCCCGACCAGCGCCTCCTCGACCGTCTCATTGGCCTCGCCGTCAAGACCCAGAACCAGGTATCCCATGCCTTGCAACGCGCTCATCGCATCGGCAAGGTTTCGCACCCGCAGGTAGGGCTGCCGCTCCAGCGCGCCGCTGGCGGTCTTGGCCAGCGCCCCGGTCTCGGGCGCCGAATGGTGCCGCGGCGCGATCACCGCCGAGGCGCCGAACACCTCGGCCGAGCGCAGGATGGCGCCCACGTTATGCGGGTCCGTTACCCGGTCCAGCAACAACACGCGCGGCGGCCGCACCCCGTCGCCAAGGCAGACATCCTCCAGCGCCCCCCAGTCCAGCGGCTTCACCTCCAGCGCCGCACCCTGGTGCACCGATTGCGGATCCAGCGGTGCGCTGAACTTGCGCGGGTCGGCCATCTCCGGCTCCATGCCAGAGGCCGCGATGGCATCTGACAGCTTGTCGGCCGCGTTCTTCGTCACCACCAGCCGCAGCTTCTCGCGGCGCGGGTTTTCCAGCGCATCGCACACCGCGTGCAGCCCGAACAGCCACACGGTTTCCGCCGCCGACGCCTTCTTGGCCTGCTCCTTTTCCACGACCCACTTGGGTTTCTTCGTTGCCATCCGGGGGCCTCCTTCACAGGCGGCGGACAATGGCCCCGCACCGTCACAATCGCAAGCGATTTTCCGGTTGACGGGGCAACGGCCCGCTTCTAAACACGCGCCTCAGTGGGCGACAGGCCGCAAGGTGTGGCAGGGGACTGTAACTCCCTCGCGGAGACGCACGCTAGGTTCGATTCCTAGGTCGCCCACCACTTCCCCACCTTTGTCCAGCCGGCAGAAGCACAGCCGCGCAGCAGGCCGCTGCGGCTGTCCGACGCGCCAGATTATTCGCAGAATAATCTTTGCCCTGCCCCGCGCCGCAGCCGGTCCGATTATTCGCAGGATGATCGGCACTGGATTGCATCGGCGAAATATTGCGCGATTCCACCACATGCGCTACACTATGAACATAAAAATACAAAACAGGCACCGGGCAGGTCCATGAAATACGTTATCCATCTGGGCGTCCACAGGACGGCGTCCATGCTATTGCAGCAAAACCTTTCGGCCAATCTCGACCAGTTGCGCGCCCAGGGCGTCTTCTACGTGAACGCCGAAACCCCCAAACTTCTGCGCCGCCAGGTGCGCATGATCCGCCGCCGGCACAAGCCAGGCTCGCTCCCGAACGAGATCGGCCATTTCGAAGCCACAAACACCGCCATCACGCGGGCCGCCAACGAGGCCGGCGCCGAAACGGTTCTCATTTCCGACGAGCACCGCCTTGGTCCCTCGATGATCCAAAGCCTGATGTGGGACGAGGCCCACCCGGGCTTCTACCCGCAGGCAGCGACCAATCTGCAACACGCCCAGGCCGGCCTGCCGCTCGGGGACACGCTCCTGTTGCTCTACACCCGCAACGCCGAAAGCTACCTGCTCAGCCTCTATTCCGACGCGATCCGCCAGAACCAGGTCGCCATGCCGCTGGAACAGTTCTGCCGCAGCGTGAACTTCAACTCGATCAACTTTCCGTCGCTGGAACAAGAGCTTGCGGGGCTGCACCCGGACATTCAGGTGAAGTCGCGCCAGTTCGAGCGGATCAAGCTGGGGCCAGAGACCTACCTGCGCAGTTTCCTGCGCGATATCGGGCTCGATCCCGCGCCATTCAACCTGCATCCCGCGCCACCACAGCCACCACTTGATGCGATGCAAGTCGAGGCGCTCTTGCACATCATGTCAGGCAGCCAGTCGAAACGATCCGACATGGTCGCCCGGCTGCGCGAGAACGTGCTGCGCGGCGCGCCGAACCCAATGGCGCCGCTGGTGCTGCCTCAATGGGTTTCCGACTCGATGCGCGTCTCCGACGAAGGCCGCGCTTCCGACGCGGGGCGCACCCACGCCGCCTAAGGCCGCGGGGTCCGGCTTTCAGCCCCGGCGTTTGTCCTTGGGCCGCCAGGTATCCAGCCAGCGCCGGACCCGTCCGCGCCGGTCCTCGATGGCATTGCCCGCCGCGTCGAACCGCGCCTCGACCCCGTCCCAGACCGGATCGATCCGCCGCGCCCGGAACCGCCGCCACAGCCGCCAGACACCGTAGGCGACCAGCCCGAAGACCGCGAGTATCAGGATATTCAGCCACGGAAAGGGCTTGCCCACATCCGGCCCGGCCACCGGCCAGATGCTCACCCCGTTGGGAAAGATCGACAGGAACTCGTTGCGCCACCCGTAATGCTTCAACGCGGCCCAGCGCGGCGCTTCCGAGGTCGATTTCAGGTCGGCCGCCTCGGCCTGCAAATTGGACGTGTCGAACTTGAAATAGGGCGGCCAGCCCCAGCTTGTGTCCTCGTTGCGATAGACCATGGTGCTGCCATCCGCCCGCACCGTCTGGATGAAGAACACGTCGCGGTTGATTGCCGTGGCGTCGTTGCCGGCATCGGGACTGGCCCAGAACAGGCTATTCTCGCCGAAATCGATCCGCTTTTCATAAGTATCCGTGACGCGCACGATATCGGTCTGCGGAAGGGTATAGTGAAAGAACGCCGCCACCAGCACCCAGAACACCGCCCAGAAAAGCCATTTCAGGTACACCATCGCGCCGCCCCTTCAGTGGAAGTTCGTGAAATAGATGATCGCGGCCACGATGCTGAAGGGCACCACGTAAACACCAAGGATCAGCTTGCGCCGCAGCGAGCCGTCATAGTCTTCCAGCCCCTTCTCGATATAGGCGTCACGGTCGCCGGGCCGGCCTTCCTCTTCCCACCATTCGCGCAGCTTGGCCTTTCGCACGCTGCGCGAATAGAGCGACAGCACCACGTAAAGGATCGTGCAGACGATGAACCCGATGATCAGTAGCCGTGCCAGTGCCGCCATGTTCTATCCCTTTCCCTTCGTGCCCGCCCGGCGCGTCACTGGCCCCCAAGGGCCGACCCGCGCCACGACCGCCTCCAGGTCCGACGCCGGTTCGGGCGCTTTCGGCGGCGCGGGCTCTTCCATCGGCGCCTCGTGGCCAAAGAGTGCCGCGCGCGTGCCCAGCTTGTCCACCTGGTATTCGTTCAGCAGAACATCGACGACATAGGCCCGTTTGGTGTCCGCCCATGTCTCGTAACGGCGGTAAAACAGGCTCTTGTGGCAGATGAACAGCTGCCGCACATCCTTCGGCGCCAGTTCCGCCAGCAGCATGTTGACCAGTTCCGCGTCCTTGTGCGCCGCCGCCCGCAGCGTATAGAAATAGGCCGGGTTGTCCGAAGTGATGACCGGCCACGGCCCGCCATTCTCCGCCCAGTTCAGCAGCGCGTTCAGCGTATGGAATTCTTCGGGCAGAAGGTCCGAATGCCGCCGCGCCAGCCGGCGCATCTCGGCCCGGGTGCGGCCGGCCAGTTCCACGCCTTCCCCGGCCAGCGCGTCGACCAGCACGAAATCCATCTTCTGCCGCAGGATCGCCGCCGCGTCGATGCCGCGCGCCTTGACGATCGGCTCCACCAGGCCGTTGAGGTCAAGAAAACTGGCCACCCGATTGCGGTCGGACATGTCGAATACATAATCGATCCGCCCGCCTTCAAACGGCGTTTTGTCCTGCGCACAGATCACACCGGGCAGTTCCAAGTCCTGAAACAGGTACACCCCGCCAAAGTGACTGGTCCAGTAATTGCGCTGCTCGAAACTCATTTCCTTCAGATCGATGGGATTGCGCAGCACGTCACCGGTCTGCCCCGCAAGCTCGATCATCTCGGCAATCAGCACGTCGTCGAACCACGCGTCCTCTTCAGACATGAACCGCTCGACCTTTTCATCCAGCTTTTCGGCCTGCCGCAGCGCGCCGTTGGTGGTATCCGCCTCGATCTTGATACGCCGGATATCGAACAGCCGCGCGGGGCTCGACATGTCATAGACCGAGTTCACCAACTCGCCCGCCACCGCATCCCGCGCGGTCAGCGCGAACAGCGCCGGCTCGTTCTCCTCGATGAACTGCTTGAGGATGCCGCGCGAGGTCGAGAACTGCGCACTCAGAAGCGGCGCGCGCTTCTGCTCCGTGGTCAGCAGGATGAACTGCCGGTTCACCCCTGCATGGTTGAGGTAGAGGTCATCGCCCAGCTCATGCCCAACCTCCGGCGAATAGCCCGAGATATCGACGTAGAAATCCGTCAGGCTGGTGGTCTTGCCCGTCAGATGCTTCAGCGCGCGATTATACCGCTCCACCAGCGCCGGGCTCGCCACATGCACCAGGTTGCCGAACATCAGGCCGGATCTGATCAGACGTTCCATGCACCACCTCCGTAGGGTGGGCTTCCAACCCACCATCCCCGGCCCGTCACAAACACCCCCGCGCCCCGGACCCGATCCGGGGCCTCTTCGCGGCTGCGAGTGTGAGGTCCCGGTTCAAGCCCGGGACGGGTGCCTGAAATAATTGCACGCGCGTCCATCAAGCCTCTCCCCGCACGATATCGCGGTCCCGCAACCGCTCCACGCGCTGCGCCAGGCTCAGCCAGATGAAGACCAGAACCGGACCCCACACCACTACTGCCGCCAGCGAGATCCGCAGGTACATCCACGCTACTGCGCCCTGCCCGGCAAGCGTCTGCCCACCCAGCAGGCTCCGCTTGTCGAAAAGTGCGAACACAACCGCGCTCAGCCCCAGCATCAAACCCGCCGACGCTACGACCGACACCAGAACCCGGCCGTGCGACCGGGTTTCCCGCGGCGTGAATAGCCACGGCAACAAAGCCGCAAACCCGCCTATGATCAGCAGAGGCAGGCCCGTGTTCATCAATGTCACGCTCGTGTCGTTCATGCCGTCGGGCGCGTGTTTTCACGCACCGCCCTCCTTCTCCGCCAGATACCGCCGCTTCGCCTCCTCCGTCCGACCGAAATCGCGCACCATGGTCTCGATTGCCACCTCGTCCGACTTGTCCGCATAACGGAACTCGGAATCCGCGTACCGATTGATCTCCTGAACAACCATCTCGACCGTGATCGGCTGGCGTAATTCCTCGATCATCCCTTTCTTTTCCTCATAGGACTTGAAGAGGAACAGGTCGGGCTTCTCCATCCACTCGTCCGGCAATTCGAAATCCATCGCCCGCACCTTCACCGCGTCGGTGATGTTCTTGATCGCACGGCCCGTGAACCGCTCATCCGCCTCCTGGATACCCTTCAGGTACGTCCCCAGCTTGGCAATCGTGTCCAACTTGCCGATATCCTTCTCCACGCGCTCATAGACCCGGATCAGTCCCTCCTCATGCGGCCGCGCGTGGCTCTCGAACGACGCCGCCACCGCCTTCTTGATCTCCTGCGCGGCATAGACCTCGTGCTGGCCCAGCGGAATGTCGTGGTTCTTTCCCATCAGCAGGTAAAGGATATCGATGTAATCCTCCCGCGTCTGCGGCCCGTCCACCAGGAACCGCGCCCCCGCCCTCTGGCGCAGCGCGTCATCCACGTTCTCGGGGTAGTTCGAGAACATACCGAACGTGCAATTCCCCCGGACCACCGTATTGGCCCCGGCAAAGCTCTCCATCAGCACGGCGGTGATCTCCAGCTGTCCGGCGCTCGATTGCCGGTCGCCGCGCTTGCCCGCCAGCTGGTCGATATCGTCGATCGTCCCGAACCCGATCACGCCGGGGTCGATCACGGTGTTGATGAACGCCTTGGCATTCTGCGCCGACTTGCCCTGATAGCTGTCGATGCTCTCGGTGCTCAGGTTCTGATACCGGAACGGATAGCCTGCGTTGTCGCAATAGCCCTTGATCAGCCCCGCCATCATCTGGATCAGCGTCGTCTTGCCCGTGCCCGGCTTGCCATCCCCCATGAAGGTAAAGATGAACCCGCCCAGCTCCGCGAACGGATTCAGCCGCCGATCGAAATCATAGGCCATCAGCATCTTGGACAGCTTCAGCGCCTGGTACTTGGCGATATGGTTGCCCACCACCTCGTGCGGCTGCTTGAAGGTCATGGTCAACGTGCTGGACTTGCCTTTGGCCGCCGGCTCGAACCCGCGAATGGTGAAGTCATCCGCCTCCACCCGCCAGCTTGCGCCAGTAAAGGCAGCCAGCCGCCCGGCATTCTGGGCGCGCAGCGCGATCTTCTCCATCAACTGCTCTGCAAAGGCGCTGACCGTCGCCACCAGCCGCGCATCGTCTCCGGAATGGGCGGCGATATCCTGGTCCAGCTCCCACAACGCACCATGCAAAGCCAGTTGAGAATTGTCTGTCAGAACCTCCTCAACCTCGCCCACCTCGACGCTCACCTCGCTGCCAAGCGGCGCCAGCAGGAACGCCGTCGCATTGGCGAAGACATGCCCCACCGCCAGCGCCTCGGCACCCAGAAGCTCGGTGAACTCGGTCTTGCGGTCCGCGCCCAGCGACCCGGCCAGGTTCGCCCGCCGCAAATCGGCCAGCCCCGTGGCGTCGGAAAACTGCTCGCCCACTGCCAGAGCAACGGCAATCGCCCGCCGCAAACCGTGCAGCACCGTGGCCTGCATCGGGCTGACCAGCGGGTCGTCGCCGTCGGCGGCCTCGATCCGCTCCACCAGGTGCACGCCCTCGGGCCGCGCGGTCGAGCGTGTCACCAGCCCCGGCGTCGTCGTCCGAAACCGCCGCCGCGTGCCCAACCCGGCCGATTTTTCCTCCTGCGGCGCGTCGCCCGGCTTGGCAATGCGCGGTGTGTGGTCGAACCCCGCCAGCATCGCCGCCGCTGCCGCGTAATGCTTGGCGATATCCTCTTCGCGCAATTCCATCGTGTCTGCCGTCAGGCTCATCTTCTTCTCCCCAATGGTGGGTTTGAAACCCACCCTACAAATCTGGCGTAGGGTGGGGTTTCACCCCACCGCACATCAATACCGCAGCACCCGCCCCCCCGGGCTGACCACGTACTTGGTGACCGACGAAAACCCCGGCGGCGTTTTCTCGGCCAGAACCTGGTAGGGCCGCTCGGGCAGGATGATGCTGCGCTCCATCCGCGTTGCCCCGGTCTCCGCCCCCTGCCCCGAAAACGGGTCCAGCGCGAAGACCTCGCGCTCCACCGTCCCGAACCAGCCCGCGCGCTCCTCGATCACGCGCTCACTTTCCAGCACCTCGTCCGTCCAAGCCAGCGCCCAGTCCTGCCCAACGGGTGCGTCAGCCTGCGCCAACACCTCGCGCAGCGGCCCGCTCTGGCGGGTGAAGGCGTCGCTGTACATCGGTCCGACGTGAAACCGCCGCATCCTCTTAGGATGCAAATCGTCGAAACTCTCGTCGAACCCCTTGGCGATGGTCAGCAGTTTCAGACCGCCCAAGCTCTGCGCCATCAGATGCGCCTGCACCTCCGGCCAGCGCCGCTCGTCCTTGCCCAGTGGCGCGCGGCCGGTATCCTCGACCTCCATCAAGTAGATCGTCGGCAGGTTCACCTGGCTGTCATAGACCGCCCAATGCAACAGGTAGCGCCGCCGCTCGTCCAGCCCGCTCACCCATTGGATCTGCGGATCGTTCTGCGCCCAGAAAAGGTGTCCGCGCAGCATTTCCTCGTAATAAAGCCGCTGGGAGAGCGCGAATTGCAGCCGCGTCGGGATCGTCCGTTCCGAGATGATCTGCTCGACCATCTCGCGCTTCAGCGTTTCTGTATCCGGCATCCCGTCCAGGTGCCGCCGCGCCTGCGCCGCGTCGTTGGCCATCACCATCAGTTCCGAGAACATGGGAAAACCGCTTTCCTCCACGTCCATCGCCAGAGAGCCGAAAAACTGACCGGTATCGCGCCCGACCAGCAGGTATTTCATGCTCAGCGCCTTGAACGTATAGGCGATCCCCTGAACATAGGTGGTCAGGACCTCGACCTCCTGCTTGCCAAGATTACCTTCGGCCTGCATCACGGCGGCCACGCGATTCAGATGCGCCGTGATCCGCTCGAACTTGGCGAAGTAGCGCCGCGACGCGAAGAGGTCGGTCAGCGCAGCGCGGTCAGATGTCAGGGCGTCGGCGGTCATTCACCTCCCCCGCCACCGTCACCCGACCCACCAGCTCCGTCACTATCAAAGCTGGAGTAGCCCGCATCGCCAGACCCGGCGCCGGGCTTCACGAAGGCCCAGACCGCCAGAACGATCATCCCGATGATGCCATAGGCCATCATCTCGTCATGTCCCAACCTGTAGCTACACAGTGCCATGCCACCCGACACCACGATGCCGAAAAGTAAAACCAGGCCGGATATACGCTCTTTGGACATCGCACTCACGACCCGTTGCCACCTTCGCGGCGCGACCGGCTGATCAGCAACAGACCCGCAACGCCGAAACCCACACCGACAAGGTTCACCCAGGCCGGCACGGTAAAGACAAACGACACCACGAGGCAGACGACCGACAGAACAATGGCAAGCGTTCCCAGCCCCATGCCTTAGCCGCCATACGCGTTGGCGTCGTGCTTCTCGATGATCTTGGAGAACCGCCGCGCGAACCGCTCGTCCGCCTTGGCCTTGGCCTCCAGCACCTCGCGGGCAAAGACCATGTGATCTTCGTGCGCCTCCAGCATGTCGGCCATCTTCTGGTTGGTGGCCGCGCCGATCCCGGCCATGGCGCTCTGCGCCTCCTGGTCGGTCTGCACGCCGATCTCGTTGATCCGGTGTGCCACATCCTGCTGCTGCGCGGTTTTCAACGACTTGGTCAGCGCATCATACAGCACGACACGTTGTTTCGTGTCGGTCTGCAATTTGTTGATCAGCACCATCTGCGTCGCCGCCTGGTTCTGGAGGCTGTCGACCCAGGTCTTGCCCTTCTCGATATACCGCTCCAGCGTCTGACTTTTGGCCAGCTTGACCTGCTCCTGCTGCACCATCTCGTTATACTTGGCGTTCATCTCGGCAAGCTCGCTTTCCAGCTTGGTGCGTGCCGCCGCGTCGGTCTCGTTGGCGATCTTGTTTTCCAGCTCGATGATCTTGGGGTCCATTCCTTGGATATCCGCGCGCAGCGTCTCCAGTTCGCCAACGGTCGCCTCGCGCTCGTCCAGCGTCTCGGTCAGGTTCGTCTCCACCTTCACCTTGTGCTCTTCCAGCGTGCGCAACTGGCCTTCCAGCAATTGCACGATGATGTCGGATTTCGAGATCAAGTCCTGCAGCTTGTCGTCGATGCTGGCGGTGCGAATGCGGTCCTGGCGCATGCTGTCGGCCTTGTGCCGGCTGAAAATGCCGACAAAACTTTCCCAGCCCGTCTTGTTGCGCATCTCGTCGAAATCGCGCGAGAACCCTGCCGTCACGTCGTCCAG
Source organism: Roseovarius sp. SK2 (assembly GCF_028807495.1). Classification (NCBI taxonomy): domain Bacteria; kingdom Pseudomonadati; phylum Pseudomonadota; class Alphaproteobacteria; order Rhodobacterales; family Roseobacteraceae; genus Roseovarius; species Roseovarius sp. SK2. The sequence goes on from NZ_JARAMK010000002.1 coordinate 53,017, forward strand.
CCCCATGATCAGCTCGGCGATGTTTGCGTTCATCGTCTCGGTATGCGCGTGCACCTCGTCCAGCGTCGCGTTCTCGATATCGAGGCTCGCATCCTCGCCGCCCTTGATCTTGGACCGCGCGGTTTCGATCTTGCTGGTCAGTTCGGCAATCTTCGCCTGCGCTGATGCGACCTGTTCCTGACTTTCGCGCACCTGCGCGTCCAAATTCGCCATCACCGTTCCCTTTCAAGTAAAGTTAATTACCTTAACATCAATATAGGTACGCCATGGCTGATTTGAAGGCGCGCCCGCTCTTTAGGGTTTTCGCAAAACCTTTGGCGCGGAGCAAGAAAGACGTGCGTGCTCAGGGCATCAAAACCTCTTTCCGCCCGAACGCACCCGCCGCTGTGTCCAGATCATCGTAGAGAATTTCGATCTCGACGCTGTCGACCGACCCGGGCGGAAACGTCCGGTAGAGGACCGTTTCGCTCGTGATGGCGTTGGGTGTCGCAGTCTCTAGCTGACAGGGTGGCATTTCCCAGGTTTCCAGTGGCCCGCCATTCACGCCGACACGCATCTGGTGCATCCCGCAGCGCCAGCTCAGCAAATGCGTCAGGTAAAGCCAATCCTGACCATCGTATTCTCGCACCGCGACCCAATTGCCGCGCGTCGCCTCGACGATGGGCTTGATCTCGGTCGCGGTGGTGAACTTGCCCGTGGGCGTCTGATCCTCGGCTTCGAAAGCGCTCGAAGACGGTGCCTCCGCCGATCCCGTCGAAGCCATTTCCTGCCCGCCGGGCTGCCCGCCCAGCGCCACGGCCAGGCCAATGAAAAACCAGTCGATCATCCGAAAATATCTTTCCTTTCAAAAATCTGCGCAACTGCCTCTCGCGCAACCGCACCGCACCGCCTATACTGCCCCGAAAGGGCAGTTCAGGCAGGCGTGACCGGATTATGGCCGCGACAAAAGCGAAAAACCAAGCGTTCAATATCGTGGTTGTCGGCCATGCCGGGCGGCTTCAATTCGAGGCCGTGCTCTTCGCCGCCTCCCTGCGCGCCCGCAGCCCCGGATTTTCCGGCCGCCTATTCGTGGCCGAGCCTCAGCCAGGCCCTCTGTGGAAGAACGACCCGACCATGCGCGGCGACATCCGCGCCCTGCTGGAAAGCTACGGCGTCGAGATCGTTCCCTTCGAGACGAAGCATTTCGGCCACGCCTATCCCTACGGCAACAAGATCGAATGCCTGACCGCCCTGCCCAAGGACGAGCCGTTCGTGTTCTTCGACACCGACACTCTGATCACCGGCGACCTCTCCCGCGTGCCCTTCGATTTCGACCGCCCCACCGCCTCCCTGAAACGCGAAGGCACATGGCCCGAAATCCAGCTCTACGGTCCCGGCTACACCCAAACGTGGAAGTCGCTCTACGACAAGTTCGGGCTTGATTTCGAATCGTCGCTCGACACGTCGCTGCCCGACGAATACTGGCGCCGCTACCTTTATTTCAACGCCGGCTTCTTCTTCTACAAATGCCCGCATGTCTTCGGTCAGCGCTTCCTCGACTACGCGCTGGCGATCCGCGACGACCCGCCCCCCGAACTGGTCTGCCAGTCTCTCGACCCCTGGCTCGACCAGGTGGCGCTACCGCTCGTCATTCATTCCCTCGGCGGCGGTCGCGACACGCTGCCCGCCGGTTTGCTCGACGGCGAGGTGTCGTGCCATTACCGCCTGCTGCCGCTGCTCTACGCCCGCGAGAACGATGATGTCGTCACCCTGCTGGAAGAGATCAGCGCCCCCAACCCGGTCAAGAAACTGCTCAAGAACCACGACGCCATCAAGTTCATGATCTACCACGGCCGCGGCCACAAGGTGCGCGACCTCTTCGACCGCGAGAACATGCCCCGCAAGGAGCAGGCAATCCGAAACACCATTCGCCGCAACGGCTTCTGGATGCGCTGATGCCCCTCGGCCACGCCCCCGGTCTGACCCGCATCGCCCAAGTCTTCGGCCCGTCCGATGCGATGCTGGTGGTCGCCGCACTCGAGGGCGCAGGCTTCCGCGTCTTCGTGCCGGGCTTCCACACGCTTTCCAATGTGCAATATCTGTCAGTGGCCCTTGGCGGAGTGCCGGTCATGGTCGAGGCCTCGCGCGCCATCGAGGCCGCGGCCTTTCTCGATGCGCTCGAAACCGAGCAGGTCGAATTGCTCGATCCCGACACATTCGACCTCACACCCGAGGACGACCTGCCGCCCCCCCGCCCGCGCAGCCTCTTGCGACGCATCGTCGAAAGCGCTTTCTACCTGCTCACCGGCACCGCGCCCGCGCTAAGGGGCCGTTACGGGCGCACCCCCCGGGGCTAAAGCGTTTCGCCTTTGACCTGAGCCATCAGCGAAAGGCGAAACGCGTGCAACGATTGGCCGTTGTGCCGCGTTTCGCGATAAGTTGTGATCCAAGTTTATCGCAAAACGCTTTAGCCACGCCCCGGCTTTTTCTTGCCGTAAATACTCAATCCGTCCTAGGCCCCAATATTCGGCACCGGCCTTTTTCGCCCCGTCAGCGGCTGTGCCCGCATGGGCAGGCCACCCCCGGCCCGGACGCAATACGCTTGTCCTGCGTCCCGCCATCGCTTACCCAAATGACAAACGCCATAAGGGAGGCTTTCCATGTCCGACGACGACCGCATCCACCAGTTCGGCTTCGACACACTGCAAATCCACGCCGGCGCCCGGCCCGACCCGGCCACAGGCGCGCGCCAGACGCCGATCTACCAGTCGACCGCCTACGTGTTCCGCGACGCCGAACATGCCGCCGCCCTGTTCAACCTTCAGGAAGTCGGCTTCATCTATTCCCGCCTGACCAACCCCACCGTGGCCGTGCTTCAGGAACGCGTCGCCACGCTCGAGGGAGGCGCCGGCGCCGTCTGCTGTTCATCGGGGCACGCCGCCCAGATCATGGCGCTTTTCCCGCTAATGGGTCCGGGCAAGAACGTGGTCGTCTCCACCCGCCTCTACGGCGGTTCGGTCACGCAGTTCAGCCAGACCATCAAGCGCTTCGGCTGGTCGGCCAAGTTCGTCGATATCGACGACATGGACGCCATCAAGGCGGCCATCGACGATGACACCCGCGCCGTCTTCTGCGAATCCATCGCCAACCCGGGCGGCCACATCGCCGACCTGCGCGCCGTGGCCGACGTCGCCGATGCCGCCGGCTTGCCGCTGATCGTCGACAACACGTCGGCCACGCCGTACCTCTGCCGCCCGATCGAACATGGCGCGACGCTGGTCGTGCATTCCATGACCAAGTTCCTTACCGGCAACGGCACCGTCACCGGCGGCGTCGTGGTGGATTCCGGCACGTTCGACTGGTCCGCCTCCGACAAGTTCCCGTCCCTCTCGGAACCCGAACCCGCCTATCACGGCCTGAAGTTCCACGAGACCTTCGGCCCGCTCGCCTTCACCTTCCACGGCATCGCCATCGGCCTGCGCGATCTCGGCATGACGCTGAACCCGCAAGCCGCGCACTACACCCTGATGGGGATCGAGACGCTGTCCCTGCGCATGCAGAAACACGTCGAGAACGCCGAAACCGTCGCCGCCTGGCTGGAAAAGCACGACGCGGTCGAGGCGGTCACCTATGCCGGGCTCAAATCCTCGCCCTATCACAAGCGCGTCAAGACCGTCTGCCCCAAGGGCGCGGGCGGGCTTTTCACCGTCGCGTTGAAATCGGGCTACGAGGGCTGCGTCAAATTGGTGGACAATCTCGAGCTCTTCAGTCACGTCGCCAACCTCGGCGACACCCGCTCGCTCATCATCCACTCGGCCTCCACCACCCACCGCCAGCTGACCCCGGAACAGCAGACGGCGGCCGGGGCGGCGCCCAACGTGGTGCGTATCTCGATCGGCTGCGAGGATGCGGACGACATCATCGCAGATCTGGAACAGGCTCTGGCCAAGGCCAGCGCCTGACCGCCGGGGGTCTCCGCCGATCGCGAAATTCGTGATCGGTGTTTGCCTTTCCCTCGGCGGTAAGCTGCTGTAGAATCCAACGGCGGCAGGGGGAGCCCCCTGCCGGGTCCGTGGTGCCAGAGCGTTGTAAATGAAACCGAATTTTGCCCTGACCCTGTCCTTTGAAGGCATCAGCCTTCTGCATCGTGCCTTCCCCGGCTGGCACATGGTGGGTGAGGTCAGCCTCGACAACACGGACCTGACCGGCGCGCTCTCGGACCTCCGCCAGCGAGCGGAAGACCTCGACAGCAATCCTATCCGCTCCAAGCTGGTCGTCCCCAACGACCAGATACGCTTTATTCAGTTCGACTCGGAAGGGCTCGAAGCGGACGAGATCGCCTCTGCCGTACACCGCGCGCTCAACGGGGCGACACCCTACGCGGTCGATGATCTGGCCTATGACTGGTCGATCTCCGCCGGGCAAGTGCATGTCGCCGCCGTCGCCCGCGAAACCCTGACCGAGGCCGAGGCCTTCGCCACCGAACACGGTTTCAACCCGCTTTGTTTCGTCGCTGTCCCCGAGGGCCGCGATTTCGTTGGCGAGCCATGGTTTGGCGAGACAAAAGCCGCGCCCTCCCTTCTGCCCGAAGGCGGGCGCATCGACCGCGACACCGCCGCGATCCGCGTCATCGGCATCGCTCCCATGCCCGCCGCAACGGCGGACGCCGCACCCGAGGCTGACCTCGAAGGCGCGCCCGAAGCCGGCGCATCGCCCGATCCGGAGGTGCCGCCAACGCCACGGCCCGAGGTACCGCCTGCGCCACAGCCGGACCTTCCGCCACAGCCCGAACCCGAGGTTCCGCCCGTACCCGGCACGCCCCCCGCGCCGGACCCCGAGATCGAGCCCGACACCGATCCGGTGCCTGACATCCCGCCCGAACCGACGCCGACACCGGACCCGGACATTCCCCCAAGCCCCACACCAGGGCTTGGCGACGAGGATGCTGTCACACAGGCCAGCCCCAAGGACACTGGCCCTGAAACGCAGAACGAAGGTGCCGAGGCTGTCGCGGAAAAGCCCGCCGACCCGCCCGCGCCCGATGCCGCGCCAGCCGTCGCCTTCAGCTCGATCCGCGCCCGGCGCGACGAGCTGCCCACGGTACCGCGCCGCCTGACCGGTGCAACACGCGATGCCGCGACCGCGTCCCACGAAACACCACCCAGCGAGGCGCCCCGCGCCGAACCCACGCTTACCGCGGCACCGCCCCCGACCGCCGACACCGCCGCGGCCAAGGTAACCGGCAGGCCTCAGGACGCGCTGCCGGCGGACGCCGCCGCGCGAATCGGCGCATCGCTGCGTCCCTCCGGCGACAGCCGTCTCGCCCCGGCGGATGACGACCTGCCTCAGGACGACGGAGTGGCGGCCGCGCCTGTCCCCGATGACCCTGACGATGGCGCCGACATTCCCCCGCCGCCGGCCTTCATGGCCGACCGCACCGACCCGGCGCTTCTCGACCTTCCCGATGATACGCCCAATGCCCCCCTCGCGGCACCCGCAGTTGCGAGGTCGTCCCCCTCCGCCGCGCCGCCCTCCGGCCCGCTCTCTTTCTTCTCCCGCCGAAAGGCCCCCAAGCCCGACAAGCGTCAAGCCGCGCGCACCGCCACGCGGCCCACTCCCGAGGCCCAGCGCGAGCAGGAACGCCAACGCATGACCGTCTTCGGCGCGCGCAAATCCGCCTCCGTCGGGGGCAAGCCGCGCTTCCTCGGTCTGATCCTCACCGCCGTTCTGCTGATCTTCCTCGTAGGTGTGGCCGCCTGGGCCTCGATCTTCCTCGAAGACGGCATTTCTCGTGTCTTGCGCGGCGATCCCGATCCCCAGGAACAGATCGCCGCCACCCCCGACGCCGAACTGCCGCCCGGCGACACCGCCACCGCGCCCGAAACCGAGGCCGAAGAGGACGGCGAAAGCGTTCTCGCCGCCTTGCCCGGCGTCACCTCCGACGGCGCAGAGCCAACCCGCGCCGACCCACAGCCAGAGCCAAGCCCGGCCGAACTGACCGATCAGCAGGCCCGCACCCGCTACGCCGTCACCGGCATCTGGCAACGCGCCCCGGACGCGCCCTCCGATCCCGGAGCACAAACGCTCGACGATTTCTACCTTACCTCGATCGATCCGAAAGTCGTCGAACAGGACGCCGTCGCCCTGCCCGCCCCCGAAAGCCTGCGCGGCGACACACGCCCCGACACCCCCGCCGATCCGGCCGCCGCCGACACCATGTTCACCATGGACACGCGCGGCCTCGTTCAGCCAACCCCCGAAGGCGCAACGAGCCCCGACGGCGTGTTGGTCTATGCCGGTCAACCCGCGCTCGTGCCCCCTGACCGCCCGGCAGAAACCCTTGCTCAGCCGGGCGAGGACCCGGCCGAGGCCGCCGCGCGCATCGAAGCGCTTGAACGCATCGCCGCGCTGCGTCCCCGCGTCCGCCCCGGCGACCTTGCCGAAACCAATCAGCGCGAAACGCTCGGCGGTCGCACCCGGGACGAGCTTGCCTCCCTGCGCCCCCGCCTGCGCCCTCAAAGCGCCCAGCAATTGGCAGAACAGGCCGCCGCCTCCACTGCCGCCGAAGCAGCTGCGGCGGCCACGTCAGAGGCAGTCTCGCCCGACCCCGAGGCGGTCAACGCCGCGGTCCAGGCCGCTGCCGCGGTTCCCGCCCCCGACCCCGACCCCTTTGCCGGGGCGACGGCCCAGGCGGTCAAGGTGTCGGTCAAGCCCAACGTCCGTCCCCGCAACTTCGACCGCATCGTCCAGCGCAGCAAGCGCCTTGCCGAACAGCAAGAAGCCCGCACCGCCGCCGCTGCCGTGCCCCGCAATCAGCGCATTTCGCCCAGCGGCCCGACGCCGACCACGGTCGCCCGCGCCGCGACTGAAAAGAACGCGCTGCGTATGCGCCGGGTCAACCTGATCGGCGTCTACGGCAGCAACTCCAACCGCCGCGCCCTCGTGCGGCTGGCGAATGGCAGCTACAAGAAGGTCAAGGTCGGCGACCGGCTCGACGGCGGGCGCGTCGCCGCCATCGGAACCAGCGAACTGCGCTACGTGAAATCTGGGCGCTCGGTCACGCTCACCATGCCGCGCGGCTGACCCCGTCCCCGACTGACAGTCGCATAGTTGGTTTGCCCGAAAAGCAAGGCACACCCGCTATTTTATATACTCTGAACATCGGCAAAAGGCGCACCGAATGGACCAGTGGCTGAAAAAACAGCGGCCACGTTCCGATCCAGTGCCAAGCCGTTTGCACAAGTGTCACCCGCAACGCATACTCTGACCGTGGCGGCGCGTCGCCCCACTCCCGAAAACTTCGCAGGAGTCCCATGGAAGGGTTTTTCTTTCAGGCCACCGTTTTCCTCGCCGCCGCCGTGATCGCGGTGCCGCTCGCCGCCCGGCTGGGGCTGGGCTCGGTTCTTGGCTATCTCGCCGCCGGTATCGCCATCGGCCACATTCCCGGCCTCCTGGGCGGTCACGACGCCGAGGAATTGCAGCATTTCGCCGAGTTCGGCGTGGTCATGATGCTCTTCATCATCGGGCTGGAGCTGGAACCCAAAGCGCTCTGGGACATGCGGCACAAGCTGATCGGACTGGGGGGGCTTCAGATCACGCTGACCACTGCAGCGGTGATGCTTGGCTGCATGGCGCTCGGCGTGGTGTGGTCCGTGGCGCTGGCCATCGGCATGGTCTTCGCGCTGTCCTCGACCGCCATCGTTCTGCAAACCCTGTCGGAAAAGGGCCTTATGCAAACCGGCGGCGGGCGATCGACCTTCTCTGTTCTGCTGACACAGGACATCGCCGTCATCCCGATGCTGGCTTTGCTGCCGCTTCTGGCCCTGCCCAAGACGCCGGACATGATCTTGGGCGAAACCCTGCAACGGCTGGCTGACGAGGGCCACACCGCCGAGGGCGACCACGGAGGCGCGCCGGTCCAGGTTGCGCAGTCCATGATTGACAGCCTGCCCGCATGGGGCGTGACCCTTCTGACACTGGGCGCGGTCGCCGGCATCATCATCTTCGGCGTCTACGCCACCCGCCCGGTGTTTCGTTTCATCCATCACGCCCGCCTGCGCGAAATGTATACCGCGCTGGCGCTGTTGATCGTCGTGGGCATCGCTTTCGTGATGAACCTCGTGGGTCTCTCACCCGCTCTCGGCGCTTTCCTCGCGGGCGTCGTCCTTGCCTCGTCCGAGTTCCGGCACGAGCTGGAAAGCGATATCGAGCCTTTCAAGGGCCTGCTTCTGGGCCTCTTCTTCATCACCGTGGGCGCGGGCATCAACTTCTCGATCCTCTTCGCCTCGTTCTTCACGATCATGGGGCTGGCCTTTGCCATCATCCTGATCAAGGGCAGCATCCTCTACGGGCTGGGCCGGATCTTCGGCCTTAAGGGGCGCAACCTCTGGCTCTTCACGCTGGGCCTTGCCCAGGCAGGCGAGTTCGGCTTCGTGCTGATCAATTTCTCGGGTCAGAACAACGTGATCCCGCCCGAACTGCGCGAGACGCTGCTGCTGGTCATCGCCATTTCCATGTTGATCACGCCGCTGCTCTTCATTCTCTACGATTACCTGGCCCCCCGCATGATCGATCCGTCCGAGGCCCAGGAACCCGACGAGATCGACGCAAAAGGCCCGGTGATCATCGCCGGCATCGGCCGCTTCGGGCAGGTGGTCAACCGCATGGTCCGCTCCTCGGGGTTCGAGACGGTCGTTCTCGATCACGACCTTGCCGCGATCCAGCGGATGCGCCGCTTCGGCATCAAGGGCTTTCTGGGCGATCCCGGCCGGCCCGACCTGCTGCACGCGGCTGGTCTTGCCGATGCCAAGGTGCTCGTGGCCGCGCTCGACGACGCGGACGCCACCACCCGCCTCGTGGCCTTTGCCCGGCGCGAGCGGCCCGACCTGCATATCGTGGCCCGCGCCCGCGACCGCACCCACGTCTTCCGCCTTTACAAGGCCGGCGCAGACGACATCGTGCGGGAACTTTTCGACAGCTCCCTCCGGGCCGGGCGCTATGTGCTGGAAAACATGGGGCTCACGGAGTTCGAGGCAGCAGAGTTGCAAAAGACCTTCTACCACCACGACCGCGACTCTGTCCGCGACCTCGCCGCCTTGTGGGACCCCAACATTCCAACCATCCAGAACGGCGCCTATATCAAGCGCGCCAAGGAGTTGGAGGCGGAATTGCAGACCATGCTTCTGTCACAGCTCGAGGAGAAGGCCGCAGACGACATTTCGGACGACCGCAAGGAAGCATAGGCTGGCGTTTTACCTGCGCATACATGGTCATCAAATGCGATCCCGGACTTGATCCGGGATCTCTCCGATCAGCGCAGAAACGAAAAGGCCGCACCCTTCGGCACGGCCTTTCCCTTCAATTTCCGATCCGTATCAGGCCGCGCGCGAGATCAAGACCTCGTCGACTTCCTTGGCCGCCTGCACCTCGTCGCCACCGCTGACGGCGGCCACTTCGCGGGTCAGACGCTCCAGCGCCGCCTCGTACAACTGGCGCTCGGAATAGCTCTGCTCGCGCTGGTCGTCCGTGCGATGCAGGTCGCGCACCACCTCGGCAATCGCGATCAGGTCGCCCGAATTGATCTTCTGTTCGTATTCCTGCGCCCGGCGCGACCACATCGCCTTTTTCACCTTGGCCTTGCCTTTCAGCGTGGTCATCGCCTTCGACACCACGTCGGGGCTCGACAGGCTGCGCATGCCGATTTCGGTCGCCTTGTGGGTCGGAACCCGTAGCGTCATCTTGTCCTTCTCGAACGAGATCACGAACAGTTCCAGTTCGATCCCGGCGATATCCTGCTTCTCGATCGACATGATCTGGCCAACGCCGTGCGCAGGGTACACAACGTAATCGTCAGGGCGAAACTCGGACTTCTTCGATTTGCTCATTCAGGTTTTCCTCGCAAGCTTCCCAGTTCAAACTTGGCGGAGCATCTCCCGGGGCGGCGGGCCATCAGGGTCTGGCGTCAAGCACAAAGAAATCCACCTCCCATGCGTCAGCGCGGGCAGATGGATAATATATGGGCGGTGTCTACATTTGTAACGATAGTGTATCACAAAAAACGGGCCACAGAAAGCGGCCTCTACGCATCAGGCTGATTACACCTTAAACGTCAGGGTGTTACAGCGATCTCTTCAGGCAAAACATGAGGCCCTGATCGTTTGATCAAACGAATCGGTTTAATCTGAACGAAGCGCCTTCAGCCGCCTTCGCCCGGCGCTTCCGAGAAGTACTTCTCCAGCTTGCCCTCTTCCCCGTCGCGCTCGTCCGCCTCCGGCAGCGGATCCTTCTTGGTTACGATCACCGGCCACATTTCAGAGTATTTGCGGTTGAACTCCACCCATTTCTCCATGTCTGGCTCGGTGTCGGGACGGATCGCGTCTGCCGGGCATTCAGGCTCGCACACGCCACAGTCGATGCATTCGTCGGGGTGGATCACCAGCATGTTCTCACCCTCGTAGAAACAATCCACGGGGCACACCTCGACGCAGTCGGTGTATTTGCACGCGATGCAACTGTCATTGACGATATAGGTCATCTTTCGCCCCGGTCCTGATCTGTTCAGGGTCACGTAATCCAGTCCGGCGGATCATTCAAGCGCCAGACGCGCAATCGCGGCTCACGAACGCGTTTCACGATCCATCTTGCGTCGGTCCTTTTTCGTCGGGCGCCCCTTGCCCTCGTATCGCGGGGTGTGCGGCTCGGCCAACCTGTCCCGGGGCTTTGGCGGGTCAAGGTCGTCATACAGCGCCTGCGCCTCGGGCGCAGGGCCTCTGCGTTCGCCCACCGCAAGGATGCGGATCACGCGGATGTCGTACTCTTTCGGGAAGGTCAGAACATCCCCGGGCCGCACCGACGCAGACGCCTTGGACACCCTTTGCGCGTTGACCCGCACATGCCCGCCGGTCACCAATTTCGTGGCCAGGCTGCGGGTCTTGAAAAACCGCGCATGCCACAGCCACTTGTCCAGCCGGATCTTCGGCTGGCCCGGATCGCTCATGCGTCGCTCATGTCAGGACTTGTCCTTCAGCCCCATAAGGGCCGCTGCGAACGGGTTGTCGGGGTCGATCTTGTCTTTCTTCGCGGGCTTGGAAGAAAAGCTCTTGGCCCCCTCTTCACGGCGCGGCTTGCCCTTGGGTTTACCGCCTTTGGGACGGGGCTTGCCGCCCTGCGGTTTACCGCGGCCCTCGCCCCGGGGTTTCGCCGCGCGCCCGGCCCATGTGAAGGTGTAAAAGACCTCCATCTCGGTCTCGTCCTTGGCAGCGTCCGGCACCTCGCCCAACGGCACTTCGGTTTCGGACACCTCGGGAATATCCGCCTCGACTTCCGGGTCTTCGGGCGGCACTTCCGTCACCGGCGCCAGCCCGTCCTCGGGAATTTGCTCGACAGCATCCTCCGCCGTGTCCGCCTCCTCCGCGGCGCCGGCCTCGGACGGCTCCGGCGCGTCGTCCAGCGCCGCATCCACCGGCTTGACCTTTTCACGCTCGCCCTGCTCCGCCTTGTAACCAAGGCCCTGCATCAGGTCGGCGAATTGCTCCAGCGTCATGCCGGTGATCGACAGCATGTCGGCGTTGGCCTCAAAGCCACCCCGACTGTCCTCGGAGCGCAGCATGTCAGCCAACCGCTCCAACATGTCGATACGGATCGCCCGTTCACCGGCAGCGCGGTAGCCCGACATCGAATGATATCCGCCCGGCGCGCTGGTGCCCGCGGGCACCGTCACCAGCCCCGGCGGCGGCGCCTCGGGGAATTCCTGCAGCCCCATTTTCAACGACCAAAGCACCAGCCGCAGGCGCGTCGGCGCGGGTTTCAGCAGAACCGGCATGAAAATCGTGAACTGGCCAAAGCGCACACCGTGCTTGCGCAGTTGCCCACGGGCATCCTGATCCAGCGCCTTGACCTCGTCGGCCACCTCGCCGCGCGGGATGATCCCGAAATTCTCCACCAATTGGAACCCGAAGCCGCGCGCCAGCCCTGTCAGCTCCTCGTCGCGTTGAATGTTCAGCAACGGCTCGAACAGCGTCGCCACCTTGCGGTCGATGAAATGCTGCAACCGGCGCTGCACCTTCTGCATCACCTCGGGCCCGGCGGTGTCGTCCACGAACGCCTCGACCTGTGGCTTCAACGGATCGGCACCCGCCACCAACTTGCCCACGGCGCTTTCGCCCCACATCAGGCCGCCTTGTTCGGTGAAATCGATCTCGGTGTCGGGCGCGTTGTAGAACTTGTCCGCCCGCAGATGGAAATGCGGCGCCAGCGCCTGAAGGCTGGCCTGCGCGACCGCCTTGGCCTCCTGTCCGCCCGCCGTCTTGTCCTGGCGGAACCGGAACCCTTCCAACCGTCCGACGAATTCGCCTTCGACGGTCACTTCACCTTTGTCATTCACTTCGGCCACGATGGCGTCCTTCTGCTTGAGCCGGCGCATCAGCACGCTGGTGCGCCGGTCCACAAATCTTTGCGTCAGCGCGTCATGCAACGCGTCCGACAGGCGGTCTTCTACAGCGCGGGTCGTTCCGCGCCAATGGTTTTCGTCCCCGACCCAGCCCTTTCGCTGGGCAACATAGGTCCATGTGCGGATATATGCCAAACGCTTGGAGAGCGTGTCGATATCCCCGTCCGTCCGGTCGATCCGCGCCACGTGCCCGGCCAGCCACTCCTCGCTGACGCGGCCATGTTCATGCAGGTCACTGAATATACGCTCGAGCAGCCCCGCATGTTCCGCGTGGCTGATCCCGCGAAAATCCGGCACCCGGCACACATCCCACAAAAGCCGCACCGACGCCCCGTCGCTGGCCCGCGCGGCAATCTCGGCATCTTCGGCCAGCGTGCGCAGCACGACAAGGTCATCCGCCTCACGGGCGCGGGCCAGCCAGTCATCCTCGGGCTTTTGCTCCAGCGAGGCGATCAACGCGTCGACCGACCCGAATTGCAGCGCCGCGTTGCGCCATTCCAGCTTGCGAATGGGGGTAAAGCGATGATCCATGATCGCCTGTGCCATGTCGTCCGGCAGCTCCGGTGCCTCGCCCGTCACCCCGAACGTGCCACTGGTCATGCCCCGCCCCGCGCGCCCGGCGATCTGGCCCAGTTCATTGGGAGCAAGATTGCGCATCCGCCGCCCGTCGAACTTCGTCAGGGACGAGAACGCGACGTGGTTGATATCCAGATTCAGCCCCATCCCGATGGCATCGGTGGCCACCAGGTAATCCACGTCGCCATTCTGATAGAGATCCACCTGCGCATTGCGTGTCCGGGGGCTCAGCGCGCCCATCACGACCGCCGCACCGCCCTTCTGACGGCGCAAGAGTTCGGCGAAAGCATATACATTTTCAACTGAGAACCCCACGATAGCCGAGCGTGCGGGCATCTTACTTATCTTTTTCGAACCTGTGTAGGTCAGTTGGGACATTCGCTCGCGTCCGACGAATTCCACCCCCGGCACCAGCGCCGAAATCGCGCCGCGCATGGTATGCGCGCCCAGAAACTGCGTCTCTTTCTGCCCCCGCATCCGCAGCAGGCGGTCAGTGAACACATGCCCCCGTTCGGGATCGGCACATAGCTGGATTTCGTCCACCGCGACGAAATCCGCACCCATCCCCTCGGGCATCGCCTCGACCGTACAGACCCAGTATTGCGTCCGCGGCGGCACGATCCGTTCCTCGCCGGTGACCAGCGCCACCACCGACGGGCCGCGCACCGCGACGATCTTGTCATAGACCTCCCGCGCCAGAAGGCGCAGCGGCAACCCGATCACGCCGGTGCGATAGCCCAGCATCCGTTCAATCGCGAAATGGGTCTTCCCGGTATTCGTCGGGCCCAGGACCGCCAGGATCCTCGACTGCTCGCCCATGGGCTTTGCCCCTTGTCGTCTCGTGCTTACAGGTCCCGGCCGCCGATTTCGCGTTCGACCAACGGCAAGACCTGTTCCACGTCTTGATGATGCGGATGCAACGCCAGCACAAGGTCGAATGCCTGCTTGGCCTTCTCATAGTTCTCGACGTGGTAAAGGATCCCGCCAAGGCTTGCGATGGCGTTGTAATGTCGCGGGTTCAGCGTCAGCGCCCGTTCGATGTCGGCCAGCGCGGGCCCGAACTTCTCGGCATCAGCATAGGCCATCGCCCGCATGTGGAACCCTTCGGCGAAATCCGGCGCATGATCGGTCAGCGCCGTGAAATGCTCGATCGCCGCCTTGGTGTCGCCCGCCTCCAATGCATCGCGCCCCCGTTTTAGCAGCAGGTCCGCCGTGGCAGAGCCCGACCGCGTCCAGGCCAGCTCGATTTCCTTGGATATTCGGTTGGCCTCCTGTGGCTCGGCCTCTTTCAACTGCTCGAAAAGCGGGTCGAGCGCCGAATCCTGCGCCGCTGCGGGTAAGGAAAACATGACTAACGGCAAAACTGCCGCGACGATATATTTGGAAAGTCGGTTCATAACGCCCATAACGTACCCAGTTTAGCGCGCATGGCCGGGAATCAAAGCCCCCGGTCGATCAAATCTGGAGGAACTGACATGAGCGACGTAACGAAATCCGCGGTCGAGGCCCTGTCCGCCAAGATGAATGGCAGCTTCGACGGCAGCGCCAAGTTCGTGATCGAGAACGAGGGCTCCATCGTGATCGACGAATCCGGCGTGCGTGAAGGCAATGACGAAACCGACGTCACCATGACCGCCGACGCCGACACGTTCCAGTCCATCCTCGAAGGCGATCTCGACCCGACCGCCGCCTTCATGTCCGGCAAGCTGTCGGTCGACGGCGACATGGGCACCGCGATGAAACTCGGCTCGGTCCTGTCGTAACCCCCATGTTGACGGACGCGCCCTTCTTCTCCGATATTGCCGATGGCCCCGACGGTGGCCGCGCCTTCTGGTGCGACACTGCCGACGGGGTGCGCATCCGGCTCGGGCTCTGGCGTCCGCAGGACGATACGGGCGAAAGCGCAGGCACGCTCCTGCTCTTTCCCGGTCGTACCGAGTATATCGAGAAATACGGCCGCACCGTCCGGCAATTCGCCGCCGCGGGCCTGACCACGCTGCTCGTCGACTGGCGCGGTCAGGGCTTGGCCGACCGTCTGATCGAAGACAAGATGTCGGGCCACGTCCTGCATTTCGACGACTACCAGCACGACGTCGCCGCCATGGTTGACGCCGCGCAAAAGCTCGACTTGCCGAAACCGTGGTTCGTTCTGGGCCATTCCATGGGCGGCGGCATCGCGCTCAAATCGGTGATGGACGGCCTGCCGGTGGCCGGCGCGTCCTTTTCCGCGCCGATGTGGGGCATCCGTATCTCGGCTGCGCTGCGCCCGGTTGCCTGGTCACTGGGATGGAGCAGCCGCAGCGTGGGCTTCGACCACGTCTACGCCCCCGGGACCTCGCCCCAAAGCTACGTGCTGGTCGAACCGTTCGAGAAGAACCGCCTGACCACCGACGTCGAAAGCTACCAGCACATGATCGCCCAGGTTACCGCGCACCCGGAACTGACCATCGGTGGCCCGTCCCTGCGCTGGCTCTACGAATCGCTGATGGGCACGCGCCAGATGTGGCGCCGCCCGTCCCCCGACCTGCCCTGCCTGTGCCTGCTTGGGTCGGACGAGGATATCGTCGACGTCTCCCGCGTTCATGACCGCATGTCACGCTGGCCCGGCGGCGAACTGGAAATCGCCGAAGATGCCCGTCACGAGGTACTTCAGGAAGCGCCACAGATCCGCGACGCCCTTATCGGCAAGCTGATCGACTTCTACGCGAGCGTCAGGGATCGGCACGCACCGTCTGGCGCTGACGCCCAAGCCCCCGGATCTCCAACTCCATCACGTCGCCAGGCTTGAGGTAACGCTTGGGGTTGCGCCCCATCCCCACCCCCGGCGGCGTGCCGGTGGCGATGACGTCTCCGGGCTCCAGCCGCATGACCTCACTCAGATGCGCGATGATCTGCGCCACTGTGAAAATCATCGTCGAAGTGTTGCCGAACTGCATCCGCTCCCCGCTCACATCCGCGGACATATCAAGGCTTTGCACGTTGCCCACCGCGTCCGGCGTCACCAGCCACGGCCCGATCGGCCCGAACGTGTCGCAACTCTTGCCCTTGGTCCACTGCCCGCTGCGCTCGGTCTGGAAATGCCGCTCGGACACATCGTTGACGATCGTATAGCCCGCGACGTAATCCAGCGCCTCAGCCTCGCTCACGTATTTCGCCTCGCGCCCGATCACCACGCCAAGCTCCACTTCCCAATCCGCATGGGTCGATCCGCGCGGCAGCACCACATCGTCATCCGGTCCCACGATGCTGGAAGTGGCTTTCATGAAGACAACCGGCTCGGCCGGCGGCTCGATCCCGATCTCCGCGGCATGATCGCTGTAATTCAACCCGATACCGATCAGCTTGCCGATTCCCGCAACCGGCGGCCCCAGCCGTGGCGTCCCGTCCACCAGCGGCAGCTTTTCGGGGTCCAGCTTCGGCAACGCTCCCAGCGCGGCACCGGAAATCTCGGCCATCACGCCGCTCAGGTCCCGCACCCGCCCTTCGGCGTCCAGCATTCCGGGCTGTTCCCGCCCAGGTGCCCCGTATCTCACGAACCGCATTCTTCGTCCCCTGTCTCGTTTCACCCGACGATAGCGGGCCTGTTCGTCACGGCAAGCATTCATCCTCTGGCATGCGCGCGCCAGCACGCTAATTCCCCGACATGGTTCTGGAATTCAAACCTCAGGGCATCTACTGCCCCGCCGGAGATTTCTTCATCGACCCGTGGCGCCCCGTCGACCGGGCGCTCATCACCCATGGCCACGCCGACCACGCCCGACCCGGCCACGCCCGCTATCTTTCGACCGCCGCCGCCGCGCCCGTCATGCGGCACCGCCTGGGCGAAATCACCCTCGACACGGTCAATTACGGCGAAACGCGCCAAATCGGCGGGGCGCAGGTGTCTTTTCACCCCGCCGGCCACGTCCCCGGCTCGGCCCAGATCCGGGTCGAAGTCGAAGGCGAGGTCTGGGTCGTCTCCGGCGACTACAAGACCGAAGCGGACCGCCTGTCCGAACCGTTCGACCCGGTGCCATGCCACAGCTTCATCACCGAATGCACCTTCGGCCTGCCGGTCTTCACCTGGACGCCCGAAAAGGACGCCGCACGTGAGATCAACGACTGGTGGGCCGCCAATGCCGCCGCCGGCACCTTCTCGCTTCTTGGGGCCTATTCTCTCGGCAAGGCCCAGCGGGTCCTGTCGCTGCTCGATCCTTCGATCGGTCCCATCCTGACGCACGGCGCGGTGGAAAACACCAACGCGGTCCTTCGCGATCAGGGGCTCGCTCTGCCGGATACCCTGCATGTCACACCCGACCTCAAGGCCAAGGATCACCCCGGCGCCCTCGTGCTCGCGCCGCCCTCGGCCCTGGGCAGCACATGGGCCCGCCGCTTCCGTCCGGCCTCCACCGGCTTCGCCTCGGGCTGGATGCGCCTGCGCGGCGTCCGCCGCCGCCGTTCCGTCGACCGCGGGTTCGTCATGTCCGACCATGCCGACTGGCCCGGCCTGCTCGATGCAATCAAGTCAACGGGCGCAGAAAATATATATGCAACACATGGTTACACCGATATCTTCGCGCGATACCTGAGCGAGAATGGCTGGAACGCCCAGGTTGTCCCCACAGAGTTTACCGGCGAGTCCCTGGATGCCACGGACGACGCAGAGGGCGCGGCATGAAAGACTTCACAGCCCTCTTCACCACCCTCGACCAGACCACCAAGACCAACACCAAGGTCGCCGCGCTGGCCGACTATTTCCGCACCGCGCCCGATGACGACAAGCTCTGGACCGTCGCGCTGTTTTCCGGCCGCCGCCCCCGCCGCGCCATCACCACCACGAAACTGCGCGAATGGGCCGCCGAACGCGCCGGCATCCCGCTCTGGCTCTTCGAGGAAAGCTATCCCATCGTCGGCGACCTGTCGGAAACCATCGCCCTCGTCCTGCCGCCCCCGGCGCGCGACCATGACGACAGCCTGTCCACGTGGATCGGCCGCCTCCGCGCCCTCGACCATGAAACCGAGGTCGCCCGCAAGGCCGCCATCCTCGACGCCTGGGACCAGATGCAGCCTCATGAACGTCTCGTCTTCAACAAGCTTCTGACCGGCGGTTTCCGCATCGGAATCTCGCGCAAGCTGATGACCCGCGCCCTGGCTCAGGCCAGCGACCGGGACGAGGCGGAACTGGCCCACCGCCTCATGGGCGACTGGACCCCCGACAGCACGTCCTGGAACGCATTGATCGAGGCGCATGACGCCACCGCGGACCTATCGCGCCCCTATCCCTTCTGTCTCGCCTACGGGCTTGATGACGAGGAACCCGAGTCGCTGGGCGATCCCGCCGACTGGCTGGCCGAGTGGAAATGGGACGGCATCCGCGGTCAGCTAATTCTGCGTGGGGGCGAGCACTTCACATGGTCCCGCGGCGAAGAACTGATGACCGACCGTTTCCCCGAACTTGCCCGCGCCCGCGACTACCTGCCTCCCGGGACCGTGCTCGACGGTGAAATCCTGGCCTGGCAGGCCGATGGCCCGATGTCCTTCAACGCCCTGCAAAAACGCATCGGCCGCAAGACCGTGCCGAAGAAACTGCTGAAGGACGCCCCGGTCATCCTCTACGCCTACGACCTGCTGGAGGAAAACGGAACCGACCTGCGTGACACACCCTTCGCCCAGCGTCGCGCCCGGCTTGAGGCCATGCTGCACGAACTTGCACCCGAAGCGCCCATCCGCCAATCCCCGCTCATCTCCTTCCAATCGTGGGACAATCTGCGCGAGACCCGCGCGAAAGCCAGGGACGCGCGCGCCGAAGGCCTCATGCTTAAGCGCAAGGACTCGCCCTACCATTCCGGCCGCAAGAAAGGCGACTGGTGGAAATGGAAACTTGATCCCCTGACCATCGACGCCGTGATGATCTACGCTCAACAGGGCCACGGCCGGCGCGCCAACCTGTTCACCGATTTCACCTTCGCCGTGCGCGACGGCAACGACCTTGTGCCGTTCACCAAGGCCTATTCCGGGCTCACCGACACCGAGTTCCGCAAGATCACCGCATGGGTCCGCAAAAACACCCTGCAACGCTTCGGCCCGGTGCGGCAGGTCAAACCCGAGCATGTCTTCGAGATCGCGTTCGAGGGGATCATGGAATCGACCCGCCACAAGTCCGGGGTGTCGCTTCGCTTCCCCCGCATGAAACGCTGGCGCCACGACAAGCCGGTGCAGGAGGCCAACTCACTCGAAGACCTTCACGACATGCTGGCCCACTACGGATAAAGAAAATTCGTACGAATTTTCTCCGCCAAGATTCTTCGTACGAAGAATCTCGACCCCCTCACCGCAACAGATCGTCCTCGAATGGAAAGCGCGATAACAGCTCCACCCCGGTTTGCGTGATCAGAACCTGTTGCTCCAGCTTCACGCCCTCCGTACCGCCTTCCGCGCCAATATAACTCTCGACGCACAGCGTCATGCCCGGCTCGATCACCCCGTCATACCCCGCATCCGGGAAATCCCCGTGGTGATAGAGATACGGATATTCTCCCGTCATCCCGCAGCCATGCGCCGACAGGTAATAGCGGTTGGCGTAATACTGCTCCGGAATATCCCAGGCCGCATCGGCATAGTCGCGGAACGTCATACCGGGCCGCAGGATACCCTTGTTATGATGCACCTGCTCATGGGCCACCTTGTAAAGCTCCCGCTGGGTGACGCTCGGCTTGCCCGGGCCCGAATGGAAGGTGCGCGAGAAATCGGAGTAATACCCGTGGCACCCCACCACGTCGGTATCCAGCGCGATCAACTCATTGGTGCCGATCACGTTATCCGTCGTCTCCTGAAACCATGGATTGGTCCGCTCCCCGGCATTCAGCAGGCGGGTCTCCACGTAGTCCCCGTTCTGCGCGATCACCGACTGGTGCAGCACCGACCACAGCTCCGCCTCGGTCATCCCCGGCCGGATCGCCTCGCGCAGCTTACCCACGCCGATCTCGGTCGCCCGCAGCGAGGCATTGACGCATTTCATCTCTTCCGCCGACTTGATCGCGCGCGCCATCTCGACCGGTTCCTGCGCATCCACGATCCGCAGCCCCGCATCGCGCAGGGCAATCGCGCTGCCGGCATTCAACCGCTCGATTCCCAGCGTCGCCGCCTTGCCCACCAGCGAAGTCACCAGATCCGCCATCTCGACGGCCCAGGCCCGTTCCCGCCTGGCAATATCCGGCCCGGCCGCCACGAAACTCGCTGTACGCGCCGCGCGCACCTCGTCGATCGTCTCCAGCCCGTCGGCCAAATGCGCACAGCCGGTGAACTCGAACAGGATCGAGCGGTTTTCGGTCAACAAAAGGTACCGCGACGGCGCGTTGCGCTGGCTGAACACCTGCATGTTCCGCGCCCCAGTGGCATAGCGGATGTTCACCGGATCGGACAACAAAACCGCCGCGATATCCCGCTTGCGCATCTCCGCCCTGACCCGGCCCAGCCGGTAGCCGCGCACCGCCGCAAGGTCGATCCCCTCGTCCTCCGGCGCCCGGTCCAACAGGGCCAGATCCGCAAGGTCAGCCCGCTCCGCGTGCCAGTCCAGTTCCGCCATGTCACCCTCCTCGGCTTGAAGTCATGCATTCCATATCCGACCCAATGCACTTCGAAAACGCTGGAAATTCTCGCGCTCTTGGATAACCTCGAGGAATGAATCAGGACCGCCGAGACCTTCCCCCTCTGGAAAGTCTCATCTTCTTCAACACCGTGATGAAACGGGGCGGCTTCTCCGCCGCCGCCCCCGACCTCATGGTCTCCCAGGCCGCCGTCAGCAAACGCATCCGCCAGCTCGAAGACTGGCTCGGCACGCCGCTTTTCGACCGCGGCGCGCGCCACGCGGTGCCCACTGACACCGCCCGCCGACTGGAAGAGCCCGTGCGCCTCGCGCTCGACTACCTGACGGCGTCCCTCGATACGGCGCGCGTCACCGACACCGGCACACTCCGGATCGCGGCCAACGGCGCGGTCTCGATGTTCTGGCTCTATCCCCGGCTCCAGGCCTTCGCCACCAGCTCGGATGCCTGCAATGTCAATGTGCTGACTGCCGACGATCCCTCGACCCTTGCCGCGGACACGCTCGACCTCGCCATCCATTACGGCGAGGCCCCGCCCACTGGCTGGACGGGCACGCCGCTTTTTGACGAGACGATCATTCCAGCCGCCGCGCCCGCCATCGCGTCCACGTTTTCCGACCGGCCCGACCTGCCGCTGCTGGACTATCCCCGCCTCGCGCCCGACTGGATCAACTGGCGCATATGGCACGACCGCAAGCCCGGCTCTCCCCTCTCCGCGCGCCCGGTCCAAACCTGCCGCAGCTACGGCCACAGCATCGGTCGCGCCCTGGCCGGGGAAGGCATCGCCCTGGCCAGCGTGCCGATGCTCGACACCCTCGTCAGCAGCGGCCAGTTGGTCGCCGTAGGCGACGACACCCTGACCACCACCCGCCGCTACTGGCTGAACCATCGCGTGACCGCGCCGCTCTTGCCCAATGCCATGCTCCTGCAGCGCGCCCTTGTGGGATCCGACACCATCTGAGGCGCGCCGCGACCCTCGCCAATCGGCCCCGCGTCCAATCCGCCGCTTGAGCCTGCCCGCCCCGACCCCTATGTCTTGGCCAGCCACGCATTTCAGGAGATCCGCATGTTCCAGCTTCCCAAACCCGCCTTCGACGTCAACGCCGCCTCCGGCTCCGACAACCTGGGCGACCTGCCGGAGTGGAACCTCGACGACCTCTACACCGGGCAGGACGCGCCCGAACTCAAGCGTGATCTCGACTGGCTGGAACAGGCCTGCGCCGACTTCGCCAACGATTACGAAGGCAAGCTGGCCGATCTCGACGCTGCGGGCCTCCTCGAATGCATCCAGCGCAACGAAAAGATCTCTTCCATCGCCGGTCGCATCATGTCCTTCGCCGGCCTGCGCTATTACCAGCAGACGACCGATGGCGAGCGGGCCAAGTTCCTCTCCGACTGCCAGGAAAAGATCACCAATTACACCACGCCGCTGGTGTTCTTCACGCTCGAACTCAACCGGCTCGAGGCCGACATGCTCAAAGCGATGTACGCCGAGAACGCCGATCTCGCCCGCTACGCCCCCGTCATCCGCCGCATCCAGGCGATGAAACCCTACCAGCTTTCCGACGAGTTGGAGAAATTCCTGCACGACCTCGGCGTCGTGGGTGACGCCTGGGAACGGCTCTTCGATGAAACCATCGCGGGCCTCACGTTCGACGTCGATGGCGAGGAACTGGGCATTGAGTCCACCCTCAACCTGCTCACCGAACAGGACCGCGACAAACGCGAATCCGCTGCGCGCGAGCTTGCCCGCACCTTCCAGGCCAACATCCGCACCTTCGCCCGTGTCCACAACACCACCGCCAAGGAGAAAGAGGTCATCGACCGCTGGCGCGGCATGCCCACCGCCCAGACCTCGCGTCACCTCAGCAACGATGTCGAGGCCGAGGTGGTCGAGGCCCTGCGCAACGCCGTGGTCGACGCCTACCCCAAGCTCAGCCACCGCTACTACGAATTGAAACGCAAATGGCTCGGCCTCGACCGGATGCAGGTCTGGGACCGCAACGCCCCCCTGCCGATGGAAGCGCCGCGCAAGATCGATTGGCCGACCGCCCGCGGCATGGTCATGGACGCCTATTCCGATTTCGACCCGCGCATGGGCGACCTGGCCGAGCCCTTCTTCGACAAGGGCTGGATCGACGCCGCCGTCAAGCCCGGCAAGGCCCCCGGCGCCTTTGCCCACCCCACCGTTACGGACGTGCACCCCTACGTCATGCTGAACTACCTCGGCAAACCGCGCGACGTCATGACCCTCGCGCATGAACTCGGTCACGGCGTGCACCAGGTACTGGCCGCCGAACAGGGCGAACTTCTCTCCTCCACCCCCCTCACCCTTGCCGAAACCGCCTCGGTCTTCGGCGAGATGCTGACCTTCCGCAAACTGCTGGATGCGGCCAAGGACAACGCCGAACGCAAGGTCCTGCTCGCCGGCAAGGTCGAGGACATGATCAACACGGTCGTCCGCCAGATCGCCTTCTACGATTTCGAGTGCAAACTGCACGATGCCCGCCGCGGCGGCGAGCTGACCTCGGAAGACATCGGCGCCCTCTGGATGTCCGTGCAGGGCGAATCTCTCGGCCCCGCCTTCGACTTCATGGAGGGCTACGAGACCTTCTGGGCCTATATCCCCCACTTCGTCCACTCGCCCTTCTACGTCTACGCCTACGCCTTCGGCGACGGGCTGGTGAACGCGCTCTACGCGGTCTACGAGGAAAACCCCGACGGCTTCCAGGACAAGTATTTCGACATGCTCAAAGCGGGCGGCTCGATGCACCACAAGGAGCTTCTGGCCCCCTTCGGCCTCGACGCCTCGGACCCCGCCTTCTGGGACAAGGGCCTGTCGATGATCTCCGGCTTTATCGACCAGCTGGAGGCGATGGAGGACTAGACGCTGCCCCGCACAAGCGGCCCCCACAGCCTGCGCAACCGCCTGAAACGCGCCCTCGTGCGCATCCGGTCGCGCGTGCCCCCGGGGCTGCGGCTGGTGCTGGGCATCCTGCTCATCATCGGCGGGATCTTCGGCTTCCTGCCGGTGCTGGGCTTCTGGATGATCCCGCTCGGCGTCGCCGTGGCCGCGCTCGACGTGACCCCTCTCTGGCGCCGCCTCACCGGCCGCGCACCAAGGCGCTGAGCCCACCTCTTCTTCTGGCCGAAAATATCCCGGGGGGGAGCGGTGAAACGCAGTTTCGCCGTGGGGGCAGAGCCCCTGCAACATCCGCCTACTTGAGCTGACTGTCTTTCGAGCCGCGCCGGTTGATCCCGCCCCGCGCCTGTTGCGCGCCGTCGCGCTCCTGGCTACATTCGATGCACAGCTTCACGCCCGGCAACGCCTCGCGCCGCGCCTGCGGGATCTCTTCCTCGCATTCGGCACAATGCGTCAGGCTCTCGCCCACGGGGCGTTTCGCGGCCTTCATCCGCGCCAACTCATCCTCGATCGAGGCTTCGATCTGTTCACTCACCGCGCCGTCGCGCGCCCATCCACCGGCCATGGTTAAAATCCTCCTGAACGGCAAATATAGGATGCCGCAGGCTCCGTGTCACGGCTGCGCCTCCAGCACCATGTAGTCCTCGAATGCAGCCCGGCCCAATGAGGCCTGCTCCAGCATCCCGTTCAGCACCGAAATCGCCGAAGGCGAGGTGATCGCCACCGCGTGGTCCAGCCCCTCGCCATCCGCCAGCGCGGTAAAGTCGATCACCTTGACCGGCAGGCCCGCCACCGCCTCCGGCCCGTCGATCACGCCCAGCCGCTTCTTGCGCCCGGTTATCAGGCTGGCAAGGCTCAGCGCCCGGTCCTGCTGCGTCACGAAAATCAGGAACGGCTGTGGCAACTCCCCGATCGCCTCTGCCTGCCTGCGAAAGATATCCGGGTCGATATCCGGCGACATCAGCACCACGCCGCTGATCCGGTCCAGCAGACGCCGGTCCCCCTTCAGCGCCGCCTGCCGCATCACCTCCATCACAAGATGCGCGCCCATGGAATGCGCCAGCAATGTCACCCGGTCCCCCGGCCCGCTGGTCAGCCGGGCCAGCAGGTCTTCCAGGTCGTCCCGGGCATAAAGCACGCTGTCACGGTCATAGACATACCCCCGCGGGTCCCCGGCCGAGGCCCAGGCGAACAGCACCGACGGCTCGGCCACCTCGAAATCCTCGCGCATCTGCGCCAGCCGGTACAGACCATCGGAAAGCGTCACGTTGTAGCCATGCACGAAAACCTGGGTTTCCCGCCCCGGGCGCGCTGCCTTCACATCCCCGACAAAGGCCGCGCCGGACGGGTAGACATCCGTCGCCGCCACCACGAAATCCGTCGCAGCATCCGGCGGTCCCTCGGGCCATTCCACATGGCCCGGCCGATGCGTCGGCGGGATCGAGATATCGGCCCGGAAATAGCGCATCTGGCCCGTGCGTTTCGCGCCAAAGGTCCACCCGGTATGGTCCAGCGCCTTTTGCGTGGCCACATAGAGCGTCTGGAGATGCGCCTCGGGCACCGTCGGTGCGTATTCCGCGGCAGGGCGCGGCGCACAGGCGGCCAGCACGGTCACACAAAGTATCGACAGCGTACGCAACGGACGTCCCCTTTCGTTTCCGACTCACCGGAAACAATAAGGCCCCCTCCGCCATGCGGAAGGGGCCAATTTTCGTGACCGTACCGATGTGTCGCAAAATCAGGCCGTGGCCATCATCCCTTTTTCGGCGGCAAGGCTGCGCATGCGCTTCTGCAGTTTCTCGAACGCCCGCACCTCGATCTGGCGGATCCGCTCGCGGCTGACATCGTACTGCCCGCTCAGATCCTCCAGCGTCACGGCCTTCTCGTTCAGCCGCCGTTGCGTCAGGATATCCTTCTCGCGGTCGTTCAGCACGTCCATCGCCTCTGCCAGCAGTTCGCGCCGCGCCTCCAGTTCGTCGCGCTTCTCGTAGTCACCGGCCTGGTCGGCATCCTCGTCCTCCAGCCAGTCCTGCCACTGCATCGTGCCTTCGCCCTCGGTACCGACGGTGGCGTTCAGCGACGCGTCGCCCCCGGACATCCGGCGGTTCATGCTGATCACCTCGTCCTCGGTCACACCCAGGTCGGTCGCGATCTGCTTCACCTTGTCGGGATGCAGGTCTCCGTCCTCCAGCGCACCGATCCGGGCCTTGGCCTTGCGCAGGTTGAAGAACAGCTTCTTCTGCCCGCTTGTCGTGCCCAGCTTGACCATCGACCAGCTGCGCAGGATGTACTCCTGGATGCTGGCCCGGATCCACCACATCGCATATGTGGCCAGGCGAAAGCCTTTCTCGGGGTCAAAGCGCTTGACCGCCTGCATCAGGCCCACATTCGCCTCCGAGATCACCTCGGCTTGCGGCAGGCCGTAGCCACGATAGCCCATGGCGATCTTCGCCGCCAGGCGCAGGTGGCTGGTGACCATCTGGTGCGCGGCATCGGTGTCCTGTTCCTCGACCCAGCGCTTGGCCAGCATGTATTCCTCTTCCGGCTCCAAAAGCGGAAATTTCCGGATTTCCTGCAAATACCGGTTCAGCCCGGCTTCGGGCGATGGCGCAGGAAGATTTGCATAATTGCTCAACCCTGTGACCCTCCAATGTTTATCGTCTTAACATCCATATGGGCAGCCATCAGCCCGGATTCAAGACAGGTGAACCGAATGGTTTAATTATTTATGAATCAAACCGGCCCGGTTTTCCAGTGATGTGACGTTTGCTCACGCACACGTGCTGTGCTGTCATATTAACGTCAGGCCGGCGCGCCCAGTTCCTGCAGCAGGTTGGCCATGTCCTCCGGCAGCGCCGCCTCAAAGCGCAGCATCTCCCCCGTACCCGGATGCTCGAACCCCAGCAGCGCCGCATGCAACGCCTGTCGCGGGAACACCTGCGTGGCCGCCAGCGCCTCGGGCGACAGCGCCCGCGCGTTCAGCTTGCGCCGGCCACCATAAACCGGGTCGCCGATCAGACCATGCCCCGCATGCGCCATATGCACCCGGATCTGGTGCGTACGCCCCGTCTCCAGCCAGCACTCGATCAGCGCCACCTGCGGCGGAGCGCCGAACGGGGTGACAACGCGCGCCCGCGTCACCGCGTGCCGCCCGCCCTCGAACAACACCGCCTGCCGTTGCCGGTCGGTCTTGTGCCGCGCCAGCTGCGTCGTCAGCTTCAGGATGTTGCCCGACTCGAAACTGGCCCCGCGCACGCCGCGCAGCCGCGGATCGGCGGCATCCGGCACGCCGTGGACCACCGCCAGGTACTTGCGTTCCACGCTATGCGCCTCGAATTGCGCGGCCAGACCGTGATGCGCCCGATCGGACTTCGCCACCACCAGCAGGCCGCTCGTGTCCTTGTCGATCCGGTGCACGATGCCGGGCCGTTTCTCGCCCCCCACGCCCGACAGCGTGCCGCCGAAATGGTGCAACAGCGCGTTCACCAGCGTTCCGTCCGGGCTGCCCGGCGCCGGATGCACCACCATCCCCGCAGGTTTGTTGATCACGATCAAATCGTCATCCTCGAACACCACGTCCAGCGCGATCTCCTGCGCCACTACGTCCACCTCAACCGCGACGGGCACGCTGATCTCGACGATATCTCCCTCGGCCACCTTCGCCTTGGGGTCCGCCACAACCGCACCGCCCACCCGCACTGCGCCCTCGGCGATCAGCCTTGCCAACCGCGTACGCGACAGCGACGCCGCCTCTGGCACATCGCGCGCCAACGCCTTATCAAGGCGCGGCGGCGGATCGGCCCCGATCCGCACGGTGACACTGGTTTGCAAGGGGGCTGCGCCCATGAACGACACTCCTCAGCCGCCGTCGCTGGACCCCAAAATGGTGCGCTACCTGCGCACACTCGTGACCGTCCTGACGGGCGTGATGATTCTCGGGTTTCTAGTGATCGTCGCGCTCTTTGTCACCAAGTTCTCCGGTGCCTCCGACCCGGCCCTGCCCAAGGTGATCACTCTGCCCGACGGCACGACGCCCACCGCATTCACCCGCGCCAATGGCTGGTACGCCGTTGTGACCGAAGCCGACACGATCCTGATTTTCGACGAGACCACGGGCGAGTTGCGCCAGACCATCGAGGTCACGACGGACTAGCCGCGCGAGTCTTACCAGTCCGAAAAAGGGAGATGGTACCACCTCCCCGGCTCGAACGGGGGACCTCCTGATCCACAATCAGGCGCTCTAACCAACTGAGCTAAGGCGGCACGCGGCACGGATTTAACTTTCCCGGCCCGCGATTGCAAGCCTCTTCGACACGATCTCGCCCATTCCAACCCGCTTGCCTTCGCGCGGCCAAGGCGCTAGGCCATCGCGAATATTCAAGCGTTTCCGGGAAACACTGAATCGCATTTCGCTGTCTCTGCGAACGCAAAATAGCGATGCATTTTTCAGACTGACCCGGAATCGCTATAGGAGGCCGCCATGGGCATCAACGACGAACGCGACATCGAGGCGAATCTTCAAATCGGCCCCACCGACCAGGGCATGGTCCGCCTGTTCATCATGGCAGGCCCCACCGAAATCCCGATGGACTTCGACCCCGACGAGGCCCGCGAAATCGCCGAGGAAATCCTCGCCGCCGCCAAGGCCGCCGAAGCGAAACGCTAGCCGCGCGCACCCAAAATTTGCGAAAATTTTGGAATAGAAAATACCCATTTTCTATTCCGTTTTCTTTGCAAGAAAACGGCCCCTTCAAAGCCCCGGATCGCGCGCGCCCTGCAACCGCAGCGCCGCCTGCCGCGCAAAACGTCGCGTCAGCGCCGTGCGCCGCGCGCCGGCCAGCTTGTGCTCCGGCGCCATCCGGATGATCTGCGCGTCATAGGCATCCGCGATGATCAGTCCCGTGCCCTCGGGCAACAGATCGGTCGGAAACGCCTCGTCCACCGCCCAGAAATAACGGTCGCACCATTCAAGATAGCCATCCCACTTGAGATCCGAAGTGAAATCCGCCCGGCTCGACTTGCACTCCACCACCCAGATCTCGCCCTTGGGTCCCAGCGCCATGACGTCCACGCGCTTGCCCCTCTCGGGCGAGAATTCCTCGACCGTTGCGAAATCATAGCCCAGCAGATGCCGGCACACGCCCCGCGCCAAAAGCTGGCCGGGCTGCATCGCAATTATGTCGCTGACATGGTCCTGCATGACGCCAGTTTATGAACAATACGTGAACATTGGCAACCCCCTGCACGGGAATTGCTTATCACGCAGGCTTGTCTTGTGTGATTGATTAACCATTTCATAGTGATGTCCCCGGGGTCTGGCACGTTCGCGCCCCTCTTTCGCTGCAAAAAGGTGCGCCATGCCCGATCCGAAAACAAACTCCTCCCGCACCCGCGGCGCCCGCTATGCCCGCGATCTCGAAGGTCATATCGACTGGCTGGAGACCTTCTCGGGCACCGCCCTCGGCGTTTTGGCCGTGGCTTCGGGCATCTACACCTATCTCGGCGTCTCCTCCCTGCTGGACGACACCGGCGCCATGTCCACCTTCGCGGCGCTGGCCTATTCCGTCGCCGTTTCGGTCGGCATCTTCGTCTTCTGGTCCTACCTTCTCCGCCTCTTCCCTGCCGTCACCTCCGCCCGCGCCCGCGTCGGGCTCCTGGGCGCGATGGGCCTCGGTTCGGTCGCCATCATCGCCATGTCCAGCTGGCTCAACGCCGCCGCGCTGGCGGGCTCGGCTGCCGTCGAACAGCACCTGGCAGAGACCGTGCAGGACTACCAGCAAAGCCTGGAACGCGCCCACGAGATTGCCCTCACCGGACAGGCCCTGGGCCGCGACGTCGCCCGCGTCCGCCAATCCTTCGAGGATCTCAGCGAACAGGAAGCCACCGGCAACCTCTCGGGTCTCGCCGGCCGTGGCGCCGTCTTTCGCGTGCTGCGCCAGAAATCCGCCGAACTGGCCGCGCTCGAGGAACAGATCGCCGAACAGACACCGCTCGTCGACACCGCCTTCGCCGAGGGCAATACCATTCTCAGCCGCATGCGCGCTCTGACGGTCGAGCCCGGGCCCGTCGAGGCCCGCTCGGTCGAGTTTTCCGAGGCCGCCGTGCGCCTGCAGGGCCTCATCACCCAGATGCGCCAGCTTACCGTCGCGCCACTGGTGGAGCGCGCCGCACAGGATCTCTCGGCCTCCGTCGTTCTGCCAGAGCTCGACAGCCGCACTGAGGCCGGGCGCGGCGACCAGGCCGCCACCATCACCTCCGTTCTCGAAGTCCTCGGCCAGCGCGCCGCCACCCTGGAAAACGCCGCCCAGGAGGTGGCCGCACTCGAACCCGCGGCAGAGGTCACATACACGCCCATATCGTCGGCCGACGCGGTCATCCTCTATGCCCGCAACTTCGTGCCTTCCTGGGCCGGGGCCATCGCCATCGACCTTCTGCCCGCCGTCCTGGTGCTGATCCTGTCGATCACCCACGGCATGATCCGTTCGATGCGCGACGGCACCGATATCGAGGACTCCATGACCGTGGCCGAACTGCGCGCTGCCATCGCCGTGGCGCATGAAATCGAGGACACGCCCGCCCCGCGCAAACCCGGCGAGGATGACACGCGCGAGGACCGCAACAAGGTCAAGCGCATCACCGGAACCACGCCATGAGCGACGACGACACCGGGAACGGCCCGACCGAAAAGCCCAAATCCAAACACGGCCCGCCCGTGGCCCGCATCCTCACCGGCGCGCTGATCTTTCAGATCGGCATCGGCGCCATGCTGGTGCTGGGCGATGTCAGCGCGTCGGGTTTCCGGCTGCCGGGCATGGCTCCCGACGCCCCCCGGCTGACCGAACCCGTGCGCCCCGGTGACCAGCGCCGCCTCTTCCGCCCCGACCGTGACCGCCCCGCCACGCGCCCCGCGCGCGACCCGGGCGAGTTGCCCGAACGGCTTGTGCTCACACAGGAAGACGGCACCACCTACCGCCTCGAAGGCGGCATCGCGCCGGGCGACGCGGATCGCATCATGAAGCGGCTGGAGGAAAGCACACCCACGCCCGAAACCCTGATCCTGCAATCCCCCGGCGGCACCGTGACCGAGGCGCTGGCCCTCGGGCGCCATTTCCGCGAAACCGGCCTCACGACGCGCATGCTCTCCGGCGAATACTGCTTCTCCGCCTGCCCCTACATGCTGGCCGGTGGGGCCACACGCGATATCGACGACGCGGCGCAGGTCGGCGTCCACCAGCACTATTTCGGCGAAAGCACGATCCTGCCCGCCTCCTTCGCCGTCGAGGATATCCAGGCCGGCCAGGGCGAGGTCATGCTCTACCTCGACCAGATGGGCATTGATCCGATGGTCATGACCCACGCGCTCGCCACCCCGCCCGACGAGATCTACGTGCTCCTGCCCGAGCAGCTGCGCGACTACGGATTTATTTCGGATGCTTCGGAATAGCCCCTTGCCGCACCGCCCCCGACGTCTTACCTCAGTCTGGTGACGGGTGCTGCCCTTCTCGTGAACGGTTGCATTCCGGTGGCCTTAAGCAATTCCGAGGGAGCTGGCTCTGTCCGGGCCCTGGTCCGGTTACCCGGCGCCCACCTGTATATACAGGTCCTCGGGAATGAGATAACCAAACGGTTGCGTGCGGGCCCGTCACACCTTTTGCCGCCACGTAGGTTTGGTGAAAACCCACGCGCCGCAACGTCTATGCGGCACCCGACGCAACCCGCCGTGCGCCTCTCAGCCTTTCAAACCGGATACGCTTTCTAGCGCTTGCTCCAGAACGGACGCTCGCCCTGGTCCGCGCGCACAGGGATGGTCGCATGATCCTGCCGCATGACATGCTGGCGCAACCCGCCACCGGGGCCGTCATCATCGTCGTCGTCCTTCATCCGCATCACCGCGATGCCGAACTGTACGCCCGCAAAGACAATGCCGTTCGACACCCACAGCAGCAGAACCGCAAGCCAACCCTTGTCGGAATGGCTGACCAGATGCCAAAGGTTCGCGATATCGAACCACAGCAACATCCCCACGAACACCGCCGCAAGGCCGAAGCCGATGGCGACGTTCACGATATACATGCGGATGAGCTTGGGCATTGGACGACTCCTTTGCGCTTCACCTGTAATAGTAGCACATTGGCCCCCATCCTCAAGGGAAAGCCCCGGCATCACCGGTTGATCGTTGCCATTCCGCCGCGACATCTCGTCCGTCACATGCGCACGAACGCGTCAGTCGGACACCATAACCCGACATCCCCTCTGGCCTTCCGCACACCCCTGCGCTATCTGGCGGGCCTGTAACCCCAGAGGCGCCAGATGTCCGAAACCCAAGCCTTCGAAAAACCCGGGCCCGTCGAGGCCGAACTGCGCTCCGCGATCTCCCCCACCAAAGAGATTATCGCCGAGGCGCGCGCGGGCCGCATGTTCATCCTCGTCGACCACGAGGACCGCGAGAACGAAGGCGACCTGGTGATCCCCGCCGAATTCGCCACGCCCGAAGTCATCAACTTCATGGCCACCCACGGCAAGGGTCTCATCTGCCTGCCCATGACCTCCGAGCGCATCGACCGCCTTGGCCTGCCGATGATGGCCGTGAACAACTCGTCGCGGCACGAAACCGCCTTCACCGTCAGCATCGAGGCGCGCGAGGGCGTCAGCACCGGCATCTCGGCGGCCGACCGCGCGCTGACCATCTCGACCGCGATCAACGAGCAGAACACCCAGGCCCATATCGCCACGCCGGGCCATGTCTTTCCCCTGCGCGCCCGCAACGGCGGCGTGCTCGTGCGCGCCGGCCATACCGAGGCCGCCGTCGACATTTCCCGGCTCGCCGGCCTCAACCCCTCCGGCGTGATCTGCGAGATCATGAAGGACGACGGCACCATGGCCCGCCTGCCCGACCTCGTGGAGTTCGCCAAGACGCACGGCATGAAGATCGGCACCATTTCCGACCTCATCGCCTATCGCCACAAGCACGACAACCTCGTGCGCGAGGTCCGGCGCGAGACCGTCAACTCGTCCCATGGCGGCGAATGGGACATGCGCATCTTTGCCGACCAGATCACCGATACCGAGCATGTTGTGCTGTCCAAGGGCGACATCACGGACGGCAAGCCCGTGCTGGCCCGCACCCACGCGCTCAACGCGCTCGAGGACGTGCTGGGCATCGGCCTTGACGCCAAATCCGAAGGTCCCACCGGCAAACTGCCCCGCGCCATGAACATCATTGCCCGCGAAGGCCGCGGTGCCGTCTTCCTCTTCCGCCAGCCCCGGCCCAGCCTCGCCTCGGAAATGGAAGAGGACGACACGCCACGCACCATCAAGCAGACCGGTCTCGGTGCTCAGATCATGTCCACCATGGGCCTGCACGAACTGATCCTCGTGACCGACAGCCCGAAGACGCGCTACCTCGGGCTCGACGCCTACGGCATCAGCATCGTCGGCACGCACCCCCTCAGCGAAGGATAACGCCATGGCCGGAACCGAATACACCCTGCCCCGCGCCACGTTCGACAAGCCGGTAAAACTGCTGATCGTCGTGGCCCCCTTCTACCGTGACATCGCCGACATGATGATCGAAGGTGCCCGCGCCGAGATCGAAGCCTCGGGCGCAACTTTCGACCTCATCGAGGTACCCGGCGCCCTGGAAATCCCCACCTCCATCGGCATCGCCGAGCGCCTGTCGAACTTCGACGGCTACGTGGCGCTTGGCTGCGTCATCCGCGGCGCCACCACCCACTACGAGACGGTCTGCAACGATTCCAGCCGCGGCATCACCCTGCTTGGCCTGCAGGGCCTCTGCATCGGCAACGGCATCCTTACGGTCGAAAACCGCGATCAGGCCGTGGAACGCGCCGATCCCGAGCAGATGAACAAGGGCGCAGGCGCCGCCGCCGCCGCCCTGCACCTTATCGCCCTCACCCGCAAGTGGGGCACCCGCAAGGGCGTCGGCTTCATGCCCGACGCCGAGGAATACAAGCTCGCAGGCGAGCTCAAGGACAACCCCACCGCATGACCGAACTATCCGGCAACCAGAAACGCAAGATGCGCTCCGCCGCGCGGCTCTACGCCGTGCAGGCGCTCTTTCAGATGGAGCATTCCAGCCAGTCCTACGAGACGATCATCCGCGAATTCCTCGATTTCCGCTTTGGACAGGAATTCGAGGAAGGCATCGAAATGGCCGACGGCGATATCGACCTCTTCCGCAAGCTGGTCGAGCAAGCCGTGAACTGGCAATCCAAGATCGACCAGATGACCGACCGCGCATTGGTGGCCAAGTGGCCCATCGCGCGCATCGACCCCACCCTGCGGGCGGTGTTCCGCGCCGCGGGGGCGGAATTCCTCGAAGGCGAAGCGCCGGTCAAGGTCGTCATCAACGAATTCGTCGATGTCGCCCGCAGCTTCTATCCCGAGGGCAAGGAAGGCAGCTTCGTCAACGCGGTGCTCGACCACATGGCGCGCGAGGCCAAACCCGAAGCGTTCTGACCGGGCCGAGGCCACTCCCTGCGCCGTCCCCGACTTGATCCGGGACCTCAAATGCCGACGTAGGGTGGGGTTTCACCCCACCTCGGCGCGCACCTCAATTGTCCTTGTCGTCGTCCTCACCCTGCTCGGCCGACCACGCGCCCGCCGCCTCGACCACGAAGGCCGACGAGGCCGGCAGCACGCCCAGGTAACTCTCGGTCTCCTCCACCGGCGTCGCCGCCCGCTTCGTCATCCGGTATGCGGCATAGACCGCAATCGCCGCGAACGCCACCGCCAGCACCAGCCAGAACGCGGACGGC
Source organism: Roseovarius sp. SK2 (assembly GCF_028807495.1). Taxonomy (NCBI): domain Bacteria; kingdom Pseudomonadati; phylum Pseudomonadota; class Alphaproteobacteria; order Rhodobacterales; family Roseobacteraceae; genus Roseovarius; species Roseovarius sp. SK2. The sequence goes on from NZ_JARAMK010000002.1 coordinate 87,304, forward strand.
CCCGCCACGTCCATCACCCAGCCCGCCGCCAACGGGCCAAGGATGGCCCCGATCCCGAAGGTCAGAACCAGCCCGCCCGAGGCCGCCGCCATGTCCTCGACCGGCAGGAAATCATTCGTATAGGCCAGCAGCAGCGAATACAGCGGCGTCGTCACGCCCCCGGTCAGGAACGCCGCCGCCATCAACGGCCAGTACGTGCCGCCCATGGCCCACCCCAGCAGGCAGAACGCGGCCCCCAGTGCCGCCGCGCCGAAGATCACCTTGCGCCGGTCGATCCGGTCCGACAGCCAGCCGATAGGGTATTGCAGCACCAGCGCGCCGCCGAACAGCATCGCGATGAACAGCGCGATCTCGCCCTTGCCCATCCCGATCTGCGCGCCATAGACCGCGCCCATCCCCGACTGCGTGGCGTACAGACTGCCAAGCAGGAAAATCCCCACCGTGCCCAGTGGCGAGCCCGTGAACAACTCGCGCAACGGCATCGCGCGGATCACCTCCGCCGCCGGTACCGGCGTGACGGATAGAAGGATCGGCGCAAAGGACACCGACACCAGGATCGACGCCCCGATGAACAGCGACGCCCCCGCCGTCTCGCCCAGGTTCAGCAGGCCCTGCGCCCCGATGATGCCCAGCGTCTGCGCGATCATGTAGGCCGACAGGATCTTGCCGCGCGTCTCGTTCGTGGCCGCGTTGTTCAGCCAGCTTTCCGCGGTGACATAGATCCCCGACATGGCGAACCCGATCAATACGCGCAAGAGCGTCCACGCCCACGGCTCGGCCAGCAGCGGAAAGGCAATCAGTCCGGCCGACATGAAGCTGCCCAGTGCCGCGAACACCCGCACATGCCCGACCCGACGGATCAGGCGCGGCGCATAGCGTGCCCCCAGCAGGAACCCCACGAAATAGCCCGATGTCACGACCGCCAGCTCGCCCGAGGAAAACCCCTCGATATCCCCGCGCAGACCGATCAGCGTGAAATGCATGCCGTTGCCCAGCATGATCAGCACGATCCCGATCAGCAGCGCCCAGATCCCCGCAAAAGCCTGAAACATCACGTGCCCCTTTCGATTCGGCAGCCCCTGTGCCCCTTCGCCACTCCTGTCAGCTTCGCCGACCTCCGTCGTCCCACCGACGCCGCTTTGGCTTCGCCCCGCGACACCGCGTCGGGTTGGCAAGACCCACGGCGCTAGTCCAACTTCTCGCGCACCCGCTTGATCATCCACCACACCGCCGCCACCACCGGCAGCGCCACGATCGCCGTCAGCATCTCCTTCGACAGCCCCGTCGGCTCGGTCAGCGGGTAGAGCACGTACCCCGCCAGCGACACCGCGTAGTAACTGATCGCCACCACCGACAGCCCCTCGACCGTGCGCTGCAAGCGCAACTGCATGTCTGCCCGGCGGTTCATGCTCTCCAGCAGGTCCTGGTTCTGTGCGCTGCGCTCCACGTCCACCCGCGTCCGCAGCAGTTCGCCCGCCCGCATCGCCCGGTCCGACATCGCGTCCAGCCTTTCCTTGGTAGACAGAACCGTGCGCATGGCCGGATCATAGCGCCGCATCATGAACTCGCCAAAGGTCTGCCGACCGTTGAACCGCTCCTCGCGCAGCACGGTGATGCGCTGCTTCACGATCTGCTCATAGGCCGAGGTCGCGCCAAAGCGATAGGACGACCGCGCCACCATCCCCTCCAGCTTGGCCGAGATCTCCAGCAGGTCGTCCAGCGTGTCCTCCGCGGCCACCGACCCGCCCGGCATGTTGCTGATCAGATGCGTCAGCCGCTCTTCCAGCGCGCCCATGTCGGGCCGCATCTCGCCCACCCGGGCAAAGCCCAGCATCGACATGGTCTTGTAGGTCTCGATCTCGAACAAACGCTGCACCACGCGCCCCATCCGCCGCGTGCCGATATCGGCCGAGGCATTGACCATGAACCGCAGATGCCCCGCCGGGTCGATCCGGAAATCCCCCGCGATGATCGCACTGTCATCCAAGACCCGCGCCACGGCCACGCTGTCGGCCACGAACCAGTCGTGGATGTTTTGGCGCACCGTATCTTCGTCCTTCTGCGTCTCGATCCGTACCATGGCCGAGGTCATCCGGTGCCCCGGCGCCTCGCTCAACCAATCGGCGGGAAACACCTCGAAATCCGCCGGATCGAAGGGCCTGTCGCTGACCCCGTCGCGGAACGCGGTATAGGTGACGAACTCGGTATGCCGCTCCCACTTCAGATGGTGCTTGCCGATATCGCCCGAATAATGCGAGGCACCCGGCTTGGGATGCGCCGCGCCATAGCGGTCCAGCAGCGCCGTCAGATGCGCCAGGTCATCGCCCCTGTCCCGCGCCGCCGCCCCCTCGACCCGCTTGATCGCCAGGAACACGCCGGTCGCCGGCGCGCTCAGATTGGGAAACGGCCGCGCGTGCAGTTCGTTGGACAGCTCGAATCGCAGCGGATGATCTTCAATTGGCGGCATGGCTCTCGCGTCCTGTCGTTTCCGGGGACATTAGCGATACGGCCCAGGGATGAAAATAGTTTTAAATGCGCTTTCAATGACTTAGCGGAATGCAACGGTATACTGGCGCAAATTTAGCCATCTGCAATGGCACCTGCATCATCATCCATCCCGACGCGGGAAATCAAGCGACCCTCGTAGGGTGGGTGAAAACCCACGCGCCTCAAACCCACCGCGACAATACTTCCCTCGTCCCGGACCTGATCCGGGACCTCTGCCTCGGGCCCAACGAAAAAGGCCCGCCAACCGGCGGGCCCTCTCCAATTCCAAACGAGCGGAGATTACCCGATCTTCGACAACAACGCCGTCACGCTGTCCTTGGCGTCGCCATAGAACATCCGCGTGTTGTCCTTGAAGAACAGCGGGTTCTCGATGCCGGAATACCCCGTGCCCTGACCGCGCTTGGACACGAACACGTTCTTGGCCTTCCAGACCTCCAGCACCGGCATCCCGGCGATGGGGCTGTTGGGGTCATCCTGCGCGGCAGGGTTCACGATGTCGTTCGAGCCGATCACGATCACCACGTCGGTGTCGGGGAAATCGTCGTTGATCTCCTCCATCTCCAGCACGATGTCATATGGCACCTTCGCCTCGGCCAGAAGCACGTTCATATGCCCCGGCAGACGCCCCGCGACGGGGTGAATGGCGAACCGCACTTCCTTGCCCTGCGCCCGCAGCTTGTTGGTCAGTTCGCTGACCGCCTGCTGCGCCTGCGCCACCGCCATGCCATAGCCCGGCACGATGATCACGCTGTCGGCCTCGTTCAGCGCGTTGGCCACGCCGTCGGCATCGATCGGCACCTGCTCGCCCTCGACTTCCGCCGCCGGGCCACCCGCGCCGCCGAAGCCGCCCAGGATCACGCTGACAAAGGACCGGTTCATGGCCTTGCACATGATGTAGCTCAGGATCGCACCCGAGGAGCCCACAAGCGCGCCCACGACGATCAAGAGGTCATTGCCAAGGCTGAAGCCGATGGCCGCCGCCGCCCAGCCGGAATAGCTGTTCAGCATCGAGACCACCACGGGCATGTCCGCGCCGCCGATCCCCATGATCAGGTGATAGCCGATAAACAGCGCCAGCAGCGTCAGCACAACAAGCGTCCAGCTGCCCGACCCGCTCAGGTACATGATCGCCAGCACCAGCGACAGCGCCGCGGCGGCCGCGTTCAGGATATGCCCGCCCGGCAGCTTCGTGGCCGCCGAGTCAACCTTGCCGGCCAGCTTGCCATAGGCAATCACCGACCCGGTGAAAGTCACCGCACCGATCCAGATGCCCAGCACCAGTTCGACCTTCAGGATCGACACTTCCACCGCCGTCTTCTTGGCGACGATCGCGGCGAACCCGGTGAACTGCTTGGCAAAGGCCACGCCTTCCGCCGTCACTTCCTCGGGCCGCGGGAAGGGCAGGCCCGCATCGGCAAACTGCGCCGCCACGCGCCCCAGCTCGATATCGGCGTTGAAGCCCACGAAGACCGCGGCCAAGCCGACGAGCGAATGCATGATTGCCACCAATTCGGGCATCTGCGTCATCTGCACCTTGGTGGCCAGCTGATAGCCCACCACGGCACCGCCCGCGATCATGATCAGCGACACCAGCCACAGCCCCGCGCCGGGGCCGATCAGCGTCGCCAGAACGGCAATCGCCATACCGGCAATGCCGTACCACACCGCGCGTTTCGCGCTTTCCTGCCCGGACAGACCGCCCAGGCTGAGGATGAAGAGAACTGCCGCGACCGCATAGGCCGCAATGGTAAATCCGAAATCCATCGTCCCTTACCCCCTTACGATTTCTGGAACATGGCGAGCATGCGCCGTGTCACCAGGAAGCCGCCGAAAATGTTGATTGCCGCCATGAAGATGCCGAGCCCGGCCAGCAGCGTGATGAGGTAGGAGGTCGAGCCGATCTGCATCAGCGCGCCCAGGATGATGATCGACGAAATCGCGTTCGTCACGGCCATCAGCGGCGTGTGCAGGCTGTGCGCCACGCCCCAGATCACCTGGAACCCGATAAAGACCGACAGCACGAAGACGATAAAGTGCTGCATGAAGCTCGCCGGCGCCACGGTGCCGACCAGCAGCACCAGGAACGCGCCGACACCCAGCAGGCCCACCTGGTTCATCGTCTGTTTCTTGAAGGCCGCCACCTCCTGCGCCTTCTTCTCTTCCGGCGTCAGTTCCTTTGGCTTTTCCTTCTTCGGGGCCGCCGCGATGGCGGACACCTTGGGCGGTGGCGGCGGATAGGTGATCTCGCCGCCATGCGTCACAGTGGCGCCCCGGATCACGTCGTCTTCCATGTCGTGCACGACCTTGCCGTCCTTCTCGGGCGTCAGGTCGGTCATCATGTGACGGATGTTGGTGGCGTAAAGAGTCGAGGACTGCGTCGCCATCCGGCTGGGGAAGTCGGTGTAACCGACGATGGTCACGCCGTTGTCGGTGACGATCTTCTCGTCCTTCTGGGTCAGCTCGCAGTTGCCGCCGCGCTCGGCGGCCAAATCCACGATGACCGAACCGTTCTTCATCATCTCGACCATGTCCTTGGTCCACAGAACCGGCGCGGGCCGGTTGGGGATCAGGGCCGTGGTGATGACGATGTCCATGTCGGGCGCCATCTCGCGGAATTTTTCCAGCTGCTTTTCCTGGAACTCGGGGCTGGACGGCGCGGCATAGCCGCCGGTTTCCGATCCGTCCTTTTGATCTTCCTCGAAATCGAGGAACACGAATTCCGCCCCCATCGATTCGATCTGCTCGGCCACTTCGGGCCGCACGTCGAACGCATAGGTGATCGCGCCCAGGCTGGTCGAGGTGCCGATCGCGGCAAGCCCCGCCACACCGGCACCGACCACCAGCACCTTGGCCGGCGGCACCTTGCCCGCGGCGGTTACCTGGCCGGTGAAGAAGCGGCCGAAATTGTTGCCGGCCTCGATCACCGCGCGATAGCCGGCGATATTGGCCATGGACGACAGCGCATCCATCTTCTGCGCACGGGAAATCCGCGGCACTGATTCCATCGCGATGACGGTCGCGCCCTTCTCGGCGGCGATCTTCATCTGCTCTTCGTTCCCGCCCGGGTTGAAGAAGGAAATAAGGGTCTGGCCCTTGGTCAGGCGCTTGACCTCGGTATCCGTGGGAACGCGCACCTTGGCGATGATGTCACAGGCTTTCCACAAGGCTGCGGGCGACTTGATAATCTCGACACCGGCCTCCTTGTAATCCGCATCCGTGAAACCCGCGCGCTCTCCCGCTCCGGTCTCGATGGCGCATTCATGGCCCAGTTTCTGAAGTTGCAGGGCCGAGTCCGGCGTCATGGCAACGCGCGCCTCACCCTCCATCACCTCTTTTGGTGTTCCGATCTTCAACTTTCACTCCCCCCGTTTTCTGACGGTCACATGTGGCGGCCTCTCGGCCTGTCGTTTTCTGAACCCTAATGGTCGGGCACGGCTTATCACACAATTTTTACCCGCTTGAAATGTAGCGATTGTCGCATCCTGTCAAATCACCATCGTGTCTTTTCACAGTATCGCGCAAAATTCATTCGAAACTTTCGTCGCAGCCAGCCGCGCCGGTCCCCGCCGAGAGCGAACCCCGCCAGACCGACCACCGCCGGCCCGGATACACCCCGTGCGCCGGTCGCCTTCTCGCAAGGTACATAGATCCATCCCAGCATCATAGCCACACAGCTGCCTCTTCGGAATCGCCCGACAACTGGTATAGAGTATACCAGTTTGCCTTGCCAGTCCTTCCAACGCGGCTCTTGGCAAGCCGCGCGCCCTGCGGCACAGTTGCGCTCATGACGCTTACAGGAAAACACGCTCTTGTCACCGGCGGCGGCACCGGCATTGGCCTCGCCATCGCCCGCGCGCTCCAAAGCAGCGGCGCAGACGTCACCATCACCGGCCGCCGCCCCGAGGTTCTGGAAGAGGCCGCCAGTTCCCACGGCCTGCACGCCCAGGTCATGGACGTGCGCGACGAGGCCAGCGTGGTCGAAGGCATTGCCGCCTCCGTTGCCGAACGCGGGCCCATCCAGGTCTGCGTGCCCAATGCCGGCATCGCCGAAGGCCGCAGCCTGTCGAAAACCGACACCGATTTCTGGCACCGCACAATGTCCACGAATCTCGACGGCGCGTTCTGGACCATCCGCAGCGCCATGGCCTCGATGAAAGGCACCGACTGGGGCCGCGTTGTGGCGATCTCTTCCATCGCGGGCCTCAGGGGGCTCAAGGGCGCCGCCGCCTACTCCGCCTCCAAACACGGCCTGATCGGCCTCGTCCGCGCCCTCAGCGAGGACTACATGGGCAGTCCCTTCACCTTCAACGCGGTTTGCCCCGGCTATGTCGACACCGACATCGTCACCCGCAACGTCGACGCCATCAGCGCCCGCGCCGGGGTCGATGCCGACACCGCCCGCTCCATGATGGTCGACGCCAACCGCCACAAGCGCCTCATTCTGCCCGACGAGGTCGCCGCCGCCGTCACCTGGCTCTGCGGCCCGGGCTCCGATAGCGTGAACGGCCAGACCATCGAGATCGCCGGCGGCCAGGTCTGATGCTACCCCGCGACGCGTTCATGACCTTCTGCGCGTCGCTGCCGGCCACCGCCCATGTCGTGCAATGGGGCAACGCCGACGTCTGGAAGGTCGGCGGCAAGGTCTTTGCCATCGCCGGGTGGAACGACGGTCGCGACGCCTACACGTTCAAGGCCACCGACATCGCCTTTGAGGTCCTGCAGGATCAGCCGGGTATCCGCCCGGCCCCCTACCTTGCCTCGCGCGGGATGAAGTGGCTGCAAGTCCACGATGATCCCGGCCTTTCGGATGACAGCCTGAAAGAGCATCTTGCTCTGTCCTACGACCTGGTGACCGCCAAGCTGACCAGGAAAAAAAGGGCTGAACTGGGCATCTGAGCCTGAAACACCACGTCCAGAACTTGCCTTAATTCACCTAAAATTCGCCTAAAACCCCCCGCTTTCCGGCCACGGACACTCTGTATCCATTCTGGAAACAACCGGCGACAGAGCAGCAAAAGACGCGCCGGGGGTCACGCGGCACAGACCGCGGACTGACAAAGGAAGGCAGGAAGACCATGGCCACGTACGAGGTCAATTTCTACGATTACAACCCGGCCGGCAACATCCCGACCGGTACCGGCAGCACCTTCACCTGGGGCGGTCCCGGCACCGCTGCGGGCACTGCCGTCATCACCGACAACGAGACGGGGATCCAGGAATTCACGCTCGACGACGACAGCGCCGGCGGAGAGACCGCCACGGCCGATGTCACGCTGGGCAACGACACCTCCGTCAACACCACTGTCGATGCCGAACTTGTCTGGACCCTGCGCGACACCGTTACCGGCCAGACCTTCCAGGTCATCCAGTTCGACGTCGAGAACGGCGCCGCAGCCGGACTCTACACCCTGTCCGAGGTGCCGCTGGTGGCCGGCCGCAGCTACCAGGTGCAGGCTTACGACAGCAACCCCAACGCCGCCGCGGGCGATATCGCCTTCAACGCGCAGGACTATACCGACCAGATCGTCGACGGCACCGAAGGCGACGACACCATCGACGGCAGCTACACGGGCGACCCGCAGGGCGACGTGGCCGACGGCGGCGACGGCACCGGCGCGGGCCTCAACGCCGACCTCATCCATGCCGGCGCGGGCAACGACAGCGTCGTGGCAGGTCTCGCCGACGACACCGTCTATGGCGGGTCCGGCAACGACACGATCCTGGGCGGCGACGGCAACGACCTGATTTATGGCGACAGCGATCCGCGCGAGACCAGCTCGATCGGCGGCACCAACACGCCGGGCAGCACCTTCACCGTCATCAGCCTCGGCTCCGCCCCCGATGTGGACCCGACCGAGACCAATACCGCCAGCGAAAACGCCACCGCCCTTCAAGGGACCTACGGCGACGCCGGCAACCCGCTCTTCGAGCAGTTCCTCGACGCCCAGACCTTCGACAGCAACAGCGACGGCACGCTGCAGGACAACGACAACGGCCAGACACCCGAGAACATCGTCATCGGCGGCACAAGCTACCAGATCGATTCCGGCCTGGTCTACAGCGCCACCGTCACCTTCGTCGACAGGTCTTCACAGGATTTCACCGCCGTGGTCATCCAGACCACCACCGGCGACGTCTTCATGCTGCCCGAACTGAGCAACAACGCCGACAACACGATCCTGACCAGCCAGCCGATCGAGTCGATCACGCTAAACAGCGTCGACAGCGACAACGCGACCATCGGCGCGAACCGGGTGGACGCCGACTACCAGATCGGCGAGGGCGACCCCGGCGACGACAGCATCGACGGCGGCTCCGGCAACGACACGATCCATGCAGAGGGCGGCTCCGATACCGTCACAGGCGGCGACGGCAACGACCTGATCTATGGCGACGACGCGCCGGCCGCAGGGCAATGGGACTATCAGGTCTACAACCACGACTTCTCCGATGCCAACGGGCAGGCCTTCGACATCGAGTCGGGAACGCTGGTCGGCTCGGGTCAATCGGATGGGTTCAATTCGGCAACCCTCGTGCACGAGGCCCGCGGCACGACCGGCGACGCCAATGACTTCGGCGTGATCTACACCTCGCAGTTCCTGGCGTCCGAAGACGGGACCTACACGTTCTCGACAACCTCGGACGACGGCTCGACCATCCGGCTGCTGGATGAAAACGGCGACCCCCTGACCTTCACCAACCAGGGTGGCGGCACGGCCGATTTCATGGACAACGACTTCCACCAGAGCGCGACAACCCGTTCGGGCACCGTCGAACTGGAGGCGGGGCGCATATACACCATCGAGGTGCGACACTGGGAAAATGCCGGGGGCGAAGTCATCTCGGGACAGGTCACCAGCCCGAGCGGCACCACCGAGGCCCTTGCCGACAGCAGCCAGGTCATGGGACCGGCCACGGCTTCCGGCGGCGACGACAGCCTCAGCGGCGGCGCCGGCAACGACGCTATCTTCGGGGGCGGCGGAAACGACACGCTGATCGGCGGCACCGGCGCCGACAGCCTTTATGGCGGCCTCGGCGACGACGAGATGTACCTGGCCGAAGGCGACAGCGCCTTTGGCGGTGACGGCGACGACCTTTTCGTGCTGGGCGACCTGGGCGAGGCCGGGTCCAGCACCATCACCATTGTCGGCGGCGAAGGCAACGAGACGAACGGCGACACGCTGCAACTCACGCCCGATGTCACCTTCGACGACATCACCTTCACCGACACCGATGACGGCGCGGGCGGCCTTTCGGGCAATTTCTCGCTGGCCGACGGCACCACGGTAAACTTCTCGGAAATCGAGAACATCATCTGCTTCACCCCCGGCACACGCATCCTGACACCCCAAGGCGAACGCGCTATAGAGACGCTCCGCCCCGGCGACCTGGTCATCACGCGCGACAACGGCCCACAGCCGATTCGCTGGCTGGGTCAACGCACGGTCGAGGGCCGCGGCAAGTTCGCTCCCATCGCCGTCAACTCCACCATCATGCAACGCGCCCGCCGACCGCTTCTGGTCTCACCGCAGCACCGGCTGATGTTCTCGGGCTACCGCAGCCAGCTGCTCTTTGGCGAAAGCGAGGTTCTGGTGGCGGCCAAGCACCTTGTCGACGGACAAGATGTGCGCATCGCCGAACGCAGCCTTGTCACCTATTTCCACATGATGCTCGACCAGCACGAAATCGTCTATGCCGAGGGCGCCGCAACCGAAAGCTTCCTTGCCGCAGATGTGGGCGTCGGTGCGCTCTCGGATGCCTCCCGAGAGGACATGTTCCGCGCCTTTCCGCACCTGCGGGGCGATCTCTCGGCCTATGGTGACACCGCCCGGCTGTGCCTGCGCGCGCACGAGGCGCGCCTCTTGGTTGAACCACGTGCCGCGCTTGTAATGGCGGCGTGATAAATCACTTAATTTTAAGGAAAAATCTTACTCTCGCCACATTCCATCCGAATTCGGGCCAAGCCCGGATTCTAATGTCGCTCCCAACGTCGGACATTAAACGAACCGACCACGACAAAGCGGATCGAGTAGGATTAATGGTGATCAGGGTTAACAGATGCCCCCGTCCGGGGGCCTTGCGTGAGGCATCGCGCCCGCGTGCGCGGCGCCAGCGGCGCGCACCATGACCACCTACACCGTCACCACGGCCAACTGGAACGACCCGGCCTTCTGGGCGGCGGTCTCGGAATCCGCGGGAGGCAACACGCTGGATTTCTCCGCCCTGCCGGAACCCTATGCCATCGACATCGACAAGGCGACGGGCCGGATCAGCCTCACCGACGGCGCCACGACCTTCACCGTGGGCGAGGCGGGCTATGGCGGAGCCTCCGACGCCAGCTTGGGCGGCAGCACCCTGCTGGACCATTTCGAAACACTGACTTTCGGCGACGGCGATCACACCGTCACCGGCGATGCAGACTCCGAAACCCTCACGACCGGCACCGGCAACGACACGATCACCTATGGCGACGGCGCCGATACCGTTCATGCGGGCGATGGCGACGACCTTGTCGACGATGCCCCCGGCATCAACTCGACAGGTACTGGCAGCCGCGTTCATGCCCAAGGCGGCAACGACACCGTCTTCGGCACCGGCGGGAACGACACGCTGGACGGCGGCTCCGGCAATGATCGGCTGAACGGCGAAGCCGGAGACGACCACATCTTCGGCGGCGACGGCGCCGACACCATCCTGGGCGGCACCGGCAACGACCGCATCTCGGCCGATGACTTCGTGCCCACAGGCCCCAACCTGATCGTCAACGGCTCCTTCGAAGACACCACCGGCATGACCCCCGTGGGTTTCGGCTTCCAGGGCGCCGGCGGCACCGTCCCCGGCTGGACCGACGCCAATGGCAGCTCCGTCGATTTTCACAGTGACGGGCGCGGCGGGCTCACCGCCACCGATGGCGCCAACTGGCTCGACATCGAAGGCGACGCGGGCCAGCAACTCGTGATCTCCCAGACCGTCACGGGCCTTCAGCCTGACGGGATCTACCAGCTCAGCTTCGACGCGGGCGATCTGTCCAACGCCGATGACGGCACGGCGCAGGACAACACGATCGACGTCTACTGGAACGGACAGCTGATCGACAGCATCGATCCCCCCGATGGCGGATGGCAGACCTACACCTACAACCTCGTCGGCGGGGCGGGCGACGGCACCGGCACGCTGGAATTCCGCGGCGCCGGGGCCAGCGATTCCGAGGGCGCGTCACTCGACTCGGTCGAACTCTACGCCACGACCGAAACCACCGGCGCGAATGACTTGGTGACCGCCGGGGACGGCAACGACACGGTTTTTGCGGGTGCCGGGGCCGACACCGTCACGGGCGGCGCGGGCGATGACAGCATCGACCTGGGCGCGGGCGACACCGCCACCGACACGGTCGTTGTCTCCGACGGCAACGGCGCCGACACGGTGACCGGCTTCGAAGGCCCGGTCGACAACGGCGACGGGACTTTCACGGGACAGGATCAACTGGATCTCTCCGGCGCGACCGACGCCGCCGGCAACCAGCTCAATACCCGCGACATTACCGTGGGGGACGACGGATTCGGCAACGCCCTGCTCAGCCTGCCCAGCGGCGACAGCATCGTGCTCGTCGGCATCGCCCCCGCCGACCTGTCGGATGAAGACGCACTCGCCGCAATGGGCGTCCCCGCACCCGACGACATCGTCGAAGGCACCGCAGGCGCAGACAGTATCGACGCAAGCTATACCGGCGATCCCGAAGGCGACGCCGTCGACGCTGCCGACAACGCCACCGGCACGGATGCCGATTCCATCATGGCGGGCGCGGGCAATGATACCGTCCATGGGGGTGCCGACAACGATACCGTGCGGGGCGGCACCGGCGACGACCAGATCGACGGTGGCACCGGCAACGACACCCTCTACGGGCAAGGCGGCAGCGACAGTCTGCGCGGCGGCGATGGCCACGACCTTATCGACAGCCGCGGCGGTGACGGCTACGGCCTGCCCGACACCGGCTATACCGATCCCGGCAATCCCGGCCTGAACTACGCCTCGGATCCCGACCCGTTCGATGACCGCGACACCGTCGAGGGCGGCCTCGGCAATGATCGCATCCTGACCGGCGACGACGACGACATCATCACCGGCGGCGCGGGCAACGATACCATCGACGCGGGGTTCGACGCCGACAGCATCACCGGCGACGCGGGCGCGGACCTGATCGAAGGCAATGCCGGGCGCGACACCATCGACGGCGGCACCGAGGACGACCTGATCTACGGCGACGTCTCGGCCTCCAATCCGCTCTATCCCTACTACCCGCTCTACAACCTGCCCAACGACGGCACCGACCAGAACCCCGGCGACAACGCCGACAGCATCCTTGGCGGCGACGGCAACGACACGATCTTTGGTCAGGACGACGACGACACGATCTCGGGCGGTCAAGGACACGACGTGATCGACGGCGGCCTCGACGCCGACATCATCACCGGCGGAGACGGCAACGACAGCATCGACGGCGGCGACGGTGCCGACAGCGTCGACGCGGGTGCCGGCAATGACAGCATCACCGTCGATCAGGGCGATACCGTCACCGGCGGCGACGGCGACGACACCTTCACGCTTCGGGATCTCGACACCACCGGCACCGGCAACGGCGCCATTTCCATCACGGGTGGCGAAGGCAATGAGACCAATGGCGACACGCTGATCCTCACCCCGGACGTGGGCCGGAACGACATCACTTTCTCCGACAGCGATCCCGGCACCGGCATGTCGGGCAGCTTCACCATGGCCGACGGCACGTCCGTCACCTTCTCCGAGATCGAGAACATCATTTGCTTCACCCCCGGCACGATGATCCTCACCAGCCATGGCGACCGCGCGATCGAAACCCTGCAACCCGGCGACATGGTCGTGACGCGCGACCAGGGCCTGCGCCCGATCCGCTGGATCGGCAAACGCACCGTGCAGGGCCACGGTCGCTTCGCCCCCATCCGCGTCGGCGCCAACGCGCTCGACCCCGCGCGCAAGGGCCTTTTGGTGTCACCCCAGCACCGCATCCTCTACACCGGCTATCGCGCCGAGCTTCTCTTTGGCGAGTCCGAGGTTCTGGTTCCCGCCAAGCACCTCGTCGACGGGCGCGACGTGCTGCGCCAGCCCCGCGACGAGGTCACGTATATCCACCTGATGTTCGACCACCACGAGGTCATCTACGCCGAGGGCTTCGCCACGGAAAGCTTCCACGCCGGCGACGTTGGCTTGGGCGCCATCGAAGAGGCCGCCCGCGAGGAACTGTTCGCCCTCTTCCCCGAACTGCGCACGGCGCCCGGACACCACCTGGAAACCGCCCGTCCCTGCCTGAAGAAACACGAGGCCGCGCTGCTGATCGAAGACACCGACGGCCCGCATTACTGAGGCGTTTCGCAATATGCTTTAGGCCGTCGCAGCCTTGGCCCATGCCGTCACGACCCGGCGCAAGCCATCCCAATCGGTGTATTCCGTGTCGCAATGCGGATCGACCGTTTCGCCTTTTACCGCCGCGATGTAGCGCATCGCCCAGGCGCGAAAGAAATCATACTCCGTGAATCGAAACGCACCCGCCACCTGTTCCACCTCTGCGGGACGATACCCCGTGTCGTCGCAAAACGCCGCCACGATCCGCTCCAGATCGGCCCAATCCTGCGCGTCGTCCCCTGCGGCGGCCAACGACACCGACAAAAACAGCGACGGATGCGCGCTCAACGCGGCGCCGTGCTGCGTCGCGAATTTCATCATGTCCTTCTGAAACCGCCCCAGGTGGATCGACGCCGCCAGAAGGCTCGCGTCATAGCGCGCCGGGTCAAGGTCACGGGTCCGCCCGCTGACCTGCAACAGCTCCACGCTGTGTCCCGCCTCGATCAGCAGGTCGGCGCAAAAGCGGCATATCTTCCGGGTCTGCCCCTCGGTCGTGGCATAGGCAATCAGGATGTTCATCGCAGGATCCTCCCATCTGGAACGGAAAGGATCGTCTCACGGCACCACAGCGCGCGCCTTGTCCTGCATCAATGTCCCGGACCTGCTTTAACGGGCCTCAGGCCGAGCGCAGCGCCGGCCCGCGCTCACCCGCCTGCCACGCGCGCGCCGCATCGCCCAGCGCCTCGAACAGGCACCGGCTGACCGGGTCGTTCGCCGCATTCCACTCCGGGTGCCACTGCACCGCCAGCGCAAAGCCCGGCGCGCCCTCGATGTAGACGGCCTCGGGCGTACCATCGGGGGCATAACCGTCGATCACGACGTTCTTGCCTTCCCGGATGATTCCCTGCCCGTGCAGCGTGTTGGTCATCACCTTCTCGGACCCCATCAGCCGATGGAAAACGCCGCCTTCGACAAAGCTCACCTCGTGGCGCAGCGCGAATTTTTCCTCCAGCGTGCCGTCAGGCGGCATCCGGTGGTTGTCACGCCCCGGCAATTCGCGGATCTCGGGATGCAACGTCCCGCCCATTGCCACGTTGACCTCTTGGAACCCCCGGCAAATCCCGAGGATCGGCTGCCCACTGGCCACGCAGGCCCGCACCAGCGGCAGGGTCAGCGCATCGCGCTCCCGGTCAAACGCGCCATGCGCCTCCGTGGCGTCCTCGCCATATTCTTCGGGATGAATATTGGGCCGCCCGCCAGTCAGAACGAACCCGTCGCAGATCTCCATCAATTCCTCGACGCTCACCAGCGCGGGGTCGCTCGCCACCAGCATCGGGATACAGTCCGACACCTCCGACACCGCCTCGGAATTCATCCGCCCCACAGCGTGTACGGGATAGCGGTCGTCGATGGAGTAGCTGTTGCCGATAATGCCGATCACGGGGCGCGTCATGTCTATCCTTCACCTGCTGCGATTACGACCTAAGGATAATATCCCGCACAGATAAGAAAACCTCAACATGCGCACAAGCGGGACTGCAAATTTGCCGCCCCGTTAATCAATTCCAAACCCGCACCGCCTAGTTTCAAGGCGCAGGCGGAGGCACCCCCCCCGACGCGCCACTTTGCATCCCGGCGCGAGGGGGGCCAAGGCGCGTCCGTCTGTACCAGCGCCCCCGTTTCCGCGTTGCCTCCCCTGCCGCATCGCCCTACCCTCCGCGCAAACCCTGCACAGCCGGAGAGATACGCGATGAAAGACGCCGCCCCGCAAGCCATCTACCTTGCCGATTACACGCCCCCCGCGCACTTGGTGGATCACGTCTCGCTCACCTTCCGACTCGACCCGGAAAAAACCCGCGTGATCAGCAAGATCGCCTTCCGTCCCAACCCCGACGGCCCGGGCGGCCCCCTGCGTCTCGACGGCGAGGACCTTACGCTCATCTCCGCCCGCATCGACGGGGCCGAGGTCACGCCCGACATCACGCCCCGCGGCCTGACCATGCAGGCCCCCGACGCCCCCTTCACCTGGGAGGCCGAGGTCGAAATCGCGCCTGTCGAGAACACTGCCCTCGAAGGTCTCTACATGTCGAACGGCATGTATTGCACCCAGTGCGAGGCCGAGGGCTTTCGCAAGATCACCTATTACCCCGACCGCCCCGACGTGATGGCCACGTTTGACGTCCGCATCGAAGGCGACGCGCCGATCAAGCTCTCCAACGGCAACCCCCGCGGGTCCGGTGACGGTTTTGCCGAATGGCACGATCCCTGGCCCAAGCCTGCCTATCTCTTCGCGCTCGTGGCGGGCGACCTGATCAACCACCCCGACACGTTCACCACCAAGTCCGGCAAGCACGTCGACCTCAACATCTGGGTCCGCCCCGGTGACGAACACAAATGCGCCTTCGGCATGAAAGCTCTCAAGAAGTCCATGAAATGGGACGAGGACACCTATGGCCGCGAATACGACCTCGACATCTTCAACATCGTCGCGGTCGACGATTTCAACATGGGCGCTATGGAAAACAAGGGCCTGAACATCTTCAACTCCTCCGCCGTTCTGGCCAGCCCCGAAACCTCGACCGACATGAATTTCCAGCGGATCGAGGCGATCATCGCGCACGAATATTTCCACAACTGGACCGGCAACCGCATCACCTGCCGCGACTGGTTCCAGCTTTGCTTGAAGGAAGGTCTGACCGTCTTCCGCGACGCCCAGTTCACCGCCGACATGCGCTCGGAACCCGTCAAGCGCATCGACGACGTCATCACCCTGCGCGCCCGCCAGTTCCGCGAGGATAACGGGCCGCTCGCGCACCCCGTCCGCCCCGCCAGCTTTGTCGAGATAAACAATTTCTACACCGCCACAGTGTACGAAAAAGGCGCCGAACTCATCGGGATGCTGAAGACCCTCGTGGGGGATGAGGCCTACTATAAGGCCCTCGACCTTTATTTCACCCGCCACGACGGCGACGCCGCCACGATCGAGGACTGGCTCAAGGTGTTCGAGGACACCACAGGCCGCGACCTTGCCCAATTCAAGCGCTGGTACGAGGACGCCGGCACCCCTCGCGTCGCCGTGTCCGAAGACTATGCAGACGGCACCTACACCCTCACCTTCGAGCAATCGACGCCCCACACCCCGGGACAGGACGACAAGCCACCGCGTGTCATCCCCATCGCCGTCGGTCTCCTCTCGCCGAACGGCGACGAGGTGCAGCCCACAAAAGTGCTCGAAATGACCGAAACCAAGCAAAGCTTCACCTTCGACGGCCTGTCGTCGAAACCCGTCCCCTCCATCCTCCGCGGCTTCTCCGCGCCCGTCATCGTCGACCGCGACACCACAAACGACGAACGCGCCTTCCTGCTCGCCCACGACACCGATCCCTTCAACAAGTGGGAAGCGGGCCGCGACCTTGCCCGCGACGCCCTTGTCGCCATGATCCGCGACGGTGCTGCGCCCGACGAGGCCTATATCGACGCCGTGCACACCATGGCCCGCGACGACAGCCTCGACCCGGCCTTCCGCGCATTGGCCCTCGGCCTTCCCAGCCAGGACGACCTCGCCCAGACGCTCCATGACACCGGCACCACGCCCGACCCGCAGGCGATCTGGGACGCCATCGAAACCCTGCGCCACGCCCGCGCCGAGCGGATGCAGGACACCGCCACGCGCCTTTACGCGCAGTTCCAGGTGTCCGAGCCCTACCGGCCCGACGCCGAGCAATCCGGCGCACGGTCGCTCGCCAACGCCGCGCTCAGCCTCATCAACCGGCTCGACGGCGGCACGCAGGCGCAGAAACAGTTCGATTCCGCCGACAACATGACGCAACAACTTGCCGCCTTCTCCTGCCTGCTTCAGGCCGGCAAGGGCGATGCGGCCACGAAATCCTTCTATGACCAGTGGCAGCAGGACCGCCTCGTGATCGACAAGTGGTTCATGATGCAGGTCGTCCACGCCGCCCCCGAAGATGCCGCCGCAACAGCCGCCCGCCTCACCGAACACCCTGATTTCACGATGAAAAATCCCAACCGCTTCCGCGCCACACTCGGCGCGCTCACGATGAACGCGGCAGGCTTTCACCACGTCTCGGGCGCGGGCTACGAACTTCTGGCCGACTGGCTGATCCGGCTCGATCCCCTCAACCCGCAAACCACCGCGCGGATGTGCTCGGCCTTCGAGACGTGGCGGCGCTACGACGACACCCGCCAGAGCCTCATCAAGTCCCAGCTCGACCGCATCCTCGCCACGCCCGACCTCAGCCCCGACACGACCGAAATGGTGACCCGCATCCGCGGCACCTGAACTTCGCGCAAGCTCTACAAGCTTGAAGGGCAGACCGGTTTCGAGCCGCTCCTGTCGGTTATCACCACCTCGGCGCAGCCCAGCAATGGCGATCTCAACGCCAAGCAGCGCGAGAGGCTCGACGAGATCCGCCGCGCCGTCCGCATCAAGCGATCAGGGGCTACTCGATAACCGGAATCGGCTGCGGCTCGGGCGCCGCATCGGCGGCCGCCGGCAGTTCCTTCACGGCGGCCTCGCCCCCGGCCACCTCCGGCAAGTCCTGCACGACGGGCTCGGTCCCGATCGCCTCCGGTTCGGGCGCGGGCAAGGTGCGCACCACCACAAGGTCATCGGGCCGGGCCTGCGGGCGCACGCTGCTCATCGGCTTGCAATAGGTCTGCCGCCGCGTCCAGGCCATCATGTCCTGCCGTTTGCTCCGGCTGTGCAGCGGCCCCCAGTCGGCGGCCACGCCGCGCATCCCCCGCGACACCACGCCATCCCGTGCCACAGTCTTGGTCATGATCCGGATCGCGCAGCTCAGGTTCGTCGGCCCGTGCTTCAAATCGCCTCCGCTCCGTCCGCGACACCCGTAAAGCCTTGCAGTCGAGGGCAGGATCTGCGTCAGCCCGTACCACCGCCCGCCGCCACCCACGGCGTAGGAACGATAGGTGCTCTCGTGCTTCACCAGTGCCGACAGAAAGCCGACCCAAAAGGCCCGCCTTTGCGCGGGACCGGCATCGGGATAGGCCGGGCACCAGTCGCCGATGTCGCGCGGCACGATCTCGGTCAGCGGCCTGCCGTGATCCTTCAGCGCGGCCAGCGCCGCCCGTGTCCAGAGCTTGGAATCGCCTTTATGCTCCCACCGCGTGCGCGGCAGGTTTCCGTCGCGCGCGGGGGGGGATATCCGCGTGACCACGCCGTCCTTCAGGAAAACCGCGTCCTCTCCGGTCGCGGCAAGTGACTGAAAGCACAGGCATAAAAAGAAGGCAGCAAACCTGAGCATCGGCGCAGTCTGCCCCGAACCCCCCTGCGAATCAAGAACATAAGGGGGATAGGCAAATTCCCTCTTGTCTCCGCAGCAGTGCCGCTTTTTGGCCGGATTGCCGGGTCAGAAAGACCCTGACATAACGAGCAGGCCGAAGTATGGCACGACAGCCCCGACATGACGGCGCGCAGAACGGCGCGACCCGCCCCCATTCCGCCAAGGCGCCGCGCGGCCTGCGCAGGTGGTTCGCCCCGCGCGGCGCCCCGGCCCGCGCCGGGACGGCACCGCGTCGCGCGGCCGAGGATATCGATTCCCTGGCCAAGCGCATCATCGTGCCTTCCCTGCCCGTCTCGGACGAGGAAATGGCCCGCGCCACCCACCAGGACCGCGGTCTGCAACTGGCCCGGCAAGAATCCTGGGACACCCTGTCGGACAAGATCCAGTATGCCGATCACACCCGCCTTGCCACCCCGGGGGGCGAGACCGCCTCGCTGCTGCTGGCCGCCGGCGCGCGCAGTGATATCGTCGCCGCCGCCGAGGACGCCTTGCACGACGGCCAGCACCTACCCGACGACGCCATCGAGGCGCTGGAAGAGGTGCTGGACGAGATGCCGGGCGACTACCCGTCGGCCCTCGTCGTGGCGCTCGCGCATATCGACATCGCCTGGGCCTGGCGCAACATCGCGGCGCGCGACGACCCCGCCACCGCCGCCCGCGCCATTGCCCGGCATATCGCCAGCGCCGACGCCATACTGGAGCCCTATGACGGCCCCGCCATCGACGCGCCTTCGATCGCCGCCGCCCGCTGTGCCCTGATCGCCGCCTGTGAAACGCGCGGCCGCCGCGTGGCCGAGGAATACGAGGCCCTGATCGGGCTCGACCCCGCCGGCCACCGCCATATCCGCGCCATGGGGCGTCACATCCTCCCGCCCTATGCCGGCGGGGTCAACGCACTCGAGGTCGCCGCCCGCCGCATCGCCGCGGGCACCGAAGACACCTGGGGCGCCGGTGCCTATACCTGGGCCTATCTCGACGCCCTGTCCCTCGAGCCACGCGCGCTGGACTTGCTGGAACCCGGTTTCTTCATCGAAGGGCTGCGCGACATCCTCGCCCGCAAGGACGACCAGCACATCATCAATCTTCTTGCCGCCTTCTGCGCCATCGCCATGGCGCCCGGCGCGGGCGACCGGGTGCTCTCGCCCCATGCCGACCGCACGAGGGCCGAGATCCACGACTGCGTCGACTGGATCCTCGAACATCACCTGCAGGAACTGCACCCGCTGATCTGGTCCCAAACACTCCTGATGCCGGGCCACGCGCCACTTCTGCCGTCGCGCCGCGCGCTCATCGCCAAGGGTCGCCAGACCGCCCTTCGTATCATCGCCGCGCGCTTCGCCGGACAAATCGCCGATGGCTCCTCGCTCACCTTCTCGCGCCAGGGCATGTACCGCCTGCCCGCGCTCTGAGAGCGTATGGGCGGGATCGTCGCTGCATCTCCGGCAGATCGGTAATGAGCCCTTGTGAGACACGGGTCTCGAACCCCCAGCCGGTTAACAGCCGCGACGCGGCCCGGCCATCGCCAGCCCCTCCCTTGGGCTGGCGATTTGGCTGAGGCTGGGCGCACCGATCCTTCCGAGGATGTATCTGGCAGGCATAAAGCGCTTCCGAATTGCCGTCGGATCGCCACCCCAGGAGCTGACGCTCGCCTCCGTCGCGAACGGCAGCGAAATCCGCACAACCGCAATTCGTAATCACGACGCCTTCGCGGTGGAGATGCAACATTGTTAGACGACCAAGGACCCGTTCCGTTATTCCATGCCGTCAGGCGTCCCCCTCCACCTCTCCCACCACCACGTGATCCTCCGGGATATTGGGCTGCGGATAATCCGCCTTCGTCCCGCGCCGAACGAAAACCGAGGCATGCACCCGCGCGCCCTCGGGAATATGCCGGTACTCGCAGAGCGGCAGGTAGAACCCCAGGAACGTCTTGCGCCGGCTCAGGCTGTAGCGCGTCTTGTAGAACGGCAGGAACTCCACCAGCTTCCAGCCCAACGTCATCGACTCGTTCGGCCGCGCCAGCGGGTCGGGCGCGACGTACCGCCCGTCCGGATCGTCTCCCAGAACCAGCCGCCGCACCGTGGACTCCTTGAACGTCACCCCCAGCGGGCGCAGCTCGTCGATCATCCAGGCCAGCGGAAATTTCGCCAACTGGCTGCGCTTTTCCGGATAGCCGCCGCCCACATCTCCATGCACGCCGGAAAACCATACCTCGTCCACGTCCTGCGGCGCGATCCCGCTCTCGTCGCGGGGCCGGAACGCGCTGCCCCAGTATTCGCCGCCCCCGGGCCAGGGCGTCGGCAGGTACATCGTCCGCCGCTCGTCGATCGCCAGCGCGTGGCGCACCGACCGCACCGAAGGGTTCTCGGACACATGCGCATGGTTGCGGATGCGCGGCAATCGCGCGCTCCATTCGATCACCGACCCCACCGTGTCAAAAAGGCCCAGCGCCCGGATCGCGGGCCGCCGTGGCCGCAGCATCCGCTCGAACAGCCGCACCTCGGCGAAGGGGTTGCGCTCCGGCTCCCGCGCGTCGGTCACGTCCCGCCCCGTCGTCCGGCCGATATTCTTGTAGGCCCGGTAGGCATAATTCAACAGGTTCAGGTTCCGCGCGTCGATCAGCCCCAGCGCGTGGATGAAACCCGCCAGCACCCGGGCGGTATAGGCGCCTCGGCTGAACCCGATGATATAGATGCGGTCCGGCTCCTCGTCGGTCTCGTTCTCGCGTTTGCCGTCATCGTAATGCTCCACCAGAAAGCGGTAGGCCTCCTTCACGTTGGCATCCAGCCCCCAGCCCGTGATCAGCCCAAAGACCTCCACCGCCCGGCGCCAGAAGGACAGCCAGGCGTTTTCCGCCCCGAAAGTTCCCACCCCGGGATCGTAGAACACCAGCTGGTGCTCGTCCTTCTTCAGACAGCCATAAAGCCGCAGGATATTGGTCCGGTTGCGGGCAATCTCGTTCGACGTCCCGTCGCAGAGCAGGATGATGTTTTTCGGCATGGGCGGACCTTCGTGCTGAAAAGAATTCTGGCGAAAAAACCGGCACAACCTTAAATCAATGCGACCAGTCTAACGCTCAACCGCACTTCCGCCAAGCCCGTCGCGCAGACGCCCTTGCCCGCGCCTGCGCTCTGGCCTAGAACCGCGCTGATACCGTGAACGGAGCGCGCAGACATGCTGGACCTGACCTATGAGACCCCGAAACCCAAGGTGATCGCCGGGGCGAAACAGGACTGGGAACTCGTCATCGGGATGGAGGTCCACGCCCAGGTCGCCTCGAACGCCAAGCTCTTTTCCGGCGCCTCCACCCGCTTTGGCGCCGAGCCAAATTCCAACGTCGCCTTCGTCGACGCCGCCATGCCCGGCATGCTGCCCGTGATCAACGAATTCTGCGTCGAACAGGCCGTGCGTACCGGCCTTGGCCTCAAGGCGCAGATCAACCTGAAATCCGCCTTCGACCGCAAGAACTACTTCTACCCCGACCTGCCGCAGGGCTACCAGATCTCCCAGCTCTACGAGCCGCTGGTGGGCGAAGGCGAGATCCTCGTGGACATGGAGCCGGGCATCGCCCGCCTGGTGCGGATCGAACGCATCCACATGGAACAGGACGCGGGTAAGTCGATCCACGACATGGACCCCGCCATGTCCTTCGTCGATCTCAACCGCACCGGCGTGTGCCTGATGGAAATCGTCAGCCGGCCCGATATCCGCGGCCCCGAAGAGGCCGCCGCCTACGTGGGCAAGCTGCGCCAGATCCTGCGCTATCTCGGGACGTGCGATGGCAACATGCAGAACGGCAACCTGCGCGCGGACGTCAACGTGTCGATCTGCCAGCCGGGGGCGTATGAGAAATACCGTGAAACGGGCGATTTCTCTCATCTGGGCACCCGCTGCGAGATCAAGAACATGAACTCCATGCGCTTCATCCAGATGGCCATCGACGTCGAGGCCCGCCGCCAGATCGCCATCGTGGAATCCGGCGGCAAGGTGGACCAGGAAACCCGGCTTTACGATCCGGACAAGAACGAAACCCGCTCGATGCGCTCCAAGGAAGAGGCGCATGATTACCGCTACTTCCCTGACCCCGACCTCCTGCCGCTGGAAATCGAACAGGGCTGGATCGACGACATCGCCGCGTCCCTGCCCGAACTGCCCGACGAGAAAAAGGCGCGCTTCGTCAAGGATTTCGGCCTGTCGGAATATGACGCCAACGTCCTGACCGCCGAGCATGAAAACGCCGCCTTCTTCGAGGAAGCCGCCGCGAGCCGCGACGGCAAGCTGACCGCGAACTGGGTCATCAACGAGCTTTTCGGCCGCCTCAAGAAGGACGACCACGCCATAACCGAAAGCCCGGTGTCGCCCGCGCAGCTGGGCGGCATCGTCGATCTCATCGCCTCCGACGCCATCTCGGGCAAGATCGCCAAGGACCTCTTCGAGATCGTCTATACCGAGGGCGGAGACCCCGAAAAAATCGTCGAAGAGCGCGGCATGAAGCAGGTCACCGATACCGGCGCGATCGAGGCAGCGGTCGACCAGATCATCGCCGACAACCCGGCGCAGGTCGAAAAGGCCAAGCAGAACCCCAAGCTCGCCGGCTGGTTCGTCGGCCAGGTGATGAAGGCCACGGGCGGCAAGGCCAACCCCAAGGCCGTCAACGAGATCGTGGCGCAGAAGCTCGGGCTCTGACTACCGGAATTTTCATACGAAAATTCCAAGGCCCAGAAAATTCGTACGAATTTTCTGGGCCTTACACCACAGCACTGCCAGCTCGCGCCCGGGGCACCCCGATAAAGCCGTCGGTCACCATGCGCTATTCTGTGATAAAATTCTACGAAGCTTTTCTGACATAGACCCTCGGCGCCGGGAGCCGACGCTAGCCGCGGCGCCGCAGCCCGATGCCGCGTCCCGCCGCCTCGGGGCGCGGCAATGTCGCATGGGCCTCGGCCACCGTGCGCAACCGCGACAGAAGCTCACCCGGCATCGGCGCCACCTTCGGCCCCGACTGGTCCACGTGCAGCGCAACCCCCTCGCCCGTGGCCACCACGGTACCATCCTCACGGATCAGCTCCTGGAAGCTGTGAAATCGCTTCTCGTCGTGATCGAGGATGCGAAACGCGCCCTGCACCCGGTCGCCCAACTTCAGCTCGCGCAGATAGCGCACATGGAACTCCGCCGTATAGGTGGTGCACCCGCTGGCGGCACGATAGTCCGGCCCGAAACCGATCTCGGCATAGGCCTCGTCGGCGGCGCGGTCGAACAGGACGGTGTAATAGCCCATGTTCATATGCTCGTTATAGTCGATCCAGTCCGCCTCGACGGTCTGGAAGCTGGACAGGAAAGGTGCAGGTTCGCTCATGCGCCCCGCATATCACGCGGGTGGCGGGCATGACCACGCTTTACGCGCCCACCAGACCAATTTATACCAGTTACACCTAAATTGGTCTGGTCCGATGAGCACACAAACCGAAGACACCGCCCCCGAACTGCGCCTCGCCCACCCGGTTGGCGCCACCGTGCAGATCGTCGTCGACACGCTCTTCGCACGCATCAAGTCCGAGGAATATCCCCGCGACACCCGCCTGCCGTCCGAGCGCACACTGGCCGCCGAACTGGGCGTCGCCCGCAACACCGTGCGAGAGGCGCTCGACGTGCTCGAAGGCCAGGACGTGATCCGCCGCCGCCCCGGGGCCGGCAGTTTCGTCACCTACCGCTCCACGCCCCAGACCGTCCCCTCGCCCGATTCCGTCGCCGGCGAGACCAGCCCCCTCGATCACCTCGTCGTCCGTGGCATCCTGGAACCCGAGATTGTCCGGCTGGCCGTGGTGAACATGACGCCGCGCATGCTTACCGCACTGTCCGAAACCCTGTCGCGGATCGAAACCGTGACCACCGATATCGACGCCTTCATCGCGCTCGAGGAACAGCTCTACATCCAGATCGCCGAAGGCACCGGCAACGCGCTTCTGGCCTCGTGCTACCGGCTGGCCATCGACACCTACCACGAAAGCTATCGCACCCGCCTGCGCCGCCGCGCGCTCACGCCGCGCCGGATGCAGGAGTACCAGAAACGCTACAACACGCTCTACAACGCCATCGCCTCGCGCGATGTCGGTCAGGCGGTGGAGTTCATCAAGCTGCATCTCGTCGAGGAACAGAAACTGCTTCTGCAAGACGATTGACGCGCATTAACCCCGGTTAACGCAGGGCCAAGACTTTTCAAAAAGTCTTGGCAAAAGTTTTCAGAAAACTTTTGCGCCGCGCGCTCTGTTCACACCAAGGGGTCGCAGTATCGCACCGACGCAATACAGTCGGACATACCGACGTGATACCGACGCGGGTTTTCGGGGTTCGGATCGCGTTTACCTTTGAGTCGCGTCCTCGTCCTGCACCACCCGCGCCCCCAGCGCCAGCACCCGCTCATAAGACAACCGCTGCTGCCACATCTGCCCAAGGTCCTGCATCTCGGCACGCAGCAGGTCCTCGTAGCGCCGCAGCCATCCCGGCACCGATCCGAACGCCACGACCCGGGCTCGCCCTTCCTCGATCCGCACCACCGGCCAGTCGCCGACCAGCGCGTTGTCGATCCCGAACACCTCCGCCCCCCACCACTCGGCGGGGCCGAAGGCGTGGGTCACCTCGCCCAGTTGTTTCATCGCCGCCAGCACGCTTGCCGGCGCGACGCTGTCGGCCTTTTCCACGGCGGCATGCCAGATATCCAGGATCGCCGCATATTCCCAGCTCACCGCGGTCCAGCTGTCGGGGTAAAGCGCATTGTATTCCTCGTAAAACGCATTCGGCTGGTTGAAGAAAAACGCCTTCTCGCTCAACGCCGGATCGTCGAAATCCGGAAACTGGAACACCAGCCCCTCCATGAAATCCGCACCCAACCGCTCGACCAGCCGGTCGTAGTGATCGCAGGTGCAGGACAGGATTTGTCCTTTGAATCCATTGGCATGCGCGTATTCCGTCATGGCGTGCACCATCGGCGTATAGCTCGTGCACCAGCACAGGATGTCCGGTTTCGCGGCCAGCATCGGCCCCACCACGTTCTCCGCCGGCGCGCCTTCCGCGGGGTACTGCACCTCGTGCACGATCTCGATTCCCGCCGCCTTGAACGCCGCGCGGTAGGTCGCCAGCGACGGCAGGCCCATCCCGTCCTGCTGTGCGCACAGCGCAACGGTCTTCAGCTCCGGGCGTTGCCTTCTCAGCCACTCCACGCCGGTCACCACGTAGACCGGATGAACCTCCGACGGCGCGATCAGGTAGGGCGCGTCCGGCGACAGGTCCGACGGCAACAGGGTCGAAGTCAGGATCCGCTTGTCCATCAGGCTCTGGCCCACGGCGCGATAGGCGTCCCCGCCCAGCATCATCATAAGCTTGATGTCATGCTCGCGCAGTAGCGCCTGCGCCCCCTCGCGCGCCGCGTCAACGCTTTCTCCACAATCGAATGCATGAATCCGGATCGGGTAACGCCGCCCCCCGATCAGTACGCCGCCCGCGTTGTTCAACCACCGCTCCCAGATGCGGCAGCCCTGCAATCCGGGCAGGCCCCAGCTTTCGGCCTGGCCCGACAATGGCGCCAGAAAACCGATATCTACCGTCCGCGCCATGCCCACCGACAGGCGTGGCATCACCCCCGAAAGGGCCAATCTTTGAGCAAAACTAGATGTTTCCGCGGCCACCGCACGCTCCATTAAGGAATCCTTGACAGACTGGTCCAGTCTTTGGCTTAGTAAAAGGAACCAAAAGAACCAAAGTCAATAATTGGTCCACACCAATCTAGGGAGATAAAATAGAATGGCCAAGAAAAGAGTTGCCGTCATCGGCGCGGGACCGTCCGGACTGGCGCAATTGCGCGCGTTCCAATCCGCTGCAGACAAGGGCGCCGAGATCCCCGACATCGTCTGCTATGAGAAACAAAGCGACTGGGGCGGCCTGTGGAACTACACCTGGCGCACCGGCGTCGCCGAGGATGGCGAGCCCTGCCATGGTTCGATGTACCGCTACCTGTGGTCCAACGGCCCCAAGGAAGGTCTGGAATTCGCCGACTACACGTTCGACGAACATTTCGGCAAGGAGATCGCCAGCTACCCGCCCCGCGCCGTGCTCTTCGACTATATCGAGGGCCGCGTGAAAAAGGCCGGCGTGCGCGACTGGATCCGCTTCAATAACGTGGTCCGCGACGTGCGCTACGACGACAAGACCGAGAAGTTCACGATCACCGCCCGCGATTCCAAGGCCGACAAGGAAACGACGGAAGAGTTCGACAACGTCATCGTCGCCACCGGCCACTTCTCCACGCCCAACGTGCCCCACTACCCGGGCTTCGACACGTTCAACGGCCGCATCCTGCACGCCCACGACTTCCGCGATGCCCGCGAGTTCGAGGGCAAGGACATCCTGCTGATGGGCTCCTCCTACTCGGCCGAGGATATCGGCTCGCAATGCTGGAAATACGGCGCCAACTCGATCACCACCTGCTATCGCTCCGGCCCCATGGGCTATGACTGGCCCGACAACTGGGACGAGGTTCCGGCGCTGGAAAAGGTCGACGGCAAGACCGCCTATTTCTCCGACGGTCACACCCGCGAGGTGGACGCCATCATCCTGTGCACCGGCTACAAGCACCACTTCCCGTTCCTGCCCGACGACCTGCGCCTGAAGACCGCCAACCGGCTGGCGTCCGACGATCTCTACAAGGGCGTCGTCTGGATCGAGAACCCCAAGATGTTCTACCTCGGCATGCAGGACCAGTGGTTCACCTTCAACATGTTCGACGCCCAGGCCTGGTGGGTGCGCGACTGCATCATGGGCAAGATCGCCCTGCCCGACAAAGCCACGATGGAGGCCGACTGGAAGAAACGCCAGGCCGACGAGGATGCGCTCGAGGACGATTACGCCTGCATCCGCTACCAGGGCGACTATATCGAGGAGCTGATCGCCGAAACCGACTATCCCAGCTTTGACCTCGAGATGGCCTGCCAGCAGTTCTATGCCTGGAAAAAGCACAAGAAGAAGGACATCATGGCCTTCCGCGACCACGGCTATGTCTCGCCCATGACCAACAAGCAGGCGCCCGCGCACCACACCCCGTGGAAGGACGCGCTGGACGACAGTCTGGAAAGCTACCTGCAAACCAGCTGAACCGATTATGCGCCGGCTCGCCATGCCGCGGGCCGGCGCATTCGCTGGCACGGCTCTTCCTCTGGCCAGAAATATCCCGGAGAGCGCGAGAGGCAGCGCCTCTCGCCCCGGTCGGTGCGGGCGCAGCCCGCGGCGAAACCGCTTTACCCAGCTTTGACCGCAGCCCCCAGTCGCGCCGCCCGGCGCCCGGGCTCCTCACGTCCGATTGACCGGCACAGCACGATCACCGGCAACAGCCCGAACGCCACCAGCACCAGTGACGGCACCGCCGCCTCGTGCAGCCGTTCATCCGCGGCCAGCCGGTGCGCCTGTACCGCAAGCGTCTGAAAGTTGAACGGATGCAGGATCAGCGTGGCGGGCAATTCCTTCATCACGTCCACGAACACGATCAAGAGCGCCGTCAGCACCGAGGACCGCGCCACCGGCAGATGCACCCGCATCAACAGCTTCGGCCCCGACTGCCCCAGTGACCGCCCGATGGCATCGAAATGCCCCGGCACCGTCGCCATGCCGCTGTCATAGGCGTTCAGGGCCGCGGCCATGAACCGCGTCATGTAGGCCAGCACCATCAACCAGATCGACCCGGTGATCAGCAGCCCCGTGTCGATCCCGAAGTTACCTTCCATGAACCTGTCGATCAGGTTGTCGAGCGCGGCCATCGGCACCATCAGCCCCACGGCGATGACGCCCCCCGGCACCGCGTATCCCAGCCCGGCGCCAACCACCAGCGCCTTGCTGCCCTTTGTGGGGCGGGTCCGGGCGCGGAAGCCGATCAGGATCGCGCCCAGCACCGTCAGAACCGACGCCACCGTGGCAAGCACCACCGAGTTCTGCATGAACCCGATATAACGCGCCGCGAACAGGTTCTGGCCCGAGCCGACGGCCATCGTCCCCAGCATGATTACCGGCACGATAAAGCCCAAGAGTACGGGAACGACACAGATCAGCGTCGCGATCCATCCCGCACCGCCCGTCAGGCGCGGCTTCTCCAGCGCTTCGAACCGGGCGCCCCGGCCTGCCGTCTGCGCCCGGCCCCGCTGTGCCCGCTCCAACCCCGCCACCAGCAGGGCGAACATCAGCAGGCACAGCGACAGTTGCGCCGCCGCGGGCCGGTCCCCCAGCGAAAACCACGCTTGGTAGATTCCCGTGGCAAAGGTCTGCACGTTGAAGAAGGCAACCGTGCCATAATCCGCAATCGTCTCCATCACCGCCAGCAGCGCGCCCCCCGCGATGGCGGGCCGTGCCATGGGCAACGCCACGCGCCAGAACGCCTTCATCGGGGACTGCCCCAATGTCCGCGCCACAAGAAAGGCGTTCGACGATTGCTGCCGGAAGGACGCCCGCGCCAGCAGGTAGACATAAGGATAAAGTACGATGATCAGCATCAGCGCCGCACCGCCCAGGCTTCGGATTTCGGGAAACCAATAGTCGCGCGGACCCCATCCCGTGACGTCGCGCAGCAGCGTCTGAACCGGGCCAGGATGGTCCAGCAGATAGGTATAGGCATAGGCCAGAACGTAGGCCGGAAAGGCCAGCGGCAGCGCCAGCGCGATCTCCAGCCAGCGATGCCCGGGAAAGCGATAGACAGTCACCAACCACGCGGTGACCGACCCGATCACGGCCGTGGACACGCCCACCACCACCACAAGGATCAGCGTCGTCGCGGTGTATCGCGGCAGGACGCTGGACAGCACGTTGCGCCACGTATCCAGATCACCGGTGAACGCCGCCAGCGCCGACGCGAGGATAGGCGCCACGCAGAGCGCGACGATGATCCAGGCCAGGCGATGCAGCAAGCTTTCGGACATCCGGCGGGTCCCCTTGAAAACGACCGCCTTTCGCTGCCACATCCGGGCCGAACTTGCCAGCAGAAACCTGACGATAATGGTTTACCCGGCCCGGCGCCGGGACGTCACTTCGTCAGGATAAGCTTGCCCGCGCGCGTGATCCGCAAAGTGTAGACCTTGCCATCCAGCGTGATCTGCGCGGTCGTTTGCCCGCGCGTCAGCTCGCGGGCATCATGCGCGGTGTCGCCCGCCTCGCTTGCCGCAACAAGCTGCGGCATCTCCTTTGTCTGCGCGCGGATCATGCCCCCGGCTCCCCGGCGGTCTGCAACAGCCGCTCCAGCATAAGGTCAAGGCACAGCCCGCTTGTCATTGCGGCTTCGAGAAGGGTGAAGGAACGGGGTTCCGGCAACAGTTTTTGCCGCGGCTCTCGGCCAGCACTTTCGGGGTGAGGCATCACACGCATGATCGCGCTCCATTGCTTGCGATTTCGGGGGATGGCTGACCTTGCAGGCTGGCTTTAGATATTTCTGATTGATTTAGTCAGAAAAGTCAACGGTCGGATTTTAACCCGGCGACACACCCGCCGCGCCGCCGATGCTGCCACGCGGAATCGCGGTTGCGTTCAGGATCGCAAAGCATGTCATGCCAGGCTCAAGCCCCATCTCGGTCGCCGCCCGTTGCGTGATCCGTGCCAGGAACACATCGTCGCCCGCGCAGAGCTGCACCGCAACGCCCGGCCCCATCCCGCGATGCAGCGCCATAACCGCGACAGGCAGTACATTGTGCGACGACAGGCCCTCGGGCGCCGCCTTCGACAGCAGAACATCCTGCGCCAGCACCCGCAGCCGGATCGTGCTGCCCTCCGGCGCCACCACTCCGGGCAACAACAACTCGCCCCCCGACAACGCCAAACGGCTCAAACCGTCCGGCCCGTGCTCGGCCACGCGCGCAGGCAGGATCGCACCCGCCTCCCTGATTCCCACCAGCGGCAGCGCCTTGGGGTCGCTCAGCACCGCCTCGGCCCTGCCCGACAGCACCACCTGCCCGCGCTGCATCACCACCAGCTCGTCGGCCAGCCGCGCCACCTCGGCAAGATTGTGCGACACGTAGACGATCGGCACCTGCGCCACGTCGCGCATCCGTTCCAGGTAGGGGAAGATCTCGTCCTTGCGCGGCTCGTCCAGCGCCGCCAAGGGCTCGTCCATCAACAGCAAACGCGGCCGCGACAACCACGCTCGCGCCAGCGCGACCCGCTGTTTTTCGCCGCCCGACAACGTGCCGGGCCGGCGCTCCAGCAGCGCCTCCAGCCCCAACAGCGCCACGACCCGTTCCATCTCTGTGCGGTCCAGCCCCCCCGGTACGAACCGCGCCCCGTATTCAATATTGGTCCCGACGCTCATATGTGGAAACAGCCGCCCGTCCTGAAAAACGTAACCAATGCGCCGTCGCGCCGCCGGCAGATGCACCCCTTGGGCGCCGTCGAACAATACCGTGTCGGCCAGCGCGACCCGCCCGGCATCAGGCCGCAACAGCCCGGCGATCGCATTGACGACGCTGGATTTCCCGGCGCCCGATGGCCCGAAAAGCGCGGTCACCCCGGCGCCGGCCTGGAACGCCACATCCAGGTCCAGTCCCGGAAACCGATGCCCGATCTCGACGCTCAGGCTCATCGCGGTGCCTCCTGCCCGATGCGCCGCGCCACGCGCCGGGCCAGCCATTCCGACGCCAGGACCGCGCCAAGCGCCACGATGATCGCCAGCACGACAAGTCGGATCGCCGCCGCCTCGCCGCCCGGCACCTGCAGGAAGGCGTAAACTGCCGATGGCAACGTCTGGGTCTCACCGGGGATGTTGGCAACAAATGTTATGGTCGCGCCGAACTCTCCCATCGCCTTGGCAAACCCCAGCACAACCCCCGCCAGGATCCCCGGCGCGATCAGCGGCAGCGTTACCGTGCGAAACCGTGCCGCCCGCCCCGCGCCCAACGTCTCGGCCGCCTCCTCCAGCTTGGGGTCCACCGCCTCGATCGCCAGCCGAATCGCCCGCACCATCAGTGGAAATCCCATGATCCCCGCTGCCAGCGCCGCCCCGGTCCAGCGAAAGGCCAGCACGATGCCCCAGTCCGCCAGCACCCGGCCAACGACGCCGTTCGCCCCGAATGTCAGCAGCAGCAAGTACCCGGTCACCACCGGTGGCAGAACCAGCGGCAGATGCACCAGCGCACTCAGCAGCGCCTTGCCCGGAAACCTCTTCCGGGCAAGCACCCAAGCCACCGCGATGGCCGGCGGCAGGCTGATCGCCACGGCCCATGCCGACACTTTCAGAGACAGCGTCAGCGCGGCCCACTCAGCCTCGCCAAGGCCAAGGGTCATGGCGAGTCCCCGAGACGGGTAAAGCCATGCGCGACAAAGGCGTCACCGGCGCTTTTGGAGGCCAGATGTTCAAGCACGGCCCGCGCGCCACCGCTGCCCCGCCCCGTGACCAGCGCCAAGGGATAGACAATCGGCGCGTGCAATTCCGGGTCGATCCGGGCCAGGACCTGCACCCCCGGATCGGCTTGCGCATCGCTGGCATAAACCACGCCCAACGGCACCTCGCCGCGCGACACAAGGGCAAGCGCGGCGCGGACATTTTCCGTCTCGGCCAGCTGGGGGCGCAGTGCCTCCCAAAAGCCAGCCGCCTGCATCCATTCCCGCGCGTATATGCCGGCCGGCACCGCCTCCGTATGCCCCACGGCCAGCCGCCCCGAACCCAGACGCTCCAGCAGGGTGTCGACGTTCAGCTCGCCCAGATCTTCCGCGCACCGCGGCCCCACCAGAACCAGCCGGTTGCCCAACAGGTCCTTGCGCGTCGAAACCGCAATATGGCCATTCTCTTCCAGCCAATCCATCCAGGCCACGTTGGCCAGAATCACCACGTCCGCCGGGGCGCCCTGCGCCACCTGCCGCGCCATGGTCCCCGACCCGCCATAGGACACGCGGGCGTCGACCCCGGACCCGTCCAGCGCCGCCTCCAGCGCGCCGCGCAACGACGCCGCCGCAAAGATCGTCACCGGCCCGTCGGACCGGGCCGCCCCGACACTGGCAAGGACCGTGCAAATGATTGTGAAAACGCCGAAAATCCGTATCATGTCCCAAGTATCCTGCACTTGAGGATGCGACACAAGACCCGCCTGACGCCCCGCCTGTTGTACAGGACATGACCCCGCCGACACGGTCCGAAGTGTTTTTTTCAGACCATCATCGAAATTTCATGTGAACCAGCGATAATCATGTTAATACTACGTATATACGTTTCGGTCTGAGCAGGTGGGCACCAGAGATACCCCAATGACCTTACAGGGCAAAGATCAGCTTCCACTCTCGCTGCGGATCGCGGACAAGCGCGATGTGCGCAGCCAGTTCGGCGCGCTGTGCTACCGCATGAAGGGGGGCAAGCCGCAGGTCCTTCTGATCACGTCGCGGCGCACGGGCCGCTGGATCATTCCCAAGGGCTGGCCGATGGAAGGCAAAACACCGGGGGAAAGCGCCCTGCGCGAAGCCTGGGAAGAGGCCGGCGTGCGCGGCAAGGTGACCGGCACCTGTCTTGCGCTGTTTTCCTATTCCAAGGGCGTCGGCGCGGCCGACAAGCTGCCTTGCGTCGTGTTGGTCTATCCCGTCAAGGTCGATGCCTTGCTTGACGACTTCCCAGAGGCCGGTCAACGCAAGCGCCGCTGGATGAGCCTCAAGAAAGCCGCCAAGCGCGTCGGCGAGCCGGAACTGGCGCATCTCTTGAAGTCATTCGACCCCCATCGCCTCTGACGTGTAAATCACTCGCCCGACTTGATTTTTACTGCATTCCGCCTATTTTCACGAGTGGTTTCGCAGCGGAGCAACCAGGTGATCAAGTTCACCCTCAAATGTAATCAGGATCACCAGTTCGAAAGCTGGTTCCAGTCTGCCGAAGCGTTCGACAAGCTCGACGCCGCCGGCATGGTCTCTTGCGCCGTCTGCGGCTCGGACTCGGTGACAAAGGCGTTGATGGCCCCCAGCGTCCGCGCCAGCCGCAATGCCGCCCCCGTACCTGCACCGACATCGGCCGCCCCCGACACTGAACCATCGCGCCTTTCGGTCCCGACCGATCCCCGTGGCAAGGCCATTGCCGAACTCAGAACCCAGATCGAGAAAAACTCGGAATATGTCGGCCTCGAATTCGCGGCACAGGCCCGCGACATGCATGATGGCCTGACGCCCAACCGCGCCATCTATGGCGAGGCGAAGCCCGAGGAGGCTCGCAAGCTGATCGACGATGGTGTGCCCGTCTTGCCCCTGCCTTTCGTGCCGCGCCGCAAAGCGAATTGATCTTTTGCCTTGTCTCCGCTCTCCCGTGAGGCAAGCGTTTTCACCTTCACCACAAAAGGACGTCCCATGCATGTCGTGATCACAGGCGCCAACCGCGGGATCGGCGCCGCCCTCGCGGACCGGTTCAGTCAGCGTGGCGAAACCGTCACCGGCACCTCGCGCGACCCCAAGTCCGACCACACGCTGGACGTGACCGACCCCGCCAGTCACCGCGCCTTCGCCGCACGGCTTGACGGCACGCCGGTTGACCTGCTGGTTTGCAATGCGGGCGTTTACCTGGACAAGGGCGAGGCGCTGCCCGACGGGTATCCGACAAAGATGTGGGCCGACAGCTTCGCCGCGAACGTCACCGGCGTGTTCCTGACGGTGCAGACCCTTCTGCCCTGTCTTCAGGCCGCCCACGCAGGCAAGATCGCGGTCATCTCCAGCCAGATGGCCAGTGACGAACGCGCCCCGGGTGGCAGTTACATCTATCGCGCCTCCAAGGCCGCGGCACTGAACCTCGGGCGCAACCTCGCCACGGACCTCGCCCCGCTGGGGCTGGCCGTGGGCATCTATCATCCCGGCTGGGTGCGGACGGACATGGGCGGCGACAGCGCCGACATTTCCATGGACGAGGCCGCATCCGGGCTGGTTCAGCGGTTCGACGCGCTGGATCTCGAGACCACCGGATGTTTCCAGACCTGGGATGGTAAAGATCACCCGTACTGATCTAGGCCGCATTTTCTTTGACACAGAAAGCGCCCAAGAAAATTCGTACGAATTTTCTTGGGCGCGCGGCGCGCACGCTCGGCTCTTGCCCTTCGCCGCGCACGCGCGTAAAGCACCTGCGATCTGACCCAAGGACGCAGCCATGCCCCTGCTCGTGATGAAATTCGGCGGCACCTCGGTGGCCAATATCGACCGCATCCGCCGGGCGGCGAAACGCGTCGGCGTCGAAGTGGCCAAGGGATACGACGTGATCGTCATCGTCTCGGCCATGGCCGGGCGCACCAACGAACTGGTGGGCTGGGTGGACGAGATCTCGCCGATGTACGATGCCCGCGAATACGACGCCGTGGTCAGCTCGGGCGAGGTGGTCACCGCCGGCCTCATGGCGCTGACCTTGCAGGAAATGGATATCCCGGCCCGCAGCTGGCAGGGCTGGCAGGTGCCGCTGAAGACGAACTCGGCCCATTCCGCCGCCCGGATCGAGGAAATTCCCACCGACAACATCAACGCCAAGTTCGGCGAAGGCATGCAGGTGGCCGTGGTCGCGGGCTTTCAGGGAATCAGCCCCGAGGGCCGCATCACCACGCTGGGCCGGGGCGGCTCTGACACGACAGCGGTGGCTTTCGCCGCCGCCTTCGGCGCAGAGCGCTGCGACATCTACACGGACGTCGACGGCGTCTACACCACCGACCCGCGCATCACCGACAAGGCGCGCAAGCTCGACCGCATCGCCTTCGAGGAGATGCTGGAGCTGGCAAGCCTGGGGGCCAAGGTCCTTCAGACCCGCTCGGTCGAGCTGGCGATGCGCTACAACGTGCGCCTGCGCGTGCTATCAAGCTTCGAGGAACAATCGGACGACGCAGGAACCCTGGTCTGCGCCGAGGAGGAAATCATGGAATCAAACGTGGTCAACGGCATCGCCTATTCCCGCGACGAGGCGAAGATGACCCTGATCTCGGTGGCCGACCGCCCCGGCATCGCCGCCGCCATCTTCGGCCCGCTGTCGGATGCGGGCGTCAACGTCGACATGATCATTCAGAACATTTCCGAGGAAGGTCGCACCGACATGACCTTTTCCTGCCCCACCAACCAGGTGGCGCGTGCCGAGAAGGCCCTGCAGGGCGCCAAGGACCGCGGCGAGATCAACTTTCACGACCTCGTGGCAGACACCAACGTGGCCAAGATCTCGGCGGTGGGCATCGGCATGCGCAGCCAGTCTGGTGTCGCCGCCAAGATGTTCCAGACGCTGCGGGACGAGGGAATCAACATCAAGGTCATCTCGACCTCCGAGATCAAGATCTCGGTGCTGATCGACCGCAAGTACATGGAACTGGCCGTGCAATCGCTGCACGACGCGTTCGAGCTGGACAAGACCGCCTGACCCCGCGCGCGGCCTCGGGGCCGCCGCGCCAGTGCCAGGTGAAACAGCACACCCACCGACGCCAGCCCGGCGAACACCAGCACGGTTGTCGCCTCGCCCAGCCGGTCCAGCATCACGCCGATCAACCGCTCAAGCTCGGCACCACGCCCCGTCGGACTCACCGACGGATCATGCGACATGACCGCGCTCGCCACCGGAACGAACAGGACGAAATAAATGCCTGCGAAAACATAGTGCTGCGGCGATCCGCGTCGCGGCAATGGTATCGGCATAGGGACCTTGCCTGTCTGGCGAACGAAGGTTCGTTCCAAGCGCTTAACCAAGACGAGCTGGCAAAACAATCACGATATCCGGGCACTTGCCCGGGCTTTACCGCCCCGCGCGCCACCGGGTGACATTGCCATTTCACAATACCCGCAACCTGTGATTTAAACGTCCCGGCTCCCGGCCAGAACGGCCCCATGGAAAGGCTTCCGAACGCCATGACACCTTCCGGCGATCAGATCGAGACGGACAGCCGCCAGATGCTCTCGCGCCTGCGCGCGCTCATGGCCGAGGACGCCGCCGGACAGGCCCGGCTGGACGCGATCACCACGCTTATCGCCGAGGAAATGCGCACCGAGGTCTGCTCGATCTACCTTTTCCGCGACGAGCAGACGCTCGAGCTGTGCGCCACCGAGGGTCTCAACCGCGACGCCGTGCACCAGACCCGGATGAAGCTCGGGGAAGGTCTCGTGGGCCGCGTGGCCCGCACCGGCAATGTCGTCAACACCGACGACGCGCCCGGCGCACGCGGCTTTCGCTACATGCCCGAGACCGGGGAAGAGGCCTATTGCTCGTTCATGGGCGTGCCGATCCAGCGGCTGGGCGAAACCTTGGGCGTACTGGTCGTGCAGTCCAAGCAGTCCCGCGAATACTCCGACGAAGAGCTTTATGCCGTCGAGGTCGTCGCAATGGTCATCGCCGAGATGGCCGAACTGGGCGCCTTCGTCGGCGAGGGCGCGGCCATGTCGGCCCGTCACCAACAGCCGGTGCTGTTCCGCGGCGGCATCGTCCAGGAAGGCGCGGCCCAAGGCCATGTCTGGCTGCACGAACCCCGCGTCGTGGTCACTAACCCGATCGCCGAGGACCCCACCCGCGAGTTGGAGCGCCTCGAAGAAGCCGTGGACGCCCTGCGCGTCGGTGTCGACCGCATGCTCAGCACAGCGGCCACCGGCGACAAGGAACAGCTTCAGGTGCTCGAAGCCTACCGCATGTTCGCCAATTCCAAGGGCTGGATGAATCGGATGGAGGAGGACATCGCACGTGGCCTCTCGGCCGAGGCCGCGGTGGAAAAGGAACAATCCACCACCCGCGCCCGGATGACCCAGGTCACCGATCCGTATTTGCGCGACCGGCTCCACGACCTGGACGACCTCAGCAACCGTCTCTTGCGAATCCTCACCGGCCAGGGCGCGGAAACCGGCGCGGAAATGCCAGACGACCCGATCCTGATTGCCCGCAATATCGGCCCCGGCGAATTGCTGGACTATGGCCGCCGTCTGCGCGGTATCGTGCTCGAGGAAGGCTCCGTCGGATCGCACGCCGCCATCGTGGCCCGTGCGCTCGCCATCCCGCTTGTGATCCACGCCAGCCGCATCACCAACGAGGCGCTGAACGGTGACTTCGTCATGGTCGACGGCGACCAGGGCATCGTGCACCTGCGCCCAGACGACAACGTCGTCACCGCCTTCCGCGACAAGATGGCGATGCAGGCGCAGGCCCAGGAACGCTACGCCTCGATCCGCGACAAGCCGGCGGAAACACTCTGCGGCACCCGGCTGGCGCTGCACATGAACGCCGGCCTCATGGCCGACCTGCCCAGCCTCGAAGGCTCCGGCGCCGAGGGCGTGGGCCTTTTCCGTACCGAGCTTCAGTTCCTCGTGCGCGCCCACATGCCCCGCCGGTCGGAACTGAGCGAGCTCTATGCCCACGTCATAGACGCCGCCAAAGGCAAGCGCGTCTGCTTCCGCACGCTCGACATCGGCTCGGACAAGGTGCTGCCCTACATGAAGGTGGTGGACGAGCCCAACCCCGCGCTCGGCTGGCGTGCGGTGCGCGTGGCGCTCGACAAGCCCGGCGTGATGCGCATGCAGCTTCAGGCGCTCGTGCGCGCCGCCAAGGGCCGACCGCTGTCGGTCATGTTCCCTTTCGTCGCCCAGCGCGAGGAGTTTTCTGCCGCCAATGCCGAGATGAACAAGGCGTTGGAACGCGAGCGTATCCTCGGCCATCCCCTGCCCTCCGAGATCGAGGTGGGCGCGATGCTGGAAACGCCATCGCTGGCCTTTGCACCCGATTCTTTCTACCGGGAAGTCGATTTCCTCTCGATCGGCGGCAACGATCTCAAGCAGTTCTTCTTCGCCGCCGACCGCGAGAACGAATTGGTACGGCGGCGCTATGACACACTCAACGTCAGCTTCCTCAGCTTCATCGAATCCATCGTGAAACGCTGCGAGGCGCACGACACCCCGCTCAGCTTCTGCGGCGAGGATGCCGGCCGCCCGGTCGAGGCCGCCTGCCTGGCGGCCATCGGCCTGCGCAGCCTGTCGATGCGCCCGGCCTCCATCGGGCCGGTAAAATCCATCCTGCGTCGCATCGACCTGGGCGAGCTTTACGCGGTGATCGACGGCGTGCGCAACGCGGGCGACCAATCCGTGCGCCCGGCGGTGATGGATTATCTCAAGGGCAAGCTCTGAGGCTCAGAAAATTCGTACGAATTTTCACGGGCCCGGCCCCGATCCTCAGGCACGCTTGACGCTCGGAAGCTCCACCAAATCGCGAAAGTCTTCCAGCAGCTCTGCATGATCGCGGTCGGCCTCTATCGCCAATCGGCGCAGCCCGAAATGCACATGGGCCATCTGCTGGTAATAGCTGGTGAACGCATAATTTGTCACCGCCCCCGCCGCGGCACCCAGCACGGGCACCGTTTGTGCGGCCAGCTTCTGGCCCAGCACCGTGGCCAGCCTTGGCGCGACCTTTGCCACAAGCGCCTGGACCGCCTTGCCGGTCACCGCAACCCGCGTGCTGAGAAACGCCAGATCGCTGCCATCGTCATGGTCCAGCGGCCCCGCCGCGGCAAAGACCTTGATACAGTCATATTGCACGCCCGGCTCGTCCGGGTCGAAGCCGTATTCCGCGGCCACATCCTGGATCGCGCGCAACAGCACCGTGGTCGTGACGGGCAGTTCTGCCAGCGCCGTGGGCAGCCCGCCCGCGCCGCCCGCCGCGCCCATCGCCGTTGTCATCGCGCGGCTCAGCCAGCCGGGACTGTCCGGAAAATAGCCACGCGAACGGTGCGCGGTCTCCATCGCCATCCGCAGCGCCCGTTCGGTGCTGTCGTCCAGCCGCGATCGCACCGGCACCGGCAGGCGAGACAACAGCCCCTCGGCCTGTCCGCCGACCATGTTCAGAACCTGGATGCCGACGTTTCCGGCCCGCCGGTGCCGCTCGGCCAGCGCCTTCAGGCGCGCCTCCACCGCGGTCGCATCTATCGCCGCCGGCAGGATCTCGGAATAGGTTTTCTTGACCATGGTGAAAAGATCGGTCACCGCGCCCGCTTTTTCAAGCGGCACGCGTGACTTTGCCGACAATCCCCTCCCATGCACCGGGGATCAATTCCATGCCAAGCACCCGCTCGGGATTGGTCGGCGGCGGCATCTTCACCTTGTCCAGCCGACTGAAACCGAACCGCTCGTAATAGGGCGCATCACCCACCAGCATCGCCCGGTCCCAGCCGGCCTCGTGCCCGATCCGCAACGCCTCGCGAATGAGGTACCCGCCCAGCCCCTCGCCCTGCCGTGTCGGGTGCACCGCGATGGGCCCCACCAGCAAGGCCCGCGCCGTGCCGATCCGCACCGGCCAGACCCGGATCGCCCCGGCCAGGATGCCATCCGCATCCCGCGCCACCAGGCACAGCGCCGCCACCGGCGCCACGCCCTCGCGCAGACGGTAGGACGACAGCGCCTCGCGCCCCGGCGCGAAGCACAGGTCGTAAAGCGCCTCGACCTCCCACCAATCCTCGCGTGTCTCTTGGCGCAGGTTGTACACAGGCGCTTTATCCTTCGAAAAACAGGTGGATCGTCGCCTAGCACGCGGTTAGGCCTATGTCCAAACGCAATCGCAAACAGCCCCGAAGGACGCCCATGTTCTACCGCCCCGAAGACGGCCACGGCCTGCCGCACAACCCGTTCAATGCCATCGTCGCGCCCCGCCCCATCGGCTGGATCTCCACCCGCGGCAGCGACGGCTCGGAAAACCTCGCGCCCTATTCCTTCTTCAACGCCGTGGCCTACGTGCCGCCGCAGGTGATGTTCTCCTCGACTTCCGCCAAGCCCGACCGGGGCGACACCAAGGACAGCGTCGCCAATATCCGCGACACCGGCGTCTTTTGCGTGAACATCGTGGAATATGCCCTGCGCGACGCGATGAACCAGACCTCGGGCCCCTGGCCGATGGAGACCGACGAGTTCACCGACGCCGCCATCGAGCGGGCGGCCTGCGAAACCATAGCATGCTCGCGCGTGGCCGCCGCCCCCGCCGCGCTTGAATGCAAACTGACGCAGATCGTCGACCTGCCCGGCAAGGCCAACAAGGTGGTGTTCGGCGAGGTCACAGGCGTCTACATGCGTGACGATTGCCTGAAGGACGGCATCTTCGACGTGCTCAGCTTCAACCCGCTGGCCCGGATGGGCTACAAGGATTACACGGTGGTGCGCGAGAAATTCGCCATCGCGCGTCCGGGCGAAAGCTAAAGGGACCGGCCGCGCGTCGCATCCGCGCTCAAATCAAGGACACGACCCCGTCCCGGGCCTGACCCGGGACCTCGATGACAAAGGGATCCCGGATCAAGTCCGGGATTCGACATTGCGTAGGGTGGGTGAAAACCCACGCGCCCCGGACCGGCAGATCCTCAATGCCCCCCGCCAAGAACCCCGGTCTTCACATCGTAATCCACGGCCAGCCCGTAATCGGGGTCGTCATCACTATCGACCATCAGGTGCCCGGCCTTTTTCAGCATGCGGTGGCAATCCCGTGTCAGGTGCCGCAGCTGCAACCGCTTGCCCGCAGCCAGGTACTTGCCCGCCACCGCCTCGATGGCCTGTAGCGCCGACTGGTCCACGACCCGGCTCTCGGCAAAGTCCACGATCACCTTGTCTGGGTCGTTCTCAAGGTCGAACAGTTCCACGAAACCACTGGCCGAACCGAAAAACAGCGGGCCCTGCACACGATATACCTTGGTGCCGTCCATCTCCTTGCCGGTGATGGCGTGAATGCGCTTGGCGTTGTTCCACGCATAGGTCAGCGCCGACACGATCACGCCCACGACGACGGCGATGGCCAGGTCGTATTGCACCGTCACCACCGTCACCAGCACGATCACAAGCGCGTCCGAAAGAGGCACCTTGCGCAGGATCCGCAGCGAGTTCCACGCAAAGGTCCCGATCACCACCATGAACATCACGCCCACCAGCGCGGCCAGCGGAATCTGTTCGATCAGCGGCGCGGCGAACAGGATGAAGATCAGCAGGAACACCGCCGCGCAAATCCCCGCGATGCGTGTCCGCCCACCCGATTTCACGTTGATGATCGACTGCCCGATCATGGCACAGCCGCCCATCCCGCCGAAAAAGCCGGTCACGGTGTTGGCCACGCCCTGCGCGATGCATTCCTGGCTGGCGCCACCGCGCCGGTTGGTCATCTCGCCCACCAGGTTCAGCGTCAGCAGGCTTTCGATCAGGCCGATCGCGGCCAGGATCACCGCGTAGGGCAGGATGATCTCGAACGTCTCAAGCGTCAGCGGCACGGTCGGGATATGAAAGGCCGGCAACCCGCCCTCGATCGAGGCAAGGTCCCCCACCCGCGGCACGTCCAGCCCGAAGATCAGTACGATCGCGGCCACCAGCCCGATCCCGGCCAGCGGCGCCGGGATCGCCTTGGTCACCCGCGGCATCAGCCAGACCACCGCCATGGTCAACGCCACCAGCGCCAGCATGGTATATAGCGGCGCGCCCGACAGCCATTCGCCCCCACTCATGCCGTGGCCCGTGTTTTCCATCGTGCCGGGCACCTTGAACTGGCCCAACTGTGCCAGGAAAATCACGATGGCGAGGCCGTTGACAAAGCCCAGCATCACCGGGTGCGGCACAAGGCGGATGAACTTGCCCCAGCGCAGCACCCCCGCCGTGATCTGCAAGATCCCCATCAGGACCACCGTGGCAAACAGGTATTCCACCCCGTGCTGCGCCACCAGCGACACCATGACAACGGCCAGCGCGCCCGTCGCCCCGCTGATCATGCCGGGTCGCCCGCCGATCAAAGCCGTGATCAGGCCGACGATGAAGGCCGCGTAAAGCCCCACCAGCGGATGCACACCCGCGACAAAGGCAAAGGCCACCGCCTCGGGTACCAGCGCCAGCGCAACGGTCAGTCCGGCCAACAGCTCGATCCGCAACCGTGACACGCTCAGCCTCTCTCCGGGCGTCAGGCTCAACTCGGACAAATCGAAGCGTTTGGCCCAGTCGGCCAGCAAGGTGCGTTTCACGGGGGCTATCCTGATTGGGTGTCTCTGCGCGAGCGTCCCCCTAACGCGAACCCGCGCGATTGACCATTGCCAATTTCAGAACCCGGCCATGAACGTAGCGAAATTACTTGTCGTAATATTCACGGAACCAGGCCACGAACTGGCGGACCCCGTCGCGCACGTCGGTATCCGGGCTGTACCCCGTCAGGCTTTGCAACAGGCTGGCATCGGCCCAGGTGGCCGGCACGTCGCCTTTTTGTATCTCCATCAGGTTGCGCTCGGCGGTCATGCCCAGCGCCGCCTCGATGGCATCGACGAAATCCGTCAGGCGCACCGTCTTGGAATTTCCGATATTGACCACGCGATAGGGCGCCACGGGCGACAGGCTGTCGCCCTCGGCAATCGCCTCTGGGCCTTCGGGTCGCACCGGGGGCGCGTCCATCAACAGGCGGATTCCGCGCACCAGGTCAGTGACATAGGTAAAGTCGCGGTACATCTCGCCGTGGTTGTAGACGTCGATCGGCCGCCCCTCCAGGATCGCATCCACGAACTTGTAAAGCGCCATGTCCGGCCGACCCCAAGGCCCGTAGACCGTGAAAAACCGAAACATCGTGGTCGGCAGGTTCCACAAATGGGCATAGGAATGCCCCATCGCCTCGGTCGCCTTCTTGGTGGCGGCGTAGATCGTCATCGGCGTGTCGGCCTTCTGCGTCTCGGTATATGGCATGTCGGTCTCGGCCCCGTAGACCGAACTGGTCGAGGCCATCAGCAGGTGCCGGATCTCGTGACGTTTTGCCGCCTCCATCACGTTGAAGGTGCCCACCACGTTCGCCTCGATATAGGCGCGCGGGTTTTCCAGGCTGTAGCGCACACCCGCCTGCGCCGCCAGATGCACGATGATATCCGGTGCGCAGGCATCCACGGCGCTGTCCAGCGCCGCGACATCTTCCAGCATCGCCTCGGTCGCGGTGAAATTGGGTGACTGCAACAGCATCTGGTGCCGCCGCGCCTTCAGCGACACGTCGTAATAATCGGTCATGCCGTCAAAGCCATGCACGACCATCCCCTCGTCCAGCAGCAGCTGCGCCAGGTGGTATCCGATGAAACCGGCCGTTCCCGTGATGAAAACCCGTGTCATGCGCGTGTCGTCCCCGCTGCCCCGTTCCGCCGGTCATTCGTTAGCTGGCACCGCCGGGCCGCACAAGACCCGGGGCGTCTCAGACAAGGGTCACCGCGTCCCCGGGCCGTGATTCCACTGCCTTGCGCAGCGCGGGCGCGAAAGCCTTGTGGCACCCCCGGCCTGCCTGCTTTGCGGCATAAAGCGCAAGATCCGCATCGTCCATCATGACCGCCAGCCGCGGCGTGGCATAGGTGCCGCTGCGCGTTGTGCCGATGCTGCCGGATATCCGCGCAACCTCACCGTTGAAGGCGACCGGCTCTTCCAGCCGCTCTATCAGCCGCCCGGAAATGCGCGACAGCTCCTCTTCCGAGGTGCACCCGACCAGGATCAGGACGAATTCATCGCCGCCCACGCGGATCACCGTGTCACCCTTGCGGATTTCTTCGCGCAGGATCTGCGCGACCCGCCGCAACACGTGATCGCCGGCCGCGTGGCCCAGGGTGTCATTCACCGATTTGAAAAAATCGAGATCGAGATGCATCAGCGTAAACGCTTCTTCGCTTTCGGTCAGCCGACGTATCGCGGGCTCCAGTGCGCGGCGGTTGCCCAGGCCTGTCAGCGTATCGGTATGAGCCTCCTGCTCGGCCACCACCTTCGCG
Organism: Roseovarius sp. SK2; assembly: GCF_028807495.1. Taxonomy (NCBI): domain Bacteria; kingdom Pseudomonadati; phylum Pseudomonadota; class Alphaproteobacteria; order Rhodobacterales; family Roseobacteraceae; genus Roseovarius; species Roseovarius sp. SK2. The sequence goes on from NZ_JARAMK010000002.1 coordinate 132,215, forward strand.
CCCTGAAGCCGCTGGTTCAGTTTCTGCCAGGCATCGGTCACCACCGCCTTGGCCTCGACCAGGTACAGCATTTCCACCGCCAGGTCCGTCACCGCAAAATCCGCGCTTCGCAGGTCGTGGCGGCCCACGGCGTCCATCACGCCGATCCCAAAGGACAAATCGACGATAACGCCACCCGGCGGGCCCAGCGCCCGGTCCTCGGGCAACGGCACCGCGACAGCCTTCAGCTCGGTCTCGACAGGACCGCGCAATACGCAATGCAGCCGCCGCCCCGCCGCCGCGCGCAACCCCGGCACACCCGGCTCCAGCCGCGGGCGCCTGACCTCGAACAGATCGAGGAAATCGCACCCGATCAGACCCTTGGCATTCAAAACCTTCCTCGCCGTCGGACCCGCGTGCGTGATGCGCCCCATGGCATCCACGATCAGATGCATCGGGCACAGCACGTCCAGCAGCGCCCCGAGGCTCGCGATCGCACCGGGCCTCATCCGGCGTCGCCCAGCACGAAACTGCGCCCGGTCGCAAACGCCGCCTCCAACAGTTGAACATCAATGGTTTCGACACCATCGCGGCATCCCTTGTGCTCCAGCAGAACCAGTGCGCCATAATCATCCGCCATGGCCCGCAACAGCCCCAGCAAAACGTGACCGAAGGCAAAACCCGCCGTCCCCCGTTTCCCGACCGTGACCGAGAACACCTGTTGCCCACGATCCACCAGCGCAACAGGCGGCAAGTCCAGCTGCGGCGCCGCCAGCCGCGCCCGCGCCGGCAGGTCGTCCAGCGAATGCAGAAAATCGGTGAAATCCGCGCCCGAGAACCGCAACAGCCGTCGCAGCGCGGCGGCGGTGGGGTGCGAAACCAGGTAGGTGCCGATATCCTCCAGGATCTCGGCCTCCGCCTTGTCCAGAAGCTGCGCGGCCTGCACCAGTACATCGCCGGTCAGCGCGTCCGGGTAATCCAGCATCGCCTCGAATTCCGGCGGCGCAAGGTCCGCCCGGCGCGCGATCTCTTCCCAAGCCTCATGCCCGTAGGTATCCCGCAAAAACAATTCTATGGCCCGGTTGATCAGCCCATGCATCCTGTGCTCCCGAATTCGGTCAAGCGTTTGCACAACCGAATTAAGAAGCCTTGAACGTTTCAATTTGTCTTTAAAAAATTGACCGGCCGGGTCTGCACGGCGCTCAGAAATCGGTCGGAGCGCCGCCTTCCTCCTTCCGCCGCGCGACAAAGGCCGCCAGTTCCTCGCGGATGCCCTCGTCCATCGGCGGCGCCTCAAAGCTCGCGATGATGTCCCGGAACACCTGGTGCGCGCGCTGTGGCGTCCACACGCCGCCCGCCGCCTCCCACGCCTCGAAATTGCGCCAATCGCTCAGGAATGGCTGATAGAACGCGGTCGTGTATCGGTCCTGCGTGTGCTGAATACCAAAGAAATGCCCCTGGTTGCCCACCTCGCGCACCGCCTCCACGGCAATCTCGTCCGGCCCTGTCGCCGTCACCTGCGGGTCCATGTAGCGCTGGATATGCTGCAATATCTCGCAGTCCATGATGAATTTCTCGGGGCTGGCTATCAGCCCGCCTTCCAGCCAGCCGGCGGCGTGATAGACCATGTGCGCCCCCGACTGCACCGCCGACCACAGGCTGTTCGAGGTTTCCCACACCGCCTGTCCGTCGGGGATGTTTGCCGCACACACGCCGGAGGCCCGCATTGGCAGGCCATAGAACCGCGCCAGTTGCCCCGTCATCTGCGTCGCGCGCATGTATTCCGGCGTCCCGAACGCCGGCGCGCCCGATTTCATGTCGACATTGCTGGTGAACGTGCCGATCGCGCAGCCCACGCCGGGCCGGATCGCCTGCGCCAGCACGATCGCGCACAGCCCCTCGGCCAGCGATTGCGCCACGGCGCCCGCCATCGTCACCGGCGCCATTGCGCCCGCCAGCGTAAAGGGCGTCACCACCAGCCCCTGGTTCCGCTTCGCCAGCCGGACCCAGCCGTCCAGCATCGGGAAATCATGCTTCAGCGGCGATGTGGAGTTGATGTTGGAATACATGTGCGGGCTGGCCTCGAACTCTTCGTCCGTCAGGCCGCCGGCGATGCGCACCATCTCCATCACGTCCTCGACCCGTTCGCGGCCCAGGCAATAGGCATGCGCGACCTTGTCGGTCAGTGTCAGCTTGTCATAGAGCACATCCAGGTGCCGCACGCTGGCATGCACGTCCTGCGGCTCCACCGGATAACCGCCGACAAAGTGGATGCAGTTGAAATACTGGCTGAGTTTCAGCAGGTTGGCGCACATTTCGCGCGTGCCCGTCACCTTGCGGCCTATGCCCATATCCCAATAGCTGGGCGGCGACGAGACATTGCCGAAATTAAGGTGCCGGCCCCCGATCGTGATCGCGTGATCCGGGTTGCGCGGGGTGATGGTGAACTCGCTCGGCGCCTTGCCGATCATCTCCATCACGAAATCGCGGCTCATCCGCACATTCTCGCCGTTGATGTCGCAACCGCCCGTGCCGCTCAGGATTTCGATCGCCTCGGGGTTCAGAAACTCGATCCCGATCTCTTCGAGGATGCGCATCGCGCCATCGTGGATTGCCTGGATGCCCTCGTCCGTCAACGGCTCGACCGGCCGGTCGATGTTGATCGGCGGGTTCCATGGCATTTGCTCGATGACGGCCGTACCCCGTCGCGTCGCGTTTCCGGCCCGTCCGCCGCTGCGTTTCCTGCGTGTGGCTGTCTCTGCCATGGTGAGTCTCCTCGAAAGGCTGCCTTCCATGCAATCACCGCGCGGGCCCGCTCGTTTGCCGCTTTGCGACAGAACCTGTCGCAGATGAACTATCTCGGCACGATCAGCGCCGACCGCCGCCGCAGGATCGACAGGTAAATGGCGAGGCTGCCCACCACGATGACACCGCCGACCAGCATCGCCACTGTCGGCCGCTCGCCCACGCCGATCCAGACCCACAGCGGACCCAGCACCGTTTCCAGCAACATCAGCAGACTGACATTGGCCGCGAGCGTGTATCGTGCCGCCAGCGACAGCATGAAGAACGACACGGGCAGCACCACGCCCCCGGTGATCGCCATGGCCCAGACCCGGCCCTCGAACATCGCCTCCACGCCGGTCAGCGACCAGCCGATCACACCCGCGATCCACGCGCCGACCCCGATGGCCAGCAGGATCGGCAACTCGGGGCTTGCGCGCACCGTCACGAAGTTGAGCGCCAGCACGAACGCCACGCCAAGGCCAAAGATCGCCCCCGTCGCAGCAGCCCGGTTCAGCGCCACGTCGCCATGCCCGCCGCCCAGAACCGCAATGCCGATCCCCGTCATCACCGCCGCGATGGCCGCCCAGGTCAGGGCCGATGTCGACTCGCCGGTCACCACCCGGCTCAGCAGCGCGGAAAAGACCGGCACCGCGGCCACGCCCATCAGCACCATCGCCGCCGGGGCCGAGGCGATGCCAAGGCAGAACAGCATCGAGTTCAGCACCTGCGCCGCCACGATCAACAGCCCCGGCCCGCTCATCAGCCGGGCGATATCGCCCGCCCTGTCCCGGCTGATACCGGCCCAGGCCAGCACCATCATCGTGCCCATGAAAAGCCCGCGCCATCCGGTCATCTGGAAGCCTTCCATGCCCGACAGCCGCATCAGCATCGCATCGGGCGTCAGCACCAGCGTGCCGAAAAGCGCCAGAAGAATGCCCCGGGACAAACCTGCGCTCACGTTGTCATCCAGGTCGGGATTTGCCCGATATCAGTCAGGACCACATCGGCATGGGGGCGCAATTCGTCCGAGCATGCCGGTCCGGTCAGCACCGCGATCGTCTGCATCCCCGCCGCACGCCCCGCAATCAGGTCATGGGTGCTGTCACCCACCATCGCCACGCGCGCGGGGTCCAGACCGGCTGCACGGGCGAACGCCAGGCACGGCCCAGGGTCCGGCTTGGCCCCGTGGCCGGAATCGAACCCGGCGATGAAATCGAAGAATCCGGTGACTTCGGCTTCGCCCAGATGGGCGCGGGCCCCATACTCGGTATCGTTGGTGGCGACGCCCAGCGCGATGCCCTCTGCCTTCAGCGAAGACAGGAATGGCGCAAGCGGCACCGCTTCGGCCTGCGGCGCGGTGGCCGAGGTCTGCATCAGGTAAAGTTCCAGCTCGGCCACCTCTCGCCCCGGCAGCGCCCGCGCCACGCATTCCGCCGCCTCGCGGTTGGTGCCCGCGATGATCGGGCTTGTCGGCGCGAAACGCATGGCGCCAAGGTCGTAATGCATTTCCGCCGCCAGCCTGGCCCTGACAGCCGCATCGCCGTCGGCAAGATCTTCGATCAGTCCCCCGGCCCAGGTGCTCCAGGTGGTGTGAAAATCGAACAGCGTACCATCCTTGTCAAAGAGCAGCCCATCAATCTTTCTTGCGGGTTTGTTCACCTTATGGTCCTTAAAATTAATTCATGTCCAATGGGTCTGAATCCCGCCCGGAAGGGCCGCGCGGGCCTCGACAACCGCCTCGGGCGGCACATTCGCGGCCTCGCTGAACTCCATGATCCACGCGTCGTCCATCAGGATAAAATCCAGCAAAGAGGCAAGAAAATCCGGATCTTGCGCACCATCGCGCAGATCATCCCGCCCTGCCCCCGTGGCCCCCATGAACACGTCCAGCAGGTTCTCGTGACCTGCGATCCAGCCCAAGGCCTTGAGCGCGACAGTCTCGGCGGCTTCTCGCTGATCGGCCATATTGATTAACTCCCGGCAAGGTTTTCTTAACTAATCACAGGGATAGTCTAGCCATCGGAAAGGACAAGTCGGAAAGGCCTCGGCACATGTCAGGCACCATTCTCATCGTCGATGATCTCGCGACCAATCGCATCGTGCTGAAGGTCAAGCTGTCGGCGGCCTATTTCAGCGTTGCGCAGGTCGGCACCGCGAAAGAGGCGGTCGCGTCGATCCTGCGCGACAAGCCGCAGGCGGTCCTGATGTCCGACGATCTGCCCGACCGTGACGCGTGCGACCTGATCCGCGACATCAATGCCCTGCCCGGCTGTGCCCAGCTGCCGGTGCTGGTCCTGACCGCCACCCACACACCGCAACTTCGGGTCGACCTGCTGCAGGCCGGGGCGGCTGACGTGATGCCCAAACCCTTTTGCGAGAAGACGCTGCTGGCGCGACTGCGCTCGATGTCGCGCCACGCCCCGGTCGAGGCCGATCTTGATCTGACCAACGACACCGCCGAGGCACTTGGTTTCGCCGAGGCGCAGGCGGGCTTCGCCGCGCGAGGCCTGATCGCGACGCTGCATACCGGCGCCGCGCGAGACCAGGCCCTGTGTCGCCGCCTCGCCCAAACCACCCCGCACCGGTTCGAAATGCTCCGCACCGGCCAGTCCGGTCTGCTCACAAGAATGCATGCATCGCCCGACGTTCTGCTGGTTTTCCTGCCCGCACGCGCGACCGAGCCCGATCTGGTCCATCTGGCCGAGCTTTGCAGCGCACCGCAGACCCGCCAGTCAAGGGTGCTTGCCCTGGTCGACCCCGCCGATGACGCGCTGGCCGCCAAGGTGCTGGACCTCGGGGTGCACGATGTTGCCGCCCACAACGCCGACCCACGCGAGATCACCCTGCGCCTGGACAAGCTGCTCAGGGCGAAACAGGCCGACGACATGCAGAAGGCCCGATTGCGCACCGGGCTGCATGCGGCGGTCACCGACCCGCTGACCGGGCTTTACAACCGCCGCTACGGCCTGTCGCAGATGACCCGGATGATCGACACGGCCCGCAGCAGCGGGCAAACCTTCGCGGTGATGGTTGCGGACCTCGATCACTTCAAGGCGGTCAACGACACCTACGGTCACGCCGTGGGCGACCGGGTCCTGACCCGCATCGCCCACGCTCTGCGCGACGCGTTGCGCCCCGGCGACAGCCTGTCGCGCATCGGCGGCGAGGAATTCCTGGTGCTGATGCCCCAGTCGGGGATCGCGGCCGCCCGCGCCATGGCCATGCACCTGTGCCATACCGTGCGACAGACAAGGATTGCCCTGCCCGGTGTCGAGACGCCCGTCTCGCTGACCGTCAGCATCGGCGCCACGGTGGCCAACCCCGCGCACCAAGGGGACAGGCTCGACCCCGAGGCGATGGTGGCCGAGGCCGACCACGCGCTTTATGCCGCAAAGTCCGGCGGGCGCGATACCGTCACGTTTTCCCAGTTATCCGCCGCCTGACCGGGGACACACCGGCACCGGCCTCAGCGACGCCGCCGCTGCAATTCCTGCTCCAGCCGATCGGCATAGGCAACGCGGTCCTCCGGGCTCATCTCGCCCCAATAGGCGATCAGCAGCGTCTGCGCCGCGGCGACACGGTCATCGAACAGTGCCCGCACCCGCGTCATCCTGTCAGCCGCGGCAGCGGGGTCGAATTCTTCGGCGCGCAACAGCGCGACCAGTCCGGCCATTTCCTGCCGAAACGCCTCGCGTTCGTCTGTCCTGTCACGAAAGTTCCGGATCATCTGCTTCTTGAGGTCACTGCGCTCCTCCTGGCTCAGCGCCCGGTGCATCGCGCCCATGCCCCCCGGGGGCCCGCCGCGCATCTTCGGCCCGCCCTTGATCGCGAACCCGGCCGCGGCCCCCACGACAAGCAAATTCAGCGCGAGCGACACCACCAGAAGCACGCGCATCCAGCGCGGCGCCCCGGTGCGCGGCCCGGTTTCGGTCTCGTCGCTCATGCTCATCCCTCCTCGTCCGGGAAAAGTTCAGTTCCGATGTCGGGCTGCAGCGCCAGGGTGATATCTTCGCCCCAGACCAGCTGCGCCGTGGCGCTTACCCCATCCGGCGGCGCCGCGCCCAACCACAGCCCGGTGATGGCAGCGGCGCTCAGCCCGGTGACCGCGGGCCAGCCGCCCAATGCCCGGAACACACCGCGCCACCCAATAGAGGCGCGCGCCCCGCGCCGCCGTGGCGCGCTGCGTGCTGCCACCTCCGCCTCTTTCAGAGCGTCCTGCACCGCCTCCGCATCGCCCAGCACCCGCGCCAGGAAATCGGCATCCGGTTCGGGCGCGGTGCGGCGCGCGGCGGCAAAGGCCGCGCTCAGCTCATCGTCAGGTTTGCCCGTCTTGCTCATTCCGAATACCCCAGTTCATCCTTTCGCCCCCGCAGCACGTCGCCAAGGGCCCGCTTTCCCCGCGCCGTCAGGCTTTCCACCGCCTCGACGCTGATCCCCATGATCTCGGCAATCTCCGGATTGCCAAGCTCTTCGATATGGCGCAGCACCACCGCCTGTCTCTGCCGCTCCGGCAGTTCGCTCAGCGCGACCTGCAGCGCGTCGGCCCGGGCCCGCTCCTGCATGTCCTCTGCCGCGCTCGACCTGCTGTCCTGCGGATCGCCCGCCGCCTCCAGCGGTCGCGTGCGCCAGCCCCGGCGCAAACGATCGGTGCACAGGTTCGCCACCACCCGGTACAGCCAGGTCGTCACCTTCGCTTCCCCCTGCCTCCAGTCCGGCGCCACCCGCCACAGCCTCAGCAGCGCCTCCTGCGCGACATCCTCGGCCTCGGTCCGGTTGCCGAGCAGGCGGTAGGCATGGGCCAGAACCCGCGGGCTCAACCGCAAGGTCAACGTCCGCGCCGCCGCCCGATCGCCATTGGCGAACAGCACCAGCAGCGCCTCGTCGGCCACGTCGTTCAGGTCGTCCAGCGGCATCGTCATGTCCCTGTCGTACATCCTGCCCCGTTACTCGCGTCCGGTTCTAGGCCGAAACACCCCGCCCCGGCCAGTCTTGCGAACGTGACCGGGGCGGGATCGCGCGGATTACTCCGCGTTCTGCTCTTTCTTCTTGCCGTGATGCTTGGCGCGCATTTCGCGCATCTTCTCGCGCGCGGTGTCGAACTCGGCCTTGCTGATCGCGCCGTCGCCATCCGCATCCGCCCGGTCGAACATCTTGCCGCCCCGCCGCGCCTGCGCTTCCTCGAAGCTCACGCCGCCGTCGCCGTCGGTGTCCAGCCGTTCGATCATCTTGCCGGCCCGCTTGGCCGCCCGTTCCTGCGCCCGGGCCTGCATCTCCTCAAGGCTCATCACGCCATCGCCATCGGTGTCGGCGGCATCGAACCGCGCTTTCATATGCGCCTGCATCTCTTCGCGCGTCAGCTGACCGTCGCCATTGGCATCCAGGTCCTCGAACGAATGCCGCGGGCCCTTGCCCTCGCCCGACCCGGCCATGCCCGGCACGGCTCCACCCAGTGCGATCGACATGCCAAGGGCGCTCATGATCATCAGGTTCTTCATCTTCATGCTCCATCTCGGACAGGTTCGTTGCGGCGCGATCTTCGGCCGCGCCTTTGCTTTGCGACCGCGCCTGCCATCGCGATCATACAGTCTAAACGCGGGCCCCCGCGCCTTCCGTCGCGCGGCTTCGACATTTTTCCGGGCAGACCAAAGCCATTCTTTGCGACATCCCGACGCACAGACAGCCTGTCACCTTCCAATTTTGCTTCCGAAAGCGCAGGTCTACAGCCATCCACGCGCGAGGGCACATGACCAGCACCGATCACGACACCCACACGTCCGCTTCCGTGGCGCACACCACGCCCGAAGGACAGGACTCCAATGAACGCGACCTGTGGCCCGCGGTATTTCGCGGGTTTCGTCGCACCTGCCCCAATTGCGGCTCGGGCCCGATCCTGAAAAGCTATCTCAAGCTGCGCAAAAGCTGCCCGGTCTGCCGCGAGGATCTCAGCCACGCCCGAGCCGATGACGGCCCCGCCTACCTGACAATTCTTCTGGTCGGGCACCTCATGGCCCCGCTTCTGCACGTCACCTTCACGACGTGGCGGCCCGAACCGCTGGTGCTGTTCACCATTTTCGCTATTGGCTGCGTCACGCTCTCGCTTTACCTTCTGCCCCGGCTGAAAGGGGCAATCGTCGGCTTCCAGTGGGCGCGCCAGATGCACGGCTTCGGGGACGACACCTGATCCCTTCGGCCCCGAAGGACAGGACCCGATGACCGCAACATACCCGAAACATTCCGACAAGAGCGCCATCCGCGACGCGGCGACCGTGATCGTGCTGCGCGACCGCATGACGCAACCGCGCGTGCTGATGGGCCAGCGCGGCGCCAAGGCGGTCTTCATGCCCAACAAGTTCGTCTTTCCCGGCGGCGCAGTGGATGCGGGCGACGCCGCGATCCCGCTGGCCCGCCCGATGCCCGACGGCTGCGCCGCCCGCCTGCGTGACGACAGCGAGACCGACCGCTCCCACGCGCTGGCTGCCGCCGCGATCCGTGAGCTCTGGGAAGAAACCGGGCAGGTTCTCGGCCAACCCGGCGACTGGTCCGGCCCACCCCCCGCCGACTGGGAAAGTTTCGCCGCGACCGGCCACGTTCCCGATGCCTCCGCTTTGCAGTTCGTCTTCCGCGCCATCACCCCGCCGGGCCGCCCCAGGCGATTCGACGCTCGCTTCTTCCTGGTCGACGCCGGGGCGCTCACCTCCGACCCGGACGATTTCTCGCCCGCCTGCGACGAACTCAGCCACCTTCAATGGGTGCCTCTCGCCACGGCCCGACACGACTATGACCTGCCCTTCATCACCGAGGTCGTGCTGGCCGAGATCGAGGCCCGCGCCCACGATCCGGCGCCCCCCGCCTCGGTGCCGTTCTTTCGCAACGACGACGAAAGCAACCTGTTCAAACGCCTCTACGGCGCGCCGCTGCCTGATTGAACGGCCCGACTTACGCGCGCCGCCGCTACCCCAGCAGCACCAGCAACAGGATGCTGGCGCTCACCAGAACGATCCCGACCAGTTCCCGTCGCGTCACTGTCTCGCGAAAGAACAGGACCGAGGCAGCCAGTGAAAAGATCACCTCCACCTGCCCCACCGCGAACACGTAGGCCGCGTTCTGCAAGGTGAAGGCCGTGAACCAGCCGACGCTGCCCAGAAGGCTCGTCACACCCATCCACACCGCGCGGCCCCGCGCCGCCCAGACACGGGCCAACTGCCCCGGCTCGCCCCAGCGCAGATAGGCCGCCATGCCAAGGCTTTGCGCCGCCGTGACCGCCGCCACCGCGACCATCGCCCGCAGGAACGCGTCGTCACTGGCCACCTCCAGCGTCGCGCCGCGATACGTCACCGCCGACACCGCGAAGAACGCCCCCGAGGCCAGCCCCAGCGCCGGCGCCTTGCTGGTCACCCGCCGCCACCAGCCACCCGCGCCGCCCGGCACGTCCGACAACACCAGCACGCCGATCAGCCCAAGGAATATCGCCACCAGCCCCGGCAGGCTGATGCGGTCGCCCAGCACGATCAACCCCACCATCGCGGTCTGCACCACCTCGGTCTTCTTGAAGGTGATCCCGACCGCAAAGTTCCGCTCTGCAAACAGCAGCACGACGCACCACGTCGCCAGGATCTGCGCCAGCCCGCCGCTCAGCACGTAGATCCAGAAACGCCCGCCCACCGCCGGCAGCCCCTGCCCCGACCACATTGCATAGCCCCCTGCCAGTAGCGCGGCCATCGGCGCGGCATAGGCGAACCGCGCGAAGGTCGCGCCCAGGGCGCTCAACGTCCCCATGCTCAGCGATTTCTGCAACATGAAGCGCAGCGTCTGGAAAAACGCCGCCATGATGGAAAGAAGGATCCACGGTTCGACCATGGATCCCCTCTTGCCCGCGTTTTACTTCCTCCGCCAGAGCGGATGCGCCACCGGGTCCTTCGCCCGCAACAGGTGCCGCGCGAAAATTTCGGCGTAAGAGCGGTAATAGTACCCGCCATTGCGCCGCAGGTACGTCTCCCGGTTCTGCCGCCACATCGCCGGCAGGCGGTACCATGCCACCTTCGGATGCATGTGATGCACCACGTGCAGGTTGTTGTTCAGAAACAGAAACGCCAGCGGCCCGCCATCCTCGACCACCACCGTGCGCCCGCTGGCGCGCTCATGCGCCCGGTGCTCCAGGAAGGTGCGGATTTTCAAAATCGCATAGGCCAGGTAGGCGCTGACGAGGTAGGCCCAGACCGGCATCGGCGAGACCGCGACGACCGCCAACACCCCGGCCACGCCCAGCCCATGCAACACCCAGGCCCGCGCGATGCCCCGGTCCCCGGCCCGGATCGCGGCCCAGTCCGCGCGCATGAACACCACCTGTCCCAGCACCGGCCCCACGATCATCCGCCCCAACAGCGTGTTGTTGAACCGCAGCACCACCCGGAACCAGCGCGGCAACCGCGCCCAGACCTCCGGGTCCAGGTAATTCGATTCCGGGTCGTCATAGGGATCGGTCAGCAGGCTGTCGCGGTGATGTGCAAGGTGCAGTTCCATGAACCGCCGATAGGGCACGCACAGCCCGAGGCTGAAAAACCCCAGCGCCTCGTTGACCCGGTCGTTTCGGGTCGGATGCCCGTGGATCATCTCGTGCACCAGCGACGAATGCAGCGTGATCCCGATCGCCGCCACTACAACCCCTGCCGGCAGCCAAAGCCCCGCCAGCCAGAAAAGCGCCACGCCCCAGGCCGCGTAACAGGCCGCCAACAGTCCCAGTGTCGGCCATTCCACGTCCGCGAGCGCCCGCGCGCCCGGCCCCGGCACGGGCCCGGCGCCGCCTTCGAATTCCACTTTCATCTTGTCCCCAATATTCGTCCTTCACAAAACCGTTACGACAGATCCTGTCAGGGGGGCAGTCAGAGAATGATTAACAAACCTCTCGTTTGTTGATAAAATCCAACAGATGATCCAGAAATCCGACAAACGCGACCGCGCCACCCTGTTCCGCACCCGCCTCAACGAGGCGCTGCGCCTGCGCGGCACCTCGCAAAGCGCCCTCGCCCGCAGCGTCGGCGTCGACCGCTCGACGATCTCGCAACTGCTCAAGGGCACCGGCGCCCGCCTGCCCAATGCGCAAGTGGTGGGCGAATGCGCCCGTGCCCTCGGTGTCTCCGCCGACTGGCTCCTGGGCCTCACCGACCGGCCCGAAACCGCCGCCGACATCCTCGCCAACACGCTCTCGCTGACCGAAGCACCCCGCGCGCTTGTCGACGAACAGATCTTCGCCTGGCACCGCGAGGCGGCGGGCTACAAGATCCGCCATGTCCCCGCCGGCCTGCCCGACATGCTCAAGACCCGCGATCTTCTGGAATGGGAATACGCGCCTCATCTCGGACGCTCCACCGAACAGGCCATCGGCGCCTCCGAGGATCGTCTGGCCTGGATGCGCGGCACCCAGTCGGACTATGAAATCGCCCTGCCACTCTTCGAGATGCACAGCTTCATCGCCGGCGAAGGCTACTACGCAGGCCTGCCCCGCGACATCCGCCAGGGCCAGGTCGACTACCTGCTCGAGATCACCGAACAGCTCTACCCCCGCCTGCGCCTCTACCTGTTTGACGCCCGCCGGCTCTACTCGGCGCCGATCACCGTCTTCGGCCCCTTGCTCGCCGTGCTCTATATCGGCCGCAACTACCTCGCCTTCCGCGACACCGAACGGGTCGAGGCGCTGACCCTGCATTTCGACGCCCTCATCCGCGAAGCCTCCGTCGGCGCCCGCGATTTGCCCGCCCACATCCGCCACTGCTGGGCACAGGCCCCGGACTAGGGCCACCCCGCCTCTTCTTCTGGCCAGGAATATCCTGGGGGAGCGGCGAAACACCGTTTCGCCGCAGGGGCAAAGCCCCCGGCAACGCCCGCCACAAAGACCCCGTCATTCGAAAACCGCGTAGGGTGGGTGAAAACCCACCGCCACCCTTCAATAGGGCATCGGATGCGCCTTGTGCGTCGCGTCCAGCGCCTCCAACACCTCGTCCGACAGCGTCACCTCCGCGGCCCCCAGCGCCACGTCCAATTGTTCCAATGATGTCGCCCCGAAAATGGCCGAGGTCATGAACGGCCGCGTCAGGCACCAGGCCAGCGCCATCTGCACCGGATCGAGGCCAAACCGCCGCGCCACCTCCAGATAGGCGTCCACGGCGGCAAAGGCTCTCTGCCCTTTGCGCCCGCCCAGCGTCTCGTTCAGCGTCAGACGCGACCCCTCGGGCACCGCACCTCCCTGGTATTTGCCGGTCAACAGCCCGGCGGCCAGCGGCGAAAAGGCCAGCAACCCCACATCCTCGTTCACGCTCAGCTCCGCCAGGTCGGTATCAAAGAGACGGCACATCAGCGAATACTCGTTCTGGATCGTCGCCACCCGCGGCCCGCCCATCTCGTCGGCGACGCGCAGCCAATGGCCCGTGCCCCAGGCACTCTCATTGGACAGGCCGAAGGCCCGGATCGTGCCCCGCTCGACCTCGCGTTCCAGCGCGCCCAGCGCATCTTCCATATGCGCCCGCGTCGCGGCCGGGTCCTGCCCCGAGGGGTCGAATGTCCAATTCTGGCGGAACATGTAACTGCCCCGGTTGGGCCAGTGAAACTGGTACAGGTCGATCACGTCCGTCTGCAATCGCTTCAGCGAGCCTTCGATCGCCCCGGGGATGGTCTCTGACGAGATCGGCGCGCCATCCCTTGCGTGCTGCATCCCCTCGCCCGAATGCTTGGTGGCCAGCACCACGTCACCGCGCCGCCCCGTCCGGGCAAGCCAGGTGCCGATGATCTCCTCGGTGCGCCCGATGGTCTCCTTCGCGACCGGGTTCACCGGGTACATCTCGGCGGTGTCGATGAAATCCACGCCCCGGTCGAGCGCCCGGTCGATCTGGGCGTGCCCCTCGGCCTCGGTGTTCTGGCTGCCCCATGTCATCGAGCCGAGGCAAAGCGCGCTCACTTCGATTCCCGTCCGTCCCAATTGCCTGCGCTGCATGTCCCGCTCCGTCTTGCCTGTCGTCAAAGCCCCATATGTAGCGGCTCTGACGCGGGCGTCACCCCGTATTTCGAGATTGAGAACAAAGAGCGAACAAACTACATTGAATGCCATGGACACCACCCTGCTCACCCGCCGCAGCAGCCACCGTACTCGCACCGCCGTCACCGTGCTGGGCGAGATGGCCCTGACCCCCGCGCGCCTGCACGAGTTTTGCGGCCCGGCGCGGCACATGGCGGCGATGCTGGCGGCCGCCGCCACGCAAGGCCCGGTGTTCTGGATCGCCCCCGACTGGGTCGCCGACCGGCTCAACCCCGATGGCATGGTGGCGCTGGTGGGGCCCGAACGCTTCACCTTCCTGTCGCCACGCCAGCCCATTGACCTGCTGTGGTGCCTCGAGGAGGTGCTGCGCTCCGGCGCGGTGCCGCTGGCCGTTGCCGAACTCCCGGACCTGCCCAATCTCACCCAGGTCCGCCGCCTGCATCTCGCCGCGGAAACCGGCGCGGCCGAAGGCTCCGGCGCGCCCCTCGGCCTCATTCTTACCCCCGGCGAGGGCGGCGCCCCCGGCGTCGAAAGCCGCTGGCACATGGCCCCCGCCCATACACCCGGGCGGCTGGGCTGGACCCTCTCGCGCCGTCGCGCCCGCACCCTGCCCCCGGCAACATGGGCCGTGACCCGCGCCAGGGGCGGCTTTGCGCTTGATCCCTGCAAGGAAACTGGCAATCCTGCCTAAGTGACAGACGAGAAACGCAAAACGCCCGGCCTCACCGCCGCGCTCTGGCGCGACCTGCTGGGCCGTAGGGCCTGGTGGGGGGCCGTCCTGCTCTTTCTGGGCGTGGTTGCAATGCTGGTCGTCTTCTTCGTGCGCATCCCGGCCAGCGTCGATTTCATGACCGGCCGGATCGACAGCATCACCCAGGTCGAGACCGATTTCGGCACCCGCCCCGCCTATACCGCCACCACCGACGCGGGACGGCATTTCCCGCTCGTCACCCCGAACCGCCTGACCCCGCTGCTCGCGCCCGGCGACCGGATCTGCCTGCGGGTGCAGACCGACCACTTCACCGGGCGCGTCACCGCACGCCACGCGGTCGAAGCGCCCGACTGCCGCGCGGGCCCGTAACGCCGCCCCGCCGGGTTATTGCTCGCGGAACGCCCGCGACATGGAATCCGTGATCGGCTTGCTGAGATATTCAAAGAACGTCCGCTCGGCGGTCTCGATCATCACCTCCGCCGGCATCCCCGGCGTGGGGGCAAAGTTGCGCACCCGCGCAATCTCCTCGGGCGGGATCCGCACCCGCGCCAGGTATACCTCCTGTGGCATCAGCTCGGACTCGTCGGGCAGCGCGTCGGCCGACACGTAATAGACCGTCCCGTTCAGCACCGGAGTCGTGCGCTGGTTCAGCGCCACCAGCCGCACGGTCGCAGGCTGGCCTATCTTGACGCTGTCGATATCGGTGCGCGGCAACTTGGTCTCGATGATCAGCGGCGCGTCGGCAGGCAGGATCTCTGCGATGGTCTTGCCGCTCTCGATCACCCCGCCCGGCGTGTTGTAGGTCATCCGCACGACGGTCCCCGCCACCGGCGACACGATCGAGGACCGCGCATGCACCTCCAGCGCGCGATTGTAGTTCTCGCGCACGGTGTCCAGTTCGTTTTCCGCCGACTGCAGCTCGTCCAGCGCGGCCTTGCGATGCTCGACCACGACCTGCTCGATCTGCTGCTCGTGCTTGGCCAGCAGGGCGTCGACCTCGTGCAGTTCCGCCTGCAACTGCCCGATCTGGCCCAGCCCGTCGGCCTGCGCCCGGTATAGCGAGTTCAATTGCGATCTTTGGGTCAGCCCCTTGTCCAACAGGGCGGATTGCGCGGCGATATCCTCCTTCAGGAAAGCGATCTGCTGCTCCAGCGCATCCTGCTGCGCAAGGAACCCCTCCTTGCGGCTGTTCAGCGCAAGCATGTTGCTTTCCAAAAGGCCGATATCCTTGGCGATCTTGGCCTTGGACGAGTCGAAGTTCAGACGCTGATTGCTCAGGATCTGCTGTACCGCCGGATCGTTTGCGCCCCCCGCCAGGAAGGGCGGCACCTCGAAACTGTCGGCGCCGCTGTATTCCGCCAAGAGCCGCGCGGCCACCGTTTCCAGCCGCGCCCGCCGCAGGTACAGCTCGCGCAGCTTGGCCTGCGCCGCGGTCTTGTCCAGTTGAATGATCGCCTGGCCCTGCGCGACCTGTTCGCCCTCGGACACCAGGATATCCTGAATGATGCCGCCTTCCAGGTGCTGCACGAACTGGTTGTTGCCGATCGCCACGAACGACCCTTGGGTGATCACCGCCGCCGCCAGTGGCGCCTTGAAGGCCCACGCCCCGAAACCGCCGAAGGATGTCAGCATTACGGTCAGGCCGACAAAGGTGAATCGCCGGATCGAGCGCGGCACCTCTGCGAACCAGCGTGTCTCGACGGGTAAGGTCTGCATTTTTATGCGGCTCACAATGAAATCCTCCGTTCAAACTGGGGTCAGGCCGGTGCAGCCGCGGCTGGCGCCGCCGCCGGGGCGGTCCCGGGGTCCGGCGCGGGCTGCGGATTGCCCGACAGTGACTGCAGCACGTGTTCGCGCGGGCCGATCATCGAAACCGCGCCACCCGCCAGCACCATGATCTTGTCCACATGCGCCAGCAGCGACGGTTTCTGCGTGACCACGACCACCGTGATCCCCTGCGCCTTGGCATGCTGCAGCGCCCGCGCCAGCGCCTGGTCGCCCGCCACGTCGAGGTTCGAGTTGGGCTCGTCCAGCACCAGCAGCCGCGGATTGCCGAAGAACGCCCGCGCCAGCGCGATCCGCTGTTTCTGCCCGCCTGACAACGGCGCGCCATCGGCGGCCACCACCGTCTCGTACCCATGCGGCAGGTTGGCGATCATCTGGTGCACGTCCGCCAGTTGTGCCGCGTGATAGATCTGATCGTCCGTGGCATCGTCCCGCATCCGCGCGATATTGTCCTTGATGGTGCCGGGAAACAGCTGCACGTCCTGCGGCAGATAGCCGATGCTCTCGCCGAACTGTCGCTGGTCCCAGTTGCGCAGGTCCATCAGATCCAGCCGCACACAGCCCGAGGTCGGCAGCACCGCCCCCACGAGCATCTTGCCCAGCGTGGTCTTGCCCGCGCCCGAATTGCCGATCACAGCCAGCGACGATCCCGGCGCCAGGCTGAAGCTGATACCGTTCAGCACGACGTTCTTGGTGCCCTGCGGGACGTAAAGCAGGCGCTCCACGTCCAGCCGCCCTTCGGGCCGCGGCAGCACCAGCCGGTCGTGGTTGAGCGGCGACGCTTTCAGCAGCTCGGAAATCCGGCCAAACGCCGCGCGCGACAGGATGAACTGGTTCCACCCCTCGATCGCGCCCTCGATCGGGGCTAGCGCCCGGCCCGCGATGATCGACGCGGCGATCACCATGCCGCCGGTCAGCTGACCGTCGATGGCCAGGTACGCGCCCCAGCCCAGCATCGCCACCTGCGTCAACAGCCGCACCCCGCGCGAGAACGCCGCCGAGGTGATGTTGCGGTCCTGCGCGCGCACCTGCGCGGTCAGTGACGCCGCCGTGTCGCGCCCCCAGATCGACACCGCCTCGGGGATCATCGCCAATGCGTTGATGATCTGGCTGTTCCGCGACATCGAATCGAGATGCATGTTGGCCGCGCTCTGGTGCCGGTTGGCCACCGTGAACGGCCCTGACGTGGCCCGCTGGTTGATCAACGCGATGACCAGCAAAAGCAGCGCCGTGCCCACCACGATTAGCCCGAGGTGAAAGTGTATGAGAAAGATCGCCAGCACGAACAGCGGTGCGAACGGCGCGTCCAGAAACGCCATTAGCGTGCCCGACACCAGAAAGCCGCGCAGCTGCTGCAGGTCGCCCAGCGTCTGGTACTCGCGCCCGTTGCTGGCCAGCGCCGCCCGGGCCGCCGCACTCAGGATCGACGCGCCCAGCCGCGCGGCCAGTTCGACCGCCGTGCGCATCAGCACGAAGCGCCGCATCGCGTCGAAGAACGCCTGCAGAACGACCGCGCCGACGATGACGCCCGTCAGCATGATCAGCGTGTCCACCGACCGGCTGGTCAACACGCGGTCCGAAATCTGGAACAGGTAGACCGGAATCGCCAGGATCAGGATGTTGGTCGCAAAACTGAACAACATCACCACGGACAGATTCCGGCGCACCGCCACCATGCCGGATTTCAGGTCCTGGTTGAAATCTACCGGCCCGGACCGCTTGTGAAAGCCTGCCCCGCCCCCGCCACCGTTGGCACCGCCGCCCTCACCGCCTTTGGGGACAAGCGGTTTCGGGACATCGCGCGCGGGCGAAACCTCGTTCGCCCGCTTGGCATCGATCACGGGAGCCGGCGATGCGTCAACGGTTTCGGGGGCGGGATCGGGCCCGCCGGCGGCGGGCGTCCCTGTTCCGGGCACGCGCAGGTCGGGCGAAAGCGTTAAAAGGTCCCTCCCCCCGGTGCGATCCTTTTCGTGAGCGGTGGCAGAGGCGCCATGCGCGGCCCGTGATGTGTCACTATCCATGTTTCAATATCTCTTGTTCAAAATGCTTTCGCTCAAACCAGCAGTCCCCCCATCGGATCGCCCCCCATATCGTCGCCGGCGGCGTAACCGCAGTATCCACCGTCCGCGTCCTCGGCCTGCTGATCCACGTCATCCATCAAAAAGGCGACCGCCTCGGTCACCAGCCCGCCCTCCTGGGTCAAAAGCGGGCTGTCCTCTTCCACGATCAGGCCCGCCTGGTGCATCAGCGCGTCGGAATAGACCTCGCCGCCCACCTGGACCTCCGAGTCGATGCCGAATTCCGAGATCGCCGCGATGTTGATCAACGCGTTCGCCCCGGCGATCGCCGCCGCATCGCCCTGCGCGCTGACGTGCACCTGATCGACATCCGACAGAATGTTGACCTGATCGACGACCTGAAGGCTGATCAGGTCGCCTTCGATGTAGAGAACACTCAGAACCTCGTCCTGCCCTTCGAACGCCTCATGCCTCAGGATGCTGCCGGACACCGCGTCCGACCCCGCGGCAAGGCTGTCACCAAGCGCCGCGAACTCGTCGGACATGGCCTGATAAATGTCGATGCCGATCGAATTTACGCTGGCCTGGTTCCACAGCACGTTGCCGCTGCTGGTCACGTCCCAGCCCTCGTCCTCTGGATAGGTGATGAAATCGTCGTCCAGCAGCACGTTCATCTGGTTGATGATGCTGACGTTGATGATATCGCCGCCCACAACGATCAAATCATAGATATAACTCAGTTCCAAAAGGCTGGTGGCGTTCACAGTCAGATTGCCGCCGCTCTGTATAAAAGTCTTCGAAGCGGTCAGTTCCATGCCCACGACATCGTCGTCGTCCACCATGTTCTGCTGGTACAGGTAGTTGAAGTTGACAACGTCTCCCTCGATCCGCACCACTGACGCAATCGACGGAAAGACCGGCGCGTCGTCCTTCACCGTACCGTCCTCCTCCGCGCCGTCCCCGTCGTCACTCTCAGGCTCCGAACTGGTGCTCAGGAATGACGCGACGCTACTGACGACGTTGTCGGCGCCGCCCGCGCCCTGCAACATCCCGTTCACCGTATCCAGGTCACTGATCACGTTTGTCTGGCTGATACTGACCAGCGACAGGCTGTCGCCCATCACGGCGATCACCGGCGCCTCTGCCAGCGAAAACGAAATGTAGCCCTCGTTGACCACCGTGTTGCCGCCGGTGATCACGTCATGCGCCGGTCCGGTGTCGTCATCCGCTTCGGGCAGAACCGGCAACACCTCGGTCAGATCGGGCAGCGTCTCGCTTTCTTCTCCGTCCACGTGGATCCCGGCGGCGTCCTCTCCGGTCAGCGCCACCACCTGGGCCTCTTCCGGCCCATCGGGGACAAAGGCCGTAGCGCTGGCGTACACCTCGTGGCCCGTCACAGCGATATCGGCACCGCTTTCCGGGACCTCGGGAATATCCGGACCGGCAAGCGCCGTGCCTTCCTCCACCAGCCAGTCCAGCGCCAGGGCCGCCGCCTCTTGAGGCAGTTCCGCCACGGTATCTCCACCCAACAGCCTGTCGGAATCCGCCAGGAGATTTTGCTGATAGACCACCGTCGCATAAGAAGGCGGCGGCGGTGGCGGCGATACCACGAAAGGCTGCGCCGCATATCCGAAGGGCACCCCCGGCATCGATTGCGGTACCACCGGCAGGCCACCGATCAAAAACGGCAAACCTGGATCGGCCCCGGTCTGCATGAAAACCGAAACCGGCGTGAATGGTTCTGGCAGCGGCAGCAACTGAATGCTGTAGGAAATACCAGTATCGACGGCGACGGGTTGCATCGGCGCCGACAGGTTGATCGTGATCGTGTTAAGGCCGTTTCCAAGACCATAGTCAGGTCCGACGTTGTCGAACGGATCGTGATCCGTGCGCAACCGCGCCTCTTCGATGATCTGGTTGAACGCCCCAATAAAATGGGCAATTGCTTCGGTTGTAAAATCAAAGGCCATTTGTTCTTCCTACTCGTCAGAGATCGAAGACCAGACCTACTATTCTGGTTTGAAATGTGACCTGCGCGATGCGCACCGCGCAGGCCGTTTTCAGTATCGTGCCAGAGCCTTAGACGGTGTCGTCTTCGCCCACCAGCGTCGAGGTCAGCGAGCCGCCGACCACGGTCATGTCGACCGTGTTGCCAAGGATGTTGGCACCCTGAACGATGCTCTGGTTGAACGCCGAGGTGTCGACAACCGCGGAGGCCTGCGCCTCGCTCAGGCCGTTGACGAAGCCGTCGTCACCGTTGTTCGAACCCCAGAGGCCGCCATGTCCGGCCGCGCCGCCATCGCCGTTCATCGCTTTGCCGGCCGCGCCGCCAAAGCCGCCGATGGCACCAGCGTCACCACCAAAGGCCTTACCGCCCATGCCGGCACCGCCGCCGCCTGCCAGCGCCGCCGAAGCACCGCCGTCACCGCCGGCACCAAGGCCAACGCCCAGGCCGGTGCTCATGCCAGCGCCCAGCCCGTTCGCGCCGCCGCTGTTGCCGCCATCCGCGTCGGAGGCACCGATGGCGCCGGACCCGGCATTGCCGCCGTCTCCGCCGTCTCCGCCGGCCCCAAGGCCGATCCCGGCACCCAGGCCGACCGGCACCAGCCCAAGGCCACCCAGGCCCAGTCCGCCGCCAAGGCCCGCCGCGCCACCGCCATCGGCGTCGTTCACGCCGATCGCGCCAGAGGCCGCGTTGCCGCCGTCGCCGCCGTTGCCGCCGTTGCCGGTCTCACCGCCGACACCGACGCCCACGCCGATGGATCCAAGTCCACCGCCAAGACCGGCGGCACCGTCGCCACCGCCGGAGGCCGCGAAGCCGCCGTGACCGCCTTGACCGCCGTCAGCCGCCGCGATTCCGCCAAGTGCTGCGGCGTCACCGCCCCATCCGCCGGCTGAAAGCGCACCAGACCCGCCGCCTCCGCCGGTTGGCTGGGTCTCGATGCCTTCATCGGACGTCGCCGTGCCGCCTGTCGCGTTGCCGTTCTGCTGGAAGTTGCCGCTGTTCTGTACCTGCGCGTTGTCGACCTTGTCGTTGTCGGTCAGCGTTGCGGACTGAGCGATGATCGTTCCGGCATCGTTGCCAGCGCCGTTCAGCGCGTCTTCCAGCACGTCTTTCAGAACGATGTCGTTGCCGGCCCCATAGACGGCATGAACGTGACCGCCGTTGGTCGCCATCATGATATCACCGGTCGAGCTGCCGCCTGACAGGTCGAAATCGGCAAAATCATCGTCTGACGGCAGGCCTTCCAGACCGACATCCACGTTCACCTTGACGTCTGTCGTGCTGACGTTGGTCGCCGTATTCGTGGCGGTGTTGGTGGCATTGTTGGTCGCGTCGTTGTGGTTGTAATTGGCGTTGGCGTTAACATTGCCATTGGCGTTGCCGTTCACGTTGCCATTGGCGTTGCCGTTCACGTTGCCATTGGCGTTGCCATTGCCGTTCAGGTTGCCATTGGCATTGCCATTGCCGTTCAGGTTGCCGTTGCCGTTACCACTGAGGTTTACGTTCTCATTGTGGCTTGACTGGTGCTGGTCCTGACCCTGGCCTTGGCCTTGGGCTTGCCCCTGAGCTTGGCCTTGACCTTGGCCCTGAAGCTGGCCCTGGCCCTGAAGGCCGAAGAGGTATTGATTTTTCTTTGACATTGGATTTTCTCCGAATGGAGCATCCGAGGGTCACCGCTCTCTAACAAGTGACATGCGTCCGGATGCGATTGGATCTGTTTGTTGAAAAAATCCGGGGGGCCGCGACGAAATCTCGGTCTAGGACGCCCCGCGTTATACGACGTGAAATGGTCCGGTCCTCACCCTGTCCTTTCTTCGGAGGCAGTCTCGCGTGCCGGTCAATGGCGCATGGGGCAGATGCGGTCCCACATTTGCGGGCGCCCCGTGCGGCCGTGTCCGTCAGCTAAAGATGGATCCCCCGATCTTGTCTGCACGGTGTCGTGCACGACCGAAGATGAGGGAGAATCGGACGTCGAAAACACCCGTCAATCTTGGTTAATCCAGTTGGATTCCAATTTTTTTCTTTTGTTTTCATAAGTCTGGCATGGCATTGATTCGCCCGTTCCGGCTATTCAGTCCAGTGCCTGCGCAACAATCGGAGTAGTCCTGCGGCGTCCGATCTCATTCAAACGATCTAGACCGACGGCCGAAAACAAACCGATTGATATATGCCGAAGCGCTCTTTCGACTAATATTTGTGCCAGCCTGACAATAGTGCTAGGTTTAGCCGTATTACTTTCTTCATTTGATCAGTTGATAAAAATTTATCGACCAGTGCCTTAAGATGACGACTTCGGGGGGAGCACTGTCATGCAACATTTTTCCGAACCGCGCGAAGGTCGCGCCAAAGAGTTATTGAAATTGGAACGCAAAACGCATTCGGTCATTGCATTGGTTTCGGCCAATCAGAGCTTTTCCGAAAGGCTCTGCCGGGTCACCGAGGCCGAGATCGACAGAACCGCCGTGAAACGCTTCGACTCCGTGGACCAGCTTGTAGAGATGCTGCCGTCCTGGCGGGATCGTCTGTGCCTCGTCGTGCTCGATCAATCTGCGGCGAAAAAGCTGGATGAAAATCTGGCAACCTGGGTCTGCAATCAATCCAGCGCGAAGATCGCCTGCGCCTACGGCGATGCGGACAAAAGCCGGTCGCTGATCACCAGCCCGCTCTATCCCACTGTCGTGTCCAGCTTCTTTCCGGTGCACCTGAATTTCGACTCGTGGATCTCGATGCTCAAGCTTTGTCTTTCAGGGCATTCCTACGTGACGCCCGAACTGCTGACGTCGGCGACGCTGACGGCGACCGATCCGCCCGCCCGTGCCGGCGGCGAAGACATGACGCCGGCAAAGCCCGACAAAGGCACGGCCGTCTCGGCGCTCGATCGGCTGACAGGACGCGAGATCGAGGTGCTCGAACATGTCGCCCGCGGCCGACAGAACAAGGTAATCGCGGCCCAGCTGGGCTTGTCGGAAAACACCGTCAAGCTGCACATTCATCACATCATTTCCAAGCTGGGCGTCCATAACCGCACCGAGGCGGCGATGCTCTATGCCACGTCGAGGCTCTGAACCGGCGCAGCCCGCGCACGAAGAGGCACTGCGCGACATGTTCCTGCGCGTGGGCCAGCTCAACTTCAACTGGACCAACACCGAAAGCCTGTTGATCCACCTCATTGCCGGGCTGGCCGACACCGACAAGGACGTGGCGATGGTCATCTTCCTGACCCTCAACACCACCAGCGCCCGGCTCGATCTTGTCGACAGGCTGGCCAAGCTGGGCCACACCCCGGCCGACCAGCGCGACGCGGTGCTCTCACTGACCGCGCGGTTCCGCAAGGAGGCCACCCTGCGCAACAAGTTCAACCACTGCATCTATTCCTTCAACCCCGATGGCGGGCCGCTCAATACGATCATGATGCGCATCGCCGACCGCAAGGACCGCATCCTCGTCGGCAAGCAGGAAGTCGCGGACGCACAAGAGGTCGCGCGGATCGACGCCTCGATCGACCGCCTGCGGCGGCTCAACCTCGACATCTGGCAAACCGTCGCGACCTTCGGTTACCCGCTCTGACTGTCCCCGACCTCGCGCAGCGCGGTCAGCAACCGCGCCACCTCGGCCTCGGTGTTGTAATGGCACATCGAAATCCGGATACAGTCGCTCAGGCCCAGCGGTTTCAGCACGTTGCCGCTGTAATGATCGTCCTTGCGGATATGCGTGCGGATGCCCTGCGCGTTCAGCCGCTCGACCACCTCGGCCGACGGCACGCCCGCGACCACCACCGACACCAGCCCCTCGCGCGCCGGGTTGTCCGCCCCGCCCAAGATGCTGACGTGATCCATGTCGCGCAGCCCGGGCAGGTTGCCCGTTCCGTTGATCATCGCGTTCGTCAGGTGCGTCTCGTAGGCGCGAATGGCCCGCCCCGCCGCCTCAATCCGGCGGCGAGGGTCGATCTCCTCCGAAACCTCGCCGCCCAGCCAGTCGAAATAGTCCACCACGTCCGAGATGGTGGCATAAGATCCCGCATCCCGTGTTCCGAACTCCCAAGCGTCTTCCGGCGAGCCGATCAGCCGCTCATGCGGCATCACCGCCAGCCGGTCCGAGACCCACCCGATCCCGTAGCCGTGGCGCGAAAACACCTTGTAGGGCGAAATCGCATAGCCATCGACGCGATAGCTGTCGATATCCAGCTGCCCATGCGCCGCGTGCTGGATGCCGTCCACGATGATCACCGCCTCCGGCGCCACCGCCCGGATCGCGGTTGAAATCGCCGCCACGTCCATGCCCATCCCCGTCACCGGCGACGCATGCACGATGGTCGCCACCGCGACATCCGGCGTCATGCATTCGGCATAGGCCTCCGCCGTGACCATGCCTGTCGCGTCGTCATGCGGCACCTCGACATACGTGAGCCCCGCCACCTCGGCCCAGCGCCGCGCCGCGCTGCGCGATGCCGGATGCTCGATCGACGACCCGATCACCTTGGAGCCCTCGGGCGCGTTCACACAGGCCGTCCGGATCATCCGAAACAGCAGCTCCGTGCCACTTTCGCCCGCAAAGAACTGCCCCGAGGATGCGTTCATGAACACCGCCAGGTCCGCCTTCGCCTTGTCGATGACAGTCTGCGTTCCCTGCCCTGCCGGATTCGCCCGTCCCGGATTGTCCGGGATCGCGGCATAGAAGCCTGACGTCTCCACCACCTTTTTCAGCGTCAGAGCCCCGCCCGCGTTCTCGAAGAATATCCGCTCGCCCTGAAACGGGCAGCGGTCCACATGGGCGAACCGGTCGCGGATTGCGTGGATAAGATCGGGGTTTTGCTCGATCATGACGTCTCCTGTCTTCCTGGCGGGCTTTTGCGCCATATGCCGGGATTCTCTCATCGCGCACAAGTCGCCTGCATCCCGGCCGACGAACGCGGCAAAATCAGGCACTTGCCCCATCCGCAGCATGTCACGAAGGCCATCCGCCCGCATGCGCCGAAAACGACCCCGGTCTGTCGAAAACGCGGCAGGACATCCGCGCCGCGCCATGCCAATCTGCACCCATGCGCATGATCATCTCCTTCGCGGCCCTTTTCCTATCGGTCATCCTGTTGCAGCTGTCCACCGGCGGCGTGGCGCCGCTCGATGCCCTGTCGGGCATCACGCTCGACTTCTCCACCCAGGAAATCGGCTTTCTCGGCTCGGCGCATTTCTTCGGTTTCTTCATCGGCTGCTGGTTCGCGCCGCGTCTGATGGGCTCGGTCGGCCATTCCCGTGCCTTCGCCGCCTTCACCGCCGCAGGCGCCATCGGCCTTCTGATGCACATGATCATCATCGACCCCATCGCCTGGGCGCTGATGCGCGTCGCCTCGGGCCTTTGCATCGCCGGGTGCTACACGGTGGTCGAGGCATGGCTGCAAGCCAAGGTCACCAACGAGACGCGCGGACGCACCATGGGCATCTACCGGGTGGCCGACATGGGCGCCTCGCTCGTCGCGCAAATGCTGATCTCGGTGCTCGAGCCTGCGTCCTACGTCTCCTACAACCTGCTCGCCATCATCTGCTGCGCCTCGCTGCTGCCGCTGACGCTGACCACCGTGCGCCAGCCCGAAACGCCCAAGGCCCCCCGCCTGCGCCCCATGCTGGCGGTCGAATGCTCACCACTCGCCGCCGCCGCCGTGATCGTCGCGGCGCTCTCCAGTGCGACCTTCCGCATGGTCGGGCCTCTCTACGGTCAGCAGGTCGGCCTCGCACTCGATCAGATCGCGTGGTTCCTTGCCGCCTTCGTCCTCGGCGGGGCACTGGCGCAGTACCCTGCGGGCTGGCTTGCCGACAAGTTCGACCGCCGCCACGTCATGATCGGGCTCTCGGTCGCCGCCATCCTGTGCTGCATCGTCACCGCGCTGGCCGGGACCGTCTCGCCCAACGGCGCCATGATCGCCGCCTTCTTCTTCAGCTTCACCGCCTTCCCGATCTATTCCGTCGCCGCCGCCCACGCCAACGACTTCGCCACCTCCGAACAGCGCGTGGAACTCTCGGCGGCGCTGATGTTCTTCTTTGCCCTCGGCGCCATCGCCGCGCCCTTCGTGGCCTCCGCCCTGATCGACCGCTTCGGCCCGCAGGCGATGTTTGTCATGATCGCTGTCGCCCATGCCGTCCTCATCGTCTTCAGCCTCGTGCGGATGGTGGCCCGCCCCAGCGCGGGCACCCGCACCCGCTATGTCTGGTCGCCCCGCACATCCTTCCTGATCGGACGACTCACGCGCACCGCACGCGAGGATGACACGCGCACCGATCCCTGACGCCAACCGCCTCTGGCACAGGCCGCGCCATTGCGTTACACGAACGCCCAAACCTCCAAGGACGTCTCGCAATGGCCCGCCACCTGATCACATCAGCGATCCCCTACATCAACGGGATCAAGCATCTCGGCAATCTCGTCGGCTCCCAGCTGCCCGCCGACCTCTACGCCCGCTACCTGCGCGGCCGGGGACACGAGGTGCTGTTCCTCTGCGCCACCGACGAACACGGCACACCCGCTGAACTGGCCGCCGCCAAGGCGGGCAAACCAGTCGCCGAGTATTGCGCCGAGATGTGGGAGGTACAGGACAAGCTGAGCCAGGGCTTCCGCCTCAGTTTCGACCATTTCGGCCGCTCCTCGTCCGAGCAGAACCGCAAGCTCACCCAGCATTTCGCCGGCAAGCTCTTTGAAGCCGGCCTGATCGAGGAAGTGACCGAGAAACAGGTCTATTCCAACGCCGACGGCCGCTTCCTGCCAGACCGCTATATCGAAGGCACCTGCCCCAATTGCGGTTTCGAGAGTGCCCGCGGCGACCAGTGCGACAACTGCACCAAGCAACTCGACCCCGTCGACCTGATCAACCCGCATTCGACCATTTCCGGCTCGACCGACCTCGAGATGCGCGAGACCAAGCACCTCTACCTGCGCCAGAGCCAGATGAAGGACCGGCTGGAAGAGTGGATCGACACGCGGCAGGGCTGGCCGGTGCTGACCACCTCCATCGCCAAGAAATGGCTCAATGACGGCGACGGCCTGCAGGACCGCGGCATCACCCGCGATCTCGACTGGGGCGTACCGGTTCAGCGCGGCGACGCGCCTTGGCCGGGCATGGAAGGCAAGGTCTTCTACGTCTGGTTCGACGCGCCCATCGAATACATCGCCTGCGGCGCCGAATGGGTCGAGGCGGGCAAGGGCGACGACTGGGAACGCTGGTGGCGCACCGACAAGGGCGCCGAGGATGTCCGCTACACCCAGTTCATGGGCAAGGACAACGTGCCGTTCCACACGCTCAGCTTCCCGGTCACGATCCTCGGGTCGGGCGAGCCATGGAAGCTGGTCGACTACATCAAGTCGTTCAACTACCTCAACTACGACGGCGGCCAGTTCAGCACGTCGCGCGGGCGCGGCGTATTCATGGACCAGGCGCTGGACATCCTGCCGGCGGATTACTGGCGCTGGTGGCTCCTGTCCCACGCCCCCGAAAGCTCGGACGCCGAATTCACCTGGGAGAACTTCCAGGCGAACGTCAACAAGGACCTCGCCGACGTGCTGGGCAATTTCGTTTCCCGCGTGACCAAGTTCTGCCGCTCCAAGTTCGGCGAAGAGGTCCCCGAGGCGGGCAGCTACGGCCCGGATGAGACCGCGTTGATCGACACGCTCACCACCCGCATCCGCGCCTACGAGGCGCACATGGAAGCCATCGAGGTGCGCAAATCGGCCACCGAGTTGCGCGCCATCTGGGTCGCGGGCAACGAGTACCTGCAAACCGCCGCGCCGTGGTCGACCTTCAAGGAAGACCCCGACCGCGCCGCCATGCAGATCCGCCTCGCACTCAACCTCATCCGCCTTTACGCGGTGCTCTCGGCCCCCTTCATCCCCGACGCCTCCGCCGCGATGCTGCAAGCCATGCAAACCGACGATTGCCACTGGCCCGACGACGTGCACACGGCGCTGGAAAGCCTGGAACCCGGCCACGCCTTCACCGTACCGGACGTGCTCTTCGCCAAGATCACCGACGACCAGCGCGAGGAATGGGCCGCGCGCTTCGCCGGCACCCGCACCTGACGCCCAGGGCCAAATCTTTTCTGAAAAGATTTGCCAAAAGCTTTCTCAAAGCTTTTGGCATCACGCCCCGCCCGCTCAGAACAGGCCGACGAAACGTTCCGGCAGCACGAAGGACTGTTTCGCCTCCAGCCGCGGTACGACCTTTATTTTAGGCCGCTTGCGCTTCCAGTTGCCAAAACCTTGGGACAGATGCGCGTACGCGGCCTGCAACTCGGCCTCGCCATCGCCGACCGGCGGCTCCCGGACGCGGTCGGCGACCTTTCGGACCGCCTCGTCCGATTGGGTCAGGCGGGATGTTCCGTTGATGTCGTCGGCTTATGTCAAACCTTTTTTGAAGCGCGGAAAGGACCTCCTCAGCGGCCTTTATGCTCAGGTCGCAGGCAACTAATCCCCAGCCACA
Source organism: Roseovarius sp. SK2 (assembly GCF_028807495.1). Classification (NCBI taxonomy): domain Bacteria; kingdom Pseudomonadati; phylum Pseudomonadota; class Alphaproteobacteria; order Rhodobacterales; family Roseobacteraceae; genus Roseovarius; species Roseovarius sp. SK2. The sequence continues at coordinate 160,988 of NZ_JARAMK010000002.1, forward strand.
GATTTTGTGTCCTGATAAGTTAATCCCGATGCGTCTGTCACATTGAGTGTGACCTGCAGAGTCGCAGTCGGCTCCACGGAAACGCGCGAAATCGACAGCGGTCCGACCGCCGTCCCATCCGAACTCGGCACGTTGCCGCCCTGTTTGTTGACCGACCTACCGCTCGGACCTTCCTTCACGACCTCGAGGGTGTACTTGCCGCTCATGCCCTCCTCTAGATGAGAGAACACTTCGATCTGGACCAAACCCTCGACTTCAGACAGTTCGATCCATGCCTGCCTTTGCTCTTCAGCACCGCAAACCATTGGCCACGCAAGCAGGATCGGTAAGGTAAAAAAATGTCTTTTCATTGACTTTCTCCTTGGATAGGCGATGCCCGATATCAGGCTTGGCCTAAGTTCGTCATCTATTGGCTTCCTGGCTTCACCTGCAGGTAGACGCCATCGTCCTTGGTCACGATTATTCCGTCACTGTTTTCTGAGCCAGGGCGCGGAGAACGGTAAGTCGTGAGAGGACATTTGGCGTTGGTCGACAAGGTTGCGCCTGACTGTTCTTCGCATTCGCTATCGTCTGTCGCAGGTGCCGTCGCGGGCGCCCGCGACGACGCGCGCGCCTGCTCCGCTTGCTCAGCCTCCCACGCGCTTATAGCGGCGTCCAATGCGTCTTCGAATGCTGCCTCCTCCTCCGCGTTTGTATCCGAACCGACAGTGTCTGACCGAGCGTTGTTGGCTGTCGCCTCGGATGGGTCGGCTTCCGGCGCACCAGGTGTCATTACTAGAATGTCGGTCTCCTCCGCGGAATCGGATGCGCTGGCTGGATCGATTTCCGCTTGGCCGTACGGCTGCGCCGCCTCGATTTCCTGCGCAATGTACTGCCCAGGAACATCGTTTTCACCTGCCGGATCCGAGGAGAGTTCAGGGTTGGGTACGACCTCGGGGACTTGATCTATCGACGAAAGATCTTGGGACAGTTCCGGAAGATCCTGAGCGATCCCCCCACCCGCGGTCAGCCAAAACATCATGTGCGCTGTCAGAAGACCGCGCACGGTTTCAATTCCCCGTCTGTGTAATATTCGCGACCATGCCGCCGGTCTGGGTCACGATAATCGGAGGCGCGCCGTTGCCGTATTGCTGAAGGTTTGCAACATTGTTGCTGTCAAACTGATTGAGTTCCATAATGTTGTTCTGCCCTTCCTGCAGCATGTCCGCGCTGTTGTCCGCGCCATTCTGCCGAAGGGTCATCGCGTTGTTCTCGCCGATCTGGGTCTGGAACGCCACGTTATTCAATCCGACCTGTGACAGCGTCGCCTCGTTGCGATCCGAGACCGGGTTGTTCGTCGAGGACTGGCTGATGCTAAACGAGTTGACGGTGCCGTTGATCAGCACTTCGGCAATGTTGCCAAAACCGCTTTGTGCGATGTTACCCTGGTTGTTCGAACCGCTCAGGCGGATAAGAGCACTTTGATCCTCACCGCGCTGATCGATGGCCAGAACGCTCGAGCCACTATCCGTGGTCACCTCCGCCAAGTTGTCCGTGCCGATCTGGTCAATCGTCACCTCTCCCGACAGGTTGATCTGGTCGAGGTTATCCTGGGCGAAGGCCAGATTTGGCCACAGGAAAAGACAGGCGGCGCACAGGTATGTCGTTCGGGTCATGGTGTCCTACCTTGCTGCAAGGTACCGCCAGGCCCGAAGGCCTGACAGCGTGAGTTTAGCACATCTGCGCAGGTTACTGCATCACATTCGAGCTGTTGCCGATGCCCTGTTGCGTGATGCCCGAGAAGTTGCCGGCCGTAGCGGTCTGGTTGACCGTCGCGGTATTGCCCAGCGGACCGACGATGCTCGGACCGGTCTGCGCGATTTCGCTGGTGTTATCCGACATGCCCTGAGTCACCGAGGCGACATTGATCAAGCCGTCCTGGCTGATCAGGCTCGAATGCCCGTCGCCCGTCTGCATCACGGTCGCCAGGTGACCGCCAAGCGGCGCCTGGTTGATCGTGCTCATGTTGTCGTCGCCCAGCTGGGTGACGTTCGCGGTTGCGCCAGAGGGCACGGCAGGCAGATCGCCATTTGCCGATGACTGCGTGACCGTGCTGGTATTGCGCTCGCCATCTTGCGTGACGTTCGCAGTATTGCCCAGCCCAGGCAGGCCGCCCGATTGGGTGATCGTCGATGCGTTGTCGGCGCCCGACTGAACGCTCGCCGCAAAACCCGACTCGCCGCCCTGACCTATATTGGCCACGTTCCGCTCGCCGGACTGCGAAATGTCAGCCAGGTTGTCGTTCGAGGCAGGATTGGGAATGCTCGCAGAGAAAATACCAGAAGCATTCAAGGCGCCGGTGCCTTGTGCAACCGTCGCCTCGTTGTCCGTGCCGTCCTGTGCGACCGCAGCCAGGTTGTTGTCGCCACCGTTCGAACCAACGATCTGGTTGGTCGTTGCGGTGTTGCCGACACCATCCTGATCGATTGACGCCATGCTGTTGGTGATATCAAGCGGCGTGGTATCCGAGCAGCCACCAAATACAGTGCAGTTTTCCGCCCCGCCCGGACCCTGCTGAGCCCTGGCCGTGTTGGCCGAGCCGCTTTGGCCGATGCTAGCGGCGTTGCCGCCTTGGGTCGAGTCCTGAAGGATCGACGCAGTGTTCGCAGCGCCATTCGCCGCATTGTCTTGCGTGATCGACGCGGTCTGGGTGCCCGAGCCTTCAAGCTGGTCGATGTCTGCGATGTTGGTGCCGGATCCGCCGCCGTCGGACTGGGTCACGTCGGCGACGTCATTGTCACCGTTCTGGAAAATGGTGGAAGAGCCACCGGTGCCACCTGTCTGGGTGACGGTAGAGGTATTGGTCGCACCGATCTGTTCGATGGTGCTGTCATTGGCAAAGGCCGGCGCCGTGAAGGCGATGGTCATGGCCGAGGTCAGAAGAAGGTTTTTCATTTTTCTGTTCCATTGAAAAAGGATTGATGAGCACCCCGCGCGATTGCCCGTGCGGGATGCGTTTGATCAACTTATTGGCTGACCGTAGCCGTGTTGCCGGTACCCGTCTGCGTGATGTTCGACATGTTGCCGCTGGTCACCATCTGGCTGACGGTGGCCGTGTTCCCGTCACCCGATTGCGCGATCGAGCTCCAGTTGTCATCGCTGGCTTGCGTGACGCTTGCCATCTGGTTCGCGTCGGACTGGGTAATCATGCTTTCGTTCATGTTGCCCGACTGATCGACCATCGCGGTTTGGAAATCACCCTGCTGCATGATCGTGCTCAGGTTACCCGTACCGGACTGCGTGAGCGTCGCCTCAGCACCCTCGCCATCAGACTGGTTGATGGTGCTCATGCCGCTGGTGCCGCTTTGTGTGACCGACGCCATGGAGCTGGTGTTGGTCTGTTCGACATCGCTGGTGTTGCCCGTTCCGCTCTGCGTGACGGTCGCGGTGGAAAAACGGCTCTGCCCGAGTTGATCGATGGTCGAGCTATCCCCCGTGCCGGTTTGCTCGACCGTAGCGGTGACGGCGAGCGCGCGTTGGGTGATCTCGCTGCTGTTGTTGTCACCGTTCTGGGTGACCGAGGCGGTCATTTCACGGTTCGGTCCTTGCGAGACGTCCGAGAAGTTGCCTTCACCCATCTGGAACACGTCAACCAGTGCGGCCGAGCCACGCTGCTGCACGTTGGACGCGTTGCCGACACCGTCTTGATACACGTTGGCATCGGTGAACGGGTTGGCATCTTGGTCAAACACGTTCTGCAACACGGTCGAGGTGTTGTCCTGACCGATCTGGTCGTTGCGCGCGGTCACGCCCGAGCCGGCACCGTCGCCCGGCGACTGGTTCGGATTGCCCGACTGCACGATGCTCGAGTCGTTGCCAGAGCCGTCCTGGATGATGCGGCCGTTCAGGCTGAAGCCCGAGGGGATGCCATCCGGCGGAACTTGCTGCGTACCGTTCGAGTTCTGGTCGATCGACGCCGTGTTGGTCGGCGAGTTCGGCTGGTCCGGGTTCGACTGTTCGATCCGGGCGCGGGCGTTGCCACCCAGCTGGTTGATCGTCGCCATGTTGGTCGGAATCTGAAAGCCGGGAATGCCGTTCGGATCTTCGGACTGGGTCACCTCGGCAAGGTTGCCGCTGCCGTCCTGCGAGATGGCCGAGACGCCTTCGTTGCCGCCGGTCTGGTCGACATTTGCGGTGTTCGAGAGGCCGATCTGGTCGATCGTGCTGTCATTTGCGAATGCCTGGCCAGCAAAAGTCAGCGCAAGCAGGGATACACTTGTGATAAAGTGCTTTTTCATGAGGTAAACCTCCTCTAAAAGCACCAAAGGTACCTTTGGTGCCGGGTTGGTGGTCGCGAAATGCGACCTCTAATCAAGGCGTGGTGTCTCAGGTGTCCAGCCAAGCGGACGCCACGCCTCCTCGTTTCGCCCCTGTCGGGACGACATTCATCTCTGCTCAGGTTATTTTTTTATTGTCAGGCGTCGATGTAGCGCCCGATTTTTCTAGCGGCGTTCGTAGGCCGCTGTATTCTTGATCTGTGACGGCAGAGGGTCTGATCCGTCCGTCGTTCTCCAAATATTGTCTTATCAAACGCTGACCCGCGCGGGGGTTCTTGAATGTCCAGTAATCCCTGTGAGCCATTTCCAGGATCAGCGAGAAAACAGCCAACTCGATCGCACGCCTGAATGCGACAAAGCCCGGTTCGTTCGAAGTTACCCCGGCCTCGAGTTCCAGGATCTCGTCCGCATCAATATAGCGGAAAACGCTTGCGCCAACGCTTGTGGAAAGGATCGATTTCTGCACCACAACCGAGGCCAGCACTTCGCCGGTCTTCACGCTGACGGTGCGCAGGTTCACGCTGATCGTGTCCTTGCGGTATTCTCCACTTGCCCCGATGCCAAGCAACGCGGCGCCGGCCCCCCCCGGTCAGAACGTTGGTGTCATAGCCCACGACCCCGCCTTCCAGGATCACGCCCGCAAACAGCATGGGCGGCAAAGCCTTGGGGTTGATTTCCTTCTCTTTCAGATAGATCTGACGCATCTCCTGGATGATGCGACGCTCCTGCAAAAGGTTGTCGAGGTTGCTGCGCTCGACGACGCGGAACCAGTTCCCGTTGCCAGTATCGCGCAGAGCTTTCATCAGGACGGCGCCCCCGCCTTGCGACACGGCCTTCGACAGTGTCTGCACGGTATCGGACGGCTTGAACTGACCTGTCTGATCCTCGAAATCGTAGACGGCGATGTCAACGCGGTTGGCCGGCGGCGGCATATCGAGCAGTGTGCTGCGCGTGGCAGTGATCTGCGGCAGCGTCGGCTCTTCACGACCCAACTCCTGGAAGGAGGTGCAACCCGATGCCAAGAGCGCCATCATGATGAGACATCCGTTAGCGAGAACAACTTTCGCCTTACCCAGCATACTTTCAAATTCGCCCTTTAACTTCATCAATTCAGCGCGGTCTGTACAACGGGCAGCACGATCTCTGTGCTGGAACCGTCGAGGCTCTTGTGCGGGCGGTGATGCTTGGAGTCGTTGCGCCATGCCGCAATCATGCTGCGCCAAAGCTCGGTTCCGCATACGTTGATCGGCTGGCCCACATTCCGCCAGGTGAAAGCTATAGAGACACTCCCCACAACCCCTCTAGCCAAGGCATTTTTAGCAAAGAGTTTTTTCAAATAACATCAAGGTGGTACCCGCGGCCGGACTCGAACCGGCACGGCCTTTCGGCCTGGAGATTTTAAGTCTCCTGTGTCTACCATTCCACCACGCGGGCTCAGGTTCCCGTCGTAGCGTGCAGGCGTCGCGATCACAACTCTTCTTCGCTTTGTTCCAGCACCGGCAGCAAATGTCGTTCGCCCAGCCACGGATTCATCTGCAGCGCCTCTCGCAACGCCAACGCCGCCTCACCCGGCCGGCCCAGGGCGTGCAGGGTCAGCGCCTGTCCGGTCCGCGCCGCTACATGGCGCGGCTGCAATTCCAGTGTCCGCTCCAGATCGGGCAGCGCCGCCTCGAAATCTTGCCGCAGGAAATGGATAAAGGCCCGCTGGTTGTACCCTTCGGCATAGTCCGGACAATAGGCCACCAGCGCCTCCGCCGCCGCCATCGCCGCGTCATAGTCATACGCCTCGCGCCGCGCCATTGCCTCGTCCAGAAGCCCTTGCGCCTTATCGTCCGGCGCCTCGGCCCAAAGCGCCCACATCTCGTCCGACAGCGCCCGCCCCGCCGCCTCGTCCGGTGCATCCTGCGCCGCCTCGATCAGCCGCGACAGCTCCGCCCCATGGTCGGGCGCGTCCGGACAGGTCTCGGCCCAGGTCGGACCGGCCAGCACGCAGGCAATCAGCAAATGTCTCATGGGATCAATGATGCGCCCCGCGCCCGCGAAATCAACGCGCAAATCCGCCCGGTTCAGAACACCTCGGACAACGCGTTTTCCTTCACCGCCTCCATCGCCACGTAGGTCGAGGTTTTCGACACATGCGGCAAGGTGCTGATCTGTTCGGCCAGCACCCGGCGATAGTCCTGCATGTCCTGTGTCCGGATCTTCATCAGGTAATCGAAATTCCCCGCGATCAGATGCACCTGTTCGATCTCGGGGATCCGCTTCACCGCCGCGTTGAACTCCGCCAGCGCGCTTTCCCGCGTATCGGTCAGACTGACCTCCACGAAACTCACGTGGTCCAGCCCCAGCCGGATCGGGTCCACCAGCGCCCGGTACCCCGAGATCACGCCGTCCCGCTCCAGCTTGCGCAGCCGCGCCTGTGTCGGCGACTTCGACAAGCCGATCCGCCCGGCCAGTTCGGTGATGCTGATCCGCCCCTCCGCAACCAGCACGCGAAGAATCGCCTTGTCGAACTGATCCAGCTCGCTTGCATCCATTTGACTTGTCCTCCCGGTGAATTACCGTCCGTTTATCCCGCGCAACCACACCAATCGGGAAATCAGATCAGAAATACAGTGATACACTAGTCCAAACCGCCACTCCCCAGCAAGAGGACCGCAATGCCCTACGATTCCGACCTGCGCCGTGTGATCGACCAGACCACCTATGCCGAAGAGGCCGAAACCGTCGCCCGCCTGACCGAGGTGGCGGGCCTGTCGGAAGAGGACCGCGTGCGCATCTCGAAATCCGGCGCCGACCTCGTGCGCCGCATCCGCAACCAGTCGGACCCGGGGCTGATGGAGGTGTTCCTCGCCGAATACGGTCTTTCCACCGACGAGGGCATCGCGCTGATGTGCCTGGCCGAAGCGCTCCTGCGCGTGCCCGACGCCGACACGATCGACGCCCTGATCGAGGACAAGATCGCGCCGTCGGACTGGGGCAAGCACATGGGCCATTCCACCTCGCCGCTAGTCAACGCCTCGACCTGGGCACTGATGCTGACCGGCAAGGTGCTGAAGGACGACAATCCGGGCCCCGTCGGCCACCTGCGCGGCGCCATCCGCCGCCTGGGCGAGCCCGTCATCCGCACCGCCGTCGGCCGCGCCATGCGCGAAATGGGCCGCCAGTTCGTGCTGGGCGAGACCATCGAGTCCGCCATGGACCGCGCCGCGAAGATGGAGAAGAAGGGCTACACCTACTCCTACGACATGCTGGGTGAGGCCGCGCGCACCGACGCCGACGCCATCCGCTATCACCTTGCCTACTCCCGCGCGATCAGCGCCATTTCCAATGCCTGCACGCACAAGGAAATTCGCAAGAACCCCGGCATCTCGGTCAAGCTCTCGGCCCTGCACCCCCGCTACGAGGTCGCGCAGCAGCATCAGGTCATGGACGTGCTGATGCCCCGCCTGCGCTCGCTCGCCATCCTCGCGAAATCCGCCCGCATGGGCCTCAACATCGACGCCGAGGAAGCCGACCGCCTGTCGCTCTCGCTCGAGGTGATCGAGGCCACGCTCTCCGAGCCATCGCTCGCCGGATGGGACGGTTTCGGAGTCGTGGTCCAGGCGTACGGGCAACGCGCCTCCCATGTGCTCGACTACCTGCATGACCTGTCGCAAAAGCTGAACCGCCGCATCATGGTCCGCCTGGTGAAAGGCGCCTACTGGGACACCGAAATCAAGCAGGCCCAGGTCGAAGGCATCGACGGCTTTCCGGTCTTCACTTCCAAACCGGCCACCGACATTTCCTACATCGCCAACGCGCGCAAGCTCCTGTCGATGACCGATCACATCTACCCGCAATTCGCCACGCACAACGCCCATACCGTGGCCGCCATCCTCGACATGGCACGCGAGATGGAGAAAGGCCCCGAGACCTTCGAATTCCAGCGCCTGCACGGCATGGGCGAGTCGCTGCACAACATCGTCATGAAGGACCACGGCACCAACTGCCGCATCTACGCCCCCGTCGGCGCCCACCGCGACCTCTTGGCCTATCTGGTGCGCCGCCTTCTGGAAAACGGCGCCAACTCCAGCTTCGTCAATCAGATCGTGGACGAGGACGTCGCCCCCGAAACCGTCGCCCGCGACCCGTTCGAGGCCTACAAGGACGACCGCCCACAACTGCCCACCGGGCCGGAACTCTTCCTGCCCGAACGGCCCAATTCCAAGGGCTTCGACCTCAAGCACCAGCCGACGCTCGACGTGATCGAGGCCGCCCGCGGCCCCTTCGCCAACGCCACGTGGGACGCAGCCCCGCTGATCGCGGGCAAGGCGGCCCCGGAAGACCCCGAAGCGGTCTCGAACCCCGCCGACCCTTCCGACAGCCCCGGCACCGTCGCAACGGCCAGCAAGGCCGACATCGAAACCGCGCTGTCCTCGGCCGCGCCCTGGGACGCCTCGATCGAGGAGCGCGCGAAAATCCTCAACGCCGCCGCCGATCTCTACGAGGAAAAATTCGGCGAGATCTTCGCCATCCTCGCCCGCGAGGCCGGCAAGACCCCGATGGACGCCGTGGCCGAACTGCGCGAGGCCGTGGACTTCCTGCGCTATTACGCCGCCAACGCGCCGCAGGACCCGCCCGTGGGCACCTTCACCTGCATCAGCCCGTGGAACTTCCCGCTGGCGATCTTCACCGGCCAGATCAGCGCCGCCCTGGCTGCCGGCAACGCCGTGCTCGCCAAACCGGCCGAGCAGACTCCGCTGATCGCCCATTACGCCATCTCGCTCATGCACAAGGCCGGCGTGCCGAAAACCGCCGTGCAACTCCTGCCCGGCGCGGGCGACGTGGGCGCGGCGCTCACGTCTGACGCCCGCATCGGCGGCGTGGCCTTCACCGGCTCCACCGAAACCGCGCTCAAGATCCGCGCCACCATGGCCGAGAACCTCGCCCCCGGCGCGCCGCTCATCGCCGAAACCGGCGGGCTCAACGCCATGATCGTCGATTCCACCGCCCTGCCCGAACAGGCCGTGCAGGCGATCGTCGAATCCGCTTTCCAGTCGGCGGGCCAACGCTGCTCCGCCCTGCGCTGCCTCTACGTACAAGAGGACGTGGCCGAAGGCTTTACCGAAATGCTCACCGGCGCGATGGACGCGCTTTCCATGGGCAAACCGTGGTCACTCTCGACCGATGTCGGCCCCGTGATCGACACCGAGGCCCGCGACGGCATCGCCGCCCATATCGAACAGGCCCGCGCCGACGGGCGCCTCATCCACGAGATCCCCTCGCCCAATTCCGGCTGCTTCATCGCGCCCACGCTGATCAAGGTGAACGGGATCGAGGACATGCAGCGCGAAATCTTCGGCCCCGTCCTGCACATGGCCACCTTCAAGTCGCGCAACCTCGACAAGGTGATCGGCGCCATCAACGGCACCGGCTATGGCCTGACCTTCGGCCTGATGACCCGCATCGACGACCGCGTCCAGCACGTGACCGAGGCGGTGCACGCCGGCAACATCTACGTCAACCGCAACCAGATCGGCGCCATCGTCGGCAGCCAACCCTTTGGCGGCGAAGGCCTTTCCGGCACCGGCCCCAAGGCGGGCGGCCCCAACTACCTCGCGCGCTACACGTCCCGTCCGGCGGATCACACGGATGCCACCTGGGACAAAGACATGGACGCCAAGGCGGTGCAATCCGCGCTCGACAAGGCCGCCAAGGGCCACACGCCCGACCCGGTCGAGGCCATTGTCCTGCCCGGCCCCACCGGCGAATCCAACCGCCTGACGGCCCACGCCCGCCCGCCGCTCCTCTGCCTCGGCCCGACCAAGGAGATGGCCGAGGCGCAGGCCAAGGCCGTCGAGGCCCTGGGCGGCCGCGCCCTGCGGGCCACCGGCAAAGTCGAGCCGGATGCCCTCACCACGCTCTCGGGCTTCTCCGGCGCGCTTTGGTGGGGTGACGCCGACACGGCCCGTGCCTATGCATCGGCGCTCAGCCAGCGCAATGGCCCGATCCTGCCGCTGATCACCGGCCTGCCCGATACCGGCCACGTCATGGGCGAACGCCATGTCTGCGTCGACACCACGGCGGCAGGCGGCAATGCGGCCCTTCTGGGCGGCGTCGCTTGAGCAAAGGCCGGCGCCCCGGCTTTTTCTTGCTGAAAATACTCATATCCCGCCGCCCGCCACGGGCGCGGGATATGACGTATGACACCTCGCCAAGACCACCGCGCCCATTTTCTGCGCAGAAAATGGATTGGAAAATACAAATTTTCCAAATCAGAATTTGCGCAAATTCTGCCCGCCCGGCCGCACGCGCGCGCTTGACCTTCCCGCGGCGCGCGGCCACCTTGCGTCAATGATCCCCATACGCGACCATAACCCCTCGGGGCGTATCCCATTCGTCACCTACGGGCTGATGATCCTCAATATCGGGATCTTCCTCAGTTACTTCCCCGCGCTCTCGGGCGATCCGCGCGCGTTGATGGTGTTCTATTACGACTGGGCGATGGTCCCGGCGCGGGTCACCAGCGAAGGCACTTACAGCACGCTGATCACCTCCACCTTCCTGCACGGCGGCTGGATGCACCTTGCCGGCAACATGCTGTTTTTGTGGATCTTCGGGAACAACATGGAAGAGGAATTCGGCCATGTGGGCTACCTCCTCTTCTACCTCGCCTGCGGGCTTGCCGCCAGCGGCGCGCAACTCGTTTCGGCGCCGCTCAGCCAGGTGCCCACGGTCGGCGCCTCGGGCGCCATCGCCGGGGTGATGGGCGGCTACCTGCTCCTGTTCCCCAAGGCCAAGATCGACATCTTCATCTTTCTCGTCTTCATCATCCGCATCATCTCGGTCCCGGCCTGGATCATGCTGGGCCTCTGGTTCTTCTTCCAGCTTTTCGGCGGCGCCGGCAGCAGCGCGGATGATGGCGGCGTGGCCTACTGGGCCCATGCGGGCGGCTTCGTGGCCGGGCTCATTCTGACCCTGCCGCTCTTCCTGCGCCGCGGCGGCCCCGCCTATTGGGACCGCACCGAGGGCCATCCGCCACACCCGGAAGCGAAATACAAGCTCAGCCGCACGAACATCCCCAAGGTCACACGCAAATGACCCTGCACACGGCCAGTTGCCATTGCGGCGCCGTGCGCTTCACCGTCGATATCGACGGGCCCATCCAGGGCGCGATGCGCTGCACCTGTTCGTACTGCCGTCGCCGCGCGGCCCCCAATATCAGCGTGCCCCTGTCCCGCCTCACCATCACCCAAGGCGCCGACAACCTCAGCCTCTACACCTGGGGCACCGGCACGGCGCAGCACTATTTCTGCAAGACCTGCGGGATCTACACGCACCACCAGCGCCGCTCGGACCCAACCGAGTATGGCATCAATCTCGGCTGCATCGACGGCCAGAACCCCGCCGAGCACGAGCCGATCCCGTGGAACGACGGCGTCAACCACCCCTCGGACGCGAAAAAGACCTAAGGCGTTTCCGGGTCAGTCTGAAACATGCATCGCTTTTTGCCTCTCAAGAGGCAGTGAAAAGCGATCCAGTGTGTCCCTGAAACGCTCTAGACCGGCCTCAGGTGTTGCGGATGATCCCGGCGAACTTGTCGAAAATCGCCTCGTTGGCGCAGACCACGTTCCCGTCTTCCAACAGGTCGCCCCCGGGTGTCAGCGACTCGACGAAGCCGCCGGCCTCTTTCACGATGATGACACCCGCCGCAATGTCCCAGGCGTTCAGCCTGCGCTCCCAGAACCCTTCGTAGCGGCCTGCCGCCACATAGGCCATGTCCAGCGCCGCCGACCCCCAGCGCCGCACGCCCGCGCAGGTCGGCATCAACCGCGCCAGATCCTGCAACGTCGCAGGCAGGTCGCCGCGCCCGCCGAAGGGCACGCCGGTGGCAAAGATCGACTCGATCAGCTTGGACCGGCCCGACACCCGCAAACGCTTTTCGTTGATGAACGCACCCTCGCCCTTCTCGGCCAGGAACATCTCGTCCTTGGCGGCGTCGAAAATGACCCCCGCCACGACCTGCCCCTTGTGCTCCAGCGCGATCGAAACACACCAATGCGGCAGCCCGTGCAGGAAATTCGTCGTCCCGTCCAGCGGGTCCACGATCCAGCGCCGCGTCGGGTCCTTGCCCTCTTCGCCGCCGCCCTCTTCGGCCAGCCAGCCATAGGTCGGCCGCGCGCCCATCAGCTCTTCTTTAAGGATCGCCTCGGCCGCGATGTCGGCGCGGCTGACGAAATCGCCCGCGCCCTTCATGCTGACCTGCAGGTTCTCGACCTCGCGGAAATCCTTGACCAGCGACCGCCCCGCCTTGCGCGCGGCTTTCAGCATGATGTTGAGATTGGCACTGCCGGGCATGTCTCGGGCTCCTTTGGGGTCAGGCCGCGCGTATACGCGCGCCGGTCGCGCACCGCAAGAGGCCGCAAGCGCCCGCGCGGCGACACCCCTTTCCACTCGCGCGCCCTGCGCCTAGCATGGCGGCAAAAGCAAAGGAGGTCCGGCGTAATGGACAAGGTCAGCTTCACCCAGATGAAGGACGGCACCAGGGAAGATTACGAATTCCTGACCGCCCACGAGATCGACCACACCAAGCATACCGCGCAGCGCCTGCTCAAGGCGCTGGTCGAACTGGACGAAAGCCTGTCAGGCTACCAGATCACCCGGCTGGGCCATTCGGTGCAATCGGCCACCCGTGCCTGGCGCGACGGGGCCGATATCGACTGGGTCGTGGGCGCGCTACTGCACGATATCGGCGACATTTACGCGCCCTACAATCACGACGAATACGCCGCCACGATCCTGAAACCCTTCGTGCGCGAACAGGTCACATGGTGCGTCGCCACCCATGGCGATTTCCAGATGCTATACTACGGCCACCACCTCGACGGCGCCGATCCGAACAAGCGCGACCGCCACGCCGGCCACGCCTATTTCGACGACTGCGCCGAATTCTGCGAACGCTGGGACCAGGCCTCGTTCGATCCCGGCTACGACACCCTGCCGCTCGAGTTTTTCGCGCCCATGGTCGAAGAGGTCTTCGCCCGCACGCCCTACGACCCGGACGTCATCCGCCCCGGCGCGCGCGAACCGCTGGTCAATCCGGAGAGAGCCGCCGAACGCGGCTGAAACCGTCGCGCCCCGAAACCCGGGGCGCGACCTTGGCGCGCTAGTCCGTCGATGCGATCGTCGGCGCGTCGGGATAGCTGGTGCAGGTCCCGTGGCTGCCCGCCGGGTCCTGGCAGGCAGCGTTCAGGATGCCCCAGATGAAATCCACCTGCGTCGCCGTCACCGTGGGTCCGCCCACGCCGTAGAACCAGCTGGGATTGGGCGTGCCCATTTCCACCTGCTGATAGCCCAGCAGGTTGGGCCGCCAGCCCGCGCCCACACCGGCCAGGGTCGAGGTGCCGTCCTCGTCCGCCGCCGCCTGCGAATGGCAGGTCGTGCAGCTGGCCGAATTGACGAACCCGCCCTCGGTGATCGTGGCGCCGGTGCCCGTCGGGAGACCCGTCGCCGTGGTGAACGAGGTCTGGGTGCCCTTGAGGCGATAGTTCTTCCACGCCGGATCCTCGGCGCTGATCGTCCGTGGGTCCGGGTCGGTGGCTGCCGTGGCGATGCCCATCTCCTGGAACAGCGCCTGCAACTCCGCCGTGATCTCCTCGCCCGTCTCGGCTGGGTCATAGACCTCGCCACTCACGAACAGCGGGTCATTCCCCGTCACCTTGTCGTCGTTCAGCTCGATCTTCGGCGGGATGAACCCGGTGCCGAAATTCGCGCCCGCCTGCGCCGTGGGGTTCGCGTCGTAGCCAAAGCTGTCATTGCACCCGATGTAATCACAGCGCCCTTGGTTGGCGACATGCTCCATCGCGTACCAGTGCCATGTCGGCAGGTCCTTCGATGCGTTCGTCATCGCCAGCATGTAGTAATAGCCCGGCACTTGCTCCTCCCCGCCATCGCCGTCCAGGTAGACGGTCAGGTAGGGATAATCAGGGTTGTTCGGCACGTCGCTGCCGTCGATATCCTGGATAAGACCCTGGTCCATCAGGATATCCTGGTGCAGGAAATCCGCCTTCACCATCACCGCGTCGATCGGGAATCGCACCTCCAGCGCATGCGCGCCCGCGATGTCGCCCGCCTTGATCGCCGCGTTCTGCGCCCGGTTGCGCGCGCCCAGCCCCTCGCGGGAATAAAGGTCGTTTCGATAGATGTAGTCGGTCATCGACTTGTTGCGGAACACCAGCTCCAGCTCCAGGTCCCGCAGCAGCCGCCCGGGGTCGATCTCGTCGGCGGGCACAAGGCCCCTGTGATTGATCACCCCTTGCGCCGGCTTGCCGTTGGGCGTCGCGGGCAGCGGGCTGATCGGATCATAATCCGCCCTGAAAACCGGGCATTGAGTCGGCTGATCCCCCTGCACCGGCGCCGCGTCGGGATCGCAGCAATTGCTGGTCACCTCCGCGCTGCACAGCGGCAGCGGGCTCTCGGGCCAGATCGTCTGGTCGATCCCCCAGGTCCAGAACTCGGCGGCCACCGCGTTGATCAGCTGCGCCCATGCAAAGGCATCGGGACAGGTCGCCGCCCCCGACACCGCGTTGATCCCGGCGATTGCGGCCGTGCCGTTCTCGACCGTGACCGCGCAGGTGTCGGCATCCTGCACGAAACTGCGGTACAGCATGAATTTCTGCAATCCGTTCGGCCCGTCCTGCGCCTGAACCGGCAGCGCCGTCAGTCCCGCAACTGCGGCCAGAATGGCCGACGGTCCGGTGAATCTCGGTATCATCATCTGAAAAACCCTTCGTTTGCTTGAAATGAACCCATCTGTCACTCGCACCAATGGGCTTACCTTACGTAAGTCAGCGATTCCCGCTAAGGTTTATTTTGATTTTTTTGTTTACCTTTAGATTGTTCCGCCCAACCCCGCCGCGCCGCACCCCAAGAAAATGCCGCCCGCGTCTTTCCCTCGCCCTGCCATTTGGGTATTCCGGCCAAGACCTCATTTTCCGATCACGGGACCCGCATCATGGCGATGGAAAAGACCTTCAACGCAGCCGAGGCCGAACCGCGCCTCTCCGAAGCCTGGGAAACCTCAGGGGCCTTCAAGGCCGGCGCCAACGCCAAGCCAGGGGCCGAGACCTATTCCATCATGATCCCGCCCCCGAACGTGACGGGGTCGCTGCACATGGGTCATGCCTTCAACAACACGTTGCAGGACATCCTGATCCGCTGGCACCGGATGCGCGGCTTCGACACGCTGTGGCAGCCCGGCACAGACCACGCCGGCATCGCCACCCAGATGGTAACCGAGCGCGACATGGCCGCGAATGGCGAGCCCACGCGCACGGAAATGGGCCGTGAGGAGTTCGAAAAGCGCGTCTGGCAGCAGAAGATCAAGTCGCGCGGCACCATCATCGGGCAACTGAAGCGCCTCGGCGCCTCCTGTGACTGGTCGCGCGAGGCGTTCACCATGTCCGGCGCCCCCTCGGCCCCCGAGGGCGAGGAGGGCAATTTCCACGACGCCGTCATCAAGGTCTTCGTCGACATGTTCGAGAAGGGCCTCATTTATCGCGGCAAGCGGCTGGTCAACTGGGACCCGCATTTCGAGACCGCCATCTCCGACCTCGAAGTCGAGAATACCGAGGTCGCGGGCCACATGTGGCACTTCAAGTACCCGCTGGCGGGTGGGGCCACCTACACCTATGTCGAGCGCGACGAAGACGGGAATGTCACCCTCGAAGAAGAGCGCGACTATATCTCCATCGCCACCACGCGCCCCGAAACCATGCTGGGCGACGGGGCGGTCGCGGTTCATCCGTCAGATGAACGGTACGCCCCAATCGTCGGAAAACTTTGCGAAATTCCCGTTGGTCCGAAAGAGCACCGCCGCCTGATCCCGATCATCACCGACGATTACCCGGACCCCGATTTCGGATCGGGCGCGGTCAAGATCACCGGCGCGCATGACTTCAACGACTACGCCGTGGCGCAGCGTGGAGGCATCCCCATGTACCGCCTGATGGACACCAGGGGCGCGATGCGCGACGACGGCCCGGCCTATGCCAGGATGGCCGAGATCGCCATGGCCGTCGCCAAGGGTGAGCGCACCCTGACCGAGGCCGAGGCCGACACGATCAACCTCGTCCCCGACGATCTGCGGGGCCTCGATCGCTTCGAGGCGCGCGAAAAGGTCGTCCGGCAGATCACCGACGAGGGTCTCGCGGTCAATGTTGAAAATGATCAAGGCGAGACCGTGCCGCTTGTGGAAAATAAGCCGATCATGCAGCCTTTTGGCGACCGCTCGAAGGTCGTGATCGAGCCGATGCTGACCGATCAGTGGTTCGTCGCCACCGACAAGATCGTCGGCCCCGCCATCGAGGCGGTGAAATCCGGCGAGGTCACCATCCTGCCCGAGCAGGACCGCAAGGTCTATTTCAACTGGCTGGAAAACATCGAGCCGTGGTGCATCTCGCGCCAGCTCTGGTGGGGGCACCAGATTCCGGTCTGGTACGGGTTCGACCTTGCCGCACCGGACTTCCGCGATGCCGAAGGCGACGGGGCCCTCGATCTTGTTGAAATGCTTGACGTTCTCAACGAAAGCCACTTCGCACCTCTGATGGAATGCGGCCACGATTTCGAGGCCACCGCACAAGCCTTCGCGGCGCAGCTCACCGACCTGCCCACGCCCCTGCAATCCATGACCGTGGTCGAGGCGAAGGACCGCGAGGATGCCCTGCATCAGCTTGCCTCCAGCCTCGCCGACTACACCGCCAGCCAGGACCCGACGCATCTCGTCTACCCGGTCTGGCGCGACCCCGACGTGCTCGACACCTGGTTCTCGTCGGGCCTCTGGCCCATCGGCACACTGGGCTGGCCCGAAAAGACCCCCGAGCTGGAAAAATACTTTCCCACCAGCGTGTTGGTCACCGGCTTCGACATCATCTTCTTCTGGGTTGCCCGGATGATGATGATGCAATACGCCGTCGTGGGCGAAAAGCCGTTCTCGGACGTCTATGTCCACGCGCTGGTGCGCGACGAGAAGGGCAAGAAGATGTCCAAGTCGCTTGGCAATGTGCTCGATCCGCTGGAACTGATCGACGATTACGGCGCCGACGCCGTCCGCTTCACCCTGACGGCCATGGCGGCCATGGGCCGCGACCTGAAGTTGTCGCCGCAACGCATTGCAGGATATAGAAATTTCGGCACCAAGCTCTGGAACGCCGCCCGTTTCGCCGAAATGAACGAGGCGGTCGGCAGCACCGGCGCGATCCCGCAGCCGAAACAGACCGTAA
The DNA here is from genome assembly GCF_028807495.1 of Roseovarius sp. SK2. Taxonomy (NCBI): domain Bacteria; kingdom Pseudomonadati; phylum Pseudomonadota; class Alphaproteobacteria; order Rhodobacterales; family Roseobacteraceae; genus Roseovarius; species Roseovarius sp. SK2. Next base: position 178,566 of record NZ_JARAMK010000002.1, read on the forward strand.
ACCGTTGGATTCTCGGCGAAACCGCCAAGACCAAGGCGCTCGTCGATACGGCCCTTTCGCAGTATCGCTTCAACGATGCCGCCAACACGCTTTATGCCTTCGTCTGGGGCACGGTCTGCGACTGGTACGTGGAATTCTCCAAGCCGCTCCTGCTCGACGGCACGGGCGAGGTGAAGCGTGAGACGCAAGACACCATGGCCTGGGTCATCGACCAGTGCCTGATCCTGCTGCACCCCATCATGCCTTTCATCACCGAAGAGCTCTGGGGCACACTGGCCAAGCGCGAAGGCATGCTGATCCACGCCGACTGGCCCACCTATGGCGACGAGTTGATCGACGCCGAGGCCGATGCCGAGATGAACTGGGTCATCGCCCTGATCGACTCCGTCCGTTCCGCCCGCGCGCAAGTGCACGTGCCCGTGGGACTCTACACGCCACTCCTCGTGACCGAGTTCTCGAAATCCGCGCGCCTTGCCTGGGACAACAACGCCACGATGATCAAGCGCCTTGCCCGGATCGAGGCGCTGGAAGTCGTCGACAGCTTCCCCAAGGGCTGCATCACCATCCCCGCCGAAGGCGCCAGCTTCGGCCTGCCCCTGGCCGACGTCATCGACGTGGCCGAGGAAAAGGCGCGGCTGGAAAAGACCCTCGGAAAGCTGGAAAAGGAACTGGGCGGCCTGCGCGGCCGGCTGAACAACCCCAAGTTCGTCGAAAGCGCCCCGGAAGAGGTGGTCGAGGAAGCGCGCGAAAATCTCGCCGCCCGGGAAGAGGAAGAAAGCAAGCTGCGCGCCGCCCTCGACCGGCTGGCCGAACTGGGCTGACAAATCCCGGCTTTTTCTTGCTTAAAATACTCATAACGCCACGTCCGCCCCGGGCGTGGCGTTAACTATTCCGGGTGCCGGAAATTGGCACCGACGCGATGCCACCCAAATACCGACGCGATACCGACACGGGATTCGGGCGTTAACCTCTCCACCCTTCGCCTTGCACCCGGCTCAGGTTTGACGTTACCTCTCCGCATGACCGGCCCACGCTATACCGATATCGTCCGCGCCCTGCCCGCCTCGGTCCCCTTTGTCGGCCCCGAGGTCCGCGAGCGCGAAACTGGCACGCCCTTCGCCGCCCGTCTCGGCGCCAACGAGAATGTCTTCGGGCCTTCGCCCAAGGCCATCGCGGCGATGCAGGAGGCAGTCCACGACATCTGGAAATACAGCGACGCCACCAGCCACGATCTGCGCCACGCGCTGGCCGCACACCACGGTATAGCCCCTGAAAATATCGTTGTGGGCGAAGGGATTGACGGCCTTCTGGGGTATCTTGTCCGCCTGCTGGTCGAACCCGGCGATGCCGTCGTCACGTCCCAAGGCGCCTATCCCACCTTCAACTACCACGTCGCGGGTTTCGGCGGGGAGCTCCACAAGGTTCCCTACAAGGACGATCACGAAGACCCGACCGCGCTCTTTACTAGGGCGAAAGAGGTCGGTGCGAAACTCGTCTACCTCGCCAACCCCGACAACCCGATGGGCACATGGCACGATGGCGCGCTGATCCGCGCCGCGCTCGATGATCTGCCCCAAGGCTGCCTTCTGATGCTCGACGAGGCCTATATCGAATTCGCCCCCGACGGCACCGCGCCGGAGCTGGACATAGACGACCCGCGCGTCATCCGAATGCGCACCTTTTCAAAGGCTTACGGCATCGCCGGGGCCCGCATCGCCTATGCCATGGGCGCGCCTGACCTGATCCAGAGCTTCGACAAGATCCGCAACCATTTCGGCGTCAACCGCATCGCCCAGTCCGGTGCACTGGCGGCCTTGCAGGACGAGGCGTGGCTGACCAAGACGGTCGCATGGATGTCCGAGGCCCGCGACCGCATCGCCGAGATCGCCGCCGCCAACGGCCTGCACAGCCTGCCTTCGGCGGCCAATTTCGTCGCCGTCGACTGTGGCCACGATGGCGATTTCGCCCGCATGGTCCTGAATGAACTGATCGAACGCGACCTCTTCGTGCGCATGCCGGGTGTCGCCCCGCTAAACCGATGCATCCGCATCAGCTGTGGGCGCCCGCAGGATCTCGACCTGCTGGCACAGGCCCTGCCCGAAGCGCTGGCGGCGGCCCGTTCGTAAAATTTAACTGACAGCAACATTTCCTGCACTAAAATCACGTGTATGAGACGTGGCCAGATGCAAGAAGCACCGAACTATACCAATGCCGCATTGGTCATGGGGCTGGTCAATTTGCTTTGGATTTTCATGGCCTTGTGGATCATGTTCGGCCTGCCCGTGGTCATGGCCGTGGGCTACGGGCTGAACCTGTTGATCACGCGATTCAGCCGTTCGAACGCCTAGGCCGCGGCCAGAACCTGCGCCGCCTTCTGCACCGCACCATCGCCATGCGCGATATTCAGCGCAGTCAGCCCCGCCTCGACCGCCCCCAGCACACCCAGCAGCGCGTGACCGTTCAGGTGGCCCATATGCCCGATCCGGAAATAACCGGTGCTGCGCGGGTCCTCCTCGGTCTGCATGCCCAGCCCGATCCCCAGCGTGACGCCCATATGCGCCTCGACCCATTGGCGCAGCTCTTCGCCCAACGGCTTGCCGATCGCCAGTGACGTCACGGCCCGGCTACGATGCGCCGCATCCGGAATATTCAGCCTCAGCGGCCCCTCCGCGCTCCACGCCTCGCACGCGGCCCAGACCGCGCGGGCCAGCCGGTCATGCCGCGCCCAGACGGCCTCGATGCCTTCTTCGCCAAGCATATCAAGGGCTTCGCGCAGGCCATACAGGTGATGCGTCGGCGCCGTACCGCCGAAATACTGGTAGAAAAGCTCCGGCTCGGTCCGCGGCCCCCAGTCCCAATACCGGCTGACGCGCGGAACCGTCCGGCGCACGTCCGAAGCCTTTTCATTGAAAAAGACAAAGCCCAAGCCCGGCGGCGTCATCAGCCCTTTCTGGCTGCCCGCGACCATCACGTCGACGCCCCAGGCGTCCATCTCGAACCTGTCACAGGCCAGCGAAGCGATGCAGTCGGCGGCCAGCAGGGCCGGATGCCCCGCCGCATCCATCGCCGCGCGCACCGCGGCCACATCGTTCAGCACCGACGAGGACGTGTCCACATGTGTGACCAGAACCGCCTTGATATCATGCGCTTTATCCGCTCGCAGTGCGTCCTCGACGGTCTGTGGATCGACCGGCGCCTGCCGTCCGAAATCCAGCATCTGCACCTCGATCCCGCGCGCCTCTGCGACCTCGGCCCAGCCGTGCCCGAACCGTCCCGTCTCCAGCACCAGCACCTTTTCCCCGGGCTGCACCGTGTTTGCCAGGCCCGCTTCCCACGCGGCGTGTCCGTTGCCGATATAGATTGCGGCATGTCCCTTGGTCCGCGCCACGCCGCACAGGTCCGCCACCAGCTTCGGCATCATGTCCACCAACTCGCCGGCATAGATATTGGGCGAGGCGCGGTTCATCGCCCGCAGCACCCGGTCGGGCATGATCGAAGGGCCGGGAATGGCCAGGTAAGGGCGTCCGCCGGCTCCACTCATCACACGTCTCCATCTCAAGAATTGCGTGCAACTTAGCCGCATCACAAGCGCCGTCAATCGCGCTTGCTTGCCATGGGCGCGGCCTGCCCCTACATGGGGGCGTCATCGCAGACGGCGAAGGGTCTTCATGAAGTTCATCAAGCGGATCACCGAATGGGAGCGCAACCTGCGCGCCTCTTACAACACAGACCTGTCGACGCCGGAAAACCGCCGCCGGGCACGCATCTACAACCTGTGGTTCGACCACGAGATCCTGCGCGGCGTCTGGACCAATTTCTTTCAAATCGCGCCGGGGGTTTACCGCTCCAACCACCCGACGATGAAGCGATTCACGAAGATGAAGGAACAGGGCATCAACACCGTTCTGAACCTGCGCGGCGACTACCCCTCGGCCCACTACTTCACCGAGGTCGAGACCTGCCGCGACCTTGGCCTGGATCTCGTCAGCATCAGCCTCCAGGCCCGTCATGCGCCCCCCGCCGAGGACCTGCTGGCGCTGATCGACACATTCCGGACACTGGAAAAGCCGTTCGTGATGCACTGCAAGTCGGGCGCCGATCGTGCCGGACTCGCCTCGGCGATCTACCTGCTGGTGATCGAAGGGGCACCGCTCGACGTCGCCCGCCGCCAGCTTGGCCTGCGTTACCTGCACGTGCGGCGCTCCAAGACAGGCACGCTCGACCATATCTTCGACGTCTACGAGGCCCGCAAAGCCAAGACGCCCATCTCGTTCGAAGACTGGTTGAAGACCGAATACGACCACCTGGCCCTGCAAGCCGATTACCAGACGAACAACAAGCCCTGGTTCTGAGCGATTCAGTACCGCCGCACCAGGTCCTCGGGCCGGGCCCCGCCGAGGTAGCGCATCAACAACCACAGGTTCCGCCCACCACGGCGCAGCCACCCGTCGCGCCTGTAGCGTTCCGCGCTGGTCGTCACCGTCGCGGGCAAAAGCGTGATCCGCCGCCCCAGCGCCCTTGCAAGGGCCACATCCTCCATCAGGGGGATGTCCGGATAACCTCCGGCGGCATCGTAGTCGAACCGCGACAGCAACAGCCCCTGGTCCCCATAGGGCAGCCCGAAAACGTTGCTACGCAGGTTCGCCCAGCCTGCCACGACCCGCGGCATCAGCCCCCGCGAATCGAACGAAAGCCGGAACGCCGCCGGTCCCTGCCCGTTTGCGATATGCGCCTTCACGACCTCCGGCCAACCCGGCGGCAAACCCGTGTCCGCGTGCAGCACCAACAGCCACTCGCCCCGCGCCACGCGCACGCCCCGCCGCAATTGCCCGCCGCGCGACGCCGCGCCGGTGACCAGCACCGCGCCCGCGGCCTCGGCAATCTGGCTCGTGGCATCCTCCGATCCCCCGTCAGAGATTACCAGTTCCCGGATCAGCCCCGCCTCTAGCCCTTCGGCCAGCGCGGGCAGCGACCGCGCCAGCCCGGCCTCGGCGTTCAGTGTCGGCATCACCACGGAAAGTTTTGCCCGCATCGCTGCAAACCCTGTCATTTCATTGCCGGTTTCTTATATGACGCCCATGACAAAGACGAGGCCCCCGATGACCCGCAAGATATTTCAAATCACCGGCGCCGAGGCCAGGTCCTTTCTCCAGGGGCTGGTCACCAACGACATCGCGAAACTGGACCAGGGTCTGGTCTATGCCGCCATGCTGACACCGCAGGGCAAATACCTCGCCGACTTCCTTCTGGTCCCGTGGGACGGCGCGATCCTGCTCGACGTCGACGAAAGCCTGGCCGACGGGCTGCTGCAACGGCTCAACATGTACAAGCTGCGCGCCGATGTGCAGATCACGCAGACCGACCTTGCCGTCTGGCGTGGGACCGGCGAGCGTCCCGAGGGTGCCTTTGCCGATCCGCGCCACCCTGCCCTCGGTTGGCGCCTTTACGGTGCCGAGGCAGGCGATGACGGCAGCGATTTCGAGGCCATCCGCGTGGCGCATTGCATTCCCCGCACGAATGTCGAGCTGACGCCTGATACCTTCATCCTCGAGGCCGGGTTCGAGCGACTGAACGGCGTCGATTTCCGCAAGGGGTGTTATGTCGGGCAGGAAGTGACCGCGCGAATGAAGCACAAGACCGAACTGCGCAAGGGCCTCTCATCCGTTGCGCTCGATGGCAGCGCCCCGGTCGGCACGCCGATCACCGCGGACGGCAAGGACGTGGGCACGCTGTTCACCCAATCGGGCGACCGCGCCATCGCCTATCTGCGATTTAATCGTGCGAAAGGCGCGATGCAGGCGGGATCGGCGACCGTCACCCTGCCCGAGTGACGCGACGTCTCGACGCAGCCGGCCCGGCGCAGGCGGTGCGCCAGAGGATCAGGCGCGTTCGGCGTAATCCATCGTTTCGGTGTTGACGACGATTTCCTCGTCGGGGCCGACGAAAGGCGGCACCATCACCTTTACTCCGTTGTCGAGAATCGCCGGCTTGAAACTGTTGGCGGCCGTCTGCCCCTTGACCACAGGCTCGGTCTCGGCCACGCGGCAGTTCACCTTCTGCGGCAAAGTCGCGTTCAGCGCCTCGTTCTCGTAAAATTCGACGGTGATCGTCATGCCGTCCTGAAGAAAGGGACGGCGCTCACCCAAAAGCTCGGCAGGCAGTTCGATCTGCTCGTAAGTCTCTGAATCCATGAAGACAAGCATCCCGTCCGTCTCATAAAGGAACTGCTGATCCTTTTGCTCCAGCCGGACGCGCTCGACTTTGTCAGCACTTCTAAACCGTTCGTTAAGCTTTGATCCGTTACGAAGGTTGCGCAACTCCACCTGGGCGAACGCGCCGCCTTTGCCGGGCTTGACGTGATCCACTTTGACGGCACTCCAAAGGCCATCATTGTGCTCTAGGACGTTACCGGGACGTATTTCGTTTCCGTTGATTTTGGGCATTGTGACGAAACCATGACAAGAGGTTGATCGATATTAGACCAACCCTATATCTACCGAAGCGATGACGTGCAAGACGACGACATATCGTGCTGCAAGCGCAGCCAGCCATGCAGGAAATGCAAGGGTGTTATGTGATTGGGGGCTATCCGAATCGCAAAAAACTCTCCATAACCGGCGTCACGCCTGAAGCACAAGAGCAATAAAAACAAGGACGAAACATGAAAGATTTCGTTGACGGTACGGCTTTCAACGCTGAACAAGGCAACCGTGCCCGCAAACTCTTCGCAGCCGTCGTACTGGCTGCTCTGGACGACGCCATTGCCGACGACAAGAAGTATGGCAATGGGCCGGAACAGATCGCCCGCTGGGCCCGTTCCCGCGATGGACGCGAGGTGTTGTCCTGCGCCGGGATCGACCCGAACGAACGTGTCGTGACCGGTCTGATGGATTTCGTGGGCAAAGGTGTGCGCACCTCGGTTGCCCTGTCGCGCGAGGAAAGCGAGCGTCGCAATGCCGCCGCGCAGGCCGAAGCCGCCTGACACGCGACAAACCCCAAAGTGAAAGAGCCCTGCCGATGCGGCAGGGCTCTTTCGTTTCCAACGGTTACGTGGCGAACACGAAGGCCCAGATGAACAGCGGGAAAAGCTCCAACCCCGCCAACACCGCGATCAACAGCCGCGACCGCAAACTGGGAAACCGCCATATCAGAACGCCGCACAGCACCGCCGACACGCCCATTTCAATCGGCCCGACCACCCCGGCATGATGCGCCCTGTCCCAGTAACTGATCGGGCTTTGAAACACCCAGTCGGTCAGCGGCCAGAAATGCGGCCGTCCGTCATCGTGGTGCAAGGCCAAATCCAGCGCCAGATGCATCAGGCCTGATGCGGCAAACACCATGCCGTTCCGCGCGCCACACCACCACGACAATACCAGCCCCAGGCCCCAGACAAGAACCGAATTGTCGATCCGGAACACCTGTTGCCACGCGTCGGAAAAGTAAAGCGTGCCAAAAACATACCCCGGATCAAGCCCCAGCAGGTAAAGCGAGACCGCGACCATCACGTAAAGCGACAGATCAGGCGCCAGCCCGCCGGCCACAGCGGCAACCGTGCGCCGCCGATCAAACGGTCGGGCAAAGGCCGCCGCCGCGAATATCACGTGGGCCGGCGTGTTCATCTCTTCCCTCCCCGCCGGTGCAACCGTACCCCTGTGCACGAACTAAAGCGTTTCGCGATAACCCTGTGTCACAGCTTATCGCGAAACGCAGCACAACAGCCAATCGTTGCAGGCGTTTCGCCTTTCGCTGCTGGCTCAGGTAAAAGGCGAAACGCTTTATGGAGAGGCACCGTGGCAAAATCCATCATGATCCAGGGCACCGCCTCGAATGTAGGCAAGTCCCTGATCGTCGCCGGTCTGGGCCGGGCCTGCCTGCGCCGCGGCCTGTCCGTCGCCCCGTTCAAGCCACAGAACCTGTCCAACAACGCGGCTGTCACTGAAGATGGCGGCGAGATCGGCCGCGCCCAGGCATTGCAGGCCAGGGCCTGTGGTCGCGCGCCCCACACGGACATGAACCCTGTGCTGCTCAAGCCTCAGGCCGAGGGCGACATGCAGGTAATTGTACACGGGCAACGATGCACCGATCCCCGGCCTCTCCTGCCTCTGGTCATGGACAGTTTTCGAAGGCTCTGTGGAACTGCCGATCTGATCCTGGTCGAGGGCGCGGGAAGCCCGGCAGAGATCAACCTGCGCCAGTCGGACATCGCCAACATGGGCGTCGCCGAAGCCGCCGACCTGCCCGTCATCCTCGTGGGCGACATAGAGCGGGGCGGCGTCATCGCCCAGCTTGTCGGCACCCAAGCGGTGCTCGCGCCCTCCGACGCAGCGCGCATCAAGGCCTTTGCCATCAACAAGTTCCATGGTGATCCCCGGCTGTTCGACGACGGGCTCGCACAGATCGCCGCCCGCACCGGCTGGTCTTCGCTGGGCGTCATCCCGTGGTTCCACGACGCCTGGCGCCTGCCTGCCGAAGACGTGATCGACATCGCCCCGTCCGCCGGCGCCGGGCTGCGCGTGGCCGTACCTCAGCTCGATCGCATCGCCAATTTCGACGATCTCGATCCGCTCGCTTGCGAGCCGCAAGTCAGCGTCGAGATCATTGCGCCCGGCCGCCCCCTGCCGGGCGATGCAGATCTCGTGCTGATCCCCGGCAGCAAATCCACCATCGCCGATCTTGCCGCCTTCCGCGCCAATGGCTGGGACATAGACCTTGCCGCGCATATCCGTCGCGGCGGGCATGTACTCGGGCTTTGCGGCGGCTATCAGATGCTGGGCCGCTCGGTGTCCGACCCAGAGGGGATCGAAGGCACGGCTGGAACCGTTGCCGGCCTTGGCCATCTGGACTGCAAAACCGTCCTGGGTCCCGAGAAGCACCTGTCGCAGGCAAGAGCCACCTACCTGCCGACAGGCGAAACGCTGACAGGCTACGAGATCCACATGGGCCGCACGGAAGGTTCCGATTGTGCCCGGGCCTGGCTGTCCATCGACGGCCGCCCCGAGGGCGCCGCCGATCCCTCGGGCCGCATCATTGGCTGCTACATGCACGGGATTTTCGCTTCAGACACGTTCCGCGCAGCTTTCCTCGCCGGTTTCGGGCAACGATCAGAAATCGCTTTCGACATGTCTGTCGAGGCGGCGCTCAACGCGCTGGCCGATCACCTGGAAAACACACTGAACTTAGATATGATTCTGGATCTGGCCGAAACACCCAGGGGCTAGTCGAGGTCCTGGCCCATCATCGCGCGGTGGATTTCGCGCCGTACCAGTTTGCGAACGTTCCGCGTGATCCGTTCACCCAGCGTGCCTTGCAATTCCTGCCGCACGATCTCGCTCACCAGGTCGCGCAGCGCGTCCTCGTCCAGGACCGCGTCGGTATCCTCGCGGTACCAGCTATTGTCGTTTCCGGCATTCTCTGCCTCGACGATGCCGGACTTGCGCGCGTGCGAGGCCTGCCCCTCATCCTTCTCCGCCTCTGGCTCGGGGCGCGAGGTCTGGCCGGACGGCATGTCCGGCTCCGCAAAGGTCATGTCAGCATCCGGCTCGCCCGCGTCCCGGGCGGCATCAGCGGACTCTTTCTGCGTCAAGCGCGACGTGAAAACGGGCACGGTCGCCTCCAAATGATCCTCCCAAGGCAGCGGTTCAGTCCGCCCCCCGGCATAGGCGTCTTCGGACGCGCCATCCGGCTCCCATTGATCATCGCGCGCGGCGACGGCGGCCTCGACCTCCGCGATCCGCGCCTCAAGCTCTGAGCCCACGGTCTCACGCCCGGACCATTCGCCTTCGGCGGCAACGCCAGCCTCACCGGGCGCGGCATATTCGAACGCGACATCCTCATCTTCCGCGAACGTCGCCGCTTCGAAATCATCATCCTCGTCGGACAGGTCCTCGGGCCCGTCACCAGGCGACTCGTTCTCGTCTTGCCAAGTGTCAGGGGACGCGGCCATGTCGCCCTCTGCGGTCAGCCACTCTTTCAGCTGCGCGTCGTCACCCTGCGGCGACTCCTCGCTCTCTTCGGGCAACAGATCGCTCAGAGCCTCCGGCTGCGTTGTTTCGTGGTCGTCATCCGGGGCACCTTCATCCGACTGCTCTAGCGCCCCAGCCTCGGCATCTTCGGGATCGACCTGCCATTGCCCAAGCGTCAGATGCTGCGGGTCCTGGTCCTCTGGCGCTTTCACGTCATGCTCGGCGCTGTCCGCGTCGTCCTTCTGATCTTCCGGCTCAACCCGGAACGACGGGGTCAGCACCAGCCGCGCATCGCCTTTGGGCGCAGCCTGGTCCGGCTTGACGGGCGCGGCATCATCGGGCAGCCCGTGATTTTGGAGAGAATGGTCCGTGGCTTTCTCGGCCTCGGCTGCACGATCAGGGCTCGCGTCCTTCGAAACAGAGGGTTTGTCGACGGATACGAGCCGACGAATAGAAGACAAAACGTCTTCGATTTCCGCATTCGAGACGGGATCAGACATGCTCAACTACCATTCTTGCCTGTGCGTCACTGTAGCGGCTGCTGCATATTCGCACAACATTTTAGAACGCCGCCTTTTAGGCGCTTCCGCCGCTCCGGGCCCGCTTGGCGGTCATTTACGTCCAAGCGATTTCAGAACCCGGTCCAGTTGCTTGCCCTGCTTGCTCAGCGGCACCGGCGCATCCTTGACCAGGTTGTAATAGGCCGCCGGGTCGTAGGTCTGCACGTTCAGGTTCAGGTCCTTCGCCGTCAATTGGCCGATGGCCGAAAGTACCTGGTAAGCCGCGATGGCCACGTCTACATCCGCTGAAATCAGGTTGCTGCGTGCGTCGAGCAGTTCCTGCTCGGCGTTCAGCACATCCAGCGTCGTCCTCGCGCCCAGCGTCGCCTCTTCGCGGACGCCACGGAACGCAACTTGTGCTGCGCGCACTTGCTCACGGCTGGCTTCACGCACAACCCGGGCCGATTGCAAGATGGCAAACGCGTTGCCGACGTCCTGCACGACCGCGCGGCGCACAACGTGAAGGTTGCCTCGGGCCGCGTCACGCTGTGCCTGCGCTTGCCGCTTGGCCGAACTCAGCAGCCCACCCTGGTAGATCGGCGCCCGCATGTTCAGCCCGAAACTGCCCGACCGGTTGTAATCGCTGTTGTCCAGGCTTTCGCTGACGCCTAGCGTGCCTTGTGCGGTAAACCGCGGCTTCATCGCGGCATCGGCGGCCAGGATCGTCAAATCAGCCGATGCCACCCGGCGCTGTGCCTCCAGGATGTCGGGATGGTTGCGTACCGCGATGTTCTTCGAGGTTTCGACCCCGCCGGACAGGTTCGGCAACTGGCGCGGAGATTGCAACGCTCCCGGCGACCGGCCCACCACGGCAATGTATTCCTCGATCGCCTGCGCAAGGTTGCCCTGCGCCTGGGCCAGTTCCCCTTGCGTGCTGGCGACACGCGCTTCGGCCTGAGCCACGTCGGTGCGCGTCACCTCGCCCACTTCGAAACGGTCGCGGGCAGCCCGCAACTCCTGCCGCAGCAGGCGCAGGTTGTTCTGGCGCAGCGACACGAACTCGCGATTGCGTTGCACGTCGTAAAAGGCCGCCACGGCCCGCAACAACACCTGCTGCTCGATGCTGCGCAACGATTGCCTCGTGGCAAGGACGGTCTCTTTTGCAGCGTCGATCTGGAACCGGGTCTGGCCGAAATCGAACAGCAACAGTTCCAGCGTGACGCCGGTGCTGAACGTTACATCGCGCGTGGTATTGATCAGGTTGTTGCCCCGGCCCTCGCCGAAGTCCCGCGTGATGTCGGCCGTCCAGTTGATGATCGGCCGCAACCCGGCGACGGCCTGCGCCACATCCTCATCCGCCGCCCGCAACAGCGCACGGTTCTGCTCCAGCAGGCCGCTGTGCTCATAGGCCCAGGCTAGCGCCTGACCCAGCGTCTCGGATTTCGCAGCACCCGGTAGCGCCGTTGCGCCCGCCAGCACAAGAATTCCGGCCGCCATCCACTTCCTCACCATCGGGAAGGGGGCGTTTTTCGCTGTCGTTTCCGGCCTCTGCACGGCTTGCCCTCGCCCGATCATAGGGTAAACGCCGCGTGCCGTTCGAAGCCCGCCAGAACGGGCGCACCGGCATTGAAAGCAAACCGCCAATTCATCTCTCCGTCGATCTTGTAGCCCACGCGCACCGCGCCCAGTCCGCCCTCTGCGAAAAGGCAGGCGATGCGCCCGCCTTCCTTGATCTGGTCAATGATCGCTTCCGGCAGGTGTTCGACCGCGCCCTGAACCATCACCACGTCATAGGGGCCATGTTCCGCCGCACCGTCCGCCAACGGACCTTCGTGAACGATCACGTTGTCGGAGCCCTGCTCCGACAGGATCCCACGGGCTTCCTCGGCCATGTCCCCGATCTCCTCGACGGCAACCACGGCTTCACCCATGCGGGCGGCAACGGCAGATGAATATCCATAGCCACACCCCAGATCGAGCACCAATTCGTCGGCACGAATATCCAATGCATCCAGCATCTTGGATAGCGTCCGCGGCTCCAGGGCAACCCGACCGCCGCCAAGGTCGATATTCTCCCCGACATAGGCCGCCTCTCTCAGGTGACGGGGCACGAATGCTTCACGCGCGACCGACAGCATGGCGTCGATGATGGGAAACTTGGTGACATCAGAGGGGCGCACCTGGGTATCGACCATCATGGTCCGGCGCGCGGCGAAATCGGTCATCTGGTCTTCCCTGTAGTTGAAGAATCCTGCCTAACGTTTTGCCACAAACCCTCGCCCCTCACAATGGGCTTAAACCGAGCGGTACAGATCACACCTTCCCCGTTCAGGAAACAGTCGGCAAAACACCCCCCAGCCAGGTCTGTCGTACAGGTCTGCCGCCGGCTTCGTGGACGGCGACTTAAGCTTTCATAGCCCGCTCCTTCAGGTTGACAGGGCTTGGATAGCCGATAGTCGAGTGCCGAAGCTTGGGATTGAAAAGCCGTTTGATGTCGCCGAAGACGTATGCGCAAGCGTGGTTCCTGTTATTGTAAGTGTTGCGCCTGTTCCGTTCTGTTTTCTGCGACAAAAAACGCTCTCCGTCCCCGCGTTGTCCCGGACATTTACGAAACGGCTCATCCATTGCCGGGCAGGCGTACACAAGGCATGCCGCCGAGCGGCGAACATATGATACCGTGATCCGCCATCAGGCGCTGAAATGGTTCTTTCGTGTATTGGCTGCCTTGGTCGGAACGATGCAGAAGCTTTTTCGGCCTGCCCCTTAGCCAAATCACCAAGACCAGCGTATGCGTGACCATTCGCGATGTCATCCGATCGCTTATCGACCTTGCACAGGAGGTCTGGACATCGCGCCGACGAAACACTAAGCAAGCATTTCAGGCCAGACGGCCCACCACGGATGGCGAGTTGGCGGAGTGGTGACGCAGCGGATTGCAAATCCGTGTACACCGGTTCGATTCCGGTACTCGCCTCCATTTAATATCAATGACTTAGTATATTTCGACGTGAGCGCAGGCAGCAGCGTTTACAGTACCGTTTACACTTGTGTTCATGCTCTGCCCCTTTTGGCACCCGCCAGCTTTCGCAATACCGCGTCGGTTTCCGCCGGCGAAAACGCTCTCCACAAAATCCTGGCAAGTCCAACAATACAACGCGGCCAGCTTATCAAAAGTCGCTGCCAGCGTCAGTGGCCTGATCTGCTTGCGCAGAACCCGCTGCCCAGACGTATCGAAACCCACGATGTGAAATGTATCCTTGCCGATATCGATGCCGATCGACATCAGCCCATTTAAGTCTTTTTTCACCATGCTACTTCTCCAATAGGCAGAAGCAGGCAAAGCCGAACCTGCCGGTGAAGCAGCCGGTACATCCCATTGCCGGACATTCCTGGTGATTGCGGCGAAGGTCCCAAAGAAAACCTGAACCTTGCGATTGCCGCGACCAGTAGCGAGCGCAAACTCGATCAAGCAACTACGACACGATAAGCGCCCCTTTCCCCTCGAGCGAACGGATCTCGTCTTGCGAATACCCATGCTCGGTCAAGATTTCCGCGCCATGCTGACCGAGCGTGGGCGCCGGGATGGTAACGGCGCCCGGGGTGCCGCTGAACTTGATCGGAAGCCCGATGGCCTTGACCGCGCCGGCCTCCGGATGATCGGTTTCCACGATCATGTCCCGTGCCAGGGCCTGCGGGTCGCGGTGCATCTCGGAGATGGTCATCACCGGCCCCGCGGGCAGGCCCGCGGCCTCCATCCGGTCCAGCCAGTCTTTCGTGTCTTGCTGTACGAAATGGCTTTCGAGAATCGGAACGAGCTCCTGCAGGTTTTGCATACGAGCGTGGTTGGTCTCGAATCGGGGATCGCTGCCGAGTTCGGGCGCGTCGAGGATCTCGAGCAGGCGCATCCAGTTGCGCTGGTTGGCGGCGCCCACATTGATCCAGCCGTCGCGCGTGCGGAACGATTGGTAAGGCGCGTTGAGCGGATGGGCCGAACCGAGTGCGCCCGGCGACTCGCCTGTGGCGAAAGCGATTGCGGATTGCCAGTACGTCAGGGAGATACCCGCCTCGAAGAGCGAGGTATCAACCATCTGTCCTTCGCCCGTCTTTTGGGCATGCGAATAGGCTGAAACGCACCCCAGGGCCGCTAGAAAACCAGCGGTGATATCTGAAATCGGCGCGCCCGGCTTGACCGGTGGACGGCCCGGCCCTTCGCCCGTGATCGACATCAGGCCCGACATGCCCTGCGCGATCAGGTCAAAGCCGCCACGCTCGGCATAGGGACCAGTGCGCCCAAACCCGGAGATTGCGCAATAGACCAGCTTCGGATTGCTTTTGCGCAGGCTTTCATAGCCGAGACCAAGCCGCTCCATCGTGTCGTGGCGATAGTTCTCGATCACCACGTCGGCACTTTCGAGAAGTTTGCGCAGGGCCGCGATAGCATCCGGTTCTTTAAGGTTCAGCGCGATGCCGCGCTTGTTGCGGTTCATCATCAGGTAGGCGGCGCTTTCGCCGTTGATGTCGGGCGGCAGAAAACGGCGACTGTCGTCGCCGTCCGGCTTTTCGACCTTGATCACGTCGGCGCCCATATCGGCGAGCATCATGCCGCAAGCAGGGCCGGCCATGATATGCGCCAGTTCGATGACTTTCATGCCGGCAAGGGGACCTTGGTTGCTCATTTTCCACTCCACTCGGGTTTGGTCTTGTTCAGGAAGGCTTCCAGCCCGTGCTTGAAATCCTCGCTCATGTAGCACATGGCGATAAGGTCCTTGTCCTCCACAGCGAGCGCCTCGCGATTGCGGCGCATCGCCTCCTTCGTGGCCCTCAGGGTCAGCGGCGCCATGTCCGCCAGGTGGTCGGCCAGTGCTTGGGCACGCTGCAGGAGAGCCTCTTCATCGGAAAGGACCTCGGAAACGAGGCCGGTCGCCAGGGCTTCGTCGGCGGTCATCAGGCGCGCGGTGAATATCATCTCGCGGACGCGCCCGGCGCCGATTAGCTCGCTCAGGCGGGCGAGGTTGCCGGCATTGAGGCAATTGCCCAGCGTCCGGGCGATGGGAAAGCCGAACTTCAGCTGCGCGCTCGCGATCCTGATGTCGCAGGCCGCGGCGATCGAGGCACCACCGCCGGTACAAGCGCCGTGGATGGCAGCCACGGTGGGCACGGGACAAGTATCCACGGCGGTCAGGATGCGGGTGATCTCGTTCTCGTAGTCATGCGCGTCCTGCGCCGTCTTGAAGCCGCGGAACTGCGTCATGTCCGTGCCCGCCGCGAAGGCCTTGCCGCCTGCGCCATGGATGACCACCGCGCGCACCGATCCGTCTGTCGGAACGTTGGCGCAGACGTCGGCCAATTCCTCGTACATGGCGAAGGTGAGGGCATTGCGCGCCTCGGGCCGGTTGAAAGCGATCCAGAGCGTGTTGTCGCGACGCTGGGAGTGAAGTTCGTTTGTCATCTTGAGAAGGTCTCCACGGAATTACGGGGATTTGCTGATCGGAAATCGAGCAGCATGCGGGGTGTGAGCAGGTCGGCGGGCCGAGGGTGGCGGCGGCGCGGCGCGTGCTCTTCCGGTACGGAAGGTGGCGCTGTCATCGCGGGGCCGGCGTTTCAGGCGTTTCGACGTCGAGAACGCCAGAGCCCAACGCCTTCAGGTGCGCCGCGAACTTGTTCATCATGTGCGTCTTCATTACCTGTCCAAGTCCTTTCGCATCGCGGTTGCGAAGTTTCTCCATGATCTCCTCATGCTCCTCGATCGCCTGTGCCCAGCGCTCTTCCGACAGGTTGACCATAAACCGTGCTCGGCGGATGCGTGCGCCGAGCATACGGTGGTGCAGTTCCAGGATATCGTTTCGCGCGCCCTTCAGCAGTGCGTTGTGGATGTCCTGATTGGCCTTGAAGTAGGTTTTGCGATTTCCGGCTTTGTATGCACTGACCATCGCGGCGTGCCTTTTCTCGATGCCTTGGACCTCGGCCTCGCTGAGGTTGCTGCAGGCCATCTCGCCGATGAGTTGTTCCAGCGCCGCGATGACGGGAAACGTGCTTTCGATCTCCGCGCGCGTCACCTCGGCAACGCGCGCGCCCCGGTTTGCCTGCAGGATGACAAGCCCCTCGGAGCCGAGCACCTTGAGCGCTTCGCGCAACGGCGTCCTCGAGACGCCGAAGGTTTCGCAAAGGTCCTTTTCGGGCACCTTCTCGCCCGGTTTGAGGGCATCTTCCACGATCAAGTTGCGCAATCGTTCAACCAGTTCCTGATGGAGGGTCTGGCGGGTGATATTTCCTCCCAAGCTCATGAAGGCCTCCTAATGATCGATGACCTGCTCCGGCAAGCGCGAGGCGTGCTGCCGCCGCGCGGAAGCACCGGCACGGCTTCTTCGCGGGTGATGTCCCTGATGGCCCCGATATCATTCACGCTGCGGGGGACAAGCACCGCGTCCGGAAACGTCTGGTAGATTGATGCGTCCGTTGCACAGCGTGCGCGCGCCGCGTCATTGGCCATTGCAGAACCTTCGACGGCAGCGCTCAGGCAGCTTGAAAGACGGCTGTTTTCACGCATGCAACTCTGATTTTCCTCCCTGTTCCGGGCGTGATCCTGAACGCGGAACTTTTTTGTTGACTGAATTATGAGTTCATAATTACGTTCGTGCAATACAAATTAGCGCCGGCCAACGTGCGCCACGGAGGACAAGTTGCGATGCGCCAAGCTGGCAGACACTTCCTGCAAATCCCCGGCCCAAGTGCTGTTCCCGATCGGATACTGAAGGCGATCGGACAGCAAACCATCGATCATCGCGGTCCCGATTTTGCCGATGTCGGCAAGAGGGCGCTGGACGGCATGAAGAGCATCTTCAAGACCGAACAGAACGTATTCATCTTCCCGGCCTCGGGCACCGGCGCGTGGGAGGCGGCACTGGTGAACACATTGTCGCCCGGCGACAAGGTACTGATGTTCGAGACCGGGCACTTCGCGACGCTGTGGAACAAGATGGCGCGCAAAATCGGGCTGGAGCCGGAGTTCCTGGAAGGCGACTGGCGCGGCGGGGCCGAGCCCGACCGAATCGAGGCGCGCCTGCGCGAGGACAAGGGCCACGAGATCAAGGCGGTCTGCGCGGTGCATAACGAGACCTCGACGGGGTCGGTTTCGCCCATCGCTGAAGTGCGCAAGGCGATCGACGCGGCGGGGCATCCGGCGCTTTTGATGGTCGACTCGATCTCGGGCCTCGCCTCAATCGACTTCCGCTTCGACGAATGGGGGGTGGATGTTTGCGTGTCGGGCTCGCAGAAGGGGCTGATGCTTCCACCAGGGCTGAGTTTCAATGCCGTGAGCGAGCGCGCGCTCGAGCATGCCAAGTCTGTGACCATGCCGCGCAGCTATTGGGACTGGCAGGACATGGTCGGGCCGAACGCAACGGGGTATTTTCCCTACACGCCCGGCACCAACCTGCTTTACGGTCTGAACGAAGCAATCGACATGCTGCACGAGGAAGGCCTGGACAACGTCTTTGCCCGCCATGCGCGCCATGGCGCCGCGACGCGGGCGGCGGTGCGAGCATGGGGCCTCGAGGTCCTCTGTGCCCGGCAGGGGCAGGAATCCGGGGTCCTGACCGCGGTGATGGTCCCTGAAGGGCATTCTGCCGATGCGTTCCGCGCAACAACGCTGAAACACTATGACATCTCGCTCGGCAATGGCCTGTCGAAAGTGGCCGACAAGGTGTTCCGCATCGGGCATCTGGGTGACTTCAACGATCTGATGCTGATGGCAACGCTGTCCGGTGTTGAAATGGGGCTGGGAAAAGCCGGCGTCCCGCACCAGTCTGGAGGCGCGCAAGCGGCGATGGACCACCTGAAGGAATCCGACAAGACGCGGTTTGCCGCGGAATAACGCTCTGGGAGGAGCATTTAGGGAGGAGAACCTATGACTATCAAAGCAACTATTCTGGCCAGCGTGGCCGCGATCGCCATGCCATTGGCGGCAACCGCCGCGGACCTGACACTGCGCTTCGGCCATGTCGGCAACCCCGGATCGCTCTTCGAGGCCTCCGCGGATGCCTTTGCCGAGTGCGCGAACGGCAAGCTGGGCGACAAGGCCGAAGTGCAGACTTTCGGCGCCAGCCAGCTGGGCAAGGACCGCGAGCTGCTGCAGAAGCTGAAGCTCGGACAGGTGGATTTCTCGCTGCCGTCGTCGGTGATGTCGTCGGTCGCGCCGGAATTCGGCGTTTTCGAGATGCCCTACATCGTCAAGGACCGCGATCACATGCGCCGCATTCAGGCCGAACTGGGTGACGTATTCCAGGCGGCGGCGCAGCGCGAGGGATACCGGATCATCGGTTACTTCGAGAACGGTTTCCGCCATATCACCAACAACATTCGTCCGATCAACAAGCCTGAGGACCTGGAAGGCGTCAAGCTGCGCACGCCGAACGGCGAGTGGCGTGTGAAGATGTTCCAGCTTTACGGCGCGAACCCATCGCCGATGGCGTTCTCGGAAGTCTTTACCGCGCTGCAGACCAACGTGATCGACGGGCAGGAAAACCCCTACGCTCAGATCGCATCGGCGAAGTTCCAGGAAGTGCAGAAGTACCTGTCGATCACGGGGCACGTCTACACGCCGGGTTATGTCCTCGTTGCCGAAAACCAGTGGCAGAAGCTGCCGGAAGATGTGCGCGCCGAACTCGAGGCGTGCGGTGCCGAGACGCAGGATTTTGTTTATGAGCACGCGGCGAAGCTGGAGACCGAGCTTCTCGAGGTAATCCGCGAGGCCGGCGTCGAGGTCAACGAGGCCGACAACCAGGCCTTCATCGATGCCTCAGCGCCGATCTACGAAGAGTTCTCTACGTCTGTCGAGGGCGGTGCGGAACTGATCGAGACAATTCAGAGCCTCGCGTCCGGCTCCTGACCCCGAATGCGCAGGGGGCCGTCAGCGGCCCCCTGCATACCTTGCTGCACGAGTTCATCACACGTCGGATGTAACAGTACCGGGTACGTTGCCCGGCAGGGACCAATCATGTTCAAATCACTGCGCAAATTCTTTGAAAGTGCCTTGGAGTACTTTCTGGTCTTCCTCATGGTCATCCTGACCGCAGTTGTTGTCGTCGCGGTGATCTACCGTCTTCTGGGGGCCAGCCTGGCCTGGTACGATGAGATTGCCGCCATCCTGCTGGCATGGATCACCTATTACGGCTCGGCGCTGGCCGCGTTGCGACGTCGCCATATCGGGTTCGATACCGTGCTGCTGGCGATCCCGATGCCTGCGCGCATGTGGGCGGTCGCGCTGGCCGAGGCCATCACCGCCGGCTTTTTCATCCTGCTGGCTTGGGCGGGCTTCACGGTACTGTCGATCCTCGGTGGCATGTCGCTTGTATCGGTCACATGGGTGCCGGTCAGCTTTACCCAATCGGTGATCCCGATCGGCGCGATTCTTTTCCTGATATGCCAAGCGCTGAGCCTGCCTGACTACTGGCGCAAAACGGCCGCGGGCGTGTCGCTCGAACATGCCGATATCGAAGAAGAGGTCGAAACAGAAATGAAGAAAGCGGGGAACGCCTGATGCTGATGCTCGGTATCTTCATCGCGATGGTCGTGATGATCTGTCTGAACGTGCCGATCGCGATTGCGCTGGCCGTGTCCGCGATCGGCGGGCTTCTGGTGCTCGAGGGCACCAACTCGCTCGTGAATGTCGCGCTGGACATGTATGGTGGCGCGACCAAGTTCTCTCTTATCGCGATCCCGATGTTCGTGCTGGCCGGCGCGATCATGAACGCGGGGGGCATCACCGACCGGCTGATCAATTTCGTGGCAGCCCTGATCGGCTTCATCCGGGGCGGGCTGGCCCATGTGAACATTGGCGTGTCTCTGTTCTTTGCCGAAATCTCCGGCTCGGCCGTCGCGGACGTCGCGGCGATGGGGTCGGTGCTGATCCCGCAGATGAAAAAACGGGGATACTCGGGCGCGCTGGCCGCGGCGGTGACCTCGTCTTCCGCATCGCTTGCGATCATCATTCCTCCGTCGATCCCGATGATCCTTTACGCAACCTCCGCCAATGTTTCGGTCGAGCAGCTTTTCGTGGCCGGCGTGGTTCCGGGCGTGATGGGCGCGGCAGGCCTGATGGGCGTCGCTTATTACTTCGCGCGCCGCTACGACCTGCCCCGCGAAGAGGCGTTTTCGGGCCGCCGCGTGTGGGAAACATTCGTTGATGCGCTGCCGACATTCGCGTTGCCGGTCATCATCCTCGGCGGCATCTTCGGCGGGTACGTCACGGCGACCGAGGCCGCGGGCCTTGCCGTTCTGGCGGCCATCGCGATTAGCCTTTGGTACCGTCAGGTGGATCTCAAACACCTGCAGCAGTCGATGCTCGACGGCGGCATGCAGACGGCCGTCGTCATGCTGCTCGTGGCGGCATCCGTGGTGATGGGCGGGTTTCTGACGCGCGCACAATATCCTCAGGAACTGGCGGCGGGGATCCTGAACATCACGGAAAACAAGTGGCTGATCCTGTTGATCCTGAACTTTTTCTTCCTCGTCATCGGCTTTTTCCTGCACTCGGCCGCCGCGATCATTCTCGTCGTGCCAATTGTCATTCCGCTGATCGAAGCTGTTGATATCAACCCGATTCACTTTGGCCTTGTTGTCACGCTGAACCTCGCCATCGGGCAACAAACGCCACCCGTCGCCAGTGTTCTGATCACGGCATGTGCGGTGGCGCGGGCGAACATATGGGAAGTGAGCAAGGTCAACATCTACTTCGTCGCCGTCCTGCTCACCGTGCTCCTGATGTGCACATACATTCCATCGATTCCGCTCTTCCTGGTGGATTATTTCTACAATTGAGGGCGAAGGTCTCGCCGGCTTGCATCACCTTGCAAGCCGGCGAGACGTTGAGGAGATGCTGACATGAACCTTGAACTTGCAAATGCACTGATCGTCTCTGCCTTGGAGTATCGGCGCGCGCATGACATGAAACCCCTCACGATTGCCGTCATAGATGCCGGAGGGCATCTTGTTGCACTTCAACGCGAGGACGGCACCAGCAACCTGCGACCCGAGATCGCACAGGGCAAGGCGAAAGGCGCAGTGGCAATGGGCCTCGGATCCCGAGCGCTGTACACGCGGGCACAGGAACAACCGTTCTTCATTGATGCCATGAACGCACTGAACCAAGGCCTGTTGGTTCCTGTTCCCGGTGGTGTCCTGATTTACCGTGACGAGAAGCTGATCGGGGCCATTGGTATCACAGGCGATTCATCGGATAACGATGAAGCATGCGCCGTGTCCGCTATAAACGTTCATGGATTGACTGCGCAAACAGGTTGAACCAACTCTGGTGTTCGCAGCCCGACGAGAGGTGTTTCCGGTGTGGCAATTCAAGGTCTGGCCCAGACACCCCTGCCTTCAAAGCAAAACGCCTCTACGGGATCGAACCCTATCCTCACGGGGCTGTCGGGCGTCATATCCTCAGAGAGAATTGATATTCCCCTACCGGCATTCGTCTCGAAGTGAAAACCCCACCAAATGTTTTTTAAAAATATCCGGTGGTGAAATACGGCCAATAGCTGGCTTTTCCGCAAGGCTGACGTAAACGCACCGCGCAGCGAACAACCGCTCTCCGCCCGCAGTCTCACTTGAGCGCTCAAGTTTCTTGAATGCCTATCCCAAACCGCACTCGTAGTTTGGCATGGGTACCCGGGAATTCACCCATAGCTAACCTTCTTTGGTGCAGCAAATGCTGTCGAAGACGTGGCACCAAACGGTGACAGGCCCACCCCGAGATGTCCACGGCACCGGCAGCCGACCAGATATAGGCCTAGCCGGTCCACCCAAGGCCAGAAGAAATCGAGTTCATGGATTGAAGCAACGGAATCGAGACCCGGTTCGGTTCATCCCGGGACCGTACATCGCGCAGCAATGACACCTGCAGCGCATTGATCCGGTCCAGACCGGGGCGTATCCGGTCAAAGCGGGCTCTCATGCGCGGGAAACGCTCGGCGATGGTCTTCTGGCCGGTCAGGAAGGTGATCCCCTCGCAGGCCAGCGCATATTCCTTGCGGACCGCGTCCGTGACACGCTTCCGGGTGTCGTCATCCGTAACCAGCGACGCATATTCCCAGGCGATGTCGAGGTCGCTTTGAAAGAGTGATTTCTCCACCTCGTCCACGATCAGCCGGAACAGCTTGGTTTTCTCGAACATGGCGCGAAGCGTCTCCTCGCCACGGGTGCCCTGGAACTTTCGAAACGACTCGATGGCAGAGCCGAACCCGTACCAGCCCGTGATCAGGTGCCGGTTCTGCGACCACGCGAACACCCATGGAATGGCCCGCAGGTCATCCAGCGACGCCGCGCCGAAACGACGCGCAGGCCGCGAGCCGATCTTCAGCATGGCCAGCTCCTCTACCGGGCTGGCCTGCTGGAAATAGTCGATGAAGCCGGGCATGTGCAGCAGCGTGGAATAGGCGGTCTGCGACAGGCCCGACAGCGCATCCAGCGCATCGTTGAATTCCGGCGCACGGGGCGGATCGTCCGCATCCGCCGTATGTTTCAGAACGCTCGAGGCCAGAAGCTCAAGATGCGCCGCCGCGGTGCCACGATTGGCATAATTGGCCGATACGACCTCGCCCTGCTCCGTCAGACGCATCCTGCCGTTCACGGTATCCGTCGGCTGGGCCGCGATGGCGCGGTCCATCGGGGCGCCGCCCCGGCTGACCGATCCGCCGCGCCCGTGAAAGAAGACAGGCTTCAGACCCTGCGACGCCAGGACCCGCGTGATCTTGCGCTGCGCCTGGTCCAGTTCGCAGGTCGAGCACACAAAGCCGCCGTCCTTGTTGCTGTCGGAATAGCCAAGCATGACCTCGATCAAGGGCCCGTCCCGCGTCAGGCTGCGTTTTGCCAGCGGCACCTTCAGCAGGTCGACAAGGATATCCGGCCCCGCCCTCAGGTCCTCGATGGTCTCGAACAATGGCACGACCTTGAGCTCCAGCGTCTCAGCACCAAAACCCGCGTACCGCGCCAGCAGGAATACCCCCAGCAGGTCGTCCGAGGAGCGGGTCATGGACAAAATGAACGGGCCGACCGCCGCCGGGTCCGGGCCGTACTGCCGCTTCGACATCAGGTTCAGCAGCTTGAGAAGCTCAACAGCCTGATCCGACAACGCGTTCTGGTCGGGCTCGGGCAGTTGCGGTTCCGCCAGCTCGGCCCGAAGCCGCTTCGACCATGCGGGGTCGCCATATTCCGGCACCTCGCCATCATCCCGGCTCCGCCAGATTTCGGTGATGGTGTCCGTCGTCACCGTGGAGTTCTGACGAATATCGAGCGTAAAGATGCTGAATCCGAAAACCGAGGCCCGCCAGCGGATCGGGCGAATGTAGCGGCGCGCCAACTGCCCCGCGTCGACTGACTCAAGTGCGTTTTCGATCATTTCCAGGTCGGCAATGAAATGGCTGATGTGCCGATATGATTCCAACCGATGCAGGATCGCCGACATCGCCTGGCGAAACAGTTCGTTGGGGTTACGATCATGCGTCGGCGATACCGAGGCAAGACGCTCGAGCCCGCCCTGCACCTCCGGATCAAGCGGCACGATCCTGTTGCTGATGCTCAGGCGTTCGGCCGCAATCCGCAGATGCCCCTTGTACATGTCCATCACCGCGTCGCGCGCCCGTTTCAGCGCGTGGGCGGTACTGTCGGCGGTGACGTTCGGGTTGCCGTCCCGGTCACCGCCGATCCAGGAATGAAAGCGGATGCAGGGGGACACCGCGTCAGATGTCCCGAACCTGTTCGTGGCGGCCTGCTCGAATTGCTCGAACACCTGCGGCACGGCGTCAAAGATCCCGTCGCGAAAGAACTGCAACCCCCATTCGATCTCGTCGCTAAGATCAGGGCGTTCCAGCCGCAACTCGCCCGTCATCCACAGCAGGTCGATCTCGCTCTCGATATCTGAAAGGATCGCGGCGCGTTCCCGGCTGGTCCAGCGTTGCGCCTCCAATGAAACCAGATTGCGATAGATCCTGCGGTGGATCTCCAGCACCGTGACACGCTTGGCTTCGGTCGGATGCGCCGTCAGGGTTGGGCCGACAGACAGGTTTTGCGATATCTCGGCAAAGCGTTCCCGCGTCAGATCCTCACGCGCCAGCGCCTGGGCAAAGCTGCTGGGAACGGTCTCTGCCCCGCTTTGCGTCTCGACGTGGCGCCGGTCCCGGATCGCGGCGTTTTCCTCCACGATCCGCAAAAGCTGAAACCAGATGTTCAGCGCCTGAAGATAGGGCACGGCACCAGGCCCTGCTGGAATCACGTGCTCAGTGTCGCTATGCGCCCACTCGGCCACATGCGGCGCGCGCCGCGTCAGCACGTTGCCCCAAAGATCGAAAAGCTCCCTGCGCAGGTCGGCGGCATAGGATTCGTCACTGTCGGTGACACCGCAGGCGGCGTTCAGCAAAACCGAAGGCATCAGTCTATGTCCCGGTTTTCGCGCAAACGGCGACCCGCATGCACGTGACGCCCGCCAGGCCTTGCGAAACAGCACCCGATGATATGTTCACACGTCCTGAAACAGATGCTTTCGCTTAGCCGCATGCCGTACATGACTTCCCTTCCCTTGGTATCGCTCACCAGCCGTCCCACACGCTCTCCTGCCACACGTTTCACCTGACTTTAGCGCAATGGCGCCCTGTTCCTCCGCGTGAGGCTACTGCCCATGTCCGTACATTGGCCTGCGGATTCCGACAGAACCCAACGTGAATCCACCTGCCCGGCGAGAATATGTGCCCCGGCAAGGTGCCACAGTGCCCCCGCGTCTGACTACCTACACTTGAGTGTGTAGTCTCTTCAGGCGACGCAACTCGGTTCGAGTGCTCTTGCCCCGACACAAGGCCGGCCCATGCTCAGCCTATACAAAATCCGGTATCTGCTTTCGCGGCAAAGCGGATGGGCATGCGCCACCGCTTCGACTCCAGCGGCACCAACCATCTAGCCCCCGTGACCGCTCGACGAAGACGGCAGGCATCGATCAACTGGTAAACAACCTCGGGCGCGATGAACGCGCTCGCCGGTCTTACGCCGCCGTCAATTATGGTCGCGCGGAATCCGGACGTCCCAGTCAAGCTCGCGGATGCAATCGCCGTTCAGGAACGCTTCAAGCCGCGCCGTGATCAGATAATCGCTGGCGGTGCAGGTCATTCGTGTCCGGGTGACGGTTTTCACGCTCCAATCCTCGCGCGCCATCTCGTGGGTCCACGTCACCTCGCCGGTGGCCGAAGTCGGATCTTCGGGCAAAATCGTGTAATGTTCCTTGGCCGCGGCCGCATGGAAATACCCCTGACTCCGGATCGTCGCCGCGCCCTCGTCGTCGGTCACCTCGATACTCAGCATTCCGGTGTCGACGTCCTCGTCCAGGCGCCAGGTCGCGCCCGGCGCACGTGTCACGTCCAATTCCAGCAATTCGGCCGATCGGGCCGGGCCGAAGGCATCGACCGCCTCGGGCGCGTCCGTGCGAATCGGCAGTTCCAGCACGCACTCTCCCGTCAGCATGGTCAGGGTCACCGGCTCCGGCGCGGGCCAGGCAACGGGAAAATAACTGGTCGAAACACCCAGCCGGATACGATGCCCCGCGCGGAAGGTCTGCGCGACATGCTTCATCGGCACGCGCACCGTGTACTTGCGCCCGGGTTCCAGGTTTTCCGGATGCTCGTGGCTGTCGCGATGCGTCAGGTTCAGCAAGCCATAGCTCACCCGTGTCGCCGCACCGTCGGGGGCCACGTCCATCAACCGCAGGGCCACCTGCGCCACCGGTTTGTCCACCTCGAACGTCAGGGTCAGCTCCGGATCGCCGACCATGTGGCAATCCTCGGTCAAGGGCGCCGTCTGGAACGTCAGGCTGCCCGCATCCTCGCGCCGCTGGTCGCCTGGCTGGTCCCCGGGATGCCCGTAAGAGCACCATTTGCCGCCATGCCGCCCGACCCAGAGCGGCGAGCAAATGTCCAGCGCGTCCTGTGGCCCCTCCGCGCCAAGACCCCCGTCGGAAGTCAGCGAAAACGCGCGGCGCTCCACGTTGGGCGACGGCCAGGCCGGCTCGTCGATCCAGACGCCCTCGCGCGTGTCATAATGCGTCTGTGGCGGGGCGTGATCCTGCAGGAACACACGCAGCTTCGGCTCATCCGCGATGCCCGTGTCCCGACCCTTCATCCACTGGTCCCACCAGCGCACTTCTTCAGTCAGCCAGTCGATGGCCGGGCCAGGCTCGCCCAGATGCGGATAGCGATGCGACCACGGGCCCACCAGCCCCTTCACCGGGCTCTTCAGGTTCTCCACCAGCCGGAACACCGCCCGGCAATAGCCGTCGGCCCAGCCGCTGACGGCATAGACCGGCACCTCGATATCCGAAAAATCCTCGCAGACAGATCCATGCTTCCAGAACGCGTCCCGCGTCTGGTGCTTCATCCAGTTCTCCAGCCACAGGCCCGACCCGTCCAGTCGCTCTTCCCACATCCCGCGCCAGCGGTCGCCCACATGCGCAGGGTCCGGCGGCAGGGTATTGATCCCGAACATCACCGATGCCCAGGACAGATGATCGCCCAGCAGCGTGCCGCCCATGTAGTGGATGTCATCGGCATAGCGGTCATCTGTCGAACAGATCGTGACCACCGCCTTCAGCGCCGGGGGCCGCAGCGCGGCAAGCTGCAGGCCGTTGAATCCGCCCCAGGAAATGCCGACGATCCCCACCCCGCCATCGCACCAGTCCTGCGCGGCGATCCACGCGATCACGTCGCATCCGTCCTGCAGCTCTTCTTCGGTATATTCGTCCGTCATCAACCCTTCGGACTCGCCCGTGCCACGCAGGTCGACGCGCACATAGGCATAGCCCTGCGCCGCCATCCAGGGCGCACGGGCATGGTCACGCTCGAGCGTCTTGTCATTCTTGCGATAGGGGATGAATTCAAGGATCGCCGGCACCGGCTCTGCCTCGGCGCCCTCCGGCATCCAGACCCGCGCCGCCAGCCGCGTGCCGTCCGGCATGGGGATTTCCAGATGCTCGATTTCGCGGATCGTCTGCGGCAGCGGATGGTCGATTATCATGAGAAACGCTCGGATCTAGGGGCGACGTGGTGTCCGAGCCCGCGTACCGCCCGCGCCGGCGGATGTCCAGCCGATGAAACCAACGCGCCCCATCCCGGGCCTGACCCGGGATCTCGTTCTGACCGGGATGCCGCCAGGATCTCCTCTCAGCTTATTCCACGATATCCGTAAACTCGTAGTTCAGCTTCTTCATCACCTGCTCGTAGTTCCAAAGCAGCTTGGATTGTTTCTGCGCGCCCATCCAGACCGACGCCACCGCATAACTGTAGGCGTCCTGCTCCGGCAGTTCCGACAGTTTGGACCCCTTGCTGACGTAAGAGGTGATGCGTGTCCCCTCCACTTGCTCGGCCGCGACCTCCACTTCGGCGCGTGACGGCGCACGGGCCACGGTCGCGTCATTGAAGAACACCCGGTAGAAGAATTCCGCCGCGACGGTTTCCGGCCCCTCGCCCTTCGGCATGTCCGGCTTGCGGCCCAGGCCAAGGTCGACCGTCACCTGCTGGTGGCTGACCCCGTCGACCATCTCGAAAAGGTCGCAGTGGGATTGCGCGATGCGCGTGTTGATCTCCAGCAGCCAGATCTGGTTCTGCACCTCGTCCCAGTAATACTCGATATTAAAGCCGGCATTGTCATAGCCGATGTGCTTCATCACCGTCTTGGTGATCTCAGCCATCTGTTCCTGGATGCGCGGCGGCAGGGTGGACGGGTAGAGATAGTAGAAAAAGCTCAGAACCTGCGGATAACGGATCGAATCCACCGTGCCGTAGGGCACGACCTCGCCGTCATGCACATAGCCCTCGACGGTACATTGCCGCCCGCCGATCACCCGCTCGGCCATGCAGTAATGCCCTTCCACCGTCTTGACGTCTTCGGGCAGGTTCGCCTTGTTCAGGATATAATTGAATGGCTCGGAAATCTCGTTGATCTCGGCGCGAAAGGCTTCGGTCGCATAGGCGAAGTCCTCGGGGCTGTCGATGCGAAAGCCCAGACGCGAGCCGGAAGACTTGATCGGCTTCACGAAGAACGGAAAGCGCAGACCCGCCTCGCCAATCTTGGACAGAGCCTCGTCGTCGAACGGGTCAAAAGCGGTGAAGTTGGGCGTATGATCGGGGATAACCTCGGCCATGACCTTGCGTGACCAATACTTGTGCTCGCACTTCAGAAGCGATTCCAGCGACGCGTTCCGCGTACCGTATTTCTCGCACAGAAGAGGCAGCATGGTGGACACGGGGAAGTCGATATAGCCCACGATAGCATCAATCGAGCCGTCGAACGCATCCAGTGTCTCCTCGGCCCGACGCAGCATGTCGGGAATGTCGAAAATCTGGGTGTCGGAGACTTCCGCGGAGGTGAGCAACGGATGGAAATTCACGTCCTCGACGCCGCGAAGGCGCTTCAATCGCGCCGCATTAAGTTCGTTCATTCCAACGACGAAAACGTTTTTTGTCATATCACTCCCTCGGTTATCAACGCCGTTGAGCCGGCGTTGTTCCCTTTCGATTGCGCAACGCTGGCTCAGGTCTGGCCCAGGTCCGACTGCGCTCCGTAGCTGCGCCCTTTCAGGCGCTCTGTCGCACCTTCGATGTCGTCGACAAGCAGCAACAGGAAATCACCGGGCTTCGCGTCACCGATGGCACGATCCATCGCGGCTTGCTCGTCCATGATAAGCTCGACCGTCCCGGCGGATCCGGCGTCTTTCGCGCCCTTCTCGATCAGCCCGGCGGTCTCGCCTTCGCTGCGCCCGCGCGCATCGGTCTCGTAAATGTAGACCGTATCGCACATCTTCGCCAGTTGCGCGCCCAGCGCCGCAAGGTCCTCGTCCCGGCGGTTGCCCGGGGCCGTGGCCACGGCGATCTTGCGCTGCTGCCCCAGGCCGTTGACCAGCGGTTCCAGCGCCTCCAGCGCCGGAACGTTATGGCCATAGTCGATCAGGCATTTGACGCCATCGGCCTCGAAATAGTTGGTCCGCCCCGGCATCTGCGCCGGTGTCGGGTGGAAGCTCAGCAGCCCGGCGCGGATATCGTCGATCTCCAGACCGTGCGCCAGCGCGGCAGCTGTGGCCGCCATGGCGTTCTGCACGTTGAAGGGCGCGTGCCCCTCGAACGAAATCGGGACGTCGTTGACCGCCGCCACCTCGACCTCGACCTGGCCGCGCAACAGCACGATCCGGCCCTGGCGCACGGTGATGACCATCTTGTGGTCGGCCAGGTGTTGCTTGAGGTCCGGATTTTCGGGGTCCATCGTGAAATAGATGATCTCGCCCCGCGCCCAGTAGGTGCCCTGGTCCATCACCAGCGGATCGTCGGCGTTCAGCACGCAGAAGCCGCCGATCTTCTTGACGGCGTCGACCACCACGGTCTTGCACCGCGCCAGTTCCTCCAGCGTGTGGATGTCGCGCTCGCCCAGATGGTCCGACGCGATGTTCAGCAGAACGCCCACATCGCATTCGTCAAACCCGAGCCCCCGGCGCATGATCCCGCCGCGCGCAACCTCGAGCACGGCGTGTTCTACCGTTGGTTCCCGCAGCACCGCGTGTGCGGCGGCGGGGCCGGAATAGTCGCCCCGCAGGATGACGTGATTGTCGATCTCGATCGTACCGGTACAGCCCATGCCCACCGAATTGCCCGCCTGCCGCAGGATATGCGTGATCAGGCGCGTCGTCGTGGTCTTGCCGTTGGTGCCGGTGATCGCGGTGATCGGGATGCGCCCGTCATCCGTCGGGTCCGGGAACAGCATGTCGACAACGGCCTCGCCCACCGGCCGCGGCGTGCCGTGCGTGGGCGCCATATGCATCCGAAAGCCGGGGCCCGCATTGACCTCGACCACCCCGGCCGATTGCTGGTCCAGCGGCTTGGACAAGGTTTCGGCCAGCATGTCGATCCCGATGATATCCAGACCGACAATCCGTCCGATCCGTTCCATCGCGAACTTGATCTCGGGATGCACCTCGTCGGTCAGATCCGTCGCGGTGCCGCCGGTCGAGATATTGGCGGTGGATTTCAGATAGACGATGTCGCCCTTGGCAGGAACGGAGTCGAGCGTCAGCTCGGCCTGCTCCAGCAGGCGCATCGTCTGTTCGTCCACGATGATCTGGGTCAACAGGTTCTCGTGCCCCACACCGCGGCGCGGGTCCTCGTTTTCCTTGTCGATCAGCTGCTGGATGGTGGATTTGCCGTCACCTTCGACATGCGCCGGACGGCGGCGGGCGGCGGCTATCATCTTGCCTCCGACCACCAGAATGCGGTGATCTTCTCCCTTGATGTAGCTCTCTACGATGACCGCGCCGTAATCGTCGCGACAGCGCGCCAGCGCGGCCTCGTAGCCCGATTTCAGCTCTTCCTCGTTGGTGATGTCCGTGGTCACGCCCCGCCCGTGATTGCCCGACAGCGGCTTGGTGACCACCGGCCAGCCGATCCAGTCAGCGGCATCCTTGATCTCGTCCCAGGAATAACAGATGTAGCCCTTGGGCACCGCCACGCCGGCATCATCGAGCACCTGCTTGGTCCATTCCTTGTCGTCGGCAATCGAGTGGCCAATGATCCCCGACGCATCTGTCACGGTCGCCTGGAACTTGCGTTGCTTCACGCCGTGGCCCAGCTGGGTATAGCTGGTGCCCTCGGTCAGGTTGTACCAGGGAATGTTGCGCGCCTTCGCGGCGTTCACGATCGACCCGGTCGACGGTCCCAGCGCGTTCGCGTCCCGCACCTCTTTCAGCCGATCGATCACCGGCTCAAGGTCCACGTCCTTGCCGTCGTAAAGCGCCTGGACGATCTCGACCGCCTCTTCGCCGCAGGCCAGTCCGCTCGCTTCGTCGCGATAGCGGTAGACAACGTGGTACACGCCCTTGTCGTAGCTATCGACGGTCTTGCCGTAGCCCACCGAAAAGCCGATCAGGTTCTGCAATTCGATCGCCACATGTTCGACCATGTGACCGGCCCAGGTGCCGTCTTTCACCCGGGACAAGAACCCACCGGCCTCTCCTACCGAGCAACGATGTTCATAGATCGTGGGAATGAGCGCTTGCAGCTTGTCTGCAATACCATCGACCTTGTCACTCGGCCGGTCTTCTAGTTCCTCGATGTCCAGCCGCATATAGATCGACTGGTAGCGGCTGTAGTAGTTCGGTCCGCGCAGCGCACGGTGTTCAAGTATACGCATCCTTCAGCTCCAGGCTCTCGGCCCCAAGCTGTTTGGCACTCAGGACCTGCCGGTCCGCCAGGTTGTATCCATCACCCTCGACCAGCGCATGCATCACGACGTTGTGGACGCTCACCGCCTCACCGTCTGATAGATCAAATACATTGCAACTGGATATTCTCGAACTGTCAACGAGGATTACGTGACCGGGCCCAAAGGCCTTAATTACACCGTTCTCGAACAATACTGCGGCATCCTCGCCCAACCCGATCCCCAGGTATTCGGGGTTGGTGGCCCCCACTTCCATCAGCCGCGAAAAGCGGCCGCGTTCCAGAAAATGGGTGTCGATGATGACCCCTTCGATCAGGCCGAAGCCGGCGCTCATCTTGACCGCGCCCTTGCGAAGGCTGTCGATAGCGCTGCCGCCATAAACCATGGTCGTCGACTGGCAGGCCGCGCCGGCGCTGGTCCCGGCGATCACGGCGCCCTCGTGGTAAATGGATCGGATCGCCTCCAGCGCCGCCGAGGCGCCGAAAATGCTGGTCAGACGCATCTGGTCGCCGCCCGAGATGAAAAGAACGTCGCAATTGCGGATCATTTCGACCATCTTGGCATCGTCGGCGTCGGACCGCTCGCGGATGCGCACATCCAGCACTTCGGCGGCGCCCAGCGCGTTGAACGCCTCCTCGTAGGCTGGGAAGACCTCATCGGGGATGCTGCTGGCGGTGGTGATCACACCGACCACCGGCGCCTCGGCAGATGACAACTTCAGGACTCGTCCAAGAATGGCCGCCTTCGCCGATTTGTCTTCGGCGCCACCAATTGCGACAAGTTTGCCCCGGGGCCTCGGTTTCACGGACATATCCATCGAGTAACTCCATCCATCTCTGGATTCTTATCTATATGTTGTGGATGTTACCATCCCGTTCACAAGAATGTCACGTTAACCAAGCCCCGCAACTGCAAAAGCGGTCGCAACGTCACGAATCCCGCGTTATGTGGGATTCTCGGCAACCAAAGCCCGCCAAAACGGCAGAAAACAACGCAGGAGCGAGAAATGGCTGACGGATTCGCACTGGCAATTCACGGTGGCGCAGGGGTTCTGCCCCGATCGGAAATGAGCGCAGAGCGTGAAGCGGCCTGCCATGCCGCGCTTGCCCGCGTTCTGGAGGCAGGTGAGTCGGTGCTGGCGGCCGATGGCACCGCGCTCGATGCCGTCGCCGCCGCCGTGCGCGCGCTGGAGGACGAGCCGCTGTTCAATGCCGGGCGCGGTGCCGTCTTTACCCGTGCAGGAACACACGAGATGGACGCCGCCATCATGGACGGGCGCGACCGCCGTGCGGGGGCCGTGGCGGGTATCTGCGGCCCGCGCCACCCGATCGATGCCGCCCGCGCGGTCATGGAACATACCTCGCATGTGCTCATGGCCGGAGAAGGCGCACACGACGTCGCCCGCGAGGCCGGCCTGCCGTTCGAGGAAGAGCGTTATTTCTTCACACAGGAACGTTGGGACACGCTGCAAGAGACCTTGCAGATGGAAGCCGACGGCACGCTCGACGACGACCCCTCCCGCCGTCACGGCACTGTTGGCGCCGTGGCCCGCGACCGCGCGGGCAACCTCGCCGCCGCCACCTCCACCGGCGGCATGACGGCCAAGAGCGCCGGACGCATCGGCGACAGCCCCCTGATCGGTGCCGGCACGCTCGCTCTCAACGAAAGCTGCGCGGTCTCCGCCACCGGCGATGGCGAGGCGTTCATCCGCTTGTCCGTCGCACATGAAATCGACGCCCGCATCCGGTTGGCCGGCCAGACCGTCACCGACGCTGCGGCGCAGGTGGTGATGCAGGATCTCGTGGCGATAGGGGGATCGGGCGGTCTCATTGCCATCGGCGCGGACGGCACCGTCACCATGCCCTTCAACTGCGAAGGCATGTATCGCGGGCAGTCGGTCGAAGGTAGGAGCCGCGACACCTTGATCTACTGATCGGGTCCTCCGCGCGCGACGCTGTCCGCCTGCCTCAGGAGGCCCTCCGGCTTTCGATCTCCTCGTTCAGCCGGTCCAACTCGCGGTCGTCCTCTGGCAGGCCTTCGCGCGAGAGCAGCACGGCCACCTTCCGCAATTGCGGCACATGGCTGCAAATCACCAGCAGCATCACCATGATCGGTACCGACAGGAACATCCCCGGAATGCCCCAGACCGCGCCCCAGAACGCCAGGCTGATGATGATCCCGAACGATGACAAGCGCAGCGCCCGTCCCATCAGCCACGGGTCGATCACGTTGCCGTTCACGAACTGGATGATCCCGGTCATCACGAACAGCCCCGCCGTCACCGATGCCTCGCCCGTCTCGACATAGCCCACCAGCGCCACCATGCCGGTGGCCACGATCGACCCGATATTGGGAATGTAGTTCAGGATGAAGGTCAGGATGCCCAGTGACAGCGCCAGCTCGATCCCGAAGAACGTCGCGACTGCGTACACCATGGCCCCGGTGATCAGGCTGACCAGCGACTTGATCAGCAGGTAATAATTCACCCGGTGAATGATCGAGTTGAAGATCCGGTTCGCCCGCTCCGCCTGCGCCGGATCGTCAAAGAAGTTCGACATCTTGGTCCCGAACCATATCCGCTCCGCGAACAGGAAGCCGAAGAAAAGGATGACCAGCACCGTGCCCTGCATCAGGCTGCCCGCCTGTCCGGCCACGGTCCGCACGTATCCCGACACTTCTACACTGTTGAGCGAGTTCAGCACCGCCCGTTCCACGTCCTCGCCCATCCACGCGAACAGCGACGCCACCGCCGACGGCGCACGCTCGGCATAGGACAGCGTCGTGCCCAGGACCGTGTTCAATTGTGCCAGGATGATCGACGACAACAGCAGCAGCGCCGTCGAGATCAGCAAGAGCGCCACGATGGACGCCAGCCAGTTGGGAATGCGGAACCGCCCGATGCTCTGCCGCGCGATCAGCCGGATCACGTCCGAGGTCAGCGTGAACAGGATCACGGCCACCGCCAGCGAAATCAGGATGAAGCGGGCCTGCACCAGCAGGAACAGCACCACGGCGAAGGCGATGATCACCAACGCCACCGTCCGGACCTGAGAATATTTCTGCGTGTCCCCCAAGTGCCCTTTCAACGGCTCGAGTTCTCTTATCTTACCTGACGTCATATTCCCTCTTGCGGCTATGAGCAATCGCCCTGCCCTGCGCGTTTTGCTCCAATCGCACCTCCAGCCGGCCGCAAAGGCGCTGCGTCGATACCGCGCGTTACGGCGTTTGCTGACCATACGCCATCACGCGCCTACCGGGAAAGAACAGGGACGTCCGGATACTCCCGCGTCAACATCGCTTCGGAGAAATCTTGCCGATCACGGAAGAGTTTGCGCCCGATCGCCTTGAAAATGAACTTTCTTGCTGGGAATGACGCTGTCCCCGTTCTAGTTTGTTCGCGGATGGGGGACACGCGCAGCGCGGCACTGGCGCATGACGCATTCTGCCCATAGTCACGCCTTGGGCCCGCTGCGGGCCCCGGAAACGGAGCTGCCTGTTGTTCGAATGTCGTCGCGTCGCGCCCTGGTTTGTCATCTTGACCTTGCTGTTGATCCGCCCCGTGCTGGCGGTCGAAGCCACGGTCCAGGTCCGGGGAGCACCGCAGGACCTGGTAGAGTACCTCAGCAGGTCCTCGCTTTCCGTTGAAACCGCTGGCACCGAGGACGCCACGGCGCAGGACATCCTCGCCGCCGCCCGCGCTGATTACGCCCGCATGGTTGGCGCGCTCTACGACGCGGGCTATTACGGCGGCGTGGTCAGCATCCGCGTCGACGGGCGCGAGGCGGCCGACATCTCGCCCATCGCCGGGCCCAGCCGCGTGAACCGTGTCGACGTGATCGTGCAACCCGGAACACCTTTCACTTTTTCCCGTGCTGCCATCGGCCCGGTCGCCCCTGAAACCGAGTTGCCCGAAGGGTATGCCCGTGGTCAGCGCGCCGGCGCCAGCGTCATCCGCAGAACGGCAGAGGCGGGCGTCACCGGCTGGCGCGAGGCCGGCCACGCCAAGGTCGAACTCGACGGCCAGTCGATCACCGCCGACCACCGCAATTCGACGCTGGCATCCGAGATCCGCCTGTCCCCCGGCCCACAGCTGCGCTTCGGCGACCTCGTGATCACCCGCCCCAGCGCCGTGCGCGCCAACCGCATCCGCGCCATCGCCGGCCTGCCCTCGGGCAAGGTCTTTTCGCCCGAGGAACTCGAAGATGCCAGCCAGCGCCTGCGCCGCACCGGCGCGTTCCGCTCGGTCGTGCTGAACGAGGCCGAGGTGCCCAACCCCGACGGCACGCTCGATATCCAGGCCGAGGTCATCGACGCCAAGCCCCGCCGCATCGGCTTCGGCGCCGAAATCGCCTCGCTCGAAGGCCTGACGCTCAGCGGCTTCTGGCTCCACCGTAACCTTCTTGGCGGCGCCGAACGCCTGCGAATCGAAGGCGAGGTAGGCGGCATCGGCGGCGACTCGGGCGGCATCGACTATCGCCTCTCCGCCCGGTTCGAGCGCCCCGCCACCTTCACGCCCGACACCACCGCCTTTCTCCAGGCCCGGGCCGAGGAACTGGACGAAGAGGAATACCGCCAGCGCACCTTCGAGATCGGCGGCGGCGTGTCGCACATCTTCTCGGACGAGTTGGAAGGCGAGATCGGCATCGCCTATCAATATGCCGAGATCGACGACGACCTCGGCTCGCGCACCAACGAACTGCTGCTGCTGCCGGGCAAGCTGACCTTCGACAATCGCGACGACCCGCTGGACGCCACGGAAGGGTTTTACGTCGGGCTGGAGGCCACGCCGTTTCTTGCGCTCGACGCGGGCGACCCGGCCTTCCGCCTCTATGCCGACGCGCGGACCTACGTGGGCTTCGGCGAAAACGACACGATCGTGCTGGCCGGGCGCACCCAGGTCGGCTCGGTCACCGGCGCATCGCTCGTGGACGTGCCGCCCGACATGCTGTTCTTCTCTGGCGGCTCCAACACGGTGCGCGGCCAGCCCTACCAGTCGCTCGGCGTCGATCTTGGCGGCGGCAACACCAGCGGCGGCCGCTCGTTCCTCGCGTTCTCTGGCGAGGTACGCGCCCGGGTAGCCGACGCCTGGCAGGTTGTGGGCTTTGCCGACACCGGCTTTGTCGGTCGCGACAGCTTCGGCAGCGACAACGGCGACTGGCATTCCGGTGCCGGCTTCGGCATCCGCTACGACACCGGCATCGGCCCGATCCGCTTTGACGTGGCCACCCCGCTCGACGGCGACGCGGGCGAGGATTACGAGTTCTACATCGGTATTGGACAGGCATTCTGATGCGCCTACTGCTTTCTTTCCTTCTCATTCTCACCTTCGCGATCTCGACGCCCCTGCTGGCCCAGGATCAGGAGGAACAAGACAAGTCCTTCATCGAGAACTGGCTGCAGGACAACCTCTCCGGCGCGGGCCGCGATGTAAATGTCACCGGGTTTCGCGGCGCTCTTTCGTCCAATGCCACGCTCGAACAGCTGACAATCGCCGACGAGAATGGCGTCTGGCTGACCCTTCGCGACGCATCGCTGGTCTGGTCCCGGTCCGCCCTGCTGCGCGGCCGGCTGGAGGTCGATGAGCTTACTGCCGCCGAAGTCATCCTCGAACGTCTGCCCGCCGGCGGTGAAACCGTCAGCACCGACGACGCCGAGGCCACACAGTTCTCATTGCCTGAACTGCCCGTGTCGGTGAATGTCGAACTGGTCCAGATAGAGAGTGTGGAACTCGGGGAGTCCGTGCTTGGCGAACCGGCCCGGCTGTCGCTGGAAGGCAGCGTCAACCTGGCCGACGGTCAGGGCGCCGCCAACCTCGCCATCCAGCGGCTGGACCGGCAGGACAGCCTGACTTTCGAAGGCTCCTTTGCGAACGAAACCCGCGTCCTCGCACTCGATCTCGATTTCGAGGAAGGCCCCGAAGGCATCGTCTCCACCCTGCTCGGCATCCCGGATACGCCCGCCCTGCGTCTGCAGGTGACCGGCGACGCCCCCCTGTCGGATTTCTCCGCACGCATCCTGCTCAGCTCCGATGGCCAGGAACGCTTTGGCGGCACCGTGAATGTCGGCGCCATCGACGGCGACGATGCCCAGGGCTACACCTTCGCCGCAGACCTTGATGGCGACCTGCGCCCGCTGTTCGAAGAACAGTTCCAACCCTTCTTTGGCGAAGCAACAAGCCTCGCCGTCTCCGGCCAGACCGAGGCAACCGGTCGGCTGGTACTCGACGAACTGGCTCTCGCCTCCGAGGCGCTGGAGCTTCAGGGCAACCTAGCGCTTTCCGCCTCCGGCTGGCCCGAAACGCTCCAGCTTGAGGGCCGCATCGGCAGCGACGAGGGCGATGTCGTGCGCCTTCCGATCTCCGGCGCGCCGACAACGCTTCAGAATGCCCGGCTCACCGCCAGCTTCGATGCCGCACAGGACGACGCGTGGCAGGCTGAAATGCAGATCGTCGACCTCGTTCAGGATAACGGAGTGCAACTGGACCGTGCCACCCTTGCGGGCACCGGCCAGATCACGGATGCACCCGACAGATCCTTTTCCGGCGACATCACCTTCAATGCCGAAGGCGTGGATCATTCCGACCCCGCGCTGGCCGAGGCCATCGGCGCCGCGCCGGCGGGCAGCATGACCCTCGACTGGCAACAGGATCAGCCCCTTGTGATCGACGCGCTCGACGTCGAAAGCGGCAACGTCACCCTCACGGCCAACGGTGAACTCGAGAGCCTCGAAGACGGCTTTCCCTTCACCGGCAGCGCGACTCTGAACGCCGCCGACCTCTCGCGCTTTGCGGCCATTTCGAACCAGGATATCTCCGGCGCCGCCAATGCCACGCTGGAAGGCACAGGCACGCTTCTGGGCGGGTCATTCGATATCGAACTCGAGGCCGAAACCAACGATCTGGCCATCGGCCAACCGCGCCTCGACCCGCTGATGACCGGCCAGGGCACCCTGTCGCTGGCCGCGCGCCGCGACACCACAGGCACCGTGCTTGAACGCCTCACGATCCAGACACAGGCCCTTGCCGCCAATGCTTCCGGCCGGCTCGACGCGGATGACGGCCAGCTGGGCATCGAGGCACGGCTGCAGAACGTCGCGCAAGTCGAGCCCACGCTGTCCGGCCCGGCCACGCTGACGACGTCGGTCAACTGGAGCACTGGCGACGCGCTCAACATCTCCGCGCTCGAAGCCACCCTGGCCGAGGCCACGCTCACTGGCAGCGGCGCGGTCTTCCCCGAAGACCCGAACCTGCCCGCCGAGGGCAAGGTGACCCTCGCCGCGCAGGACCTGTCGCGCTTTGCCCAACTCGCGGGCCGTGATCTGGACGGCGCGGCGACCGTTGTGCTCGAAGGCTCCGGACGCATCCGCGGCGGCGCGTTCGACATCGTGCTCGACGCCGAAACCAATGACGTGGAAATCGGCGAGCCGCGCGTCGACGCGCTGATGAACGGCGCGGGCACAGTGTCCATCGCCGCACAGCGCGACACCGACGGTACCGTGCTCGAACGCTTCTCGGTGCGCACCCCGGCGCTCGAGGCCGATGCCTCGGGCCGGCTCGACTCCGACGATGGCGAACTGACCCTGAAGGCCGCCATCGCCGACCTCGCCCGAATCGAACCGCGCATGTCCGGCCCCGCCACGCTCGACACCGCCGCCACTTGGGAAAAGGGCGGCGCGGTCACCATCTCGCGGCTCGAGGCCTCCGGCGCAGGCACGACCCTGTCGGCCACCGGCGCCGCCTTCCCCGAGGATGCACTGCTGCCGGTCGAAGGCCAGATGACGCTCAATGCCAGCGACCTGTCACGCCTCGCGCCGCTCCTGAACCGCCCGCTGACCGGCACGCTCGACATGACGCTCGAAGGCTCCGGCCAGGTTCGCGGCCGCACGCTCGACATCACGACCGATATCGACGGCTCCAACCTGCGCACCGGCATCGCCCAGGTCGATCAACTGATCGCCGGCAGTATCGACGCCCGCGCCTCCGTCGCACTGGGCGAGTCCGCGCCCGGCATCCGCTATATCGAGATCCAGACGCCCCGCGTGACCGTCGACGCCCAAGGCAGCGGCCCCGGCGCGCCCGTCAACCTGTCGGCCCGGCTGGCCGACCTTGGCATATTCGTGCCCGCCTTCCCCGGCGCGGTTTCGGCCAACGGCACGATCACCATCGTCGACCGGGCCGGCGAACGGATCCGGCTGTCGCTCGATGCCACCGGCCCCGGCGGCATCAATGCACGCGTGAACGGGTCGATCAACAGCTACGGCAGCAGCCTCGATCTCGACGTGAACGGCTCCGCGCCCCTCGCGCTGGCCAACCCGTTCCTGGCGCCACGGTCCATTGTCGGCCTTGCCAATTTCGACCTCAGCGTCAACGGCCCGCCCGCGCTGAATTCCCTTTCGGGCGTGGTCAACGTATCGGACGGCCGCTTCGCCCTGCCGTCCCTTTCGACCGCCATCACCGGCATCACCGGCGCTGTCCGCCTGGCCTCGGGCCGGGCCGAAACAAACATTACCGCCTCGATGGGCACCGGCGGCAATTTCCGCGTGCGCGGGCCGATCACCCTGTCGGCCCCGTTCAACGCCAATCTCGAAGCCGCGCTCAACGATCTCGTCGTCACTGATCCCGACCTCTACACGACAACCCTGTCGGGTCAGGTCGGCATCAACGGCCCGCTCACCGGCGGCGCCACGATCGGCGGCACGGTCAACCTGGGCCGGACCGAACTGCGCGTGCCCTCGGGCAGCGGCACCCGCACCCCGGGCGACATTCCCGAGATCACCCATGTGGGCGAACCCGCCGACGTGCGCCGAACCCGCGCCCGCGCCGGCATCATCGGGCAGGACAGCGGCGGCAATCCCGTCGCCTTCCCCCTGGACCTTGTCATCAACGCACCAAACCGGATCTTCGTGCGCGGCCGCGGCCTCGACGCCGAACTGGGTGGCCGCGTGCGCCTTCAGGGCACCACCGCCGACGTCGTGCCCAGCGGCCTTTTCGAACTGATCCGGGGCCGGCTCGACATCTTGGGCCGCCGCCTCGAGCTGACCGAAGGCGTCATCGACCTGCGCGGCGCGCTCGACCCCTACCTGCGCTTCGTGGCCGAGACGGAAAATGACGGCATCCTTGTGCGCACCATCATCGAGGGGCTGGCAAGCTCGCCTTCCGTTTCGTTCGAATCCGTGCCCGACCTGCCCCAGGACGAGGCCGTCGCACGGCTGCTCTTCGGTCGTGGGCTCGAAGACATCTCGGCCTTCCAGGCAGCCCAGCTGGTCGCCGCCGCCGCCACGCTTTCGGGCCAGCGCTCCGGCGGGCTGGACATTCGCGGCGCCCTCGGCCTCAGCGATCTCGACGTGTCGACTTCCGAGGATGGCGCGACACAGGTCACCGCCGGCGCCTACCTGTCGGAAAACCTTTATTCCGAGGTCACCGCCGACAGCGAAGGCAACCAGGAGATCAACCTCAACCTCGACATCGGGCGCAACCTGACGGTCAAGGGCTCGACCAGCACCACCGGCAACACCGGCGTCGGCATCTTTTTTGAGAAGGACTACTGAGCGTCCACTGACGGTTCGGACGCATCCGGCGCCAGCAGGTCCGCGATCGCCCGGAACCGTTCGGCCAGCGGGCTGGTCTTGCGCCAGATCATGCCCACCTGCCGCCTCGGCTGCGGCCCACGGAACCGCGCCACCGAGACCGGCGCCGACCGGGTTTCCACCGGCACCGCCATTTCGGGGATCAACGTGATCCCCATCCCCGCGCCCACCATCTGCACCAACGTCGACAGCGACGTGCCTTCCAGCCCGTCGCGCGGCCCGCCGCCGGGGATATTGCAAAACGCCAGCGCCTGGTCGCGAAAGCAATGCCCCTCCTCCAGCAGCAACAGGCGCCGCATGTGCAGTGTGGTCACGTCCGGCACCGGCGCATCCGCCTCTGCTTCGGGGCGGACCAGCACCATAGGTTCCTCGAAGACCGGGTATTCTTCCAGCGACCGCTCCGACACCGGCAGCGCGACAAGCGCCAGATCCAGCCCGCCCTCACCCAGCTCCGCGATCAGGCGCGGCGTGATGCTCTCGCGCACCTGCACGTCCAGATCGGGAAACGCCCCGTTCAGCCGCGTCAGGAACCGCGGAAGAAGATAGGGCGCGATCGTCGGGATGACCCCCAGCCGCAGTCGCCCGCTCAACCCCTCCTGCGCCTTGCGCGCAAGGTCCGACAGCTCGTCGACCGACCGCAGGATCTCGCGCACCCGCTCCGCGAACTCCACCCCGAACCCGGTCAACCGCACCTCGCGCGTCGTGCGCTCGAACAGCGCCGCCCCCGCCGACGCCTCCAATGCCTTGATCTGCACCGAAAGCGCCGGCTGGGTGACCGCGCAAATCTCGGCGGCCTGCCCGAAATGGCCCGTCCGGGCCAGCACCTCGAAATAGCGCAACTGTTTCAGCGAGAGATTTTTCATAAGAAACATTTATCAATCCAATCAATAAATGCAACTTATTCTCATTGAAATGCCTTGCTATGCTTCGCCCTGTGAAAGCGATTCCCGCGTTGCATCGCGCGCGGCAATGCTTACGTCTTTTAAACAAGCAATCG
Organism: Roseovarius sp. SK2; assembly: GCF_028807495.1. Taxonomy (NCBI): domain Bacteria; kingdom Pseudomonadati; phylum Pseudomonadota; class Alphaproteobacteria; order Rhodobacterales; family Roseobacteraceae; genus Roseovarius; species Roseovarius sp. SK2. The sequence continues at coordinate 220,853 of NZ_JARAMK010000002.1, forward strand.
GCCCCGGATCACACGCATCCGGGCACAGTCAGACAGCAAACCCTGGGAGAGACTCAATGGACGGCAACGATCTCGAAAACTCCGGCAAATGCCCGGTCATGCATGGTGCGACGCGGTTCAGCGTCCAATCCAACCGCGATTGGTGGCCGAACCAGCTGAACCTCAAGATCCTGCATCAGAACACCCCTGAATCCGACCCGATGGGCCCCGATTTCAGCTATGCCGAAGCCTTCAAGGGCCTCGACATGGAGGCGCTGAAAAAAGACCTCAAGGCGCTGATGACCGACAGCCAGGACTGGTGGCCGGCCGACTATGGTCACTACGGCGGCTTCTTCATCCGCATGGCGTGGCACTCGGCGGGCACCTACCGCACCTCCGACGGGCGCGGCGGCTCGCGCTCGGGCACCCAGCGGTTTGCGCCACTCAACAGCTGGCCCGACAACGGCAACCTCGACAAGGCCCGCCGCTTGCTCTGGCCGATCAAGCAGAAATACGGCAACGCCATCTCCTGGGCAGACCTGATGATCCTCGCCGGCAACATGGCGATCGAGGACATGGGCGGCCCGATCTTCGGCTTCGGCGGCGGCCGCAAGGACGTGTTCGAGCCCGAGGAAGACGTCTACTGGGGCTCGGAAAAGGAGTGGCTCGCCACCTCCGACAAACCCAACAGCCGCTATTCCGGCGACCGCAAGCTGGAAGATCCGCTTGCCGCCGTGCAGATGGGCCTGATCTACGTGAACCCCGAAGGTCCCGACGGCCAGCCCGATCCGCTCGCCTCGGCCCGCGACATCCGCGAAACCTTCGCGCGCATGGCGATGAACGACTATGAAACCGTCGCGCTGACGGCCGGCGGCCACACGTTCGGCAAAGCACATGGCGCGGGCGATCCATCGCATGTCGGCAGCGAACCCGAGGCCGGCGCGATGGAGGCCCAAGGCTTTGGCTGGCTCTCCACCTACGGCTCCGGCAAAGGCCGCGACGCCATCACGTCGGGCATCGAAGGCGCATGGACGCCTCGCCCGACACAATGGGATATGGGCTATTTCGACGTGCTCTTCGGCTATGAGTGGGAACTGGTCAAAAGCCCCGCCGGCGCATGGCAATGGCAGCCCAAGGACCAGAAGCCCGAGGACATGGCCCCGGACCCCGAGGACCCCTCGAAGCACAATCAGCACATCATGATGACGACGGCCGACATGGCGATGCGCATGGACCCCGAGTACGAGAAAATCTCGCGCCACTTCCATGCCAACCCCGACGAGTTCGCGGACGCCTTCGCCCGCGCGTGGTTCAAGCTGACCCACCGCGATATGGGCCCGCGCTCCATGTATCTGGGCAACGAGGTGCCGGACGAAGTGCTGATCTGGCAGGATCCGGTGCCCGAGGTCGATCACCCGCTGGTCGATGACGCCGACGTGGCCAGCCTCAAGGCCAAGCTGCGCGATTCCGGCCTGTCGGTCTCCGAACTGGCCTACACGGCATGGTCCTCGGCCTCGACCTTCCGCGGCTCGGACATGCGCGGCGGCGCCAATGGTGCCCGCATCCGTCTTGCTCCGCAAAAGGACTGGGACGTCAACCAGCCCGAGCAACTGGCCAAGGTCCTGAAGGTCCTCGAAGGCATCAAGTCGGACTTCGACGCGTCCGCCTCGGGCGGCAAGAAGATCTCGCTGGCCGATCTCATCGTTCTGGGCGGTAACGCCGCTGTCGAGGCGGCCGCGAAGTCCGGCGGTCACGAGGTCACCGTGCCCTTTACCCCGGGCCGGTCCGACGCCACCGACGAGATGACCGACGCCGAGTCCTTCGAGATCATGGAGCCGCAGGCCGATGGTTTCCGCAACTACCTCTCCGGCGACTTCACCGTCTCGGCCGAGGAGCTGATGATCGACCGCGCGCATCTGCTGGGCCTCTCGGCACCGCAGATGACCGTTCTGATCGGCGGGTTGCGGATGCTGGGCACCAATTACGGCGGCACCGCGCACGGCGTCTTCACCGACCGTGTCGGCACGCTCAGCAACGACTTCTTCGTCAACCTGATGGACATGGGCACAGTCTGGGAAGCCACCGACGACAAGGGCATGACCTTCGTCGGGAAGGACCGCAAGACCGGCGACAAGAAGTGGGATGCGACCCGCTGCGATCTCGTCTTCGGCTCGAACTCGCAACTGCGGGCGCAAGCCGAGGTCTACGCACAGGCCGACAATGGCGGCAAGTTCGTCAAGGACTTCGTCAAGGCATGGGCCAAGGTCATGGATGCCGACCGGGTCCAACCGGGCTAAGGGCCTGATGCCATGCTGAAAAACAGACGGCGTCCCGGATCATCCCGGGGCGCCGTCGGCGTTTCGGCGCCCCTGCGCAAACTGTCGCACCCCGCCCCCGGCAGTCATCCAACCCTGTCCCGCGCACGTAGCACGTGCAAGAGAGGATGATATGACAAAGCTACCCAAAGACACCACGCTACTGATCCTCGAGAATGACGACGTCTTCCGCGAGCAATTGTCCAAGGTCATGGCCAGCCGCGGCTTTGATCCCATTCCGGCTGGCACCGTGGCCGAGGCCGCCGCCGCGATCGACGCGCGACAACCTGCCTTCGCCATCATCGACCTGCATCTCGGCGAAGGTTCGGGGCTCGAGGTGATCGAGATGCTAAAGAAACAGCGTACTTCCGCCCGCGCCCTCGTCCTGACCGGCTACGGTGACACACCCACTGCCGTCGCGGCAGTCAAGCTCGGTGCCATCGACTACCTGGCCAAGCCCGCCGACGGGGACGAGATCGTCGACGCCCTGCTGGCCGCAGAAGGGGTTCAGCCCCCGGCGCCCGAAAACCCGATATCGCCCGAAGAGGCCAAGCGCGTACATATCGAACGCTTCCTGGAACGCACCGACGGCAACATCACCAAAACGGCACAACTGCTCAAGATGCACCGCCGCACGCTTCAGCGTATTCTCAAGCGCGAGCCCGAACTGGGCAAGGACCCGGGCTGATCGTGCAGGGTGCGGAAGATACCCGGCTGACGGTCTACTACGATTGGTCTTGCCCGCTTTGCCGGGCCGAAGTCGGTTTCTACCAGAAACGCGACCGGGCAGACCGCATCGCCTTCACCGATATCTCGCGCAGCCAGGAGGACCCCGCACCGGACCTCGATCGCGACGCGGCCATGGGCCGGTTTCACACCCGCCGCCCCGACGGCACACTGGTCTCCGGCGCCGCGGGTTTCTTCGAGGTCTGGAAACGCCTGCCCGGCTGGCGCCATCTCGCCAAGCTGTCGCGCATCCCCGGTATCGTACCCGTCGCCGAGCTGGCCTATCGCGCCTTCCTGCGCCTGCGCCCCGCGCTGGTGCGCCTGCTTGGGCCGCGGCTGGAACGACGCGCCGAAGGCACGCGATGAACGACCAGAACCCGCCCGACCAAAAACGCGCCGCCCGCATCCCGACCGGGCGATTCAACCGCATGGCCCGCACCGGCGGCATGGCCACGGTCCTGGCGGGCAACGTCGCCACACGCGGCGGGTGGGAATTGATGCGCGGCCGCAAGCCCCGCCTGCAAGACCTGCTGATGACACAGTCCAACGTCACCCGCGTGGCCGATCATCTTGCGAACATGCGCGGCGCGGCCATGAAGGCGGGCCAGCTTCTGTCGATGGAAACCGCCGACATGCTTCCGCCCGAGCTGGCCAAGATCCTCGCCCGCCTGCGCGCCGACGCCCAGTTCATGCCGCCCGCGCAGCTGAAGAAAGTGCTGGCCACCAACTGGGGCCGAGATTTCCTGCGTCATTTCAAACGCTTCGACGTGCACCCCATCGCCGCCGCCTCCATCGGACAGGTGCACCGTGCGCAGACCCGCGACGACCGCGACCTCGCGATCAAGGTGCAATATCCCGGCATCCGCGACAGCATCGACAGCGACATGCGCAACCTCGGCCTGATCCTGCGCCGGTCCGGCATGATGCCCGCCAGCTTCGACACGGACCGCCTACTTGCCGATGCCGCCGCTCAGCTGCACGAGGAAACCGACTACGCGCGCGAAGCCGTCGCCATCAACCGCTTCCGCACCCATCTCGCGGATGACCCCGATTTCGTCCTGCCTGCCGTCCACGACGACCTCAGCACGCGCGACATCCTCGCCATGAGTTACGTCGATGGCCAAAGCATCGACACCGCGTCCGAACTGGACCAGCCCACCCGCGACCGCATCGCGACGGCGCTCGTAACCCTGACCTTGCGAGAGCTGTTCGAACTGCACGACATGCAGACCGACCCAAATTTCGCCAACTACGGATACCAGCCCGACACGGGCCATATCGTGCTGCTGGATTTCGGCGCGACGCTGCAATTCGACGCCGGGCGCGTGGACAGCTACCGTGCCCTTTTCAACGCTGCGCTGACCGGTGACGATGCCGCGGCCTGGGATGCGATGATTGCCATCGGTCTCGTCGGCGCCGACACGTCTGACATCGACCGCGCCCACATCCTGCGCCTCTTCGGGATCGCCGCTGAACCGCTGCGCCAGGGCGGCACGCTCGATTTCGCGACCTGCGGCCTCTTGGCCCGCCTGCGCCGCGAGGGGTTGCTCTTGGCCGATGAACAGGTCGACATCCACGCGCCGCCCACCGACACGCTCTTGCTGCAACGCAAGGTGCTGGGCTGCTACCTTCTGGCCGAGCGGCTCCGCGCCCGGGTCGATCTCGACCGGATCCTCGAACGCTTCGCCTAAACCTTGGGCCGCGCCCGCTTGCACCGTCCCGAGCAATAGCGCACCTCGTCCCAGACCTTTTCCCATTTCTTGCGCCACGTGAACGGCCGTCCACAGGTCGCGCAGACCTTCGTGGGCAAATCCGATTTCCGTCGCATTTTCACAGCTTTCGCACGCCCCCTGCCACTCTGGCTTCGCCTCGAAAGCTAGACCGAAACGCCGCGCGGTCATCCCGGCAAACGCCCGTCTCGGCGGTTTGCCCTTCCGTTTTTCAAGTGACGTGAAGGCATCTGCCCATTCGTTGGCTTGCAGCGCCGGACCACTAAGTTATGTTTTCGGGATCAGCCCGAGGATCAACCCGGGCGATATCCAGGGAGATATTCATGAAAACCAAGACAGTCCTTGCCGCCGCATTGCTCGCCACCACGGCGATGACCGGTGCCTCGGCCGAAACGCTGCGATGGGCCCGCGCGGGCGACTCGCTCACGCTCGACCCCCACGCCCAGAACGAGGGGCCGACCCATACCCTCTCGCACCAGATCTACGAGCCGCTGATCATCCGCGACCACTCGGGCGAGTTCCAGGCCGCGCTGGCGACCGACTGGGCGCCCAAGGAAGGCGACCCGAACGTGTGGGTCTTCAACCTGCGCCAGGGCGTCACCTATCACGACGGCGCCGACTTCACCGCCGAGGACGTGGTCTTTTCGATCAACCGCGCCCAGTCCGAAACATCGGCGATGAAGGAACTGCTGACCTCGATCACCGAGGTCCGCGCCGTTGACGACCACACCGTGGAATTCGTCACCGACGGTCCCAACCCGATCCTGCCCGCCAACCTCACCAACCTGTTCATGATGGACAAGGGCTGGGCCGAGGAAAACGACGCCGTCGCAGTTCAGGACGTGGCCAGCGGCGAAACCACCTTTGCCTCGTCCAATACCAACGGCACTGGCGCCTTCACCCTCGTCAGCCGCGAGCCCGACGTGCGCACCGTGCTGGAAGCGAACGAGAATTACTGGGGCAAGGACGAGTTCCCCCTCGACGTGACCGAGATCATCTACACCCCGATCCAGAACGCCGCCACCCGCGTGGCCGCCCTTCTGTCGGGCGAGGTCGACTTCATCCAGGACGTGCCCGTACAGGACCTTGGCCGCGTCGGCGACACCGACGGCCTTGTCGTCAAGACCGCGCCGCAGAACCGCGTCATCTTCTTCGGCATGAACATGGGCGCCGACGATATCGAGAATGACGACGTCGATGGCGCCAACCCGCTGGCCGACGCCAAGGTGCGCAAGGCGATGTCCATGGCGATCAACCGCGACGCCATCAAGCAGGTCGTCATGCGCGACCAGTCGCAGCCCGCGGGCATGATCGCCCCGCCCTTCGTCAACGGCTGGAACGAAGAGATGGACAGCAGCGCCACCACCGACATCGAAGGCGCCAAGGCCCTGATGGAAGAGGCCGGCTATGGCGACGGCTTCAGCATCCAGCTCGACTGCCCGAACGACCGCTACGTCAACGACGAGGCGATCTGCCAGGCCGCCGTCGGGATGCTCGCGCAAATCGGCGTCACCGTGAACCTCGACGCCAAGCCCAAGGCACAGCACTTCCCGCTCATCGAAAACGGCGAGACGGATTTCTACATGCTGGGCTGGGGCGTTCCGACCTACGATTCGGAATACATCTTCAACTTCCTCGTTCATACCCGCGGCGAGGAGCGCGGCAGCTGGAACGGCACCGGCTTCTCCAACTCGGATGTCGACGCCAAGATCGTCAGCCTTGCCTCGGAAACCGATCTCGAGGCGCGCAACGCCACGATCAACGAGATCTGGCAGGTGGTTCAGGAGGAACAGCTCTACATCCCGATCCACCACCAGGTGCTGAACTGGGGCATGACCGATGCGGTCGGCACCGAAGTCAGCCCCGAGGACGATCCCAAGTTCAAGTTCTTCGAGATGAACTAAGCCAATCGCGGGCGGCCTTCCTGGGCCGCCCGCCTGCCGTCACAGCCAGCAAAACAACCGTGCGTGACGACCGCTTCGGGGGCAAAAAATGCTAGCTTACATCATCCGGCGCGTGGCCCAGTCCGTGCTCGTGCTACTCGTGGTGGGCCTCGTGGCCTTCGCCATGTTCCGCTTCGTCGGCGATCCGGTCGATAACATGCTCGGCCAAGAACGCACCGTCGCCGATATAGAGCGTCTGCGCTCCGAACTCGGCCTCGATCAGAATTTCGCCGTGCAATACTACAAGTTCCTGACCAACGCCGTTCAGGGCAATTTCGGCCTCAGCTACCGGCAGGGCCGGCCCGTGGCCGACATCCTGATCGAACGCCTGCCCGCCACGCTGGAACTTGCCTTCGTCTCGGGGCTTCTTGCGCTCATCGGCGGCATCGGGCTTGGCATCTATACCGCGATCCGAAGGCGCGGGATCTCGGCCAACATCATCATGACCGCCTCTCTCATAGGGGTCTCCCTGCCCACCTTCCTGATCGGCATCCTGCTGATCTACGTCTTCTCGGTCGAGCTTGGCTGGCTGCCCAGTTTCGGGCGCGGCGAGGTGACCTTCGTCAACGGCTGGTCCACCGGCTTTCTGACCAAATCCGGGCTTCAGGCACTCATCCTGCCCGCGATCACGCTGGGTCTCTACCAGATGACCCTGATCATGCGGCTGGTGCGCACCGAGATGCTCGAGGTGCTGCGCATGGACTATATCCGCTTCGCCCGCGCCCGCGGCATCCGCGAACGCTCGATCAACTTCCGCCACGCGCTGAAGAACACGCTGGTGCCCGTCATCACCATCACCGGGCTTCAGCTGGGCTCCATCATCGCCTTCGCCATCATCACCGAAACCGTGTTCCAGTGGCCCGGCGTCGGCCTGCTCTTCATCAACGCGATCCAATTCGTCGATATCCCCGTGATGGCAGCCTACCTGATGATGATCTCGGTCATGTTCGTGGGCATCAACCTCATCGTCGACATGCTCTATTTCGCCATCGACCCGCGCCTGCGCGTCGACCGCAGCGCCGCAGGAGGCCACTGATGACCGATGCACCCGTCACGACCCCGGCGCCGAAAGTGCGCGACAGCCGCTTCCGCCGCATCTGGGAAAGCGATTTCATGTGGTCCTTCCGGCACGCGCCGGTGGCCATCGCCTCCTTCGCGGTGGTGCTGATCCTGATCCTTTCGGCCGTATTCGCACCGCTCATCGCGCCGTTTGACCCGTTCAACCCGGCCTCGCTGAACCTGATGAACGGCTTCACGCCGCCGGGCGAGGCGAACGCCTTCACCGGCGACACCTTCCTGCTGGGCACCGACGACCAGGGCCGCGACGTCTTTTCGACCATCCTCTACGGGATGCGCATCTCGCTTTTCGTGGGTTTCGCGGCGGTCTTCCTCGCCATGCTGATCGGCATCACGCTGGGGCTGATCGCGGGCTATGTCGGCGGCTGGACCGAAACGATCATCATGCGCATCGCCGATGTGCAGCTGACCTTCCCGGCGATCCTTGTGGCCATGCTGATCTTCGGCATCGCCAAGGGCATCACGCCGCCCGCCTATCGCGACCAGATGGCGCTCTGGGTGCTGATCCTCGCCATCGGCCTGTCCGATTGGGTGCAGTTCGCCCGCGTCGTGCGCGGCACGACTCTGGTGGAAAAGAACAAGGAATATGTCCAGGCCGCCCGCCTGATCGGCCGCTCGCCCATCATCATCATGCTCAAGCATATCCTGCCCAACGTGCTCAACCCGGTGCTGGTCATCGCCACGATTTCGCTGGCCCTCGCCATCATCGCCGAGGCCACGCTCAGCTTCCTCGGCGTCGGCGCCCCGCCCACGAAACCCTCGCTCGGCACGCTCATCCGCATCGGACAGGAGTTCATGTTCTCCGGCGAATGGTGGATCCTGCTCTTCCCCGCCGGCACCCTGCTGGCGCTGGCGCTGTCGATCAACCTGCTGGGCGACTGGCTGCGCGACGCATTGAACCCGAGGCTGAGATGACCGAATCGCTTTCAGCGCATGGTGAAGGGCTGCTTCAGGGGCGCGGTCGTAAACGGCAACCGCGCTTCGGTGTAAGGCGCGGCGGTGCACCATTCATCGACCACCTCGTGCCAGGTGACATCACCCTCGGTGGCATGGACCGTCACGGTCGTGCCCTCGATCGTGAAAATGCCCGTACCGATCATGTTGAGGAACAAGGCAAAAGCTTCATTGGAAAGGCACATGCATGGCCTCCTTTCTTTGCTCGATATTCCTCCCTGACTTCGGTTGCTCCCAGATTAACGCGGAGTCCCACGACGCCACACCAAAACCACGCCGCACCGCAGCAAAAGTGCTGCAATTGCAAAATATCGCCCGCTTTTAAGGCAGTCCGCGCCGCACAACAGTCACGGCAGATCGCAAAAGGCAGCACCGCATGACAGACACACCCGTCCTCTCCGTCCGCGATCTGACCGTGGAAATTCCCACCCGGCACGGCATCCTGCGCCCCGTCGATCACGTCAGCTACGACATCCGCGCGGGCGAGATCCTGGGCGTCGTGGGCGAATCCGGCGCCGGGAAATCCATGACCGGCAACGCCGTCATCGGCCTGCTGGACCCGCCCGCCCGCATCACCGGCGGCGAAGTGCTGCTGAAAGGCGAGCCCATCCACGACATCCCGCGCAGCAAGCTGCGCCGCCTGCGGGGCAAGCATATGGGCATGATCTTTCAAGACCCGCTGACATCGCTCAACCCGCTCCTGACCATCGGCGACCAACTGACCGAGACCATCACCGAGCACCTGAACGTCGGGCAGGACGAGGCCCGCAAACGCGCCATCGCGGCGCTGGACGAGGTCGGCATCCCCGCCGCCTCCGCCCGCATCGACAGCTACCCGCACGAGTTTTCCGGCGGCATGCGCCAGCGCGTCGTCATCGCCCTCGCGCTCTGCGCCGAGCCGGAACTGGTCATCGCCGACGAACCCACGACCGCGCTCGACGTCTCTGTCCAGGCCCAGATCGTATCCCTTCTGAAACGCCTCTGCCGCGAACGCGGCGTCGCCGTCATGCTGGTCACCCACGACATGGGCGTCATCGCCGAGGCCGCCGACCGCGTCGCCGTCATGTATGCCGGCCGCCTGGCCGAGCTTGGCCCGGTACGCGAGGTCATCACCAACGCCCACCATCCCTATACAGCGGGCCTCATGGCCTCGACCCCGCTGGCCAGCGTGGGGCAAAAGCGCCTGAAACAGATCCCCGGCGCCATGCCCCGCCTTGGCGCCCTGCCCGACGGCTGCGCCTTCCACCCGCGCTGCGAATATGCGCAGGACAAGTGCCGCCGAGAACCCGGCCCCAGCATCGAGGCCTGCGACGGCCGCGCCGCCTGCTGGTTCCCGCTCGGCACCACGCAAAAGGAGGACACCGTCGCATGAGCGCCCTGATCTCCATCCGCAACCTCACCCGCCGCTTCGACGTCTCGAAACCGTGGCTCAACCGCGTGATCGAGCGGCTGAACAAGGCGTATCTGACGGCTGTCTCCGACGTCTCCTTCGATATCGAGGAAAACAGCGTCTATGCCCTCGTCGGCGAAAGCGGCTCTGGCAAGTCCACCATCGGCAAGATCGTCGTCGGCCTCACCCCTCCCTCCGAGGGCAGCGTCAAGATCAACGGCACCGACCTGGCGACCGAGACCGACGCCGCCAAGATCGAAGCGGTGCGCGACGAGATCCAGATGATATTCCAGGATCCCTTCGCCTCGCTCAACCCACGCTGGCGGGTGCGCGACATCATCGCCGAACCCGTCGCGGCCAAGGGCGGCGACACCGCCGGACTGGCCGAACGCCTGCTGGAGCAGGTCGGCCTCTCCGCCGCCGACGCCTCCAAGTACCCGCACGAATTCTCGGGCGGTCAGCGCCAGCGGATCTGCATCGCCCGCGCGCTGGCGTCCGAACCCAAGATCATCGTCTGCGACGAGCCCACCTCGGCGCTCGACGTCTCGGTGCAAAGCCAGGTTCTCAACCTCATGTCCGACCTGCGCGAGGAGTTCGGACTTACCTATCTTTTCATCAGCCACGACCTGACCGTCGTGCGCCACATGGCCGACCGGATCGGCGTGCTCTACCTTGGCCGCCTGGTCGAGGAAGCGCCGCGCGACGCGCTCTTCACCGACCCCAAGCATCCCTACACCCAGATGCTGTTCGACGCCGCACCCCGCATGGATGCCTTCGGGCGCGAGGTCGATCCCCCCAAGGGCGAAATCCCCGACGCGATCAACCCGCCGTCGGGCTGCGCCTTTCATCCACGCTGCCCCATCGCCATCGACAGGTGCAGCAAGGAACGCCCCGAGATGCGCCTTCTGGGCCAGACCCGCGTCGCCTGCCACCGGGCGGAATAATCGGCCCGAAGGCCGAGGCGTCCCCTCCGGACCGCGCCAGACCTTGTTTTCAAGGCCGGACATAGTGCGCCTTTACCACATATTGGAAAAATCACTTTACCAATTTGCCGGTTTGCCATTACGCTCGGAAGCGTCGGAAACCTGAAAATACAGGACCGGCACGAATGGGAGGAAATAAATGACCAACAAACTGACCACGCGGCGCAACGCGCTGCGCACGATTGCCGGTGCGGGTGCCGCCACTCTGGCCGCGCCCCATGTTGCGGGCGCACAGGCCAACGGCACGACCTGGAAAATCCAGACAAGCTGGCCCGGCGGCGCCGGGCTTCAGATCTTCCGCGACTGGTGCGGCACCATCGCCGAGAAAACCGGCGGCGAACTGACGTTCCAACCCTTCGGCGCCAATGACGTCGTGGGCGACTTCCAGCTTTACGACGCGGTGAAGAACGGCGTTCTGGAGGCCGTGAACCCCTTCACCATCTACGCCCAGGGCATCATTCCGGCGGCGACGTTCCTGACGTCCATCCCGCTCGGCATGCGCAACCCGCATGAATTCGACGTGTTCTACTATGGCCTTGGCGGCATCGACATCGCGCGCGAACTTTACGCGGCGCAAGGCCTGCATTTCGTCGGCCCCGTGCACCACGGCCCGAACATCATCCACTCCAAGGTTCCGATCCGCTCGATCGACGACTTCGCGGGCCGCAAGATGCGTCTGCCCGGCGGCATGGTCGCCGAGATCTTCAACGAGATCGGCGCCGAGACCACCGTTCTGCCCGGCTCGGAAATCTTCCCGGCGCTGGAAAAGGGCACCATCGACGTGGCCGACTATGTGGGTCCCGCCGTGAACTATGCCCTCGGCTTCAGCCAGGTCACCGACTACATCGTCATGGGCCCTCCGGGCTTCATGTCGCTCTACCAACCGGTCGACACCATGGACATCACCGTGGGCATGGACGCGTGGGAGGCCCTCTCGCCCGAGATGAAGCAATTCGTCGAGATGGAAACCCACGTCTATTCCGACATGCACCACGCCGCGATCCAGGCCGCCGACCAGGAAGCCTGGGAAAAGTTCGAGGCCGACGGCACCGAGGTCACCCGCCTCAGCCAGGACGACGTGGCCCTGATGACCGAGGTCGCCGTGCCGATCTGGTTCGACTACGCCAACCGCGATCCGCAGGCCGCACGCGTGTTCAAGATTCAGCTTGATTACATGCAGTCCGGTTCGCTGGGCTATGTCGACCCGGCCCTGACCGAGGGACTCGAGCTCAAGCTCTGATCCCCCGACCCATCCGCCGCCCGGGTGTCTCATACTCCCGGGCGGCATTTTCCAACGCTTTCAACGAGTGAGGACCGCAATGCCGGGGCTCAGCTTCACGCTGCCGCATTGGCTGTACTGGGTGGGACTGATCGTCTTTCCCATCATCGCGATGATCCTGTCGCGCCGACCACAGCCCGAAGAGAAACGCTATACCCTGCCGCTGGCCTACATGATCGCCGTCACCGGCGGCATCCTCGGCCTGCACCGCTTTTATCTCAAAAGCCTGTGGGGCCTGGTCTTCATCCCGATCTTCCTGTTCATCCTCTACGCCAACGCGCAGACGCAGGACGCACGCACGATCCTGTCGGGCTTCGACAACGAGCTGCGCGTGGCCCAAAGGGTGATCGACCGTGAACAGGGCCGCGTCGAAGAGGCCCGCGCCGAACTGCCCGACCTTCAGGCCGCCTATGACGAGGCCGAGGAAGGCAGCTTTACCCAGCGCGCCGCAGAGCGCCGCCTGGACCGGGCGAAGGACACGCTCGACAGCGGGGCCGCCCGCCTTGAAGAGGCCCAGGCCACGCTGGAAGAGATCCGCCCGCAACAGATCGAGGCGTTCCGTACCCGCGCGTGGTGGGACAATGCCGCGGGCTATGGCTTCTACGCGCTTCTGGCGCTTCTGGCGATCGACCTTCTGCTGATGCCCATGCTGGTGCGTCGCGCCAATGAAAAGATCCCGCCCGAGGAGGTGTCCGAGACCGAAAAGGCCCTCGCCGCCCACGAGCAGGAAGAAGGCCCCAAGCACGACAGCGATTACGCCGAGAACTGGATCGACCGCCTGTCGCTCTTCTGCGGCGAATTCGTGGCCTACTGGGCCGTCATCGCCGTCTTCGTCTATTATTACGAGGTGCTGGCCCGCTACGTCTTCGGCTCGCCCACCAACTGGGCGCACGAGGCGATGTACCTGATGTTCGGGATGCAGTACCTGATCGCCGGCGCCTACGCGATGCTCACCGAAACCCATGTGCGCGTGGATATCTTCTATGCCCCGATGCGGAAAAAGAACAAGGCGTGGGTCGACCTGCTGACCTCGATCTTCTTCTTCATCTTCGCCGGCACGCTCTTGGTCACCTCATGGATCTTCGCCATGGACGCCATCGCCGTGCCCTCCGGCAACGCGGTCGTCTCCGACTGGGCACGCGGCCAGATCACCTTTGGAGAGATGGTCTCGGGCTTCGGCCTGAACCAGTGGACCGATCCCAATATCCGCTGGGGCGAGATCAGCTTCAACGAATGGGAAGTGCCGCTCTGGCCGATGAAATGGGTCATGGTGATGGGCGGGCTGCTGCTCGTCCTGCAAGGCATCTCGAAACTGTCGAAAGACATCCGTGAAATCGCACGGGGGAACTGAGGCTCATGGGTATTGAAATCGACATCGCGTGGCTCACGCTCATCATGTTCGGCAGCCTTCTGGCGCTGCTCATGGCGGGCCTGCCACTGGCCTTCGTCACCGGCGGCCTGGCCTGCGTGTTCCTGTTCATCCTCGGGGATGAACGCGCGCTCAACATCGTGCCAAGCCGTATCTTCCCGCTGATGACCAATTATCAGCTCTCGGCGATCCCGCTCTTCATCTTCATGGCTGCCATGCTGGAAAGGGCAGGCATCATCAACGACATGTTCGACGTGATCTACAAGGTCATGGGCGGGCTGAAGGGCGGGCTGGCCGCGGCCACGATCATCGCCTCCACGATCCTCGCCGCCATGGTCGGCGTGATCGGCGCGGCGGTCGTGACCATGGGCATCATCGCCCTGCCGGCGATGCTGAAACGTCACTACGACCCCAAGATCGCCATGGGCTCGATCATGGCCGGTGGCACGCTGGGCATCCTGATTCCGCCGTCGATCCTTGCGATCATCTACGCGGTGGTGGCCGAACAATCGGTGGGCGAGCTTTTCATCGGCGCGGTCATCCCGGGCCTGATGCTCTCGAGCATGTATATCGCCTACGTCGTCGTGCGCAGCTACATCAATCCGGCCCTCGGCCCTGCCATCCCGGTCGAGGAACGCGTGTCGAACCGCGAAAAGATGCAGCTCATCGGCAAGATGGCCGCGCCCATCACGCTGGTCGCGGTGGTGCTGGGCATCATCTTTTCCGGCGTCGCCACCCCGGTCGAGGCCGCCGGCATCGGCACCTTCGGCGCCTTCATCGTGGCCGCCATCCACCGCAAGCTCGACTGGCCCACCATCCGCGAGGCCTGCACCACGACGCTCAAGGCCTCGGCCATGGTCATCTGGATCATGTTCGGCGCCACGATCTTCGTCGGCCTCTACGTTCTGGAAGGCGGGCAGCAATTCGTGCAGGACGCGCTGGCGGCCACCGGCCTCGGCCCCTGGGGCATCCTGATCCTGATGCAGATCCTGCTGGTGATCCTGGGCATGTTCCTCGACTGGGTCGGCATCCTGCTCCTTTGCGTGCCGATCTTCGTGCCGATCATCAAGGCCTTGGGCGCCGCCGCCTTCGGCCTCGACAGCCCCGAGGATCTGGTTCTGTGGTTCGGCGTGCTTTACCTCGTGAACATGCAGATGAGCTTCCTGTCGCCGCCCTTCGGCTACGCGCTCTTCTACCTGCGCGGGGTGGCGCCGCCGGAAATCCCGATGACGGACATTTTCAAATCCGCCCTGCCGTTCCTGTTTCTGCAAATCGTCGGGCTGGCGCTCTGCATGGTCTTCCCGCAGATCATCACCTGGCTGCCCAGGCTGATCTACGGCTGATACCGAGCCGAAACTCGGCTGGCCCTCTCAAACGGCCTCCGCACTGCGGGGGCCGTTTTCACATCCATGACACGCCAATTGCCACGCGACGCGACCAATGAGCATATCATTCTGCCAATTCTGGAAGAAGTGGTGCCCGGGGGCGGAATCGAACCACCGACACGAGGATTTTCAATCCACTGCTCTACCCCTGAGCTACCCGGGCACGGGTGAACGGGCGCACCGTTCGGGTTCCGGCTTTCTAGGCGAGGGCCACGCGACTGTCCAGTGGGTTTTTGCCACTTTTCAGTGGGGTTTTCCCGAGCCCGCGTCCTGCGCCTCTTCCAGTGCGTCGGCGACCTCCTCTGCATCGTCCAACCGGCTGGAAGGTATGGCATAATCCCCGCGAAGCCACGCGCCCAGGTCACGGTCGGCGCAGCGTTCGGAACAGAAGGGGCGGTACTTCCTTACCGTGTCTTCCCCGCAAATCGGGCAACTCATATCACACCTTTCGGCAGCGGCAGCCTGTCACGCTTTCGTTGCAACTCATAGTGCCCAAGGGGCGTCCATCCCACAAGTGCCGTCTCCACCGTGTCGCGGCGGAACGCGGCGCGCAGGGCGGCCTCGAAGGTCTTGCGGTCCTTCTTCGGCATCGGCGCCAGGTCCAGCACCACCTGCCCTCCAAGCCCTCGCAGCCGCAAGGCCCGCGGCAAGGCCCGCGCGGCGGCCATGTTGGCTTTCACGCTTGCTGCCGGCGAGGTGTCGCCGCCCGCGTTCACATCCACCGCGACCAGCGCCCGTGTCGGTTCGACATAAATGCTGGCGCCGCCCGGCAGGTCCTCGCGCGGAGAGCCCAGCGTCTCGACCGCATCCAACACCCCGTGATGCGCGAACGCCTGCCCGTCCTCGTCCCAGATCTCCGGCTCCGGCCAGTCGCGCCAGGCCAACTCGTGCGGCCCTGGCCCCTCGACCAGTTTCTCCGGCTTGCCGCTCGCGTCGGCCATGACCGCGCGGGCCAACTCGGCCATGCGCGCCACGTCCTCGGCCACGGCGTCCTCGTCCGCGCTCTCGCAGGCCGAGCGCAGGATCAGGCCGTTGTCGTCGCCCGCCATCACGTCCTTGCCGATCAGCATCAGCCGGTCCTGCAGGTCGTCGTCCTTGATCGCCCGCGACACGTTGATCCCCGGCGCGCCGGGCGTCACGATCGCAAAGCGGCTCTTGAACAGCACCTTGGCCGTGACCGGGATCGCCTTGCCCGGCTCGGCATAGCCCGTCACCTGCACCAGAACCGTGCCCCCAGCACTCATCCCCTTGACCTGGCGCAGGAACCCATTGCCGTCAGGCGTGCGCACGAAGAGCCCACCCTGCCCCTTCACCGGCCGCTCGATCACGGCGCGATAAATCGTGCCCGGGCGCGGCTGGTCGGTGTCCACCAGCAGGTCGGACAGCACGCCATCCTCCATCAGCGCCGCCGCCTCGAATGCGCCCAGCTGGCCCAGCGCCACCACGCGTCCCTTCATGTTTTCCCTTTCCAGACCGGATACCCGGCCGCCAGAAGCAGCCCCGCCGTTTCCTTCAACGGCAAGCCCACAACGGCCGTGAACGATCCCTGGATCCACGGAATGAACGCGCCCGCAGGTCCTTGGATGCCATAGGCCCCGGCCTTGCCCTGCCAATCGCCGCTGGCCAGGTAGAACGCGATCTCGTCGTCATCCAGCCGCTTCATCTTGACGTCACTGACCACGTCACGCTCCCAGATGCGGTCACCGCGGCGCACCGCCACCGCCGTGACCACCTTGTGCCGCCGCCCCGACATCTTGCGCAGGAACGCCTCGGCCTCGCCTGCATCCCCGGGCTTTCCCAGGATGCTCCGGCCCAGCGCCACGGTCGTATCGGCAGAGAGGACGATATCGTCGGCCCCGGCCTCGACGGCCAGCGCCTTTTCCCGCGCCATGCGCACACAATAGGGACGCGGCAGTTCGGCCTTTTCGGGGGTCTCGTCGATATCCGGCGCGCGCACGTCATCGGCCACGACACCGATCTGCGCCAGCAGATCCCGGCGTCGCGGGCTACCGGACCCAAGGATGAGCTTGGGGCTGCGCAAACCTGCGGTTCGCGCTATTTGAAGCGGTAGTTGATCCGACCCTTGGTCAGATCGTAAGGTGTCATTTCCACCTGAACCTTGTCGCCTGCCAGAACACGGATGCGGTTCTTGCGCATCTTGCCTGCCGTGTGGGCGATGATCTCATGGCCGTTCTCTAGCTCGACCCGAAATGTCGCATTCGGCAGGAGTTCCTTCACGACACCTGGAAATTCGAGCGTATCTTCCTTGGCCATGGTCTCTCCTTGGTTTCCGCCCTGCCGGTTGCAGGACAGGCGTTTAAATGGCCCTATTCCCCAAGGTTTTCAAGTCAAATATCATTGCAGCCGTTCAACTGTGGGCGCGCCGTCACGGCCCGCCTGCTCGGCCCAGTGGGTGCGGTTCAGTACCCCGCCATCCGCCCGCACCTGCGCGATTTTTTCCAGATCGACCTGCGCCACGGTCCATCCCGGCGCGTCCAGCACGCCCTCGGCCAGCACGCCCGTGGGCGGGAATCCCTTGTCGGGCGGGCCGAATACGCCGCCCGCGCCGGTGTTCACGTCGCAGACCTCGCACCAGTCGGCAGGCCCCACCAGCGACGACATGGCGCTCACGCATTGCTGCTCCAGCGCGCGGGCCATGGCCCCGATCCGCACCCGCCAGTACCCGGCCAGCGTCTCGGTGCAGGACGGCACCAGCAGGATATCAACATCCTGCAACGCACGCCCCAAAAGCGGAAATTCGCAATCATAACAAATGAGTACGCCCACCCGCCCCAGCGCGGTGTCGAACGCCTTCAGAGGCCCGCCGCCCACGCACGCCATGGGCTCGCGTTCCCAGCGGGTCATGATCTGCTTGTCGACCACGCCCTTGCCCCCGCCGGGGCCAAAGAACGCCGCCCGGTTCACCGGACGCGGGCCCAGCGCATCGTCAAAGACCGGCGCCGAGCCGCCAAGGATATGCACGCCGTACTGCACCGCCAGCCTGGAATGCAGCGCGTCGGCCTCGGGCATCCGGTCCGACACCGCCCGCAGTGACGGCTCCAGGTCCGTCGCCACCTCGCGCCCGGCCAGCATCGCCAGCTCCATCGCGGCATATTCGGGGAACATCAGCAGATTGGCGCCCTGCCCGGCGGCCTCGGCCACCCAGGCCTCGATCTTGTCGGCATAGGCCTGCCAGCTGTCCAACGCGTCCATCGGATAGGCCGCACTCGCAATCTTCATCGCACTTCACTCTCCAGATCGGATTCGGCGCCACCCTACCGGCCCCGGCCCCGCGCCGCATCACCGGAATCGCGCGCTCACTCCGCGACCGTCTCCACCGGCCTTTGCATCCGCAGCGGAATCTCCCGCGCCAGACGAAGAAGATGCGCCATGTAGGGCTTGTCCGCCTCGTCCTCGCGGATCGCCGCGTACAGCCGCTTGGTCAGACCATCCTTCGTGACCGGCCGCGTGACGTATTCCGAACTCGTCCGCTGTTCCCGCAACACCCAGTCGGGCAGCACCGCAACGCCGCGGTTCGACGCCACCAGCAACAGGATCACAGCCGTCAGCTCGATCTGCCGCACCGCGCGCGGCTCGACCTTGGCGGGGGTCAGCAACTCGGTGAAGATATCCAGCCGCGAACGGTCCACCGGGTAGGTGATCAGCGTCTCGTCCCGGAAATCGTCCGCCTCGACGAAATCCTTGGCCGCCAGCACATGCTGGCTGGAGGCCACGAACAGCGGCTCGTAGTCGAACAGCGGCTGAAAGATCACGCCATCGAGGTCCTCGGGGTCCGACGACACCACAAGGTCGACCTCTTCCTTCTGCAACGCCGGCAGCGCGTCGAACGCGAGGCCCGGTCGGATGTCGATATCCACCTCCGCCCAGGTCTGCCGGAATCGCTCCAGCACCGGGAACAGCCATTCGAAACAGGCGTGGCATTCGATGGCGATATGCATCCGCCCCGCGCTTCCCTGCCGCAATCCACTGAATTCCGCCTCCAGCGCCTCGACCTCGGGCAGCACTTTCTCGGCCACGCGCAACAGGCGCAGGCCCGCCGCCGACAGCTTCAAGGGCTTCGAGCGCCGCACGAACAGCTCGACCCCCGCCTGATCCTCCAAACCCTTGATCTGATGGGACAAAGCGGACTGCGTGATGTGCAACAGCTCCGCCGCGCGGGCCAGCCCCCCGGCCTGGTGAATGGCCCGGATCGTGCGCAGATGACGAAAGTCGATATGCATGAATATTAGCCAGCCTCATTCAAACCATGAATTTTATGAAGTTGTCTCACATACGCGCACCTGCGACAAGAGACCCAACAACAGATTGCAGGATATCCGTCATGAGCACCCCCACCGTTTCCTTTGAATTCTTCCCGCCGAAATCGCTGGAGGCCTCGTTCCGCCTCTGGGACACCGTCCAGTCACTGGCGCCGCTGGACCCCACCTTCGTCTCCGTGACCTACGGTGCCGGCGGCACCACCCGCGAACTCACGCGCGATGCCGTGGCCACGCTGCACAAATCCAGCGGCCTTAACGTCGCCGCGCACCTCACCTGCGTCGAGGCAACGCGCGAGGAGACCCTCGCCATCGCCCAGGACTTTGCCGATGCCGGCGTGAACGAGATCGTCGCCCTGCGCGGCGACCCGCCCAAGGGGTCGGACGGCTTCACGCCCCATCCCGACGGCTTTGCCGACAGCTGCGAACTCATCTCGGCGCTGGCCGACATGAACCGCTTCAAGATCCGCGTCGGCGCCTATCCCGAGGTGCACCCCGAGGCGGCGGATGCCCAGGCCAATATCGACTACCTGAAACGCAAGATCGACGCCGGCGCGTCCGAGGCGATCACGCAGTTCTTCTTCGACACCGAAGCGTTCTTCCGCTTCCGCGATGCCTGTGTCGCTGCGGGCATCGACGCGCCCATCACCCCCGGCATCCTGCCGATCGAGAACTGGGCCGGCACCAAGCGCTTCGCCGCCGCCTGCGGCACCAAGATCCCCGCATGGCTCGACGAGGCGTTCACCAAGGCCGCCCGCGACGACCGCGAGACGCTGCTGGCCACGGCGCAGGCCACCGAGCTGTGCAGCGAGCTGATCGACGGCGGGGCCGAGCACCTGCATTTCTACACGCTCAACCGCCCCGAACTGACCCGCGACGTCTGTCACGCGCTCGGCATCACGCCCAAGGTCGCGCTGCGCGACGTCGCCTGATACACCCCCGATCCCTGTGACCTCCCCATTCTTGGGGCAGTCGCAATAGCCTGACCCCGCCTTCCCTGGAAGGCGGGGCTTTTTCGTGCACACCTGTCAGGCACGCAGGTAATGCGGCGCGTGCTTGACCCGTGCTCGAACGTCAGGATCGAGCCCAAGGTGAGACAAGTGTGATCTATAGCTTCGAGCGCCATTGACGGGCCGCGGCGCGGCGATCCGACGGTCGTTCGGCAGCGTTTTATCCAAGCCAAATCCGAAACAGAATTCAGCGATGCACCGAACTTCACCCAATCGCCGGGCCGTGGGGGCGGCCCGTCAATGGCGCGGGGCCTGCGGCCTGATTCCGCGCTCGGGCCTTAGATCAAATGCCTTTCATGTCCGCACAGCCGACCTTTGCCAGGCTGCGCGACAAGCACCGCAAACCTTCTGCGCATCAAAATGCGGACCCTCCATCACAGCCACGACCTGCGAAAGCCGTGATGCTTTCATGCCCCGCCGCCGGGGGCGGGCTTGTCCACGCCCGGTGCCGGGATTAGCGTGCCGCCATGACAGACACGCCCAGCCCCTTCACCGCCACATCGCTCGAGCAGATGCCCGACATGGACGCGCTCTTGTCCCGCTCGGGCCTCGACTTCATGCGCGACATGATCGCGGGCCGCCTGACCGCCCCGCCCATCGGCGCCACGCTCGGCTTCACCGCCCTCTCCGCCGATAAGGGCCGCGTGGTGTTCGAAGGCACCCCCGGTTTCGGCGCCCTCAACCCGATGCGCGGCGTGCATGGCGGCTGGTACGGCGCGATCCTCGACTCCTGCATGGCCTGCGCGGTGATGACCCTGCTGGACAAGGGCCAAGTCTACACGACACTTGAATACAAGGTGAACCTCACCCGCGCCCTGCCCATGGGGATGGCCGCGGTGGCCACCGGCACCACCCAGCACGGCGGCCGCCGCACCGCCACCGCGGTCGGTGAACTGCGCGGCAAGAACGATGGCAAGCTCTATGCCACCGGGAGCACCACCTGCCTGATCATGGACGCCGCGTGATCCGGCGGCCTTCCTTCAGCGCACGCTCGTGACCCTTCACCGACGCTTTCACCCGGCCCGCCGTCAAATCGGCAAAATCTAGCCAAACACACGCCCTGTTACGCAGCTACACGCTTTTTCAAGATCTGGCGTGGAGGCCGCTCAATGACGACGATTGTAAATGTTGCTGCGCGAGGCGACCTCTTCCTCCGCGCCATCAGCACGCACCGCGTCCTGATCTCACTGTCGCTTTTTCACGTGATGTCGGCGCTCGGTGTCAGCCTGCTTCTCGGGGTTCCCTTTCGCGCCAGCGCGGTGCCGATCCTAATGCTGCTCTTCAAGGTACTTGTGCCGGTCTTCATGATCCTGATCATGTTTGCGCATTTCTTCCACCTCGCCATCTGGGTCCGCCCCCCGAACCCTGCACGACGGTTTCTCGCAGATGCGCGCGACACGCTGCTCGATCCGGAACGCCTGGTGGCGGGCGGTGCAGCCCTTCTGTCGATCTCCGTGTTCTGCGGCAGCTTTACCTTTCTCAAGGAAACCATTCCCGTGATGAATCCGTTCTCATGGGACCCGCTTTTTGCCGGATTGGACCGTGCCATGCATGGCGGATACGATCCTTATGTTCTGGTGATGCAGGTGTTCGGCACGCCCTTTCTGACGACCGTCCTGAACGCGGCCTACCATTTCTGGTTCTTTCTTCTCTACTTCATCGTTTTCATGTGCTGCTTCTGGAAAGGCCAGCCGGCCCTGCGTCATACCTTCCTGATCGCCTACGTCCTGACCTGGACCATCGGCGGCAACGTCATGGCGACGGTCTTTTCGTCTGTCGGCCCGGTTTATTATGACTTTTTCGGGTTCGGCGCAGATTTCAAGCCGCTTGTCGGCACACTTCACCAGTTTGCCGAAACCAGCCCTGTCTGGGCGCTCGATGTGCACCAGATGCTGCTGGACGCCTATCGGGACGGTCGCGGCATCAGCGGTATTTCCGCCATGCCCAGTATGCACGTTGCGACGGCGGTCCTGATGGCCGTTTTCGGGTTTGGCCTGAACCGATGGGTAGGCTGGGCTCTGACCGCCTTCGCCGTGGTCACCATGATCGGGGCCGTGCATCTCGCCTGGCATTATGCAATCGACGGCTACGTCGGCGCCGCGGTCGCCGTCGCATGCTGGTGGCTGGCCCGAAAGCTGGCGCGTCACGAGGCGTATTAGCCGCCGCCTGACACCTCGCGCCAAATCTTTTCAGAAAAGATTTGCCAAAACTTTTCTCAAAAGTTTTGCCCCCGCCTACGTCACCGCCTGTGCATCCGGGGCATCCGGTGCGGCGCGGCCCTGCACGCTCTCATGCAGCCGCTCGGACGGATCCTGCCCCACCACCCGGGCCTTGCGAAACAGGAATATCTTCCCCCAGCCCCGCCACTTGCCGACCGACGACGCCTGCGCATCCGTCGGATACCGCGCCTGCCACCCCTCGGGCAGGGTCAGCCCATGCGCCTCCGCCCGTTCCAGCATCCAGACCAGCGGGATATTCGACAACGGCCGTGCCGCGTGAAACCCGTCCAGCTGCCCGCCCACATCGCCATGAGTGCCGCGGAACCAGACCTGCTCCACCCGGCCCTCGCCCGCGGCACGCCCCGGTCCGGTTTCCCACATCACGGGCGTATAGACCCGCCGCGTCTCGTCCAGCGCCAGCGCGTGATAGCCGTGCCGGATATGCGGCCCCAGCGCATGGCTGTGAAAGGCGTTCTTCGGCGTCAGCAGCCGCCAGATCAGCGGACCGGTCCAGTCCAGCGCCTTCACCGTATCCCAGACCCCGACCATCTCGATCTGCGAGGTCTCGTGGCACAGTTCCCGGGTAAAGGCCGCCGCAGCCGTACTCCTGGCCTCGTCGCGGTAATGGCGATAGGCCGTCCTCACCTGCCGCTCGGTCGCGTGTTCCGCCCGCAACAGCCCGATCCGGTCGATCACCCCGGCCAGCGACCGCACGGCATAGGCCCCGCGCGAGAACCCGAACAGGAAAATCCGGTCGCCGGGCCGATAGCGTGACGCGAGATAGCCATAGGCCCGGCGGATCTGCCGGTTGATGCCCCGCCCCAGCATCACGTCGCCGGTCCGCCGCCAGTCCGGCCACTGCACCCCCGGTTCGTAATACAGCGACAGCGCCGCCCCCACCTCCTCGTTCAACAGCTTGAAGGTCAGGCCCGCATTGCTCTCCAGCCCGGGATCGAGCGAGGACATGGTGCCGTCCAGGATGATCACATGCGTCACCGCCCCGCGCGGACCATGCTTGATCCGCGCCCGCTCGCCACGGGTCAGGCCAACCAGCCGCCGGACAGCCCGGCTAACGCGTTTCGTCCAGCTCATCACGGTTCAACATCATCCAGACGCGGTGCGGGGTAAAGGGCATGTCGGCCCGGCGCACGCCCCGGCCCTGCAGCGCATCGAACACCGCGTTCGCCGTGGCGGCCATCGCCCCCACGGTCCCGGCCTCGCCGCAGCCTTTCATGCCCATCACGTTGGTGGTCGACGGCACCGGCTCGGTGTCGAAACCGATCATCGGCACGCTGTCCGCCCGCGGCATCGCGTAATCCATGAAGCTCGCCGTCAGCAATTGCCCCTCCGCGTCATAGACCACCCGTTCGCACAGCGCCTGCCCGATGCCCTGCACCACGCCGCCATGGATCTGGCCTTCCACCAGCATCGGGTTGATAAGGTTCCCGAAATCGTCGACCACCGTGTAGCGTGCCACCGTGACCGCGCCGGTCTCGGGATCGACCTCCACCTCGCAGACATGCGCGCCGTTGGGAAAGGACCGCGCCTCCAGTTCCGCGCGTTTCTTGTGGCTCATCAAATCGTCGCGCCCGTCCGCCCGCGCCCACGCGGCGGCCTCCAGCAGCGTCGGCGTCTGGTTCGATCCCGGTGCGCGGAACGTCTCGTGGTCGAACTCCACCGCGTCGGCATCGACGCCCATCTTCTCGGCCAGGTAGGGCCGGAACGCCGCCACCATCGCGTCCACCGTCACCAGCGTCACATTGTTCTGCACCGTCACCGAACGTGACCCGCCCGTGCCGCCGCCCTGCGCGATCCGGTCGGTGTCGCCGGCCACGATCTCGATGTGCTCCACCGGAACCCCGGTCTGGTCGCTCAGGAATTGCGCATAGACGCTCTCATGCCCCTGCCCGTTCGAGATCGTGCCCACGTACAGCCGCACGCCCTCGTCGGTAAACTCGATCTGCGCGCCCTCCGCCGGGTCGCCCAGGATGCTCTCGATATAGAAACACAGGCCCATGCCCCGCAGCCTGCCCTGCGCCTCGCTTGCCGCACGGCGCGCCGCGAACCCGTCGCGATCCGCGTGCCGCGCCACGCTCTCCAGCACCCGCGCGAAATCGCCCACGTCATAGGTCTCGCCAAAGGCGGTGGTATAGGGAAACTGCCCGGGACGGATGAAATTCCGCCGGTGCAACTCCCACACATCCACGCCCAATTCCCGCGCCGCGTGGTCCATCAGCCGCTCCAGCGCATAGATCGCCTCGGGCCGCCCGGCCCCGCGATAGGCATCGACCGGCGTGGTGTTGGTGTAGAACCCCTCGACATGCAGGTAAGCGGCGCGGATATCAAAAACCCCCATCATCACCTTGGCGAACAGGTTGGTCTGGATGTTCTGGGCCAGCGGGCTGTTATAGGCGCCCAGGTTCATCCTGGTATCCACGCGGTAGCCCGTGATCCGCAGATCGTCATCGAACCCCATCACAAGGTCATGCTCCAGGTCCCGCGCGCCCGTGTCCGACAGCATCCCCTCAGTCCGGTCCGCCACCCAGGCCACGGGCGCCTCCAGCATCCGCACCGCCTGTCCCACCAGCAGGGTCTCAGGATAATCCGGCGCCTTGGTGCCGAAGCCACCGCCCACATCCGGGATCGTGACCCGGATATCGTCCTCCGCCATCTTCAGGATCCGTGCCGCGTGCGCCTTGGTGTTCCAGACGTTCTGCCCGCCATAGGCGATGTGCAGACGGCCCTTCTCCATCTGCGCCAATACGCTGCGGGTTTCCATCGGGTTCGAGATCACCCGGTTGTCCTCCAGCGGCATCCGCACCACATGCGCCGACCCGGCCAGCGCCGCCTCCACCGCGTCCGCGTCGCCCATGCCAAAATCGAACGCCCGGTTTTCCGGCGCCGCGTCATGCAGCGCCTGACCGCCCGGCGCCCGCTCCAGATGCACCGGCAGGCTGTCATAATCGACTTCGATCAACTCCGCCGCATCCCGCGCCGCGTCCAGGCTTTCGGCGACCACCAGTGCGATCGCCTCCCCGACAAAGCGCACGCGCCCTTCGGCCAGCAGGGGCCGCTTCGGTGCCGCCCCCATGCTGCCGTCCCGGTTTTCCACCAACAGCGCCGGCATCCCCTCGGTGATCCCCGCCTGCGCCAGATCGTCCGCCGTCAGCACAAGACGCACGCCCGGCGCCTCGCGCGCCGCCTGCGCATCCACCGAAATGTCCGCATGCGCCTCGACCGACCGCAACAGATAGGCCCGCAAACACCCCTCCGGCCACAGATCGGACGTGTACCGCCCGGCCCCGGTCAGAAACCGCCGGTCCTCGATCCGGCTCACGGGCTGAGAGCGGCCGAACTTGGCCATGCGCTGCTCGGTCATGTGGGGACACCTCTGCGCGGGAAATCTACCGCGACCCTAACGCCCGACGGCGCGGTGTCCACCCCCGATCAGATCAGGCGCGCCACCGTCACCGGCCCCTCGGGACCGTAGCCGTTGAACCGCGTCGCCAGCGCCCGCGAATAGGCCCCCATCCCCTCGAACAAAACGTAATCGCCTTCGGCCACGTCGCCAGGCAAGGCCAGCGGATCGGGCAGCCGGTCCAGGCTGTCGCAGGTCGGCCCGAACACCACCCGCGCCACCGGGGCGCCCCCGCGCGGCCGCCCGTTCGGGCTGACAACCCGCACCCGCGTCAGCGCGTCGATGTCCCGCGCCTCGGCCAGCGCGCCGTAAATGCCGTCGTTCAGGAAAAGGCTTCCGTGCGGTCGCACCGCCTTCACGCGTGCGGCCAGCGTGAACGCCTCGGCCACCATCGCCCGCCCCGGCTCGCAGACCAGGCGGGGCGGCACCTCGAATACCGCGGCGGTCACCTCTGCCACATGATCAAAAATCGCCTCCAGGTCCGGCGCCACGCCCGAACGATGCGCGGCAAATCCGCCACCCACGTTCAATCGTTCCAAAGTCACACCGGCGGCCCGCGCCACCTCCGCACTGGCCCG
Source organism: Roseovarius sp. SK2 (assembly GCF_028807495.1). NCBI lineage: Bacteria > Pseudomonadati > Pseudomonadota > Alphaproteobacteria > Rhodobacterales > Roseobacteraceae > Roseovarius > Roseovarius sp. SK2. The sequence continues at coordinate 247,485 of NZ_JARAMK010000002.1, forward strand.
CACATACGCGCCCCACGCACCGGGATCGGCGCATTGCGTGCCCGGATGAAAGCAGAGGCCGGGGCGAAACCCCATATCGGCCACCTTGCGCAAAAGCCCCGCCGCGGCGTCAGGCCCCGCCCCGAACTTCGCGCCGAAATCATAGGCCGCACCCTTGACCGGCAGCGCCAGCCGCACCGTCACCTCGATGTCGCGCGGCAGGCCCGCCAGCTTGTCCAGCTCCGACGCGCAATCCACCGAAGCAGACGCCACGCCCATCTTCGCGGCCATCTCGACCTCGGCCGCCGATCGCACCGGGTTGTTGTAATGCAGCACCGCATCCGGCGCCGCCTTTCGCACCGCCCGCATCTCCGCCGGGCTGGCCACGTCGAAGGCCCGCACACCGGCCGCGGCCAGGTTCGCCAGCACTTCCTCGCCCGGGTTGGCCTTGACCGCATAGGTCACCAGCCCGCCGAAGCCGGTCAGGAACCGCCGCGCGGTGGCCTGCAGGACCTCGGGACTGAAATAAAGCACCGGCGCATCGGGTTTCTGGCGCGTCAGATGCGCCACGGGCGTGTCCCACGGGGATGTCTGATGTTGCATCGCTCTGCCTCTCGGGTCGTCTTTTCCATAGTGTGCCGCGAAACGTGGTGATTTTGTCAGGTCAGATTGCACTTTATGCAGTATGATTTCGGCACAACGCCGAGAGAATCATGCAAACAGACGAACTTGACGAAGCCCTGATCGCACTCCTGCAGGAAAACGCCCGCATGCCGGTGGCCACCATCGCCCGCCGGCTGGGCCTTGCACGCACCACCGTGCAGGCGCGGCTCGACCGGCTGGAAACCTCCGGCATCATCCTGGGCTATACCCTGCGCCTCAACGCTGCGCGCCGCGCCCCCCTGCGGGCGACCGCGCTGGTGCAGATCGAGGCCCGCAGCCAGCCCACCGTTCTGTCGCGCCTGCAATCCCTGCCCGGCGTGCGCCGCGTCCACACCACGTCCGGGCGCTTCGACCTTATCGTCACGCTCGAGGCCGAAACCACCGAGGAACTCGACGAGACGCTCGACCGCATCGGCGACGCCAAGGGCGTGCGCGGCTCGGAATCGCTCATTCACCTCGCGACCAAGCTCGACCGCAGCCGCTAGGCCATCCCCCGTCCCGGGCCTGACCCGGGACCTGCCGCGAGAGTCGAATCACCGCCCACGAACCGCACCTGTTTGCCGTTCGGCGCGGCACTTTCCCGCTTGACGCAGCACACCGTCCCGCGTCGCCGCATCCTACCCTCCGGGCGCCGGATCACCCGCGCGCCCGCACCGCCACAAAGCGGCCACATTGCGTCCCGAAACCCGTACGACCTTGGTCGGACGACCTTCCGACGATGGGGTCGTAAACCCGCCCACCGACCGAGGGAGGATTTCGGATTGTCCCGGCAGGCGTCAGTGTCGGGGCACACCAGGGTCGTTGCGGCCCGCATCCACAAACCTGTTCAAAACCACGGAAAGACACGACCATGACCATCGCACGCAAATCCATCAAGACCATCGCCCGCACCTTCGCCCGTGACGAGGACGGCGCCACAGCCATCGAATACGGCCTCTTCGCCGCACTCGTGGGCGCCGTGATCGTCGGTACCGTCGCCACGCTCGGCACCAACACAAACACCGGCTTCGAAACGATGAACACCGAGCTTGAAAAAGCCCAAGGTACGAGCGGCGGCACCTGAGCCGCGCGACGGAGCGGCCAGATCCCGGTCGGCCGCTCCACGCACCCGATCCACCTTCCCAACCCCACCGCTACCCGGAGACCGCCCCATGCCTTTCGATACCCAAGACGGCGTCGCCCCCGCGCTTCAGGCCTATGTCTGCACCGATACCGGGGCTGCCACGGCCCGCGCCGTCCTGGCCGAGAGCGGCCAGATGGCCAAGGCGATCCATGGCGGCGGGCTCAGCGGCGCGGCGCGCCTCCTGACCGACGCCTCGCCGGTGAAATGCATCCTGGCCGAGATGGGCCAGATCAGCTTGCCCATGGCCATTGAATGCGTCGAGGAACTGGCCCGCGCCGGTATCGGCGTGATCGTGCTGGGTACTGTCGACGACATCGCCACCTACCGCGCCCTGCGCCAGGCCGGCGCCCGCGACTATTTCTGCCTCCCGGCAAACGCATCGGACATCCTCGCCGCCACCAACGCCCCCACGCCCGGCCCCGTCGCCGCACCGGCGACGCCGTCGCCCGAAGCGTCCCGGGGCCTCACCATCGGCGTTCTCGGCTGCAAGGGCGGCACCGGGGCCAGCCTTCTGGCCCTCAATCTCGCCGCCCACGCCGCCGCCCCCAAGGGTGCCGCGCGCAATACCGCGCTGGTGGATGCCGATCTGGAATTCGGCAGCCAGGCCATCGACCTCGACCGGGACGAAACCCGCGGTCTGTTCGACGCCCTGCGCGCCCCCGACCGCGTCGACACCACCTTCATCGGCGCGACCATGGACCAGGTAAGCGACACGCTCTCACTCTATTCCGGCCAGGTGCGCGGCGACCAGGCCGCCGCCGCCTACGAGCCCGGCATCGCCGCCCTCCTGCCCCGCCTGCGCGAGGCGTTCGACACCGTCATCGTCGACCTGCCGCGCGGCCTTGCCCTGCGCCAGCCCGACGTGATCGGCACGCTTGACCGGCTGGTGCTGGTGCTGCCCGCGGGCTTTGCCGGGGTCAACGCCGCCAGCCGCCTCTCGGCCCGGATCCGGGCTGACAATCCCGACCTGCCGATCCTCGCCGTGCTGTCGGACACCCGCAAGGACGCGGGTCTGCGCCCCAAGGACATCGCCAGGACGCTTCAGATGCCGCTCACCGCGACGCTGCCCTGCTGCGCCCCGGCGCTGGCCCGCGCGCACAAGGCCGCCAAGCCGCTCGTCACGCTGCAACCGCGCGCGCCCTGGTCCCGCGCCGTGCGCACCGTCTTCGAGGCCGCCATGCAACCGGCGAGCGCCGCCACGGCCCTGCGCAAACCCCGCAAGAGACTGTTCGGATGAAACACGAGGTTATCGAGCATCACAATCGGGCCGCGCTCGACCGGGTGCTGCACATCGCACGCCACATCGACGCCAACGGGCTGTCGGTCGAGGAAAAGGTGAACACGGCGCTGACCTTCGTGGTCGAGGCCGCCGGGACGCCGATCCCCCTCTCCCACCAACGCGCCCTGTTGGCACAGGCCGTGGCCGAACTGGGCGGCGACGCGCCCTCGCGCACCGCACCTGCGACGCAGCCCACCGCAGTGCCACGGGCCTCGGCCCACGCCCCGGCCGACACTCCTGCCAATGCCGAGGCCCACGCCCCGGCACCGCCCCGCGCGTCCGATACCGCACCGCGCCCCGCGCCCGAGCCGAAACTTCCCGCGCTGGTCGAGTCCGTCAACGCCGCCGCGGCCTCCGCCTCCGACATCTCCGCCATGGCCGGCGAAATGATCCAGGCGCTCTCCGACGTGCTCGACTTCACCGAGGTGGCCGGCCTGCCCCGCCCCGAGCAGGAAAGCCGCATCCACGACGCGATCCACGGCCTGTCCGAACAGCGCAAGATGCACCTCAACGGCCGCGAGGTCGCCGACCTCGTCCAGGCCGTGCTGGCCGACATGCTGGGCCTCGGCCCGCTGGAACGCCTGCTGGCGGATGAAACCGTGACCGACATCATGGTCAACGGCCCCGACCGGGTCTATGCCGAACGCCGCGGCAAGCTGGAACTGACCGCCACGCGCTTTCGCGACAACGCCCATGTCCACGCCGTGGCCTCCCGCATGGTCGCCGCCGTCGGCCGCCGCATCGACGAGGCGCAGCCGATGGTCGATGCCCGCCTCAAGGACGGCAGCCGCGTCAACGTCGCCATTCCGCCGCTCGCCATCGACGGCCCCACCATCACCATCCGCAAGTTCCCCGCCGACCCGATGAAGATGGAAACCCTCGTGGCAAACGGCAGCCTGTCGGAACAGATGGCGGGCTTTCTCGGACTTGCCGCCTACCTGCGGCTCAACGTGCTGGTCTCGGGCGGCACCGGCTCGGGCAAGACCACGCTGATGAACGCGCTGTCGGCCTTCATCCCCGCCACCGAACGGCTGGTCACCATCGAGGATGCCGCCGAACTGCGCTTCCAGCAACCGCATGTCGTCCGGTTCGAGACGCGCCCGCCCAATGTCGAGGGCAAGGGCGAGGTCACCATGCGCACGCTGGTGCGCAACGCGCTGCGGATGCGCCCCGACCGCATCATCATCGGCGAGATCCGCGGCGACGAGGTGCTGGACCTGCTACAGGCCATGAACACCGGCCACGACGGCTCGATGAGCACGCTGCACGCCAACTCCCCGCGCGAGGCGATGACCCGGATCGAAAGCATGGCCGCACTGGCGGGCTTCGACATGGCCTCGGGCGTCGTGCGCCGGCAGCTGGCCGATGCGGTGCAGCTGGTGATCCAGATCTCCAGGATGCGCGACGGCACCCGCCGCATCACTTCGATATCCGAGGTCGCGGGGCTCGAACGCGATGTCGTCACCCTCCAGGATCTCTTCACCTTCGAGACCGACCCCGACAGCACCCGCAACGAAGTGCGCGGCATCTACCGCTATTCCGGCTATCGCCCCAAATTCGCCGGCCGCGCCGCCGATTACGGTGTCAGCGCCGACCTCGACGCCGTGCTGAGAGGATAACCCATGAGCCTGTTCCTGATCGTCCTCACCGCTAGCATCGTCACCTTCACCGCCCTCGTGCTCTGCGCGCTGGTCCATGCCGACCGCACCCGCCACCGTCACCAGGCCCGGATGCAGCGGGGCCTCGCCGGCCCCGGCCCCGCGGCGCCCAAAAAGCCGCGCCGGGCCGTCCGCAACACGCCCGACATCACCGGCCTCACACCCCGGATCGAGGCGCTTCTGGCCCAGACCGGCCTGCGGCTGACGCCCACCGATATCTGCATCCAGATCGCCATCGCCGCGCTGGCAATTTACGGCCTCGCGGTGCTTTACGCCGGGCTCAACCCGCTCATCGCGCTGGTGCTCGCCGTGGTCCTGCCGGTCCTGCTTGCGCTGGTCGTGCTGCGCTACGCCCGCGCCCGCTACCAGGCCGCCTTCACCGAAGGGCTGCCCGATGCGCTCGACATCTTCGCCCGCGGCCTGCGTGCCGGACGGCCCATCGCGGATTCCCTGCGAATCGTGGTCGAGACCACCACCGGCCCCGTGCAGGCCGAATTTGCCCGCACCCATGGCGAGATCTGCCTCGGCACGTCCCTTCAGGACAGCCTCGCGGCGCTCTACCAGCGCCTGCGCACCGCCGAGCTTGGCTTTTTCGCCGTGGCCACCGCCCTTCAGGCCGATTCCGGCGGCAACCTTGTCGAGACGCTGGAAAACCTCGCCGAACAGCTGCGCGAACGCCGCAAGCTGCGCAAGAAGGCACGGGCCCTGTCATCCGAGGCCCGCGCCAGCGCCATGATCCTCGCGGCCCTGCCCTTTTGCATCGCGCTGGCACTCTTCGTGCTGAACGGCGCCTATCTCCAGCCGCTCTTCACCGATCCGCGCGGCCAGGTGATGGCGGCCGGCGCGCTGACCAGCGTGGCACTCGGGGTCTTCGTGATGGCCCGGATGGGGCGCGCGGATGTCTGAGTCCACGGTAGATATCCTGTCCTGGATGGCCTTCGCAGGGCTGATTCTGGTGGCCTTCGGCCTTGGCGCTCTGATCGATACCGAACGCCGCCGCGCCGTCCTGATGCTGCGCCTGCGCCGCGCGAACGGCGAGGCCCTTGCCCCCCGCAGCGCCGCGCCGGGGAAGGCCCGCCGGTCCGGCGCGCTGGCCGGGATTTGCTCGGCGCTGCGCCGGGTGGTCCTGCGCATGGGCGAACGCCTGTCGGCGATTCTCGGCGGCGAGGCACGCGACACCGCCGCCGACCTGCGCTCGGCCGGCTACCAGGGCCGCGACGCGCTTCTGATCTACGCTTTCCTGAAAACGGTCCTGCCCGTCGGTGCCTTCCTGTCCGGTGGTGTCTGGGTGGTGACCGTCTATCCCATCGGCATGCCTGCGCTCATCCCCTCGGCCATTGTCCTGGCCGTGGCGCTCGGCATGTCGATGGTCGTCGACATGGTGGTCGATTCCCGCCGCCGCACCCGCATGGGCCAAATCCGCCGCAGCTTTCCCGACCTGCTGGAACTGCTGGTGATCGCGTCCGAGGCGGGCCAAGGCCCGCAGCAGGCGCTGCACCGCGTCTCCCGCGAACTGCAATACAGCGCCCCCGAGCTTGCCGCAGAGACCCGCCAACTGGTGGCCGAAATCGCCATGACCAACGACCGCCGCACCGCCTATGACAAGCTGCGCGCGCGCGTGCCGCTGCCCGAGATCGCCATCTTCACCCAGGCGCTGGACCAGTCCGACACCTACGGCACACCTTTCGCCCGCGCCATGCGCAACCTCGTGTCGGAACAGCGGGCCAACCGCCTGATCGCGATGGAGGAAAAGGCCGCGCGCCTGCCCGTCCTGATGACCATCCCGCTGATCTTCTGCATCATGCCGGCGGTCTTCGTGGTGCTGGTCGGGCCCGCCGGGCTTTCGATCTTCGACAACATCCTTGCGGGGCGCTGAGATCATGACCACGCATTCCCTGACCATCGCCGCCCGCCGCTTCGCCCGCGACACCACCGGCGCCGTCGCGATCGAGTTCGTGCTTATCGCACCGATCCTCTTCGCGCTGATCCTCGGCATCATCACCCTTGGCTTCTACATGGGCGTCAGCCATTCCGTGCACCAGCTGGCCGCCGGGGCCGCCCGCGCCTCGGTCGCGGGCCTCGACGAGACCGAGCGGCGCGATATCGCCACCGCGTATTTGGCCGAGGGCGCCACCCGCTATCCCCTGCTGACGGACGACGCGCTCTCCACCTCGCTCGCCTATTCCGGCGCGGCGATGGGCAGCATCACCGTCAACGTCACCTATGCCGCCCAAGGCACATTGCTCGACGCGGCCAACGGCTTTCTCGGCCTCGGGATCGACACCATCAAGGGGCGGGCCTATGTCGCTTACTGACCGCATTGCCCGCTTCCGGCGCGACGAGTCCGGCGTCGTCGCCATCATCGTGTCGCTGATGCTGACCGTGCTCTTCGGCTTCGTGGCGCTCGGCGTCGACGTCGCCGCGCTCTACCGCGACCGCGCCCGGCTTCAGGCCGCCAGCGACCTCGGCGCGATGAGCGCCGTCGCCGACGCCTCCGCCGCGCAAGACCGCGCCATCGACGCCATAACCAAAAATGACCGCGCCGCCTCCACGCTCACCGAGCTGCAAACCGGGCGCTACTTCCGCAACCCCGCCATTCCCCGGACCGAGCGGTTCATGCCGCTCGACGACGACACAGACGTCGTGAACGCCGCCCAGGTCACGCTCAGCGACGCGTCGCCGCTCCATTTCGCCCAGATCTTCAGCGGCACGCCCTCCGTCGACCTCAGCCGCACCGCCATGGCCACCCGGACCGGCGCGGCCAGCTTTTCACTGAACAGCCATCTGGCCGATCTCGACCCCGCCGCGCTCGATGCCGTGCTGACGGCGGAATACGGCGTCGGCGCCGCGATCGGGGTGGGTGATCTCGCCCTTCTGGCCGACGCGCGGGTCAATCTCGGCACCCTGTTGGACACCCTCGACGGGCTCACCGGCGGCACCTCCCGCAACCCGGCGGAGGTGCTGAACCGCGTCACCACCGCCGACACCCTGCTCGACGCGTTGGCCGCCGAATTGCCGCCCGCCCTCGCCGGCAGCCTCACCGGGCTGGCCAGCGCCGCTGCGGGCCAACAGGTCGACGTGGCCGCGGTCATCGGCGGCATCGACACCCGCCTTGGTCTCACCGCCACCGATTTCCTGATCGAAATCGACGTCACGGCCCTCGATATCGTCAAGGCCGTGGTCGCCAGCGAGGATATCGACGCCGCCTCTCTGGATCTGGACCTGGACGTCGCCGGCATCGTCGGCGTCGACGCGCAACTGACCGCCGGCGAGCCGCCCGCGCAATCGGGCTGGGTCGCCCTGGGCGAGGAAGGCGTGCAACTGCACCGCGCCGCCGCGCGCCTTGGCCTCGATATCGACGCCGATCCCGGCCTGCTGACCGGGCTGGCCGCCGAGGTCACCGCCACCGACCTGCACGTGCCGCTCTACGTGGAACTCGCCGGCGCCACCGCCACGCTGGACGAAATCAGCTGTAGCGCCTCGCGCCCGTCCGGCCCTGCCGCGTCCTTCCTGGTGTCACATACGCCCTTGCACCCGGAAAACGGCACCGCTGTCGCCGCGCTCTACCTCGGCACCCTGCCCGCAGGCACCAGCGCCACCGCGCCCGTTGATCCCGCGAGCCTCGGCTTTGCCGATCTTCTGACCGTGCGCATCGCCATCCCGGTGCCTTTGCTGCCCGACCTGGTGCTGGCCGACCTCGTGGTCCAGGCCCGCAGCCACGTCGCCGTCGGCAGATCGAACACCGACCGCATCACATTCACCCATGGCGACGTGGCTAGCGGCGACACCGAGCACAGTTACGGCTCGGAACTGTTTGTGACCAACGCCGTCAGCACGCTCCTGTCGTCCGAGAACACGGAACTCCGGATCAAGCCCGATCAGCAGGGCCTTGTCACCGGCCTCGCGGCCCCGGTCGTCAACACCCTGCTGGCCAACCTTCCGGCCCAGCTTCTGGCCGCGCTCACCACGCCGGTCGATGGCGTGGTGGACAGCGTGTTGGCGAGTGTGGGGCTAGAGCTCGGATCGGGCGAGCTGACCCTGACCGGGCATCACTGCGAACTCATCCGGCTGGTCCAGTAATGCCGGGCGGCGGTATCAGGCCGCGTGCTGCTTGCGGCGCCCGACCAGCGGCAGGGCATCCTTGGTGCTGATCTTCGCGGCGGGCTCTTCGGCCTCGCGCGCCATCGACACCACCTCGTCGGTGACGAAGGCAATCAGCTGGTAGCGCGATTCAAGGCCCGATTTCTGATAGATCCGGCCCAACTGCGATTTCACCGTGGTGATCGCGCTGCCGCGCATGTCCGCGATCTCGCCGTTGGAAAATCCCTTGGCCACGAAAATCGCCACGTCCGCCTCGGCCTGCGACAGCCCCCAGTCCGGCGCGTGGCGCAAGATGACGGTTTCCTTGGCGACGGGCTCGCTCATCCCCGGGGCCAGCTTTTCACGGCGCTTCTGCACCACGTGCCGGGTCAGCTGCGTGCAGGCGACATAGGCCACCACCGCGGTCAGCGCAAAGAACAGCGCGAAAAGCCCCGACAACACCACCAGGCTCGGCGCGCCCGAGACGCCCCCAAAGGCGAAATGAACGACCAGCAAGGTCTTGAGGGCCGCAATGACGGTGACGAGGACAGATCCGAATACCCAGATACGTTGCATTAATCGCTACTCCTGTTCGCGCTGATTTCCGGCGCCAACGTTGCCTCGAATTAAGGCAAATTTGAGGTAACTGTTTCTGGAATATCGACAATTTTAGGGATTTTTTCACGCATCTGACCTGCGCCCCGCCGTCACCACAACCGTCGAGCGTCACGGCCCAAGGATCAGGCTCAGCCCGCGTACATCACGCTCCAGCGTTCGATCAACCCCTGCTGAAGCTGCTTGGCCCTCCGGTTCCAACTGGACGCGCCCGGCGGGCGCACGTCCGACCGGCTGTCGATCGGCTCGCGCAGCTTGGCGTTATGGGTGAAGACCGCAAAGGCCAGCTCGGTGCCGTCCGGCGCCGTCGCATATCCCGCCAGCGTGCTGACGAAATACAGCGTCCCGGTTTTTGACGCGACCTTGACGGGATGGTCCCGCATGATGCCGCCCTGGCTGTCGCGCATCAGAAACGGCTTCAGGATCGGCTTCAGCCGCCCGTCCCCGTGCACCCGCGCCAGCGCCCGCGCCATGCCCAGAGGCGTCACCCGCGACATCTCGCCCAGGCCCGAATGATCGACCAGTTTGGCCCCTGTCATGCCCAGCGTCTCCTGTGCCCAGGCACTCATCTCCGCGCCCGAGGCCGCCAGGTCCGCGGGCCGGCCCAGCCGCGCGGCACTGGTCGTCAGCCCGACCAGCTCGGCGGTCAGGTTGTTGGAATACTTCAACATATCCTTCAGGATCGGCACCAGCGGCTCGCTCAGGTGACTGACCAGCACCTTGCCTTCGGGCGTGCCCTCGAACACCTCTCCCGCGCTCAACGTCACGCCCTGCGCCTGCGCCAGCGCGGTGAACACCTCGGCGGCATAATCCCCCGGCCGCCGCACCGGCAGCCAGCGCGACCCGCCATTGCCCAGCGCGCCCGACGCCACTGTCCACGCATCGTGGTCGCCCGCGTCCTCGTAGGTATAGACCGGCCCCTTGCGGTTCGCGACGCGCATCCGCGCCACCCGCACCGACGGGCGATAGCGGTCCGACCGCGCGTCCATCGCCACGGTGTAATCCCCGCCCGACCGCTTCCACTCGAAATGCACCCGGTTGAAATTCAGGTTCAGCCCCGACAGCGACGGGTTATAGCCGACGTGCAGGGGCTGCTCGTCGTCGATGAACCGGGTAAAGGGCAGCGCCCCGGCCCAGGCCCGCAGCTTGCCGGTCACCCGGGTCACCCCGGCCTTCTTCAGTCGCGCGGCCATGTCGGCCAGGCCATTCGTGTCCAGCACCGGGTCGCCGCCGCCCGCCAGCACCAGGTCGCCGTCCAGCACCCCGTCCTTGACCGGCCCGGTCGCGATCAGCCGCGTCTCGAACCGGTATCCCTCGCCCAACGTCTCCAGCGCGTAAAGCGCGGTAATCGCCTTCATCACGCTCGCGGGCGGCATACCGTCGCCTGCTCCAACGCCTTCCAGCGGCTTGCCGGACTTCACGTCGATGACCGCGAACCCCACGTCCCCGCCCAGCTTGGCTCGCTCGATCAGCGCGTCGACGCTCGGAACCGAGCGAATGCGCGCCGCCTCGGCGCCGCCTTCGGGGCGCAGCTGCGGGCGCAGCGACACCTTGGGCGCATCGGCCATCGCGCCGCCCGCCAGGCTGGCCAGCGCCGTCGTCAACAGGAACCGTCGGGAAATGTTCGTACGCATGGGTCCAATTAACCCAAGCGCGGCAGGTCACACAATCCGCAATTCGCCCCTGTCGGCACCATGTCGCGGGCGTGCGATCAACTTTCCGAAAGATCGCCCCAGTCGCCCCGTGCCCGCAGCGCCGTCGACGACAGCGCGCTCATCGGGACATTGACGAAACACCATGCCGGGGGGGCGGCCATGCGCAGCGCCCGCGACTGCCGCGCCGGGATGCGCACCGTGCGATAGATCCGCGCCGGCTTCGACATCCGCGCCGAAATGCGCTGCCCGGGCCGGGCCAGCACGCCGATCGGCACGGTATCCATGATCTGCCGCCAGTCCTGCCAATGCTCGAACTGCGCCAGGTTGTCGGCGCCCATCAGCCAGACGAAATGCACATGCGGCCGCATCTTTTGCAGCACCGCCAGCGTCTCGGCGGTATAGCGCGTGCCGACCTGCGCCTCGAAATCGCTGACGTGGATGCGCGGATGATCCACCAGCGCCCGGCACGCCGCCATCCGCCGCTCCAAGGGCTGCGGCCCCCGCGCCTTCAGCGGGTTGCCGGGGCTCACCAGCCACCACACCCGATCGAGGCCAAAGCGCCGCAGTGCCTCGCGGCTGATATGCACATGCCCCGCATGGGGCGGGTCGAACGATCCCCCCAAAAGCCCGATCACCATGCCGGGCCGCGTCATCGGCAAGCGCACACGCATGTCCTCTCCCTTCGCGTCGCCCCTGAAATCGCCGGGATGTGGCGGGATGTCCAGCCTTTTCGCCACGCGCCCCTGCACCGGGATTCGACGCAATTTTAGGGATTTAGCCTTTGAAGTCGCACGGAATGTTAAGCGCCGCATGGCAAGACGGCTCTCGGTGAGTACCGCAAGAGTATGGGCGTGGCAGAGCAGAGCAACATACCGCACCCGCATCCCGCCGATGCGGCGCAGGGTCCGTCAGCGGACAGGGCTGGCCCGTCGCGCCCTGTGGACGATCTGTCTTGCTGCCCGCAATTCCTGAACCGGACCCAGGACGCCATCATCGTCCAGGATATCGAAGGGCACGTCGAATGGATGAACCCCGCCGCCGAGGCGATGTTCGCCACCTCTCTCGACCGCGTGCGCGGGATCAAGGTCATGGCCCATGTCCTGCCCGACGGCGCCCGCGTCGACTCCGCCAAGGTGGCCGCCTTCCGCTATGACATCCACAGCGCCATCTTCGACCGCGACCACCTCGCCCGGCACAAGCGCGCGACTGGTGAAACCTTCTGGAACCTGCACAGCTTCACGCTGCTGGCCACGCCCACGGGGCACAAGATCGCCGTCACCTGCCGCGACGTGACCGGCACGGTCGAGACCGAGCAGGACCTGCGCCGCGCCATGGCCCGCCTGCAACACGTCGCACATCACGATGACCTCACGGGGCTGGCCAACCGCAAGCGGCTGTCGCAATACCTCGCCTCCGACATCGTGGCCCGCGCCCTGGCCGAGCGGCGCGTCGGCGTGCTGCATCTCGACCTCGACAAGTTCAAGGAAATCAACGACACGCTGGGCCACGCCGCCGGCGACGCCGCACTCCTGCACGTGGCCGACCTCTTGCGCCGCTTCTGCGGCCCGCAGGACCTCGCCTGCCGCATTGGCGGTGACGAATTCCTGCTGGTCTGCCTCGGCATGGCGACCGAGGAGGCGCTGCTGACCCGTGCCGAACTGCTGCTCGGCGCCACCGACGACCCGTTGATGTGGAAAAACCAGGCAATCCGCGTGGGCCTCTCGATCGGCGCCTGCCTGGCACAGAACAACAAGGAAAACGGCGAAACCCTCATCCATCACGCCGACCAGGCCCTCTACGAGGCCAAGACCCGCGGCCGCAGCCGCGTCCAGCTTTACACCCCCGCCCTGGGGCAGGTTCAGATCGCGCAGAACCGGATGGCCCGCGAACTGCGCCTCGCCACCACGGAAAAGCAGCTGACCGTGCACCTGCAACCCCAGCTTGACCTGACGCGCGGGCGCATCACCGGGTGCGAGACGCTTCTGCGCTGGAACCATCCCCGCCTTGGCCAGCTGCCCCCCGGCGCGTTCTTCGAGACCGCCCGCCGCGCCGGCGTGCTGGCCGATCTCGACTACCAGTCGATGCACCTGTCGCTCGACGCGCTCAAGCGCCTGCACGAGGCCGGCTTCGAGGATCTGACCCTCTCCCTCAACGTCTCCGCCGAGGCGCTCACGGATGTGAACTACGCAGGCCTGCTGGACTGGGCGCTGCAATCACGCGGGCTCAAGCCCGCGCAGATCTGCGTCGAGATCACCGAGACCACGATCCTCCAGGGCGGCGGCCGCACCATCGCCACCGCCGTCGACCGGCTCAAACGCATGGGCGCCCGCGTGGCGCTCGACGATTTCGGCACAGGCTATGCGGGCCTTGCCCATATCTCGGAAATCGAGGTGGACGAGATCAAGCTCGACTGCTCGCTCACCGCCAACATCGCCACCGATCCGCGCAACCGCGCCATCGTCCGCTCGATCATCGAGCTGTGCCGCAAGCTGGGCACCCATGTCACCGCCGAAGGGGTCGAAACCGCCGAGCAGCTGCGCCTCCTGCGCGTCGCGCGCTGCCCCGCGATCCAGGGCTTCGTGCTGGCCCATCCCCAGCCCTGCGACGACATGATCGCCTGGCTTTCCGCCAACCTGCCCCTGCCCGCGGATTTCGACAAGGGCCCGGACACCCCCCGCGTCACCCGCCTGCACCCGCGCGCCTGACGCGTTATCCCGTTTGAATTCGCCGCCCGGCGCGGTTACATGGGCCTCAACGTATCCCCTTTACGAAAAGAGCACGGACCATGGCAGCCTACCAATACGTCTACCACATGCAGGGCGTCTCCAAGACCTACCCCGGCGGCAAGAAATGCTTCGAGAACATCCATCTCAGCTTCCTGCCCGGCGTGAAGATCGGCGTCGTCGGCGTGAACGGCGCCGGTAAATCCACCCTGATGAAGATCATGGCCGGCCTCGACACCGATTTCACCGGCGAGGCGTGGTCCGCCGAGGGCGCCAAGGTCGGCTACCTGCCGCAGGAACCCCAACTCGACGAAAGCCTCACCGTGCGCGAAAACGTCATGCTCGGCGTCGCCGCCCACAAGGCCAAGCTCGAACGCTTCAACGAACTGGCGATGAACTACTCGGACGAAACCGCCGACGAGATGGCCGCCCTCCAGGACGAAATCGACAGCAACAACCTGTGGGATCTCGACAGCCAGGTCGACGTCTCGATGGAGGCGCTGCGCTGCCCCCCCGACGACGCCGACGTAAGCACACTCTCGGGCGGCGAAAAGCGCCGTGTCGCGCTCTGCAAGCTGCTGCTCGAGGCGCCCGACATGCTGCTCCTCGACGAGCCCACCAACCACCTCGACGCGGAAACCATCGCCTGGCTGCAACAGCACCTGATCGACTACAAGGGCACGATCCTGATCGTCACGCACGACCGTTATTTCCTGGACGACATCACCGGCTGGATTCTCGAGTTGGACCGCGGCCGCGGCATCCCCTACGAGGGCAACTATTCCGCGTGGCTCGAACAAAAGGCCAAGCGGCTGGAGCAGGAAAAGCGCGAGGACAAGTCCAAGCAGAAGACCCTCGAACGCGAACTGGAATGGATGCGCCAGGGCCAGAAGGCCCGCCAATCCAAGCAGAAGGCCCGGATCGAACGCTATAACGAGCTGGCCAACCAGTCCGAGCGTGAAAAGGTCTCCCGCGCCCAGATCGTCATCCCCAACGGCCCCCGCCTTGGCGGCAAGGTGATCGAGGTCGAGGGCCTGCAAAAGGCCATGGGCGACAAGCTTCTGATCGAGGACCTGACCTTCTCGCTGCCCCCCGGCGGCATCGTCGGCGTGATCGGCCCCAACGGCGCCGGTAAATCCACGCTGTTCAAGATGTTCACCGGGCAGGAGCAGCCGGACAAGGGCGAGCTGTCCTACGGCGACACGGTCGAACTCTCTTATGTCGACCAGTCCCGCGACGACCTCAAGGACAACGACACCGTGTGGGAGGCCATCACCGGCGGCGCCGAAATCATCCAACTGGGCGACGCGCAAGTGAACTCCCGCGCCTATTGCTCATCCTTCAACTTCAAGGGCGGCGACCAGCAGAAGAAAGTCTCGCTGCTGTCAGGCGGCGAACGCAACCGCGTCCACATGGCCCGGCTCCTGAAAGAAGGCGGCAACGTCCTTCTGCTCGACGAACCCACCAACGACCTCGACGTCGAAACCCTCCGCGCGCTGGAAGACGCGCTGGTCGACTTCGCCGGCTGCGCCGTGGTCATCTCCCACGACCGCTTCTTCCTCGACCGCATCTGCACCCACATCCTGGCCTTCGAAGGCGAGGCCCACGTCGAATGGTTCGAAGGCAACTTCGAGGATTACGAGGAAGACAAGAAGCGCCGCCTCGGCCCCGACGCACTGGAACCCAAGCGGATCAAGCACAAGAAATTCGCGAGGTGACATCCGGCCAAAGGCCGCATGTCACCCGTGCGCGAAAGCGTTTCCGCAGGAAATGCGTGCCCACCCCATCGATCTGCCGGGAACTGACCTGCTCCCCCGTCCCGGGCTTGACCCGGGACCTCCGGCCCTCGAGATGCTCGAGCCAAGCCCGACGATAACGTAGGGTGGGTGAAAACCCACGCATTCTACCCGAGATTCAAACGCCCGGATGCCAGGTCCCGATGCACCGAAGAATACGTCCAATCCGTTGGTTCTGCCACGAACCCATGCTTGACCGGATTCATCCAGCAATACCGCAACAGCGCATCGTAGTCTTCCGGGCCACGCACATGATGCTCCCAAAACCGCCGCTGCCAGATCCCGGCATCCCCTTTCCGGCGCTTGCTCTCCGACCGGCGTAGGGTGGGGTTCCACCGCACCGCATGTCCCGTCTCCTTTGCCAAGGTGGGGTGGAACCCCACCCTACAGTCATCCCGCAGGCTCCGCGTGAACCGCGACTTGATCGCGCCCCACCGCGTCGAGAAATCATGATCTCCCTCCGGCAAGGTCCAAACAGCATGCAGGTGATCCGGCAAGACCACCCAGGCGTCGATACGAAACGGCCGCTCGACCCGAGTCCGCCGGACCGCCGCACGCAAACGCGCGATCTCATCCACCAGCAATCGACTCCCCCGTTCCGCAAGAGTCACGGTGAAGAACACCGTTGCACCGGGAACGTTCGGTCGGAGGTAATTCGACATCCCCCAACCCTGAACGAAACATGATTAAGAAAAGGTTGCCTCTCCCCTACTCCCCCATCCCAACCCGCTCCCGCAAAACCTCCTCCAACCTCACCTCCTTCGCCAGATGCATCTGCATATACGTCGCGAGAAGCCGGTTGATCCGCGCGTGCCACCCCTTGCCCATCGCCCGGTAGAACCGCGCCACTGACCGGTCCAGATACAGCGTCACCTTCTCCTTCGGCTCCTCCACCGGCACATCCATCTCCAGCGTGTGCCAGGCCTCCGGAATCTCCTCGGCGATCGTGTCGGGGATCCAGCTTTCCTGTTGAAGGTAGATCAGGCTCTGCATCAGGCCGGCACGGGCGGCGCGTTCGGTCTTGGTGGGCATGTCGGGCTCCTCTGTGGCGAGCCCGCATCCTCGCCCCAAACCCTTACCGGAATTTAACCCCACCGCACCGTCGCCATACCACCCGGATACCGACGTGATACCGACACGTCTTTCCGCGCCCCTCGGGATGCTCTATCCCCCCTGTCCAAGATGCCCGATTTCGACCTTGTCATCCTCGGCGCCGGCCCCGCCGGAACCGCCGCCGCCATGCAGGCCCGCACGCTTGGCCTGACCGTGGCGCTGGTCGACAAGGCATTGTTTCCACGCCAGAAACTCTGCGGCGGGCTTGTGACAGGCCGCTGTGCGGCGCATCTGTCCGACATTTTCGGCATGCAGATCACCCCGGACCTTTTCGAGACACGGCGGAATTTCGAATTTCACCTGAAAGATCAATATCTTGGAGACCTCCAGGACGTCCCGCCACTGCACCTCACCATGCGTTGGGACTTCGATCATCACCTGCTGAAACAGGCCCTTGCCGCCGGGGCCGCCGACTATACCGGTCACCGCATCGAAGCCCTTGATTTCAAAAACAATAAAGTCAATCTGGCCGAGGGCGAACCCCTCTCCTACAAGCTCCTCATCGCCGCCGACGGCGTTCAAAGCCCCACCGCCAAGGCCTTGTTCGGCAAACCTTTTTCCCAAGACACCATCGGTTTCGCGCTGGAGGTCGAAGGCCCCGCGCAAGCCCCGACCGAGGCCACGCCCATCCGCATAGACTTTGCCGCCGCCGACTGGGGCTACGGCTGGTCCTTCCCGAAAAAATCCAGCACGACCATAGGCTTGGGTGGCCTGCACGCCCAAAACCCCGACATGAAATCGCACCTCGCCACCTATCTGGACAAGCTGGGAACCGGTCAGACCGCCAAGGTCAAAGGCCATTTTTTGCCCTTCGGCGCCCCAAGGCCCATCCCCGGCAAGGACAATGTCCTGCTCGCGGGCGACGCCGCCGGCCTTGTCGACCCGATCACCGGCGAGGGGATCGGCCACGCCATCCACTCCGGCGCCCTCGCCGCCCGTGCCGCGAAAACCGCGCTGGATCAAGGGGATGCCCAGCGCGCCCTTCCGCTCTACACGACCGCGACCAAGCCGATCCGCCGCGCCATCGCGCAGGCCCGCCTGTTGCGTCCGCTGATCTTCTCGGCACGCTTGCAGCCGTTTTTCGCCCGTACCTTTACAGCCTCGCAAACGCTCAAACGCGACTATATGCACCTGCTTTCAGGCGATATCGAGTATCCGGCCCTCCTGCGCCGCACCGCTCTCCGCCTGCCGCGCGCGGCAATCCGTTACCTCTCTGCCGCAGCTTCGGGAAACTGACGCTTGACGGTCACAGAATCGCTTGCCCTGCCGCCATTCACTTGTTTTTGATTTCTAAATGCTCATGTGGCGGAATATCGCCACACCCACATGCCGCCGTTTCGAGGGGAAGAAAACATGATGAATCGCCGCCAATTCGTGGCCACCGCGGCCGCGGCTGCCACTGCGCCCGCGCTGCCTGCCGCCGCGCAGTCGTTCCAGATCGCTCCAAAATACATGCCGCAGGACGTGAACATCTCGGCCCAGTATGCCCCCGGCCAGATGCTGATCCTGCCCAAGGCGCATTTCCTGTACCTGATCACCGAGCAAGGCCGCGCCCGCCGCTACGGCGTGGGCGTCGGCAAAGCCGGCTTGGAGTTCACCGGCCGCGCCACCATCGACGTCAAGAAAAAGTGGCCGACTTGGCGCCCGACGCAGGAAATGATCGAGCGCGAGCCCAAGACCTATGCCAAGTTCAAGGGCAACGACTACGTCCAACCGGGCGGCAAGGGCAACCCGCTGGGCGCACGCGCGCTCTACCTCTTCCAGAACGGTCGTGACACGTATTTCCGCATCCACGGCACCACCGCACCCCGCTCGATCGGGCGCTCGGTGTCCAACGGATGCATCCGTATGATCAACGAGCACGTGATCGACCTTTACGAACGCGTGCCGCTGGGCACGGTGGTCACGGTTCTCTAAGAGACCTGCGCGGAACCAAGGCGCGGCTTGTCGCGCCCCCGCGCAAGCGACGGGCCGCCAACGTCAGCCGCCAAACTTCCCGTCCCGGGCTTGACCCGGGACCGCTTCCTCGGGTTCAGACTGAGATCCGGCCAAGCAGGAAAGCCCCGCGACCTCACTCCACCCGGTCAGCCAGATCCGCGACCGCCGGCCCCATCGCCTCGACGATCCGGGCCACGCCCTCGGCATTCGGATGAATCCCGTCCGACTGGAAATACCCCTGCAGCTCGGATGGATCCCCCTCGCCCAACCCTTTGAAGAAGCTCTCGAAATAAAGCGCGCCGAACTCTTGCGACAACTCCGGGTACATCGCGTCGAACGCCGCCTTGTAATCCGGCCCGAAATTTGTCGGCGCCTGCATCCCCACCATAAGCACCGGCAGGTCTTGCCCCTCGGCCACCTCCAGGATCGTCCTCAGGTTCGCCCGCGCCTCGCCCGGGTCCAACCCGCGCAGCATGTCGTTGCCGCCCAGCGCCACGATCATCGCGTCGACCTCGGGCGTCAGGCTCCATTCGACCCGCGATGCGCCCCCGGCAGTGGTATCTCCCGACACGCCCGCATTGATGACCTCGGCCGCGACGTCGTTCTCTTCCAACCAGCTTTCCAGCTGCGGCACGAACCCGTCGTCCTGCGCCAGCCCGTAGCCCTGCGTCAGGCTGTCACCCAGCGCCAGGATCGTCACCGGCTCTTCACCAAATGCCGGTAAACCAAGGAAAACAAGCGCCGCAACCTTGCCCGCCAAGGCCCGGACACCATATGTGAAACGACGAAAAGCAGACAGGCAGAACCCCATGACAGACCCCGTGTTATCGCTACGCGAGGCCGCACTCTCGCTGCAAGGCAATGCAGGCCCCGTCGACATACTTGAGGCGATCAGCCTCGATGTCCACCGCGGCGACACACTCGGGCTGGTGGGGCCGTCGGGTTCCGGCAAATCCTCGCTGCTGATGCTGATGGGCGGGCTGGAACGCGCCACCGGTGGCACGGTCACCGCCTTGGGCCAAGACCTCACGACAATGTCCGAGGATGCGCTCGCCCGCCTGCGCCGCGATCATATCGGCGTGGTCTTCCAGTCCTTCCACCTTATTCCAACCATGACCGCACTGGAAAACGTCGCCACCCCCCTCGAACTGGCCGGCAATCCCGACGCCTTCACCCGCGCCGAGGAGGAGCTGACCGCCGTGGGCCTGGGCAAGCGCCTGAGCCACTATCCCTCGCAACTCTCGGGCGGCGAGCAACAGCGCGTGGCATTGGCCCGCGCCGCCGCCCCGCGCCCCGATATCCTGCTGGCGGACGAGCCCACAGGCAACCTCGACAGCACCACCGGCACCGCCATCATCGACCTGCTCTTCGGTCTGCAGGACCGCCACGGCGCCACGCTGGTCCTCGTCACCCACGACCCCGGCCTTGCCGATCGCTGCGCCCGCGTGGCCGAACTCAGCGACGGCCACCTTTCCGAGCGTCAGACCCCCAAGGCCCGCACCGCATGAAACTCCGGCTCGCCGCACGCCTTGCGGCCCGCGAACTGCGCGGCGGCCTGCACGGGTTCCGCATCTTCCTTGCCTGCGTGATCCTCGGCGTCGCGGCCATCGCCGCCGTCGGCACCGTCCGCCAGAGCATCACCGAGGGCCTCGCCCAGGAAGGCGCCACGCTCTTGGGCGGCGACGCGGAAATCGAACTGACCTACCGCTTCGCCAACCCGGACGAGCTTGCGTGGATGCAAGACACCGCCACGCAAGTCTCCGAGATCGCCGATTTCCGCTCCATGGCCGTCTTCCGCGAGGAACGCAGCCTGACGCAGGTGAAAGCCGTCGACACCGCCTATCCCCTCGTGGGCACGGTGGGCCTTTCCCCCGACATTCCCCTGGATGAGGCGCTGGCGGATGACGGCCTCGTCATGCACCCGACCCTGGCTGACCGCCTTGGCGCGACCCCCGGCGACACCGTCACGCTGGGCTCCAAATCCTTCACCTTGCGCGCCCTGATCGAGCGGGAACCCGACAGCCGCACCGGCGGCTTCGGCCTCGGCCCGCGCACCATCGTCTTGCGCAGCGCGCTGGACGGCGCGGGATTGCTCGAACCCGGCACGCTCTTTTCCTCGCATTACCGCCTCGACCTGCCCCCCGGCACAAATCTCGACGCCACCCGGGCAGAGGCCGAGGGCGCCCTCGAAGGCAGCGGCATGCGCTGGTCCGACGCCCGAAACGGGGCGCCGGGCGTGGCCGAATTCGTCGAGCGTCTCGGCGCGTTCCTGATCCTCGTGGGCCTCTCCGGTCTGGCCGTCGGCGGCGTCGGCATCTCCGCCGCGCTGCGCGCCTATCTGTCGGGCAAGACGCAGACCATCGCCATCCTCCGCAGTCTCGGCGCGGACCAACGCACGATCTTCCTCACCTACCTGATGCAGGTCGCCGTTCTGGGCGTCCTTGGCATCACCCTCGGCCTCGCCCTCGGCGTCGGCCTGCCGGTGCTGCTGTCGCCCATCATCACCGCGCAACTGCCGGTGCCTGCCGTCTTCGCCCCCTACCCGGGACCCATGGCCGAGGCCGCGATCTACAGCGCCCTCACCATCCTCATCTTCACTCTCTGGCCGCTCGCTCAGGCCCGCGACATCCGCCCTGCCGCGCTTTACCGAGACGCCGACACGTCCGGCACGATCCCCGGCGCGGGTTTCATCCTGACCACCGCCGCCCTCGTCGCGGCCCTCGTTTGGGTCGCCGCATGGTTCTCCGGCAACGCGACCCTGACCTACTGGACGGCAGGCTCCATCGCCGCCGCCCTCGTCGTGCTGGCCCTCGCCGGCCTTGCCCTGCGCGCCGCCGCCCGCAAAATGCGCCCGCTGGCCCGGGGCCGCACCGCGCTCGGCTGGGCGCTCGGCGCCATAGGCGGCCCGCGCAGCACCGCCAGCGCCGTGGTCCTGTCGCTCGGCCTCGGCCTGTCGGTCCTTGCCGCCGTGGGCCAGGTCGACCGCAACCTGCGCGACGCCATCACCCGCGACCTGCCCACCCGCGCGCCCAGCTTCTTCTTCGTCGACATCCAGCGCGACCAGATGCCCGACTTCTCGGCTCGGCTCGACAGCGACACCGGCGTCACCCGCGTCGACGCCGCCCCCATGCTTCGCGGTATCCTTTCCGAGATCAACGGCCAGCCCGCAGCCGAGGTCGCCGGCGATCACTGGGTCCTGCAAGGCGACCGCGGCGTCAGCTATGCCGCCGCCCTGCCCGACCGCAGCACAGTTACGGACGGCAACTGGTGGCCCGAGGACTACTCCGGCCCGCCCCAGGTCAGCTTCGCCGCCGAGGAAGCCGAAGAGATGGGCCTGAGCCTTGGCGACGAGATTACCCTCAACATCCTCGGCCGCGACCTGACGGCGGAAATCACCTCCTTCCGCGAGGTCGATTTTTCCACCGCCGGCATGGGCTTCATCATGATCCTGAACGAGGCCGCGCTGGTGAACGCCCCGCACAGCTATATCGCCACGGTCTACTCCGACGCCGAGTCCGAAACCGCCATCCTCCGCGACCTCTCGCGCCAGTTCCCCAACATCACCGCCATCTCGGTGCGCGACGCCGTCTCCCGCGTCAGCGACCTTCTGGGCAGTCTCGCCTCGGCCACCGCATGGGGCGCCGCCGCAACGCTACTCACCGGCTTCATGGTGCTGATCGGCGCCGCCGCCGCCGATGCCCGCGCCCGCAGCTACGAGGCGGCGATCCTCAAGGTGCTCGGTGCCAGCCGCGCCCGCATCCTCTGGGGTCTTTCCCTGCGCGCCGCGCTCCTCGGCGCAGCGGCGGGCAGCGTCGCACTCGGTGCTGGCATCGCCGGCGCCTGGGCCGTCAGCCACTACGTGATGGAAACCTCTTTCGCCGTGGCCTGGCCCCCCGCACTCGGCATCGTCGCGGGCGGCGCACTGATCAGCCTGCTGGCGGGCCTCGCCTTTGCCCTGGGCCCCATCTCGGCCCGCCCCGCAAAAGTTTTGCGCAGCCGCGAATAACCGCCCATCCCGTACCCCGATCCGGTTGCGATCCGGCGCGCGCGGTGGCACTTAACCCGCATTCCCTCACCTTCGAGTCGTACAAGGAGCGTCCATGACGGAAACCCTGCCCATCCCCGTGTCATCGCCGCTGACAAAGGCGCAGAAGGCTGCGCTCGTCAACCTTGTCCGCCGCGCCGCCCGGGCCGAGGTCATGCCCCGCTTCCGCAACCTTGCCGCCGCCGACATCACCTCGAAATCCGGTCCCGACGACCTGGTGACCGAGGCCGACCACGCGGCCGAGGCCATGATCGCGCGCGGCCTTCAAAAAATGTTCCCCCACGCCCTCGTCGTGGGTGAGGAAGCCGCCGCCGCCGACCCTGCCCTGCGCGGCAAGCTGGCCGAGGCCGAACTTGCCTTCATCCTCGATCCCGTCGACGGCACGTGGAACTTCGTCAATGGTCTGGCGGTGTTCGGCGTCATCGTCTCGGTCACCCGCTTCGGCAAACCGGTCTTCGGCCTGCTCTACGATCCGGTGATGGACGATTTCATCGCCGCCGAAGAGGACGGTGCCGCCCAGATGACCCGCGCCACCGGCCGCGCCCGCCCGGTCTCGACCTCGCAAGGCGGCGAGATCGACAGCCTTTCGGGCTACATTCACTTCTCATTGATGGACCGCGCGGTGCAGGAAGAGCTGGCACCGCTTCTCCCGAAATTCGGCCGCACGGGCTCGTTGCGCTGCTCTTGCCATGAATACCGGATGCTGGCCCAGGGGCAGGCCGACTTCCTGCTGTCGTCCACGCTCAACCCGTGGGACCACGCGGCGGGCGTTCTGATCGTCCAACGCGCCGGCGGCGTCGTGCGGATGCTGGACGGCCGCGATTACAACGCGGGCATCGAAACCGGCTACCTGCTTGCCGCCGCGAACGAGGCCAGCTGGCAAAATCTGCATGAAGTGTTCTCGATACTGGTCGAGGACGACTCCGCGTAACGTTCAGCCTTCGCACCAGACTTCCAAGCCTGGTGCCTCCGCGTCCCGGACCTTATCCGGGACCTCCGGCACCACGCACCCGCTCGTCAGTCAGACGCAGCGCGGCTGGCGGCGCGGCTTGCAACCCGCAAGCCCCACACCTCTTCTGCACGCCCTCCTCTGCACATCCACAAAATAATTTGAACCCGTCGCGCCCCCGCCGCGACCCATGGGCAATCGTTCGAAGGGCTCTCCCACCTTCCGAACGAGGGTCCCGCCCCTGTCCCGGGCACGACCCAAGGATTTTAGAGAGTGATTTCAGTACCAAAGTAAGGGCGGTCTCCTCCGGGAGGCCGCCTGATTACATGGTCACTCCGCCGCCTCGGCATACTCCTCCATCGGCGGGCAGGTGCACACCAGGTTCCGGTCGCCAAAGACGTTGTCGACCCGGTTCACCGGCGGCCAGTACTTGTCCACCCGGAACGCGCCCGGCGGGAAACAGGCCTGCTCGCGGCTATAGGGCCGGTCCCAGTCCCGCACGAGATCTTCCATCGTGTGCGGCGCGTGTTTCAGCGGATTGTTCTCGCGGTCGCTTTGGCCGTCCTCGATGGCGCGGATCTCCTCGCGGATCGCCAGCATCGCATCGCAAAACCGGTCCAGCTCCGCCTTGGTCTCGGATTCCGTCGGCTCGATCATCAGCGTGCCGGCCACCGGCCAGCTCATCGTCGGCGCGTGAAACCCGCAATCCATCAGCCGCTTGGCGATGTCGTCCACCGTCACGCCCGCACTGTCCGCGAAAGGCCGCGTGTCCAGGATGCACTCATGCGCCACCCGGTCGTTGCGCCCGCGGTAGAGCACGTCATACGCGCCCTCCAGCCGCTTGGCGATGTAGTTGGCATTCAAGATCGCCACCCGCGTCGCCTGCGTCAGCCCCTCGCCGCCCATCAGCAGCGTATAGGCCCAGCTGATCGGCAGGATCGAGGCCGAGCCGTAAGGCGCCGCCGACACCGGCCCCGGCCCGTCTTCCTGCCCGCGCGGATCGCCCGGCAGATGCGGCGCCAGGTGCGCCTTCACGCCAATCGGCCCCATGCCGGGCCCGCCGCCGCCATGCGGAATGCAGAACGTCTTGTGCAGGTTCAGGTGGCTCACGTCGCCGCCCAGATCCCCGGGCCGCGACAGCCCCACCATGGCATTCAGGTTCGCCCCGTCGATATAGACCTGGCCGCCGTGATCATGGGTGATCTTGCACACCTCCAGCACGGTTTCCTCGAAGACACCATGCGTGCTGGGATAGGTGATCATGCAGCCGGCGAGATTCGCGGCATTGGCCTTCGCCTTGGCGCGGAAGTCGTCAAGGTCGATATCCCCGTTCGCCGCCGACTTCACCGGCACCACTTTCCAGCCCACCATCTGCGCACTGGCCGGGTTGGTGCCATGCGCGGACATCGGAATCAGGCAGACATTGCGATGCCCCTCGCCATTCGCGGCATGATAAGCGGATATGGTCAGCAGCCCCGCATACTCTCCCTGCGCGCCCGAATTGGGCTGCATCGACATGTCGTCATAGCCGGTGATCTCGCACAGCCTTGCACTCAGATCGTCGATCATCACGCGGTACCCTTCGGCCTGGTCCTTCGGGCAGAACGGATGCAACCGCGCGAATTCCCGCATACTGATCGGCATCATCTCGGCGGCGGCGTTCAACTTCATCGTGCATGACCCCAGCGGGATCATCGCCCGGTCCAGCGCCAGGTCCCGGTCCGCCAGCCGCCGCATATAGCGCATCATCTCGGTCTCGGCCCGGTTCATGTGAAAGATCGGATGCTCGAGGTACCCGCTCTTCCGGTGCATCTTTTCGGGCACGCGGTACTCCGGCTTAAAATCCTCGTCCACCTTCTCAATCCCGAAGGCCCGCCAGACCGCCTCGATATTCTTGGGCCGGGTCGCCTCGTCCAGCGTGATACCGACGCGGTGCTCGCCCACCCGGCGCAGGTTGATCCCCTCGTCCACCGCCGATTTCATCACCGCCGCCTGCAACGGACCCACATCCACCGTGATCGTGTCGAAATAGACCTGCGGGTCCACCTTGAACCCCGCCGCCTCCAGCCCCTTGGCCAGTCGCACGGTCTTGCGGTGAATACGTTGCGCAATGGCCTGCAAGCCCTTCGGCCCGTGAAAGACAGCATACATCGACGCCATCACGGCCAAGAGCGCCTGCGCGGTACAGACATTCGACGTGGCCTTCTCGCGCCGGATATGCTGCTCGCGGGTCTGCAACGACAGCCGGTAGGCCCGGTTGCCATGGGAATCCACCGACACGCCCACGATCCGCCCCGGCATGGCCCGCTTCATCGCGTCCTTGCAGGCCATGTAGGCCGCGTGCGGCCCGCCATAGCCCATCGGCACGCCGAACCGCTGAACCGAGCCCACCGCGATATCCGCGCCCATTGCGCCGGGTTCCTTCAGCAGGGTCAGCGCCAGCGGGTCCGCCGAGACGATCCCGATCGCGTTCTCGGCGTGCAACGCCTCCATCTGCGGCGTGAAATCCCGCACATGGCCGTAGGTCCCGGGATACTGAAAGAGCGCGCCAAAGACCTTGTCCGCCTCCATCTTCTCCGGGTCGCCCACGATCACCTCGATCCCCAGCGGCGCGGCCCGCGTCTGCACCACCGCGATGTTCTGCGGATGACAATCCCGGTCGACGAAAAACGCCTTCGCCTTCGATTTGGCCACCCGCTGCGCCATGGTCATCGCCTCGGCACAAGCCGTCGCCTCATCCAGCAGCGAGGCATTCGCCACCTCCAACCCCGTCAGGTCACAGATCATCGTCTGGAAGTTCAAAAGCGCCTCTAGCCGTCCCTGGCTGATCTCGGGCTGGTAGGGCGTATAGGCGGTATACCACGCCGGGTTCTCCAGAATATTGCGCTGGATCGCCGGCGGTGTGACGGTGCCGTGATAGCCTTGGCCGATGAGGCTCACCAAAACCTTGTTTTGACTCGCGACCATCCGCATCTCGTGCATCAACTCGCGCTCGGACTTAGGCTTGCCGAAATCCAGTTTCTCCGCCTGGCGGATCGATTTGGGCACCGTCTCGTCGATCAGCTGATCGAGATCCTTCACACCCAACGCGGCATACATCTCGGCCATCTCCTCGGGCGACGGCCCGATATGGCGCCGGTTGGCGAAATCATAAGGCAGGTAATCGGTGGGCTCGAACGGCATGGCAGGCACTCCCGGGTGTCGGACAAAAGATTGTGCCGGGGCGGCCGCACCGCCCCCGCTTCCTCTGGCTCTAAATATCCCCGCCGAAGGCACAAAAATCTTCGAAAGATTTTTGCCAAAATTTTTCAAAAATTTTGCGCCCGGCGGCGCGGATCAGTCGATGAAATCCTTGTAGGCGGCTTCATCCATGTAGTCGTCCATCGGCGAGGTGTCCGACGGCTTGATCTTGAAGAACCATCCGTCGCCCTCGGGGTCCTCGTTGACCTTGCTGGGCGTGTCGGCCAGCACTTCGTTCACTTCCACGATCTCGCCATCCAGCGGCGCCAGGATATCCGAGGCCGCCTTGACGCTCTCGATCACCACGATCTCGTCGTCCTTGGTCACCTCGGCGCCCACCTCGGGCAGCTCCACGAAGACGATATCGCCCAGCTGCTCGGCGGCGTGGCTGGTGATGCCGACCGTGACGATATCCCCGTCCTGGTCCAGCCACTCGTGTTCTTCGGTGTATTTCATGCAAGTCTCCCTGATGCTCAGCGTTTGAAATTTGATGGCGTGAACGGCATATCCGCCACCCGCACGGGCAGGCGCTTGCCGCGTACCTCGCCATAGAGCGTGGTTCCGGCCGAGGCGTGGCTCGCCGCGACATATCCCATCGACATCGGCGCCTCGATGCTCGGCCCGTAGGCGCCCGAGGTGACATGGCCCACGGCCTCACCGCCCGTCTCGCTGCCGAAAATCTGCGTGCCTGCGCGCATCGGTGCACGGCCCTCGGGGCGCAGCCCCACGCGGCACCGCGCCATGCCGTTCTCCAACTGGTCCAGGATCACCTCCGCGCCGGGGAATCCGCCTTCGCGCTCCCCGCCCCGGCGGCGCACCTTCTGGATGGCCCAGCTCAGCCCCGCCTCCACAGGCGTGGTGCCTTGGTCGATATCCTGCCCGTAAAGGCACAGCCCCGCCTCCAGTCGCAGGCTGTCGCGCGCGCCCAGGCCCACAGGCTCCACCGCCTCGTGCAACAGCAGCGCCCGCGCCAGCGGTTCGGCCTGCGCTTCGGGCACCGAAATCTCGTAACCGTCCTCGCCGGTATAGCCCGAGCGTGACACCCACAATTCCCCGTAATCCGAGGTGAAAATGCCGGTATCCAGGAATTTCATGATCTCGCAGCCCGCGGCGATCGGCGCCAGCACATCGACCGCCTTCGGCCCTTGCAACGCGATCAGCGCGCGGTCCGTCACCTCGGTCACCTCGCAATCGGGCAGCCCTTCACGCATCAACGCGATATCATCCGCCTTGCAAGCCGCGTTCACCACGACCAACAGGTGATCGCCCCGGTTGGTCAGCATCAGATCATCGAGGATGCCGCCCGTCTCGTTGGTGAAAAATCCGTATCTCTGTCGCTTCTCGCCCAGCCCCAACAGGCTCACCGGCACCAGCCGCTCCATCGCCTGCGCCGCGCCGCCATATCCCGCTTCGTGGCGGATCAGGACCTGCCCCATGTGGCTGACATCGAACAGCCCGGCCTTTTGGCGCGTGTGCAGGTGTTCGCCCATGACGCCGCGCTCGTATTGCAGCGGCATCTCATAGCCCGCGAACCCGGTCATCTTTGCGCCCAGCGCCTTGTGCAGGCCCGTCAGCGGCGTCTCGCGCAGATCGTCCAAGTGGCTCTCCTTCGCATCTCGCACCGGGCGCATCTGGCAGGGCAACCGGCATCCGTTCCGCGTCTCGCATGACGCGTTCGATGCCCCCTCTGTCCTTCCGCCTGAGATCGCTATCCCTTCGGCGCCGCGGGTTTTCCCGCGATCTCTCCAGAGTCTTCCATCGGCCGGTCCTTGCGCCTGAGAGTTTCCGGGGCGGTTGCTCCTTCGGCACCGGCAACGCCGGTTCTCCCGTTCCGATACTTTAGTAGCGTAGTGACCGCCCCGCACCTCTGCAAGCAGAATGACAGGCGCCGATCACAGTTTGGTCGCCCCCATTGACCTTTGCCCCCACGCCTGTTGACATCAGGGCAATCGAGAAAGGTGGTACCCCACGTGCAACCCGGATTCTTCTTCGGCTATGGCAGCCTGGTGAATCGCGGCACCCACGCCTACACAGATGCCCACCCCGCACAGCTTTCTGGCTGGCGGCGTGCTTGGCGCAAGACGACGCTGCGCGAGGTGGCGTATCTCACGGCCGTGCCCGACACCACAGCCCAGATCGACGGCCTCGTGGCCGGCGTGCCCGGTGCCGACTGGGCTGCGCTCGACGCGCGCGAGCGCGCCTACAAACGAGTGCCCGCCCGCCACCAGGTCCGCACCCACTTGCCCGAGGACGCCGACCTCGTGGTCTTCGCCATCCAGGACGGCCAGCACCAGACCCCCGACGCCGTCAGCCCGGTTCTGCTCAGCTATATCGACGTGGTGGTCCAGGGCTACCTGCATGTCTTCGGCGAGGACGGCGTGCAGCGCTTCTTCGATACGACCGACGGCTGGGACGCCCCCATCCTCGACGACCGCCGCCGCCCGCTCTACCCGCGCCACCAAAAGCTTCAGCGCAAGGAGACGGCGCTGGTGAACGACATGCTGGATCGCGTCGGCGCCAAGGTGCAGCCGGTGTCGACCTTCAGCCCGCTCAGGGACTAACCCGCACCCCGCGCGAGTGTCGGCATTGCCCCACCTCGCACGACGACACTCGTCAGGGAGATCCCCGCCGATGCAACAGGCGAAACCGTCAGACGCGATCCCGCGCCGACGTCGTCAGCAGTGCGAACAACAGAACGGCAACGATCAGCAGTCCGATCAGTACTATGGCGCTAGACATATCTCGATCCCAGGTAGCGGTGTTGGCAGACCATCTTGATGAGGTGGAATCAGGGCCGGCAACAAGCCTCCCGGCGCAGACCGGCATCGATGTGTTGCTCAAAAACTCGGGGCATCGGCAAAGAAGCACCGATCAGCCGCCAAGGTGCCGCGTTTTTGCCCGAAGGCGGGTCTGACCTGGGTCACGCGCAGCGTTCGCGATGGCAGGTACGCGGCGAAACAGGGTCTCCGGCCATCCGCTGCGCCGTAACCGCGCGTCTGCCATGCGGGCTTTGCCGCCGTTCACGACGGAGGCAATCAGTCAGCCTCTGGGGTGGCGATCCGACGGCAATTTCGAAGCCCTTCATGCCTGCCAAATACATCCTCGGACTGATCGGTGCGCCCAGCCTCCGCCAAACCGCCAGCCCAAGGGAAGGGCTGACGAGGGCCGGGCCGCGTCGCGGCTGTTAACCGGCTGGGGGCTTGGCAACAATGACGAACACCGGACTCTCGACGCGGCCTCCGCAGGCACCTACTCTAGCAGACGTCGCGCGACGACCAGCCTTCAGCCCTTCGCCTTGATCACCTGCAACAGCGGCAGCACCTGGCTCATGTCCGGCCCGTGGTTCTGCCCGGTCAGTGCCTTGCGCAGCGGCATGAACAGACCCTTGCCCTTGCGGCCGGTCTGTTCCTTGACCACGGCCGTCCACTGCCCCCAGGTGTCGCCGTCATGCGGCCCCTCGGGCAACAGCGCCAGCGCCTCGGCCACGAACTCCCGGTCCTCGTCGTCGATCACCGGCTCGGCCCCGTCGCGGAACATGATCCACCAGCCTTCCAGGTCCTGCAGCGTTGTGATGTTCTCGCGCGTCACGCTCCAGAACCGCTCGGCCTGGTCCTCGGGCACGCCCAGCGCCACGATATGCGCCTTCACATCCGCGAAATCGCGCCCCTGCAACACCCGCGCCGTCAGCGGGAACAGGTCATTCGCATCGAACTTCGTCGGTGCCGAGCCGAAGCGCGAGATGTCGAACCCCTCGATCAACTCCGCCATGTCCGTCCGCAACTCCACCGGATCGGCCGAGCCCAGCCGCGCCATCAGCGACAACAGCGCCATCGGCTCCACGCCTTGCGCCCGCAGATCGCGCAGGCTCAGCGTACCCAGCCGTTTCGACAGCGATTCCCCCTGCGGCCCGGTCAGCAGCGAATGATGCGCGAATTGCGGCACGTTGCCGCCCAGCGCCTCGATGATCTGGATCTGCGTCGCGGTATTCGTCACGTGATCCGACCCGCGCACGACGTGCGTCACGCCCATTTCCGTGTCGTCCACGACCGAGGCCAGCGTATACAGCACTTGCCCGTCGCCCCGGATCAACACCGGGTCGCTGACGCTGGCCGCGTCGATGGAAATGTCGCCCAGGATGCCGTCATCCCACTCGATCCGCTCGTGATCCAGCTTGAATCGCCAGACGCCATCGCCCCGCTCGGCGCGCAGTGCCTCCTTCTGTTCCTCGCTCAGCCCCAGCGCGGCCCGGTCATAGACCGGCGGCCGCCCCATGTTCAGCTGTTTCTTGCGCTTCAGGTCCAGTTCGGTCGGCGTCTCGAACGCCTCGTAGAACCGCCCCATGCCGCGCAGGGTGTCGGCCGCCTCCGCATAGCGGTCCAGCCGCTCCGACTGCCGCTCGACCCGGTCCCAGGTCAGGCCCAGCCATTCCAGGTCTTCCTTGATCGCGTCCACGTATTCCTGCTTCGACCGCTCGGGATCGGTGTCGTCGATCCGCAGGATGAACGTCCCCCCGGCCTTGCGGGCAATCAGGAAGTTCATCAGCGCGGTGCGCAGGTTGCCGATATGGATGTACCCGGTGGGGGACGGCGCGAAACGGGTGGTTGTCATGGGGTGTCTCCTGTTGCCGCGCCAAATGTCACAAGGGGGGGCGCTTGTCCAGTATCAGCCGTGCGTGGGCCAGCGGTGATGGGTATCGTCGATGATCACCTCGTGAGCATGGCGCGCGCCCTGCCCGTGCGCCTCCAGATGCGGGTGATCGGGCGGCAAGTCGGGATGCCGATGCGTGATCACCCCCTCGGCGTCTCGCGGCCAGACCCGCGACGCCACCGCCACCGCGCCCAGCCCCAGCAAGGCCAGCAGGCCCAGCGCCGGCCCCAGCCCGATTGTCACGCCCGCCCAGCCCGCCAGCGGATAGGTCACCAGCCAGCACGCATGGCTCAGCGCGAACTGCGCCGCGAAGACCGCCGGGCGGTCCCCGGCATGGGCCGAGCGCCGCAACAGCCGCCCCGAGGGTGTCAGGATCGCGGCCCATAGCGCCCCGATCCCGGCCCAGCCCGCCAGCATCGCGCCCCATCCCATGCCCAGCGTCAGCCCGGCCGCCAGCACCAGGCTCAGCGCCACCAGCGCCAGTGCGGCGGCCATCATGACGGGCCGGTCCTCCACCCGGTCCAGAAGGCGCGGCAGGGCCAGCGCCGTCGCCATCGACCCGGCCCCGAAACAACCCATCGCGACCGCCAGGTCGGTCTCGGACCCGCCATAGCTGCCCCGCACCAGCACCACCGTGTTGACCAGCACGAAGGCCCCGCTCGCCGCCGCCAGGAAATTCAGGGCCAGCAATCCCCGCAATCGCGGTGTCGCCAGGTAGATCTGTATCCCCCGCGTCACCCGTTCGCCGAACGGTCTTTGCCCCGCGCCCGCGCCCACCGGCGGCACGGCTGCGCCCAGGATCAGCAGCGCCGAGGCACAGAATCCCGCCACCGTACCCAGGAACAGCCAGTTGTAGCTCATTACCGTCAGAAGCAGCCCCGCCAGCGCCGGGCTCGCAAGGTTCTCGATGTCATAGGCCAGCCGTGACAGCGACAGCGCGCGCGTATAGTCCCCCTCGTCCGGCAACACGTCCGGCAGGGTCGCCTGGAACGCTGGCGTGAACGTCGCCGACGCCGCCTGCAACGCGAAGATCAGCACGTAGATCTGCCACACCTCGCTCACGAAGGGCAGGCACAGGGCAATGCCCGCGCGCACCATGTCAGCGCCCACCAACACAGCGCGGCGCGGCAGCACCTCGACCGCCGCCTGCATCACCGGCGACAGGCCCACATAGGCCACCATCTTGATCGTCAGCGCCAGCCCCAGCACCACGCCCGCGCGCCCCCCGGCCAGATCATAGGCCAGAAGGCCCAGCGCCACGGTCAACAGGCCCGTGCCCAGCAGCGCCACGACCTGGGCCGCGAAAAACCGCGCGAAAACGGGATGCTTCAGGATCGACCACATGGCCCAAGCCTAGCCCCCCGCCCGCCCGCCGCCAAGCCGCCGGTGCCGCGCCTCAAATTCACGTGAAAGCGGCATGTCGAAGGGGACTTTCGCCCGCACCGTCCTATCCTCTCGCGCGACAGCAACAGGAGGTTTCACATGTCCACCCGCCTTTCCCGCCGCGGCTTTATCGCCTCGGCCACCGCCCTCTCCGCCGCGCCCGCCCTGCCCGCCTGGGCGACCGCGCCCATGCTCGGCGCCGCCACGCCCCCCTTCCGCCGGTTCAAACTGGGCGCGTTCGAGGTGACGACCCTGCTGGCAGGCGAGGCCACCCGCCCCGATCCGCACACCATCTTCGGCCTGAATGTCGAGGAAGAAGAGTTCATCGCCGTCTCCGAAGCCGCGATGATTCCGACCGATCAGGCGCAGTTCTTCTTCACCCCCACCGTGGTCAACACCGGGTCCGAACTTGTGCTCTTCGACACCGGCCTGAACGCCGAGGGCACCACCGCGGCGCTCGAGGCCGCGGGATACAGCACCGACATGATCGACACGGTCGTCATCACCCACATGCACGGCGACCATATCGGCGGGCTGATGAACGGCGACACGCCGACCTTCGCCAATGCAGCCTACGTCACCGGATCGGCCGAGTTCGACCACTGGGTCGCCGCCGGCGACGAGAACTTCGAGGCCAAGGTCCGCCCGCTGGCCGAGCAGTTCAGCATGATCGGCGACGGCGACGCGGGCTTTTCCGGCCATACCGCCATGGCCGCCTTCGGCCACACGCCCGGCCACATGGTCCACCTGATCGAAAGCGAAGGCGAAAGCCTGATGATCGCCGCCGATTTCGCCAATCACTACGTCTGGTCCCTCGCCCATCCCGACTGGGAGGTGAAGTTCGACATGGACAAATCCGCCGCCGCCCAGACCCGCAAGACGATCCTCGACATGCTGGCCACTGAAAAGATGCCCTTCGTCGGCTATCACATGCCCTGGCCCGCCACCGGCTTCGTCGAGAAATCGGACAGCGGCTACGCCTACGTGCCCAGCTCCTACCAGCTGCGGCTCTGATCGCTTGCGCCTCTCGGGCGCGCAGCATAAATCCTGACCATGCCCGCGCCCGACACCTCTCTCGACTGGATGGAAGACGTGGCCCGCCGCACCGTGGCGGGCTTTCCGCAGGCCTTTGCCGAGGCCGCGCGGGCCGTCGCCATCCACGTCGCCGACTGGCCGGATCAGGAGATGCTGGACAGTTTCGGCATGACCGACCCGGCCGAGTTGACGGGGCTCTATGACGGCATCCCGATGACGGAAAAGTCGGTTTTCGACCAGCCCACCGGCCCCGATATCGTCTGGCTGTTCCGCGAACCCATCCTGGCGGAATGGCGCGACCGTGGCGATGTCGACCTCGCGGATCTGGTGGCCCATGTGACGGTCCACGAGTTCGCCCACCATTTCGGCTGGTCCGACGACGACATCGCCAGCATCGACCGCTGGTGGGAATAGCAAACCCCGTCCCGGGCCTGACCCGGGACTGTGCGGACAAACAGATCCCGGATGAGGTCCGGGATGCCATCTGACAACGTACCACGCGCGGAATAAAGGCGCGGCCTCGCCGCGCCGCCGCGCGATCGCCAGACCGCCCCCCGGGCTGGCGATTGGCCTCCGTAGGCGCGTCGATTTGAGGTTTTCCGGACACGGCAACCATCAAGCGCACTGAAATACTCTTGGGTCGCCACCCCGCGGTCTGGCCATCGCGCGGTTCCCACAACATCCCCTTGCACCCCCACGCCCCCCGTGCATTCTGCCCCCATGCAAGATTACCGCGCCCACGACATGACCTCCCTCGCCGGCCTCGTCGCCAAGGGCGAGGTCACGCCCGACGACCTGCTCGACACCGCCCTCGCCCGGATGCACGCCGTGAATCCCGCGCTCAACGCCGTGGTGCACGACTATTCCGACACCGCCCGCCAGATGATCGCCGACGGCCTGCCCAACGGCCCGCTCACCGGCGTGCCTTTCCTGCTCAAGGACATGGGCGCGGAATCCACCCAGCATCCCGCCTCGCTCGGCTCCCGCCTTCTGGCCAACACCAGCTACAAGATGAATTCCGCCATCTACGACCGGCTGGAATCGTCGGGCCTCGTCACTTTCGGCCGCACCGCCGCGCCCGAGGGCGGCGTGGGCGCGGCGACCGAGGCGGCGGTCTATGGCGGCCCCACCCGCAATCCCTGGGACAGCTCCCGCACCCCCGGCGGCTCGTCCGGCGGCTCGGGCGCGGCGGTGGCGGCAGGCATCGTCCCCGGAGCGCATGGCAGCGACGGCGGCGGCTCGATCCGCATCCCGGCGTCCAATTGCGGTCTCGTCGGGTTCAAGCCCACCCGCGCCATGGTCCCCGACGGGCCCTATGCCGGGGAAGGCTGGGCGGGAATGGCGATCGAGGGCTTTCTCACCCGCTCGGTCCGCGACACGGCCCTCTTGCTCGATATCGTCTGCGGCCCCGACCTCGGCGCGCCCTACGTCGCGCCCCCGATGCCCTGCACCTTCATCGAATCGCTCGACCGGCCCAACGGCCCCCTGCGTATCGCCCTTTGTGACACCACCCTCACCGGCGACCCCATCCACCCCGAATGCCAGGCCGCCGTGCAGGACGCCGCCGCCCTGCTGCAGGAGATGGGCCACCACGTGACCCCGGCCCGCCCCACCGCCGACACGACAGGCATGATGCACGCCTGGACCAAGATCGTCGCCTGCGGCACGGCCTCCTGGGTGCGGCGGGCGCTGGCCAAACGGGGCCGCGACCTGCGCCAGGGCGATCTCGAAGGCGTCGCCCGCGGCGCCGTGGACTACGCCAAGACCGTCAGCGGCACCGATTACCTCGATGCCGTGGAGACCGTGCACGCCTATGGCCGCCAGATGGCCGCGTTCTTCGAGGATCACGACATCCTGCTGACCCCCACCATGGCCGAGCCACCGGCCGCCATCGGACGCTTCGCCCACGACACCGAGGATTACGTGGCCTACCGCATGGGCGAGGATGGCATCTTCGCCTACTCCCCCTATACCGCGGCCTTCAACGCCACCGGCCAGCCCGCCGTCTCCCTGCCGCTCTGCCGCGGCGCCGACGGCCTGCCCATCGGCATCCACCTCGCCGCCCGGTTCGGGGCCGACACCGCGCTCATGTCTCTCTGCGCCGATCTGGAACGCGCCCGCCCATGGTTTGATCAAATTCCGGCATTGCCCGGTATCGACACCTGAAAATACTTGAATGTCGTGGCCTTGTCGGGAAACACTAAGGTCATGAACATGGGGGACAACGCATGACCGAAGCCGCGGTCGAGGCCCGATCGGCCCGCAAGGAATACGGTGCCGGCGACAAGAAGGTCCGCGCCCTCAACGATGTTTCCCTTGTGATCAACAAGGGCGAATTCTTCACGCTTCTGGGCCCCTCGGGCTGTGGCAAGACCACCCTTCTGCGCCTGATCGCCGGGTTCGAATCGCCCACATCGGGGATGATCCTGCTGGGCGCGCGGGACATCAGCACGATGGCCCCCTACGACCGTCCCGTGAACACGGTCTTCCAAAGCTACGCACTCTTCCCGCATCTCAGCGTGGCCGACAATATCGGCTTCGGCCTGACCATGCAGGGCACGCCCAAGGCACAGGTCGACGCCCGCGTGGCCGAGATGCTGGCGCTGGTCAAGCTGGAGGCCTTCGCAGACCGCAAACCCCAGCAACTCTCCGGCGGCCAGCAACAGCGCGTGGCACTGGCCCGCGCCCTTGCCCCCGCGCCCGAGGTACTCTTGCTGGACGAGCCGCTTTCCGCGCTAGACCTCAAGCTGCGCAAGGAAATGCAGCTGGAACTCAAGCGCCTGCAAACCGAGACCGGCATCACCTTCGTCTTCGTCACCCACGACCAGGAAGAGGCGCTGACAATGTCCGACCGCATCGGCGTCATGCGCGACGGCGTGATCCTGCAAATCGGCGGCCCGCGCGAGATCTACAACAAGCCCGTCAACCGCTTCGTCGCGGATTTCATCGGCGAAACCAATGTCCTGACCGGCACGGTCGAGACGGGCGGCGTCCGCCTGCCCACCGGCGACGTGATCGCCGTGGACAACCTCGACGCCGCCTCTCAAGGCGCCCACGTCAGCCTCGCCGTGCGCCCCGAACAGGTCCGCATCGGCGACGGCGCGCTTCAGGGCCGTGTTGCCGAAACCGTCTACTTCGGCACCGACACCCATTGCCACCTGCGCATGTCCGACGACACCGAGGTCGTCGCGCGGATGCAAAGCCCGCCCTCTGGCGACACCGGCCTGACCGCAGGCCAGACCGTCGCCTTCGATTTCGTCCCCGGCGCGGTCCGGGTGCTGGAGGACTAGCATGGCGGGAACCACCCATGGCAGCGGACGCACCGGCTGGATCCTTTCGATCCCGGCGCTGATCCTGCTGGCCCTGGGCGCCGCCGGGCCGCTGCTGATCGTTGTGGTCTACGCCTTTCTCGAGCCGGGCGAATATTCCGGCGTGGTCTGGGAATTCACGACCGAGGCGTGGTTCCGCGTCTTCTTCGAGCGGGACATCTTCGACGACACCGTCACCTTTGCCGACGCGCACCTGACGATCTTCTGGCGCTCGGTGAAACTGTCGGTGCTGACCACGCTCATCGCCTTCGCCATCGGCTTTCCGACCGCGTGGTTCATCGCCACGCGCCCGCCCAACAAACGCGGCTTCTGGCTGTTTTTGATCACAATTCCGTTCTGGACAAACCTGCTGATCCGCACCTTCGCGATCATGGAAGTGGTCCGCAACCAGGGCCTGCTGAATTCGTTCCTGATGAATTTCGGCATCATCGATGACCCCTTGCAGATCCTCTATACCGACACCGCCGTGCTGATCGGCATGGCCTATGTCTACCTGCCGCTTATGGTGCTGCCGCTCTACGCGGCCATCGACCGCTTCGATTTCCGCCTCGTGGAAGCAGGCTACGACCTCTACGCCACCCGCATGAAGGTGCTGCGCCGGGTCATCCTGCCCATCGTCAAACCGGGCATCGTCGCGGGCTCGATCCTGGTCTTCGTGCCCTCGCTCGGCGCCTACGTAACGCCGCGCATCCTGGGCGGCGGCAAGAACATGATGGTCGGCAACTTCATCGAGCTTCAGTTCGGCCAGGGCCGCAACTGGCCCCTCGGCGCGGCCCTCTCGCTGCTCCTGCTGATGATCGTCCTCGTCGCCCTGCTGGCCTATGTCCGCGTCACCTCGAGGGATGACTCCAATGGCTAGGAACAAGAGCTTTTCCGTCACCACCCTGCCGGGCTTTACCGCCATCGCGCTCACAACCTTCGTGCTGCTCTACGCGCCGATCGTCACGATGGTGATCTACTCGTTCAACGATTCCGAATCCGTGGCGCTCTGGGGCGGCTTCTCTGTCCGCTGGTACGTCGAGGCCTGGGACAACACCCAGGTGCAGGAGGCGACCGTGCGCTCGCTCGTGATCGCCGTCTCGGCCGCGCTCATCTCCACCACCGTCGCCACCATGGCCGCGCTCGGCACCACCCGCCGCGGCCGCTTCAAGGGCCAGACACTCATTTACGTGATGATCAACCAGCCCCTGATGGTGCCCGAGATCGTGACCGCCGTCGCCCTCCTGATCTTCTTCGCCTCGATCAAGGTCGCCACCGGGTATACCGGGCTGGCCTACCTCATCCTCGCGCATTCGGCCTTCTGCGTGCCCTTCGCCTACCTGCCGATCCGCGCCCGGCTCGAAGGCATGGACCTAGCCCTTGAAACCGCCGCCTCGGACCTCTACGCCCGGCCCTGGCAGACCTTCCGCCACGTGACCCTGCCGCTGATGATGCCCGGCATCGCCGCCGGCGCCATGCTGGCCTTCGTCATCTCGCTCGATGACGTGATCATCACCGAGTTCGTCAAATCCGCCGGGCAGGACACCCTGCCCACCTACATGCTGGGCCAGCTGCGCCGCGCCATCACCCCCGAGGTCAACGCGATCTCCACCGCGCTCCTTGCGCTGACCGTGCTTCTGCTGACCGCCTTCTTTATACTGAACCGCAAGCGGGACTAACCCGCGCACAACCTCAACAGGGAGAAAGACGATGAAACTACATCTGACATGCACAGTGGCGGCCATCGCGCTCGCCGGGGCGGCCCATGCCGAAGGCTCGCTCAAC
Source organism: Roseovarius sp. SK2 (assembly GCF_028807495.1). Taxonomy (NCBI): domain Bacteria; kingdom Pseudomonadati; phylum Pseudomonadota; class Alphaproteobacteria; order Rhodobacterales; family Roseobacteraceae; genus Roseovarius; species Roseovarius sp. SK2. Next base: position 286,499 of record NZ_JARAMK010000002.1, read on the forward strand.
ATCTACAACTGGGGCAACTACACCAGCCCCGAGATGATCGAGAAGTTCGAACAGGAATACGACATCGACGTCACGATCACGGACTATGACAGCAACACCACCGCGCTCGCCAAGATCGAGGCCGGCGGCCACGGCTTCGACATCGTGGTGCCCACCCACAGCTACATGGGGGTCTATATCGAAAAGGACCTCTTGATGCAGCCGGGCATCCCCGAGATGGGAAACTACGCCAACATTTCCGAGCAGTGGAAGAACGTCGAATGGGACCCGAACCGCGAATATTCCGTGCCGTGGCAATGGGGCACGACCGGCGTCGCGGTGAACAAATCGGCCTATGACGGCGACATCAACACCTCCGCCATCTTCCTCGACCCGCCAGAGGAACTGGTGGGCAAGGTGAACGTCGTGCCCGAAATGCAGGACGTGATGAACCTCACGCTCTTCTACGTCGGCGGCGAGCCCTGCACCACCGACAAGGAAATGCTGAAAAAGGCCCGCGACGTGCTGATCGAGGCCAAGCCCAAGTGGATGAGCATGGATTACGGCATGACCGAGAAGCTGTCGAACGGCGACGTCATGGCCTCGGTGAACTGGAACGGCTCGACCTTCCGCGCCCGCAACAACAACGAGGACGTGGCCTATGGCTACCCCAAAGAGGGCTACCCGGTCTGGATGGACAGCGCCGCAATCCTGTCGGACGCGCAGAACGTGGAAAACGCCAAGCTTTTCCTGAATTTCATCATGGAGCCGGAAAACGCGGCCATGCTGTCGGCCTTTGCGCGCTACGCCAACGGCATCGACGGCTCCGAGGAATTCATGCCCGAGGACATGAAGACCGCGCCCGAGATCGTCGTGCCCGAAGAGCTGAAGGCCGCGGGCCGCTTCACCACCGCCTGCCCCGCCGAGGCGCAGGAATTCTACACCGCGATCTGGACCGAACTGCAGAAATAAGCCAGTCGACGGGGGACGGGAAACGGGGGCCAATCGGCCCCCGTTTTTCTTGCAACCGGCAGTATGCCTCTGCCTCCCAGCTCACCCGGCCTACCTTGTTCAGACAGGGTTGCGCACAGGGTTACGCAGACGGAAGACCGGTGCCGGCTCGGATTCGGATTCGGATTTGTGCAGCATGTAGACCACGCCGTGCATCAGCACCGCCGCGGTGGCGATCAGCAGCAGGTAGGCCGTCAGGATCACCATCACCGGCACGTTGTTGTTCAGCTGCGGGAAGGCGCCCAGCGCCACCGGAAGGAACCACGACACCGCCGAGATGGCCCCGGATGTCACGAAGATTGTCCGCTTCAGCGGACTGATATCGGTGAACAGGGATTTGCCGATCTGCCGCTTGACGCCCGGCAGGATGATCGTGTGGATGAAAAAGCCGTTCACCGTCAGGATCGTGACGATCATCAGCTTGGCGTGAACCTTGGGATTCATCAGCAGTTCGGGGTTCGTCAGGGCATATAGAAACAGGAACCCGACGCCCGTGATCCACAGCACGAACAGCCCCGCGCTGACGATCTTTGATGCGAACTCGAAGATGTCTGATGTTTCCTTGATGATCCTGCCCCTGACGAAGAACCGTAACATCATGAGATCGAGCAGGATCGCACCACCCAGGCCCAATGCCAAGCCGATGAAGTGAACGAACCTGAGCCCGGTACGCACCGTTGCCTGCGGATCGGAACTGAAAAGGGCGACCAGTTGCGAGAAGTCCATTTTTGTCTTCCTTGTTAAGAGCTTGCCGTTTTCGATAGGTAAACTTTGGGCACGCAGGCCCCACTCGGAATGACTGGTTGACTCGCAAGAAAACACCACTGGTTAACCGGCGAATGGACCCCTCGTACACGGGTCACCCTCACCTGCTCCTCCTGCTTTCCAGCAGTCCCGATTTGGGCGTGGGAGCGTTGTCATCTGGGTTAGAACAGCGCAAATTTTCAATCAATTCCGCGGCCTGACAATCGGCGGCTTTCGGCAGGCTCCGCCGACCAGAACCACTAAGTGATTCTAAACAGGCGAAAAAACTATCGGCGTGAAATCACCCACCGATTCCGTCTGCCGTCCCGCCACCGCCTGCGCGGATGGAACCGGCGATATCCTGCACATCATCTGGTGCCGCCGAAACGGCCTTTCTCTACAATAAGCAGAATTCACTAGGCATTTTTCAACCAGCCAGCCAATTCACCGGGACCGCGGCGCGCTGCTCAGACCTTGAAAATTGTCCCGCACAGGCACAGCAGAATGATGGGAAAAACGATGCCCGTGGCGTTCACCGTCGCCTGAAACGCCGTAAGCCCGCCACCGATCAACAGCACCAAGGCAACGACCGCCAGGGAGGAAACCAGGAAAACCGGATTGTGAATATCGAAGGAGAGCGAACCGATCTCCCGCTCGATATTGTCCTGCGCCACCTCGTAGCTGGTAACGATCGTTTTGACCTCGCCTTCGGGCGCGGGAACGTCCCATTCCTCGGACGACGCATCAGACAGGGGTTATGTCTCCTTTCCCTCGATAACACCGATTCTCAGAACAACCGGGCCGCACGTCATTTCAAAAGTGCGGTGGCGGCTTAAGGACCTGCTACTGTCGAGGACGTCGGGCCACCTCGAGCCAAGCGTTGAACCGTCCGACGATCAAAGGGGATCGGACCCTGCCTGTGTCCGGTTCATCCGTCCCAAACGGCAAGCATGTCGTGTATCCGGATTGAAACCCGGCTGTCATCAACCACATGCGCGGCACGCGCGGCGCAACCAGGCATAAAGAGTGGTTGCCTTTCAACTCCGAGAGCCTCGAGACCACCCCGCACGTCGATGGCCCCCTGATCCTGACGCTGTGCGCGCGGCCCAAGTCCGGGCCGCCCTTACTCCAGCGGCGCCAGCTCCGCCTCGTAACTGATCGTCGCCGCCACAGGCTCGGCCCCGTCGGCCACGCGCGGCTCGTCCATGTAGTTCGTCAGCCGCAGGAACGTCCCCTCGACCGTCGCGGTCATAACGTTGTCCTCGGTCATCTCGAACGCGGTCAAGGTTCCTTCACCGCCGTCTGCCCCCATTGCCAACGGCGCGTCATAGCCCTGGTCGTCGTATATCTCCGCCGACAGCATCCGCATCTCTCCGCCCTGCTCCAGCAGCGTCACCTGCACCATGGGCCGTCCGGGCGAACCGTCCTCGCCGACCGTCTGCCCCACGGCGTTGACCGACAGGGACGACCCCATGATCATCTTCTGCTCGGCGTAGGCTTCCTCGTCTTCGATGTCATAGGCAATGACCAGTTCCATCACCTCGCCATCCAGCGTGACGGTCATCGTCCCTATGGCCTCGTACTCGTCGTTCAGCTCCGCCGCCCCCGCCGGCACGGCCAGCATCATCGCGGCAATTGCGGTAAAAAAGCGTGTCATATCAACCTCCTGAAAATAATATTTCTGGATCGTAACAGACACCTCCCGGCCATGCAAAACCGGCGGGCCTAACCCCCGTCCCGCCACCGGTTCACGATCGGATAGCGCCGATCCAGCCAGAACGCGTGTTTCGACAACCGCGTGCCGGGGGCGGACTGGAACCGCTTGTATTCGCTGATGTAGATCAGATGCTCCACCCGCACCGCGTCCGCGCGGTCATACCCCGCCTTGACGCAATCCTCGATCGAGCCGTCCTCGTCCACAAGGATCTGCAATATCCCGTCCAGCACAGGATAATCCGGCAGGCTGTCACTGTCCTTCTGGTCCTCGCGCAACTCCGCACTGGGCGGCTTGGTGATGATGTTCTCGGGGATCACCTCGCCTTCGGGCCCCATCATCCACTCGCGGTGATTGGCGTTCCGCCACTTGCAGATCTCGAACACCCGCGTCTTGTACAGATCCTTGATCGGGTTGTACCCGCCCGCCATGTCGCCATAGATCGTGGCGTAGCCCACCGCCACCTCGGACTTGTTGCCGGTGGTCAGCAGCATTTCCCCGAACTTGTTGCTCAGCGCCATCAACAACAGGCCGCGGAGCCGCGACTGGATGTTTTCCTCGGTGATCCCCGGCTCGGTGCCCTCAAATAGCGGTGCCAGCGTGTTCGTGATCGCCGCGCGCCCTTCGGCGATGGGCACGAAATCATACCGCGCACCCAGCGCGTTCGCACACGCCTTGGCATCGTCCAAAGACGCCTGCGAGGTATATTCCGACGGCAGCATCACGCAGCGCACATTCTCGGCCCCCAGCGCATCCACCGCGATGGTCGCGACGATCGCACTGTCCACACCGCCCGACAGGCCCAGCAGCACTTTCCCGAACCCCGTCTTGCGCATGTAATCGCGCAAGCTCAGCACCATCGCGTGATAATCGCTCTCCAGCGTGTCGGGGATATGCGCCAGGTCGGTCTTCTCGATCTGCCAGCCGTCGTCCCCGCGCACGAGGTCGATATGCGCGATGTCCTCTTCCATCAGCGGCATCTGCACCGCCAGCTTGCCGCCGGGGTTCAGCGCAAAGGTGCCGCCGTCGAACACCTGGTCGTCTTGCGCCCCCACCAGGTTGAGGTAGATCAGCGGCAGCCCCGTCTCGACCACGCGGGACACCATCAACTGGTGCCGATGCGCCAGCTTGCCGCGGTAATAGGGCGAGCCGTTGGGCACCAGCAGAAACTCCGCCCCCGTCTCGGCCAGCGTCTCGGGCACGTCCTCGTGCCAGCTGTCCTCGCAAATGGGCGAGCCGATGCGCACATTACCCACGGCATATGGCCCCATCACGTCGCCCGACGCATAAAGCCGTACTTCGTCGAACACCGTCTCGTTCGGCAGGTGATGCTTCAGCACGCAGGCGGTGATGCTGCCGCCCTTCAGGATGTAATAGGCGTTGTACAGCTCCGCGCCTTCCAGCGCCGGGCCTCCAATGGCCAGCGCCGGCCCCACCGCACAGTCCTTCGCCAGCTCCTCGATCTTCGCGATCGCCGCCTGGTGAAACACCGGCTTCATCACCAGGTCCTGCGTGTTGTACCCGGTGATGAACATCTCGGGCAGCGCCACAAGGTCGGCCTCGGCGGCCTTCCCGGCCTCCCAGGCCTTGCGCGCCAGGTCCGCGTTCCCGTCAAGGTCGCCCACCGTGGCGTTCAGCTGTGCCAATGTCACGCGAAACCGATCCGCCATACGCCCTCAAAACCCTCGCAATTCCCACTTCCCCCGTGATTTAGCAGATGGACGCGCGAGGGAAAGCCGAAACCGGGAAAAGCCGTTGTCAGCCCTGCCCGGGTCAATTACGTTCTCTTGGACCCATTGGGGGGTTGTCGCAGAACCGGGGTGAGTGGGCCGACATGCAAAGCAGAACCGTCACATCTATCGTCCTCGCCGCGATGCTCGGGCTGGCCGGTCCCGCCCTGTCGCAGGATGGCGAAGTCCAGACCAAGCAGTATGACGACGGCGGCATCTACGAGGGCACGTTCCGCAACGGCCTTCAGCACGGGACCGGCACATATACGCTTCCCAATGGCTATGAATATTCCGGCGAATGGGTCGATGGCGAGATCCGCGGCACCGGCACCGCGCGCTTTCCCAACGGATCGGTCTACGAGGGCGAGTTCGCCAAGGGCAAGCCCGAGGGCGTGGGCAAGATCACCTTCTCCGACGGCGGCACCTACGAGGGCACGTGGGAGGACGGCAAGATCAACGGCGAGGGCGTCGCGGTCTATGCCAACGGCGTGCGCTATCAAGGCGGCTTTCGCAACGCCCAGCATCACGGCCGGGGCAAAATGGAAAGCCCCGGCGGCTATATCTACGACGGCGACTGGGTGAACGGCGTCAAGGAAGGCATGGCGACGATCACCTATCCCGACGGCGCGGTCTACGAAGGCCAGGTCAAGCGCGGCGCCCGCGACGGCGAAGGCACGCTCACCATGCCCGACGGGCTGATCTACGAAGGCACCTGGGCCGAGGGTCAGATCAACGGCACCGGCAAACTGACCCAGCCCAATGGCGACGTCTACGAGGGCGAGCTTGTGGCGGGCCGGCGCGAGGGTCAGGGGCGCGTGGTCTACAACAACGGCGATGTCTACGAAGGCGAGTTTGCCGATGACAGCCGCCACGGACAGGGCACCTTCACCGGCTCCGACGGCTACCGCTACGAAGGGTCCTGGGTCGCGGGCAAGATCTCGGGCCAGGGCACCGTCACGTATCCCGACGGCTCGGTCTACGAAGGCCAGTTCCGCGACGATCTGGCCAACGGCGAGGGCAAGGTTACTTACCCCGACGGCTCCACGTATGAGGGCGAGTGGTCCGGCGGCGTGATCGACGGTACGGGCAAGGCAACCTATCCCAACGGCCTCGTCTACGAGGGCGAGTTCCAGAACGCCAAGAACCACGGCCAGGGCGTGATGACCTATCCCGACGGCTACCGCTACGAGGGCGCGTGGCAGGATGGACAGCGGCACGGGCAAGGCACGGCCACCTATGCCGACGGCACGGTCTACGAAGGCGAGTTCGTCGACGGCCAGCGCCACGGCCAGGGAAAGATCACGATGCCCGATGGCTTCGTCTATGACGGTCAGTGGCAGAACGGCGAAATCTCGGGCCAAGGGGTCGCGACCTACACCAACGGCGACGTCTATGAGGGCACGTTCGAGAACGGCAAGCGGCAGGGCACCGGCACCATGCGCTACGCCACGGGCGAAGAGGCATCCGGCGAATGGTCCGACGGCGCTCTCGCCGAGCAGACGACCGTGGTCACCGAGGAAGAGACCCCGGCCGTCCCCGAGGACACATCCGGGGCCTCCGGCGCAGAGACCGGCGCGGAGACATCTGACACCGGCGACACGGCGGGAACCTCGACCGAGGCCGAAAGCGGAACCGCGGCCGAGGGCGAGACGGAGGCCGAAGCCGATACGACCGACGACGCGACCACCGAAGAAAGCAACTAATCACGCGCTCCGCCCGTCCCGGACCTGATCCGGGACCTCGTAGGGTGGGTGAAAACCCACGCGCACCCCGGTTAATCAAACGTCGACTCCGCACGCCGCGTTAACCCGGCAAAACGCTAGAAACCGCACCGTCGCCATACCACCCGGATACCGACGCAATACCGACGTTCCGAATCCGCCGATTTCCGCGCCGTTAACCTTCGAGTCGCACCCTTACACGATTTCGCCCGCATCCAGCCTGTCCAGGATGCGTTTCGCCCCGTCCAGAACCGCCTCCTTGCGGTCGTCCTTCATCCGGTCCCACGTGGCATACATCTGCCCCATCCGCGGGTTTCTGGCGAACTTCTCCCGGTGCCGCACGAGGAAATCCCAATACAACAAGTTGAAAGGACACGCCTTTTCGCCGGTCTTTTCCTTCACCGAATAGGCGCAGGAGCCACAGTAATCCGACATCTTGTCGATGTAATTGCCCGAACTCACATACGGCTTCGACGCGATGATCCCGTCATCGGCAAACTGGCTCATCCCGATCACGTTGGGCGCCTCCACCCATTCATAGGCATCATGGTAAACCGCCAGGTACCACTCGTGCACTTGATGCGGATCCACCCCCGCCAGAAGGGCGAAATTGCCCGTCACCATCAATCTCTGAATGTGATGCGCATAGGCCAATTCCCGTGTCTGATCAACGGCATGGGCGACGCAGTTCATATGCGTTTCACCCCCCCAGTACATCCACGGCAAGTCCCTCTCGTGCCCCAGCGCATTGCGCGCGACATAGTCCGGACCTTCCCGAAAATAGATCCCCCGCACGTATTCCCGCCAGCCTATTATCTGCCGGATAAAGCCCTCGGCAGCATTGATCGGCACGTTCCCGGCTTTCCATTCTTCTTCCACACGGGTGCAGATTTCCACAGGATCCAGCAATCCGATGTTCAAATACTGAGATAACAGCGAGTGATGCAGGAACCGGTCGTCCTGCAGCATCGCGTCCTGGTAATCCCCGAAACAATCCAGCAGGTTCTTGGCGAAATGATCCAGCGCCCGCAGCGCCTGGCCACGCGTCACCGCAGACATGAACGGCCGCAAAGCCCCGAAATTGTTTCCAAATTTCTTCTCGACGAGATCCAGAACCTCGTCCGTGATGTCATCCGGCGTAAACGCCATAGGTTTCGAGCGCAACATGTCGCCCGAGGCCGGTTTGCGGTTCTCATGGTCGTAATTCCATTTCTCGCCCGCCGGTTCATCGCCGTCCATCATCAGCCCGGTCTTGCGGCGCATCTCGCGATAGAAATACTCCATCCTCAACGACTTGCGCCCCTCGGCCCATGTGTTGAACTCATCGAGCGAGGCCACGAACCGATCATCCGGCAGCACCGTCACCGTCAGCGGCGCATTCTCCAGCGCCTCGATCAACCGCCACTCCCCGGGTTGGGTCGCGATCACCTCGCTCGTGTCATGCTCCTGTCCGCGCCGCATCAGCTCGCCGACGATGGATTTCGACGTATCCGCATCATCCAACCGCGAATAGGCGACCTGCCAGCCACTCTCTTGTAATTCCTGCGCAAAATGGCGCATCGCCGAGAAGATCAGCGCGATTTTCTTTGGATGGTGGCCCACGTAACTGGCCTCGTCCGCCACCTCGGCCATCACCACGAGGTCGCTCGCCTTCTCCGCCTCGCGCAGCGCCGACAGGGTCTTGCTCAGCTGGTCCCCCAGCACGAGGATCAGCCGCCTCACCACGGCACCCTCTCCCCGGCCCAATCAAAGAATTGCCCCGTATTCTCGGGCGTTAGGGCCGACAGTACATCCAGAAGGTTCTGCGCCGCGTCCTGAGGGGTAACCGTCTTGTGCCCGCCCGCGAACTTTTCGGTCAGCGGCGTCTCCACCGTTCCGGGATGCAGCGCCACGCAGATCGACTGCCTGTGCGTGCGGCTCAGTTCGATCGCCGCACCATGGATCATCTGGTTCACCGCCGCCTTGGCCGTGCGGTAGCTGTACCACCCGCCAAGACCGTTATCCCCGATCGACCCCACGCGTGCCGACAGGGCGGCAAACCGGCATTCACGGTCACGCGGCAGCAGCCGCACCGCGTGCTTCAACACCAAGGATGGTCCCACGCAATTCACTCGAAACTGCGCCTCCATCGCCTCGGCGCTCAATTCTTTCAATGACTTCTCGGGCCCGCGTCCGTCCAACTCCAACGCGCCTGTGGCCACGAAAACAAGGTCGAATTCGCCCTCCAGCACCCCCAGATGCGCCTCGACCGACGCCTCGTCCGTCACATCCAAACCGTCGCCGGATCGTGACAGCCCGGTCACCCGCACCTCGCGCTCTTCCAACGCCGTCACGAGAGCCGATCCGATCCCGCCCGAGGCGCCTATCAGCAATGCTTCTTTCATGTCGCCAAGAGCTAGCGGGCCACCGACCAGCTTCAAGGCGCAAATCGTCGCCAGATCGGGGGTTTTCAAAGCCACCCATAGTCCTTATGCTTTGCTTATGTCTACGCGCTGCCACATCACCGGCCCCGCAAGCCCCGCCACGGCGGCTTGCCTTTCCGCGCGTCTGCTCCTAAGCCGCCTCTGAGCGTGCCCTGATCCGGCGCGACCGCTCAGAGGAGTAGCCTTTCGCGCCACAGGCTTAGGACCAAAACACGAGACATGACATGACCAATTCCGAACAAAACCGCGTGGTGATCTTCGACACCACTCTGCGCGACGGCGAACAATCGCCCGGCGCCACCATGACACACGCCGAAAAGCTGGAAATCGCCGGCCTGCTGGACGAAATGGGCGTCGACATCATCGAGGCCGGCTTTCCCATCGCCTCCGAGGGCGACTTCAGGGCCGTCTCCGAGATCGCCAAGAATGCGAAGAACAGCGTGATCTGCGGGTTGGCGCGCGCCAACCTCAAGGATATCGACCGCTGCTGGGACGCGGTGAAGCACGCCAGCCAGCCCCGTATCCACACCTTCATCGGCACCTCCCCCCTGCACCGCGCCATCCCGAACCTCAACAAGGATGAAATGGCCGAGCGCATCCACGAGACGGTCACCCACGCACGCAACCTTTGCGACAACGTGCAATGGTCCCCGATGGATGCGACGCGGACGGAGTGGGATTACCTCGCCCGCGTGGTCGAGATCGCCATCAAGGCCGGGGCCACCACGATCAACATTCCCGATACCGTGGGTTACACCGCGCCGGTCGAGAGCGCCGATCTCATCCGCCGTCTGATCGCCGAGGTGCCCGGCGCCGACGACGTGGTCTTTGCCACCCATTGCCACAACGACCTTGGCATGGCCACGGCCAACTCGCTGGCCGCCGTGGAAGGCGGCGCGCGGCAAATCGAGTGCACGATCAACGGCTTGGGCGAACGCGCCGGTAACACCGCGCTGGAAGAGGTCGTGATGGCCATGAAGGTCCGCAACGACATCATCCCCTACCACACCCGCATCGACTCGACGAAGATCATGCACCTGTCGCGCCGGGTCGCCACCGTGTCGGGCTTCCAAGTGCAACCGAACAAGGCCATCGTCGGCAAGAACGCCTTTGCCCACGAAAGCGGCATTCACCAGGACGGCATGCTCAAGAACGCCGAGACGTTCGAGATCATGCGCCCCGAGGATGTGGGCCTGACGGAAACCAACATTGTCATGGGCAAGCATTCCGGCCGTGCCGCGTTGCGCTCGAAGCTCAAGAACCTCGGAATCGACCTGGCCGAGAACCAGCTGAGCGATGTCTTCGTGCGGTTCAAGGAACTGGCCGACCGCAAGAAAGAGGTGTTCGACGAGGACCTGATCGCGCTTGTCACCGCAGGCGAGGATGCCGAGAATGACCGCCTCGTGCTGAAATCCCTGCGCGTGGTTTGCGGCACCGGCGGACAGGCCGAGGCCGAGATGGTAATGTCCATCGATGGCAAGGAGACCTCGGCGACCGAGCAAGGCGATGGACCTGTCGACGCCACCTTCAAGGCCGTGCGCCAGTTGCATCCCAACGACGCGCATCTGTCGCTTTACCAGGTGCACGCCGTGACCGAAGGCACCGACGCACAGGCCACCGTCTCCGTTCGGCTGGAGGAAGGCGGCAACATCGCGACGGGCCAGTCGGCGGACACCGACACCGTGGTCGCCAGCGCAAAGGCCTATATCAACGCGCTCAACCGCCTGTTGACCCGCCGTGCAAAGCTCGGTGAGAACGAAAAGGAAGTCAGCTACAAAGACGTCAGTTGACCGCGGCGCCTCGCCCGGTTCCGACCGGGCGAGGCAGCCACGCAAAAAGCTGACGCGCGGCTTCTAACCGAGCACACTTCGAAAACTCAGTGGATGTACATTCAAACGAAAAACGGCGCCCCCAATGGGGACGCCGCGTTCCATGCCTGCTCGAAAGTTGTCTCAGTCCCAGCCGACCGCGTTGAACAGCTCTTGTGCCTTGGCAGCATTCCGGCTGAACGCCGCGGTGGGCGTGGTCTCGTCGGGCTTGAACTCGCCCAGCCGCTCGGTGGTCGCCGTACCCGGCGCGTCCTCGACGGCGGGGTATTCGTGGTTGCCTGTCGCAAGGTTGGTCTGCGCGGTGTCGCTGGTGAAATATTCCATCAGCTTCATGGCGTTGTCCGGGTTCGGCGCCGTCTTCAACATGGCCGCGGTGGACAGGTTGACGTGGGTGCCGCGCCCGTCCTGGTTCGGCCAGACCCAGCCGATCTTGTCGATATCGTCGCTCAGGCCCTCGACGTCGGATTCGAAGCCGCGCACGAAGTAATAGTGGTTGCCGACCGCCACTTCACACTCGCCCGAAACAATCCCGCGCAGCTGGTCGGTGTCGCCGCCCTGCGGGTCCCGCGCCATGTTGTTGACGATGCCCTGCGCCCATTCCTTGGCCGCTTCCTCGCCGTGGGTTTCGATGATCGAGGCCATCAGCGACTGGTTGTAGATGTTCGAGGACGACCGGATGCAGATCTTGCCTTCCCACGCGGGATCGGCCAGCTCTTCGTAGGTCTGCGGCGGGTTCTCCACCTTTTCCTTATCGTAATAGATGATCCGCGCGCGCTGCGCGATCCCGTACCAAAGATTCTCGGGATGCTCGAGGTGGTCGGGGATGCGGTCCTCGATGGTCTGCGACTCGTAGGCCGCCAGAAGGTCCAGCTGCTCGGCCCGGGCCATGCGGCCCGCATCCACGGTGATCAGCACGTCGGCGGGGCTGTTCTCGCCTTCCGCTTCCAGCCGCGCGATCAGTTCGTCCGCATCGGCCTCGATCCGGTTCACGGTGATGCCGGTTTCCTCGGTGAACGCGTCATAGAGCGCTTCGTCGGTGTCGTAGTGACGCGAGGAATACACGTTCACCTCCTGCGCGACGGCAGGCACAGCCACACCGGTCAGCGCCAGCGCGGCAACGAGAGAACGAGAGGTCAGATGAGCCATCAAGAAAAAGCCTTTCTTTTTCCGAGTGAATTTGTAAGCAATTGATGAATTTTCCGACTAAAAGAGTCAAGAGACGTTTTCGGCGACCCGGGGAGCGGCAAGAAAACGCAGCGTAAAACTTGCACGCCCCGCAATTCGTGATCATGCTGCCCGGACGGGAGAATAGGGCGCATGACGACGCGCCGCGGGAGGAGACAACATGACATTTTCCACACGTCAGGACGTGATCGGTATCCAGGACGAAATGCCGTGGGAGGCGCGCGACCTGCCCAAGACGGTGCACCAGATGCTGGCCGATACCGCGGCCGCCTTCCCGGATCGCCCCGCCGTCAGTTATCAGCTTCTGTCGGGGCCCACCGACAAGGCACAGACGCTAACCTGGTCCGAATTTCATGGGCGTGTCTGCCAGGCTGCAAACCTCTTCCGCAGCCTGAAGATTGCCGAGGATGACGTGATCGCGCTCGTCATGCCCAACTGCCTTGAGACTGCCATCGCCACGATCGGCGCAATGGTCGCAGGCATCGCCAACCCGATCAACCCGCTGCTCGAGCCCGAACAGATCGGCGCCATCCTGCGCGAAACCGACGCCCGCGTCGTCGTGACCCTGCGGTCATTCCCGAAAACCGACGTGGCCCAGAAAATGGCCGAAGCCGTACGCAACGCGCCCCGTGTGCACACAGTCCTTGAAGTCGACCTTGTCAGCTACCTGACGCCCCCGAAAAGCTGGATCGTCCCACTGATCCGCCCCAAGAATCCGGACAATCATCACGCCGACGTCAAGAACTTCAACGCCGAGGCGCGCAAGCATCCCAAGACGCTGTCGTTCGAGGACAAACAGGCCGACCGCGTCGCCGCCTATTTCCACACCGGCGGCACCACCGGCATGCCCAAGGTTGCCCAGCACAAGTATTCCGGGATGGTTTATAACGGCTGGCTCGGCCATCGCCTGCTGTTTGACGAGCAGGACAGCATCATGTGCCCTTTGCCGCTGTTTCACGTTTTCGCCTGCCACGTCATCCTGATGGCGATGATCAAGTCCGGCGCACATGTGGTCTTTCCCACCCCCGCCGGATATCGCGGCGACGGCGTGTTCGACAATTTCTGGAAACTGCTGGAACGCTGGGGCACGACCTTCGTCATCACCGTGCCCACCGCCACCGCCGCGCTGATGCAGCGCAAGGTGAATGCCGACATCTCCAAGGTGAAGAATGCCTTCTCCGGCTCGGCCCCCATGCCGCTGGAGCTGTTCAAACGCTTCGAATCCGCCACCGGCATGACCGTGATCGAGGGCTACGGCCTGACCGAGGCGACCTGTCTTGTGTCGTGCAACCCGCCCACGGGCGAGAAGAAGGTCGGCAGCGTCGGCGTGCCCCTGCCCTACACCGACGTCAAGATCTACAAGACCGACGGCGCCGAATGCGGCCCTGACGAGGTGGGCGAGATCTGCATCGCCAACCCGGGCGTCTTTGCTGGCAACACCTATACCGAAGCCGCCAAGAACAAGGACCTATACCATCACGAGGTCTACCTGCGCACTGGCGACCTCGGTCGGATCGACGGCGACGGCTACCTCTGGATCACCGGCCGCGCCAAGGACCTGATTATTCGCGGCGGGCACAATATCGACCCCGCCGATATCGAAGAGGCGCTTATGGCCCATGCCGAGGTCGCGGGCGCCGGTGCCATCGGCCAGCCCGACGCGCATTCAGGCGAACTGCCCTGCGCCTATGTGGAACTGGTCGACGGCGGCTCCGTCGACGCCGAGGCCCTGCGCGAGCACTGCAAGATCCACGTCCACGAACGCGCCGCCATCCCGAAATATATCGAGGTGCTGGACGAGCTGCCCAAGACCGCCGTCGGCAAGGTGTTCAAGCCCGACCTGCGCAAGCGGGCCATCACCCGGGTCTATAACGCGGCGCTCGCAGAGGCTGGCATCAACGCCGAGGTGACCGAGGTGATCGACGACAAGAAACGCGGCCTCGTGGCCCGCCTGTCGAAGACCGGCGAGGCGGACGAGGCGGCGATCTCGCATTGCCTGGGCGAATTTACCCGCCCGTGGGAGTGGGCCGACGCAAAGAGCACGGCCGACGCCGCCTGAAGGTCCGGCCTCAGCCTCTGAATGTCAGGATCGCACCGACGTCTTCGCGCTCGGTGCGGTACTGGTTCACCGGCTGCGTCTCGTCGGCATAGCCGAAGGAAATCGCGCACAGAATGGCATGGTCTTCTGGCAGGCCGAAGTGCCGCCTGACTACGTCCGGATAGGCCGCGACCGCCGCCTGTGCGATGGTTCCCAGCCCTTCCGCCGTTGCCGCCAGCATGAAAGCGGTCAGGAACCCGCCCGCATCCAGCGCGCCATAGGGGCCTAAAACTTGCGGAATATGCAGGATGGCCACGTGCGGCGCGTCGAACATCTCGAAATTCCGCATCGATTGCCGAGCCCGGGCCTCGCGATCCTCCCGCGCGATGCCGACCGCGTTGTAAAGCGCATAGCCACAGGTCCGCCGCCGCTCGCCCAGTTCGCCGGGATAGCTTTCTGGCCAGTCCATATCGGGCCCCGGCTTTCCCGTCTGCACCTCGCTCAGCAAGGCCTGCCGGAACGCCTCCGTCTCCGTGCCCCGCGTCACCAGGAGTTCCCAAGGCTGCGTGTTGTTCCAACTCGCGGTGTGTCGCGCCGTGTCGACGATCCGCTCGATCACCGCGTCCGCCACCGGCTCGGGCCTGAAGGCGCGGCACGAATAGCGGGCCTGCACCAGCCGCTTCAGGGCGTCGCCGTCCGCACTCATTGGCTCATCGCCACGCCGTAACCCACCGCTGCCGCCACGATGACCCCGATCACCACGGCAATCGCGATCTTGATCGCCGAATAGGGCCGCTCGCCCTGCACCTTGCCGTTGCGACCGTTGACGACAAAGCGATAGGTTTCGCCCCTGTACTTGTAGGCCGCCAGCCAGACGGGCAGCAGGACGTGCTTGAAAGTCACATCGCTGACCGCCGTGTCGATCGAATGAATGCGCTGCCGATCACCACCGATGTCGAACCGAACGTCTCGCGCAATCCGGGCATCCATGATCTGCCGCGCCTGCACGAACCCGTCCTCCAGCGTCACCTGATATCCCTCCGCGCGAAACCCGGCCAGGAACTCCGGGCTGTAGGGCTGCAATTCGCCCAACTCCCAAGGCTCCAGCGCGTCGGTGTAGCGTTTCGGCAAAGTTTTCGAGGCCAGCACCAGCACATCGTCGAAGAACCGCGCCACCCGGCCCCGCACAGGCGTCCATCGGACCTTGGCCACCTGCACCTGCTCGCGCTTGCCGTCGCGCATGACCGTCTTGGTCTCGTAATAGACCGTGCCGCGCTCGCCGGTATAGCTGGACTTCGTGTCGGCATCATAGGTCCAATAGGGCACATAGATGCCCTGCATTCTGCGCCCCTTTCGCGCATAGTCCTGCAACCCGTTGGGTGCGAACCACAATCGGCCCAGCCACTCGGTCATGGCGCCCCGCGCCGCCGGCTCATCCACCCTGAACGGCAAGACGCCGCGCGGCTTGATATGCCGATGCGTGCCGGTGTCCGTGACCACTGGTGTTGAGCAGAACGGGCACTCGGCGGCATGTACCGTCGCGTCGAAATCCACCTGCGCGGCGCAGTTGGGACAGGTCACGACGCGGGTCTCCTCGATCTCCGACGCGTCCAGTTCACCCTTGATCGCCGCGCCGAAATCCAGCTCTTTCAGCGGCGCGGCCCAGGGGCCTGCCTGCTCCATCTCTGCCTCGTTGCCGCAGTGATCACAGATCAGCTTGCCCGCCTGCGGATCAAACCTGAAATCGGCGCCGCACTGGTCACAGGGAAAGCGGTGTTCTTGTTCAACGGTCGGGGAATCGAGCATATGCCTACAGGTACTTGTGGAATTTGGCCGGGATGATGCGGCGCAGCGCGCCGTCCCGCAAGGCCGTGTGACGCCAAAGATGGAATATCGCGTGAAAGAGCGCCGCCGCCCCCAGCACCAGCAAGGCGGTCCGCACCTCCGGCCCCGGCAAGGGCCGCTCCACCGCTCCGGCAGCCAGCGCCATCACGGCCCAAGCCAATAGAACGTACATGCCCCGGCTTAGCCACGGATGCACGGTGCGCAAAACACCGTCCAGCGCCGGGCCCGGCCCCTTGTTCAGCAGACCGAAGCAAAGCCAAAGCAGGCATAGCGCTCCGCCCGAGACCACGAAGGTCCAGCCTAACACGCCGAAGATCCGGTCATCGACGGACAATAAAAGGTACAAAAGCACGCCGGTCGTCCAATGCAGAATCTGCGTCGCCAGCCGCCGTGCCTTGAACGCCCTCACGCCCCGGGCGGCGGCGGCGGTAGGATGGTGAAGAGCTGTGCCAGTTCCTGCACGTCACCGGCTTTCAGCCATCCGTCCTGCCCGGCGGTCCAGACATGGCTGTCCCGCGTCAGCTTGCCGTCGCTCGCCATCCGGCCCAAAGCCGCCTTGGAATAGGGTCCGTGGGTCTGGCCGTTTTCCGCGATGTGCCAGACATGCTCGACCGGCGGCGGGGGCGGCGCGGGCGAGGCAGACTGTGACGGCTGATGAGCGCTTGGCCCCCAAGGGCCACCCTGCCCGGCCATTTGACCCGCCATCGCCATGCCCAGACCGGCCCCGATCCCGGCACCCATGCCACCCCCGGCGCCGCCGGGGTTCTTGGCCGCCGCCGTCATTGCCTCGGCCGCCGAATACTGGGTGAACTTTCCCAAATCTCCGGCCAGGCCCATGGACGTGCGCTTGTCCAGCGCCTCTTCCACCGCGGGCGGCAGCGAGATGTTCTCGATATAGAATTCCGGAATGGTCAGCCCGTAGTCCGCCACCACGGCGGAAATCTCGGCGGCGACCAGCTTGCCCAGATCGGCAGTGTTGGCCGCCATGTCGAGTACCGGAATACCAGACCCCGCGATGATCCGGCTGAAGCTCTGCACGATGATGTTGCGGACCTGATAACTGATCTCGTCCATCGTGAATTCGCCATCGGTGCCCACGATCTCCGTCAGGAACTTCGCCGGGTCCGTGACGCGCGTGCTGTAGGTTCCAAAAGCGCGGATGCGGGTCGGCCCGAATTCCGGATCGCGCAGCATGATCGGGTTCTTCGTGCCCCACTTGAGATCCGTGAACCGCGTCGTGTTGACGAAATAGATCTCGGACTTGAACGGGCTCTGAAAGCCGTGATCCCAGTGCTGCAGCGTCGTCATGATCGGCATGTTGTTCGTCTCGAGCATATAGAGACCCGGCGTGAACACATCCGCCAGTTGCCCCTCGTGCACGAATACCGCCGCCTGCCCCTCGCGCACGGTCAGCTTGGCGCCGTACTTGATCTCGTGGCCGTGCCGCTCGAACCGCCAGACCATCGTGTCGCGGGTATCGTCGACCCAATGGATGACGTCGATAAATTCGCCTGAAAGAAAATCGAAAATGCCCATGGTAATCTCCGTGCGCTAGTTCCCGTCCGGCAAGCGGACATCTGCGTGTATCATAAACCCAAGTGGCGGAGGCGCCACATCTCTCGTCGTCACGCCCCTCACGACGCACCCTTCTCGAACAGACGCCGCAGGATGGGTCGCGCCTCCTCCAGCCCCATGCCGGGCTTCAGCGCAGGATTGTAGAGCGCCTCCAGCAGCATCTCGTCATGGGTCGTCAACAGCGCGAATTCCTCGTCGTCGTTAAAGATCGAGGGCCGCGCCCGGGGACTGTCATTGGTCAGGCCCAGACCTTGCGCAATTTCCTCGTGGATACATGCCAGCCGTTGCAGGTCCGTCAGCTCCGACCGGATATAGGCCAATGCAACGCCAAGATCGTTCTCGCTTCGAACCCCGGCGGAGATCACGAAACACTGGGTGGACCGCGGCAGGTTAGTGACGATCGCCAGGTTCGACTTGGCAATCGCCGGGATCACCTCCAGCGCGCGCGCCCTCGACTGCGCCCTGTCATCATTGCTCATGAAAAGCACGACGAAGTTGGGCGAGGCATTGCTGACCGTGATCGGATGGCCAGTGACCCGCGCAAGACGGCTGGCATAGGCGGCCACCCGGGCGCGTTCGCTGGCCTTCACATCGGCAGGCACATTACGCCCGAACTCGACCCCGATCCGCACGGGCCCGGTCCATTTCTTGATCGCCACCGGCCCGCTTTGGGACGGCAGCAAACCCTTGTCGCGCTGGTATTCCTCGAAAAAACCGATCCGAACGAAATTTCGCAGAAGATCGTTGTCGGTGAACGGCGTGTCGACACCGCCGCCATCCCGCCGCATCAGCCCCTGGATGACAAGGTCGTTCTCAAGCCGCTTGTAATACCGTGCAAGGTCCTGGCTGGCCTCCGACGGGCTGCTGGGCTGCGGCGCACGCACCATCGCGTTCGGCCGCGCCTGCGGATTGGTCGGTGGGTCCTCGGACACGACATCGTCACACCCGGCCAGCGCAAGTGCACCGGCCAGCGCAAGGACACCGGGAAAATATCTGTACAAGTTACGCAAGCCACCACCAACCGATCATGCCGGCACCGAGCCTCCGGTATTCTCGCCCACACCATCGCGGCGCGACTTGGCCGCGGCCAGCGTGTCGCGCAGTTCCTTTTCCATAGATTGCAGATCCTGCTCGGCCTTGGCCCGGCGCGCCTTTCCTTCGTCGGCGATTTGCAGGCTTTCCTCGATCGTGCCGATCAGGTCAGCATTGGCCTGCTTGACGGCCTCGATGTCGAAGACGCCCCGCTCCATCTCTTCGCGGATCGTCTTGTTGGCGTCGCGCAGGTTCTTGGCGTTCGCGGTCAACAGCTCGTTCGTCAGGTCGTTGGCCTCGTGCACGGCCGCCGCGGCCTCGGCGCTGCGCTGGATGGTGACCGCCTGCGCCAGCTGCGTCTCCCACAGCGGCACGGTGTTGACCAGGGTGCTGTTGATCTTGGTCACAAGGCTCTTGTCATTCTCCTGCACCAGCCGGATCGACGGCAGCGACTGCATTGTCACCTGCCGCGTCAGCTTCAGGTCATGCACCCGGCGTTCCAGGTCGTCGCGCGCGGCGCGCAGGTCGCGCAATTCCTGCGCCTTCATTACCTGGTCGTCCTCGGGCGCGGCATTGACCTCGGCCTCCTTGGCCGGGATGTCGGTCTCGTCCAATTCCTTCAGCTTTTCCTCGCCCGCCGCGATGTAAAGCGCCAACTCGTCGTAGAACTGCAACGTTTTCTCGTACAGCAGGTCGAGCGACTTGATGTCCTTCAGCAGGATATGCTCGTGCTTCAGCAGGTCATCGGTGATCTTGTCGATCTGGCCCTGAACGTCCTCGAAACGCGCGGTGAACTTGGCAAAGGGCGCGGCTCGACCGATCAGCTTTTCCCACCACGATCGCTCGCGCCGCACGTCAAGCTCGCTGACCGAAAAGCCCCGGATCGTGGTAACGATGCCGCGCAGGCTGTCGCCCGCCGGGCCCACGTCCTTGTTGCGCACGCCTTGCAGCATGGATTGCGAAATTTCCTGCAATTCCGCCTGCGCGGCCGACCCGAACGACACGATCGAGTTGGTGTCGGCCATGTCGATCTCGTCCATCCGCTGCCGGATCTCGGCACCCACCGCAGGATCGGCTTCCGCCATGGCAACCACCGCCCCGGCTTCTTTCGGCTCGGGCAGCACCACGCGGTTCACTTCTTCCACCTCCGCGAGGGCGGCCTCGGCCTTCGTGCGTACGTCTTCTGACATGATCAATGTCCTTCCTGAAATTCCTGGGTCGTGTCGTATCTGAGGCCCTCCCGCGCCAGCCGGTCGCGCAGAACCTCGATCTCGATCTCGAGATCACTGTTGTTGTCGGCCAGAAGCGTCTTTGTCTTGGCCTCGAAATTGGCCTCCAGGTCGCCCAGCAGGTCAAGGTAGTCCGCCTTCGCCTTCGGGTCGGGCGCCCGCGATTGGATATCGGCGAACTTCACCGTCGCGTCACGTGCGCCCATCAGGTAGACGCCAAGGTACCGACGAGTCGCCGTCAGATCACGCGGATCGTCCTCGACGGTGCGCAGCATGTCGCGCACGCTGACCTGGAAACGCTCCAGCCGGGCTTCCGCCGTGCGGTCCCCGGCGCGGCGGATCGCGTCGGACATCGCGCTCAGGTAGGTCTCGGCCTGGTCGACCACCCGCGCCACGCGGTCGGTCTGCAGCCTGTCGACGCCCTCCATGCCCTTGTCCTTCATCGGGTCAAGCCCGAAGGAAAAGACATGCAGCGCCGCCGTCACCACGCCGAAGATCACCGGCGCCACCACCCCCGGTTCGACCTTGTAGGCGGCCACGGCAATCCCCAGCCCTGCCAGCACCGACGAGAAGAGTTTGCGCGGGATGCCCGGCCGTCGCGCCACCTTGCGTGTATTATAGGCTGCCTCCGCCTTCAGTCCGTCGCGCAACAGCCACGCCGACAGGGCCAGCACTGCCGCGGAGACCACTCCAAGCGCCAGCCCGGTCGCGCCCGACGTCAGCGAGGCAAACAGGACCACCGCGGCAGGCACGAACATCAGGTTCGCCCGCGCGCCCGCTGGTTCGACCGTCGCGCCACGGTAGGACGACGTATTCCGCGGCTTCGCCACCTCGGAGCCACCGCCATCGGGGCTGTATTTTCCGCCGAACTTCCGTGCCATGCGCGTCACAACCCTCCCAAGAGACCGCTGGTGACGCCCAGCATCACGATGAACAGGGCCACGTAGGCGATTTTCTGCATGCTTGTTCCCCTCGTGGTGACCGCGATGTCACGCCCGGCTGCGCCGGCATCACGCGCCGCGCGCGCCACAGCAGACGTCGCTACCGCGGCCAGTGCAACCGCGGCAACAATCAAGAATACCAGCATGATAAGTCGCGTCATGCCGTGCCGACTCCCGCGCCCGATGTCGCATTTCTACCCCGAAACTTAGGTTAACGCTTCGGGGGTTGCTAGGGGAAACATCGCAACCGCTTCCCGTGTTCCTACCCGCTCCGGTCCTTTCGGGGTGCCCCAAAAGCTTTGTCAAAGCTTTTGGCAAATCTTTTTCGACAAAAGATGTGCCCCGCCGTCACAGATTGGATTGCGTGCGCCGCTCGGCTTTGAGCTTGCGGTTACAATCCGACTGGAGCGACCCGAAGGAAACGATCGGCCTCGTCAAAACCGTAAGCAAATGATCTGCGCTGCCGGAATGGACGCCCTTCGCCCCATCGCCTAAAGTCCGGGCACAACGACAAAGGGCCCGCCCCGGCATGACATCGGTCCGTCTGCGCCTTCTGATCCTGGCACTTTTGCCGCTGGTGGTCCTGCTGCCGCTGCTGTTGTGGTTTGCGGTCAGTCGCTGGGCCGCCAACTACGACAACCTTCTCATCGCCAATGTCGAAAGCGATCTGCGCATCGCCGAGCAATACCTCGACCAGATCCTCGCAACCACGGGCGGCGACGTTGCCGCCCTGGCCCGGTCGACCCGGTTCCGCGAGGCCATTGCCGGCCCCGGCTCCGGCATGGCCGGTTTTCTCGACACCGAGCGCGGGGCGCTGGGCTTGGATTTCCTTTATTACCTGCCGGAGCCCTCTGCCCAAGCCGCCGCCGAAACCTGGCCGGTCATCGCCACCGCCCTGAAAGGCGGCAGCGCGACCGAGATCGACATCCTGTCAGGCGACCGGCTTGCCGGAATAGACCCTGCCCTGGCCGCGCGCGCGCGCCTGCCCCTCATCCCGACCGAGGCCGCGGTGCCCACCGACCGCATCGCCGAGGACCGCGGCATGGTCGTGCACACCGCGACCGACCTGCGCGCGGCTGGCGACTCGGGTGTTCTGGTCGGGGGCATCCTGCTCAACCGCAACCTCGATTTCATCGACACGATCAACGCCCTCGTCTACCAGTCCGACGATGCCGCCGATGTCGAGCGCCAGGGCACCGCAACCCTGTTTCTCGAAGACGTGCGCGTCTCGACCAACGTGCGCCTCTTCGAAGGCGAGCGTGCGCTTGGCACCCGCGTCTCGGCGGTGGTGCGCAACCGGGTGCTTGGCGAAGGCCGCACGTGGCTCGACCGCGCCTTCGTAGTTAACGATTGGTACATCTCCGGCTACCTGCCCCTGACCGACAGCTTTTCGCGCCGCGTCGGTATGCTCTACGTGGGCTTTCTCGAAGCACCCTTCGTCGCGGAAAAGCGCAGCGCCTTCATCCTTGTTTTCTCGGCCTTCGTCGGTGTTCTGTTGCTGACCATCCCGTTGTTCCTGCGTATGGCCGGGGGCATCTTTTCGCCGCTCGAACGCATGAACCACACCATGAAACGCGTCGAGGGCGGCCAGCTCGACGCGCGCATCGGGCCGGTGTCCTCGCGCGACGAAATCGGCCAGGTGGCGGCGCATCTCGACGAATTGCTCGACCAGGTGCAGGAACGCGACCGCGCCCTGCGCTCCTGGGCGGACGAACTGAACACGCGGGTCGAGGACCGTACAGCCGAGCTGCGCGCCGCCAACGAAAAGCTGGAAACCACCTACCAGCAACTCGTGATGAGCGAGAAACTGGCCTCAATCGGCGAGATCACGGCCGGCGTCGCGCACGAGATCAACAACCCGGTCGCGGTCATCCAGGGCAATATCGACGTCATCCGCGAAACACTGGGCGACGATGCCACTCCGCTGATGACAGAACTAAACCTGATCGACCGCCAGATCGCCCGGATCAACGCCATCGTCGGCAAGCTGCTTCAATTCGCCCGCCCCAGCGAGTTCAACGCCTTCTCCGAGCATGTCGATGTCGCCGCCGTACTGGACGACTGCCTTGTGCTGGTCGATCACGTCATTTCGCGTCGCAATGTCACCGTCACCACCCATCGCGCCGAAGACGCCCCTCCGGTCCGCATCAATCCCGGAGAGTTGCAGCAGGTCATCATCAACCTTGTCGTCAACGCGGTACAGGCGATGGACGGCCCAGGCGAGCTGTCGCTGTCGATCCGCGCCGAGGCGCGCGACGGACGGTCCGGCACTGCGCTCGTGGTGGCCGATACCGGGCCCGGCATCGCGAACGAGCGTCTGAACACCGTGTTCGACCCGTTCTACACCACCAAGCCGGGCGAAGGCACCGGCCTTGGTCTTTCGGTCAGCCAGACCCTGATACGCCAGTCCGGCGGGCTTATCACCGTGCGCAACCGCGATGCGGGCGGTGCGGAATTCACCGTCTGGCTGCCCGACGATCCTGACGAGTCGTAACCGGCACTGCGCCCAGCCCGGTCAAATATCCCACGCGGCGCATTTCCGGTCCACCGTCTTGCGGCTGACACCCAGACGCCGCGCCGCCTCGGCCCGGTTGCCGTCGCAGGCGTCCAGCACGCTCATGATGTGCCGCTGCTCCACCAGCGCCAAGGTCTCGATCGCCTCCTGCCCGGTCACCGTGCCATGGCCCGCGAACTCTTCCGGGAACTGGCCAAGGATCACCGACCGCTCGACAAGGTTGCGCAGCTCGCGCACGTTGCCGGGCCAGTCGTAGCGGCTCAGCTTCAGCAGGATTTCCTCGTTCAGATCCAGCGTGGGCAACGCGAGCGCGCGGGAAAACTCGCTCATGAACAACGCGGCCAGTTCCACGATATCCTCGCTGCGGTCGGCCAGCGGCGGCATGTCCACGTTCACGACGTTGATGCGGTGATACAGGTCCGCACGGAACCGGCCCGCATCGACCTCGGCTTGCAAATCGGCGTTGGTGGCAAAGAAAAACCGCAGGTTCAGAGGGATCTCGCGCTCGGCCCCCAAGGGTCGGATCTTACGATCCTCCAATACCCGCAACAGACCTGCCTGCACCTGTTCCGGCAGCTGCGCCACCTCGTCCAAGAACAGTGTACCGCCATCGGCATGCAGGAACAGCCCGTCGCGCGTGCGGTCGCGTCCCTCGACGACGCCAAAGAGCTCCTCCGCGATATGGTCGGGCGACACCGCGGCACAATTGACCGCGACGAAGGGCTCGCTGGCGCGGTCCGACATGGCGTGCAGCGTCCGCGCGGCGATCTCCTTGCCCGTGCCGCTGGCCCCGGTGAACAGGACCGAGGCCGGAGTCGGCGCCAGTTTGGCCAGGACTTCGCGAACCTGCTGGATCGCCGGCGAATTGCCCAACAGACGCCCGCGCACCGCCTGCCCGCCCTCGCTCAACTCGTGCTTCAGCAGAAAGTTCTCGCGCCGCAGGTACTTGCGGTCCAGCGCGCGGGCGACCGCGTTCAGGATCTGGTTGGCGCGAAACGGCTTCAGGACGAAATCCGCCACGCCCGTCCGCAACGCCCGTATCGCCGTGTCCAGATCGGCATAGGCCGTAATCATGATCGTGTCGGCGAACAGCCCCACGCGTCGCTGCTCTGACAGCCAGTCCAACCCGGTCTTGCCCGGCATGACGTTGTCCAGGATCACCAGATCGAAATGCGCAAGGTCAAGGATCTCCGCCGCCTGTTCGGCCGACCGCGCCTGCTCGACCCGCTTGACCCGCGGCTCAAGGATCTTGGTCAGGAAGTTTCGCATCCCCGGCTCGTCGTCGATCACCAGAACCGAGGCGAATTGCAGGTTCTCGCCGTAATCGTCCCGCGCCTTTTCGGACGGGTCTCCGGGCGCTGGCGCGGCGACGGGCTTCGACATGCCTTACTCGTCTCCCAGCCGCACCGACTCCCCGGAATTGCGCTCACCGGCAGAGAATCCCGCCTCGTGCAGCCCGTACCACGCGACCACGGCGATGATGGCCGTGGCGGCAAACGCGGAAAGCATCGCTTTCATTTCTCCGTTCTCCCTTTCAATGCGCAGTTCACGGCTTCGTGGCCTCGCGCAGGTAATCGATCAGGTCCTGCCGGTCCTGCTTGGCGGTGATGCGCTGCATCGGCATCTTGGATCCCGGAATATAGTGATCCGGGCCGATGTCGAAAAGCGCATCTATGGTCTCGTCGGTCCAGACGATATCAGACCCGTCCAGGATCTCCGAATAAGGGTAGTCCGGCACCTTGCCTGCCTGTCGTCCGAAGAGACCATGCAGCGACGGCCCCGCCTTGCGAGACGGCGGCGGGGTCAGCGCGTGACAAATCGAGCATTTGCGCATGAACTGCCGCTCTCCATTCGACATCGCCTCGGGGTCGCGCAGGAAGCTGCGCTGCGTGCTGCCCGCCGGATCGAACGCGTCAAGGTCCGCCACGGGCCATCCAAAGGCCACGTCCTCGATCCCGCCCGCGTATATCATCGTGCCATCGGGCGAGAAATCCAGTGCCCAGACCGGTCCCTGCCGCATGGCGCGGAAATCCCGCACGATTTGCCAGCCCTCGGTGTCGATCATCATGATGAACCCGTGCCCGTCGCCCACGGCCAACTGCCCGCTGGCCGCGTGATAGGCCATCGAAAGGATCGGCCGCCGATCGAGCGAGAAATCCCGGATCGTCTCACCCGACATCGGGTCCACGACCCGCGTCACGCCATCGACCGCGCCGTACGCCAGCCATTGGTCGTCCGGGTCAAGGACAAGCCGGTTCACCCCGAAGCCCGCATTCACCACCACACGTGGCGCTCCGTCCGGTTCTTCTACCTGCCACACGCGGATCGTCCCGTCTGCGGAAGCGGAATAAAGCCGTGTGCCGTCCTTGCTGAACGTCACGTCACTGACCGACGCATTGTGCCCCTTGAGGAACCGCGCCGCACCTCGGTCGCGGGACCACAGCCCGATCGAACCGTCCCAACTGGCCGTCGCAAGCGTTTCGCCATCCGGCGACAGCGCGATCTCGGCGACCTTGCCCTCGTGGCCTTCCAGCCGCGTCGCCGCGCCGTCCGGCAACGACCACAGGATCACGTCGAAATCGTCGCCGCCCGAGGCTGCCGTATGTTCATCGAGGAACCGCACCGTAATCACCGCTGCGTCATGCCCTTCCAGCCAGCGCGGCGCGCGGCCCTTCCACAGGCCCACGGAATTGTCGAAGCTGGCCGTGGCGACCTGACCAGTCTCGGGACTCACGTCAATCCCCATGACCGGCCCGCCATGCCCTTTCAGCGTGGTAAACTCCTGCGCCGCCGCCGGCGCACCGACGGCGAGCAGGCCCGCACATGCCAGCACCAGGCTGCGCATCTATTCGGCGGGTGTCGTCGCGGTGTTGGCCGGTTTCGGCTCGTCCTCGCGCTGCTTCACCTCGTCGAGCCACAGGCTGTGGTGCTCGCGCGCCCACTGTTCCTCGACCTCGCCACTGACCATCGCGTCCGAGGCGCCTTCCATCCCGACCGAGCCGATATAGATATGCGCGATCACGATGGCCATCAGCACGAAACTGACGATGGCATGCCACAATTGCGAGTATTGCATCTCTTCATGGGGCGCCAACTGCTCGGGAAGGGCGCCGAAGCCCAATGCCTGCGGCAGGCCCATGTCATTCAGGATGACGAATGTCTTGGCAAACATCGGCAACTCGAACGGGAACAGCAGCGACAGACCCGACACCGATATCGACGCGCCGAGGATCATCACCGACCAGAAGATAAGCTTCTGGCCGGCGTTGAATTTCTTGGCTGGCGGGTGGACGCCTTTCTTGAACATGCCGCCGCCCACGGCGATCCATTTCAGGTCGGTCTTGTTCGGGATGTTATGGACGACCCAAAAGATGAAGGCCAGGATCAGGCCCAGCATGAAGGCCCAGCTGACATTGTTGTGAATCCATTTCGAGGCCACGGCGGCTGTCGCGAAGGCCTCGTGCCCGAAGGCCGGGATGATGAACTTGCGCCCCATCAGCACAAGCAGGCCAGTGATCGCCAGAAGAATAAAAGAGCCGCCCATCAGCCAATGCGCGAACCGCTCGACAAACTTGAAGCGCGTGACCGTGCGCCCCGTCTTTTCGCCGTCGATGCGGATGCGGCCCCGGATCAGGAAGAACAGCGCCAAGAGCGCGATCGTCCCCAAGAGCAGCCAGCCGCCATACTTGATCAGCGGCCCTTGGCGGAAATTCAGCCACCACATGCCATTGTCCTGGATCAAAACCCGGGACGGCGCGCCTCCCGATGACACGGTCACGTCAGCGGTCCCGTAGCGCAACGCGCTCCACACGTCGGAATCCGAGGCGCCGCCCAACGACCCCAGCTGTCCTACCATGGCACCCGCGCTGTCGGGGTCTTCGCCCGCACGTGCGCGGTCCGGCACCTCTTCGCCCCGCTGCCGGGCCAGGATATCTTCCAACGTCTGCGCGCCGCCCGTGGCCGAACGGTCGGTCTGCGTGGCCTCGGGCGCGGTCAACTCGCCTGCCTCCTGCGCCTGCACGCCCGGAGCGGCCAGCATCGTCACGCTCAGAAGACAAATCAGCAACAGCTTGTGCATGTCTTTTCCTTTCTACCCTGCCCGGTTTCGCGGGCCTCACCTCTACGCGGTGCATTGCGAATATTCTGGGAAACGGACTTTGCGGCGTGCCGCCACGCGGGTCAAAGTGCGTTTCTCAAGATACTCTCGGCATTCCCTCTTCCGGGACGGGCTGAAAGAGGCGGGACACACCCGCCTCTTTCGCTTGGTCTCAAGGTGACGTCGAAAGGCGATCAGCCGCCCTTCTGGTCATACGCCGTGCCCCAACCCCAGGCACCCGAGCCGAAGCCACGTGAAACGACACGCTCGCGATAGATATTCGCGACCACGTCCCCGTCGCCGGCCAGCAGCGCCTTGGTCGAACACATCTCGGCGCAGATAGGCAGCTTGCCTTCCGCGATCCGGTTGCGTCCGTACTTGTTGAACTCGGCCTGGCTGTTGTTCTCTTCAGGACCACCGGCGCAGAAGGTACATTTGTCCATCTTGCCGCGCGATCCGAAGTTGCCGGCCTGCGGGAATTGCGGCGCGCCGAACGGGCACGCGTAGAAGCAATAGCCGCAACCGATACACAGGTCCTTGGAGTGAAGAACGACGCCTTCCTCGCTCTGGTAGAAACAGTCTACCGGACAGACCGCCATGCACGGCGCATCGGAACAATGCATGCAGGCCACCGAGATCGAGCGTTCACCGGGGTTGCCATCCTCGATGGTCACCACGCGGCGCCGGTTGATGCCCCACGGCACCTCATGCTCGTTCTTACACGCGGTCACGCAGGCGTTGCACTCGATGCAGCGTTCGGCGTCACACAGGAATTTAGCTCTAGCCATTCCATCTTCTCCTTATGCTGCTGAGATCTTGCAGAGAGTCGCCTTCGTCTCCTGCATCTGGGTTACCGAGTCGTAGCCGTATGTCTGGGCGGTGTTGGTGGATTCACCCAGGACATAGGGGTCGGCGCCATCGGGATACTTGCTCCGCTGGTCCTCCCCCTGGAAGTGACCGCCAAAGTGGAACGGCATGAAGGCCACGCCTTCGCCCACCCGGTTTGTCACCATGGCCATGACCTTGACCTTGCCGCCTTCGGGCCCTTCGACCCAGACCTGCTCGCCATCCCGCACACCAAGGTTGTTGGCGTCACGCGGGTTGATTTCCACGAACATGTCCTGTTGCAGCTCGGCCAGCCACGGGTTCGACCGCGTCTCGTCGCCGCCGCCTTCGTACTCGACCAGACGACCGGATGTCAGGACAATCGGGAAGTCCTTCGAAAAGTCGTTCTTCTGGATCGAGGCGTAAAGCGTCGGCAGGCGATACGCATGCCGGTCCTCGTAGGTCGGATAGTCCTCGACCAGATCGCGCCGCGAGGTATAGAGCGGCTCGCGGTGCAGCGGCACCGGGTCGGGGAAGGTCCACACGACGGCACGGGCCTTGGCGTTGCCAAAGGGCGCACAGCCATGCGCGATCGCGACCCGCTGGATACCGCCCGACAGGTCGGTCTTCCAGTTGACGGCCGAAACCTTCTCGTTGAAGTCCGACGGGAACGGCGACATCGCCTGTTCACCGACCTCTTCGTCAGAGCCCTGCTCGCCATTGGGCTGCGACAGATTTTGACCTTCGGCGGTGTCCTGCACCTCCTCGGTCTGGTCGCCCTCGGTCGCGTTCTGTGCTTCCTCGCCGTCGTCCTGGTTGCCCACCGACGCGTCCTCGTCGATGCCCTCGACGCCGGCCACGCGGCCCATGACGCGCTTCTCTTCCTCGGTCAGGTCACTGTCCCAACCCAGGTCGACAAGCATCTGGTAGGTGAACTCGGGATACCCGTCCTGGATTTCCGAGCCGACGCTGTAGACGCCCTCGGCCAGCAGGTTGTCACCGTCCCGCTCCACTCCGAAACGCGCGCGGAAGGTCAGACCACCCTCGGCCACCGGCTTGGACATGTCATAGAGGTTCGGCGTACCGGGGTGCTTCATCTCCGGTGTGCCCCAGCTTGGCCACGGCAGACCGTAATAGTCGCCATCAGCCGGACCGCCAACCGCCTTCAACGTGGTACGGTCGAAGGTGTGCTGGTTCTCCATGTGCATCTTCAGCCGTTCGGGCGATTGCCCCGTGTAGCCGATCGTCCACATGCCGCGATTGATCTCGCGCAGCGTGTCCTCGATGTTCGGCGTCACGCCGTCATCTTCGATGCCGATATTGCGGAACATCCGATCGTGGAAGCCGAACTTCTGTGCGAAAAGGCCGATGATCTCGTGGTCGGTTTTCGACTCGAAGAGCGGATCGACCACCTTTTCCCGCCACTGGATCGAGCGGTTCGATGCGGTGACCGAGCCATAGGTCTCGAACTGCGTACAGGCCGGCAGCAGGTAAACACCGTCGGTCCGGTCATGCAGCACGGCCGAAACGGTCGGATACGGGTCGACCACGACCAGCATATCGAGCTGCTCCATCGCGGTCTTCATTTCCGTCATTCGAGTCTGAGAGTTCGGCGCGTGGCCCCACAGGACCATGGCACGCACCTTGTTGGGGTTGTCCATGTTCTCGGGGTCTTCCAGCACGCCGTCGATCCAGCGGCTGACGGGGATGCCCGACAGGTTCTGCAGGCTCGTGTCCTTGCCGTCCTTGGTCTTGGTCGTGACGAACTGGCTGGCCAGCCACTCGGGGTCTTCACCCCAGACACGGGCCCAGTGGCCCCATGCGCCAGCCGACAGGCCGTAATAGCCCGGCAGCGTATGGCTCAGAACACCAAGGTCCGTCGCGCCCTGAACGTTGTCGTGACCGCGGAAGATGTTGGTGCCGCCGCCCGACGTGCCCATGTTGCCAAGGGCCAGTTGCAGGATGCAGTAGGCGCGGGTGTTGTTGTTGCCGTTGGTGTGCTGCGTGCCACCCATGCACCAGATCACGGTGCCGGGGCGGTTGTTGGCCAGCGTCCGTGCAACCCGCTCAAGCTGGCTGCCGGGTGTGCCGGTCACACGTTCCACTTCCTCTGGCGTCCACTTGGACACTTCGTCCCTGATCTGGTCCATCCCCCAGACGCGGGTGCGGATGAATTCCTTGTCTTCCCACCCGTTCTCGAAGATGTGCCACAGGATACCCCAGACCAGCGCCACGTCGCTGCCCGGACGGAACCGGACGTACTCATCGGCATGCGCCGCCGTGCGCGTGAAGCGCGGGTCGCACACGATCAGCGGCGCGTTGTTCTGTTCCTTGGCCTTCAGCACGTGCAGCAGGCTGACGGGGTGTGCCTCCGCCGGGTTGCCGCCGATGATGAAGATCGCCTGGGAATTGTGGATGTCGTTGTAGCTGTTGGTCATCGCGCCATAGCCCCAGGTGTTGGCAACACCGGCCACGGTCGTCGAGTGACAGATACGGGCCTGGTGATCCACGTTGTTCGTGCCCCAGTAGGCGGCGAACTTGCGGAACAGGTAGGCCTGTTCGTTGTTATGCTTGGCAGAGCCCAGCCAGTAGACGCTGTCCGGGCCGCTTTCTTCCCGGATATTCATCATGCCGTCGCCGATCTCGTTGATCGCCTGTTCCCAGCTGATGCGCTTCCACTCGCCACCCTCTTTCTTCATCGGGTATTTCAGGCGGCGCTCGCCATGGGCGTGCTCACGCACCGAGGCGCCCTTTGCACAGTGGGCACCCAGGTTGAACGGGCTGTCCCAGCCGGGCTCCTGGCCCACCCAGACGCCGTCGCTCACCTCGGCCACGACCGTGCAGCCGACCGAGCAGTGCGTGCAAACCGATTTGACTGTCTCAACCGCCGCCGCTGCGGACGATTGCGCGTTGGCCCGGGTGACACTGCCCCCCGTTGCGCCGATCGCGGCCAGGCCACCGATGGCCAGGCCAGAACCGCGCAAGAACGCGCGGCGGTCGATGGTCTTTCCCCCGACCTCAGACAGGATACTTGTCCGCTGGGGGCGTCGCGCAACCCCGTTGGTCTTTTTCCTAAGCATGTTTCTCTCTCCTCCCGAGCGTTCCCGATTGGGATTGCTGGGTACTAAGGTTATCCACCGACAGTCGGGCGTCCCGCAACCAGTCGCCGGCAGGTCAAGTGATCACGTCCGGTTCGTCAGAACCGGGCGCTATCGAAGTATGCGCGCGTGTGCGCGGTGTCCTGCATCTTGTCCGATGACAGGTCCGGTTCCGCCGCTTCGGCAGTGCCGGTGCTGGCTGCCGTTGCGACCGCGACCGCGGGCGCGCCTGCGGCGGCCATTTTCAGAAAATCGCGACGGCTGTTGCCTTGCGTTTTCTCGCTCATGAGAGTCCTCCTCTCTGGTGTTGACAGGTCGCCCTGCCGGTTCATGCGGATCCCTCCGCGCTCATCCGGAAACCTTCCGCCTCGATCTCCATGAACACCCGGCCGACAGCGCCGACCGAGGCATAGAGAACCGAGTTCTTCGCGGCCTCCAAATCCGTGAAAAAGTGACCGGCCCATGGGCCGATATGCGTGTTAAAGAACGTCTTCTGATCACTCAGGCTTGCCGGCTTGCCGAACCGCCCGGTGATCAGCCCGCCCATCATCTCCATCAACGACGCGATGTTGTCCTCGGGCTCATAGACGTTCTGCGCCCGGGTCATGCCCCGCGCCGCCATGTCCCGCCGTAGGCTCGCCAGCGGCTTCTCGTTCAGGAACCCGGTCAGGTAGTAACTGGCATAGGGCAAAAGCTCGCCGCGCCCCAGACCGATGAAAAGCGCGTTGAACTCGCGCTCCACCGCCTGCGGCTTGGTGTGCTTGGCGATCCGCGACAGCGCCGCGACGGCAACGCCAAGGTCAGTTTCATTGTCGCCCGATAGACTGGCCGTTTGCGACAGCAGGGCCTCGGACGGCGGGGCCGCCAGCAACACGCCCAGGAAATCGTAAAGATCGGCGCGCAGCCGGTCCTCCTCCGCGATCTGGGCACGTGACTCTGTGGTCATGACCGTCTCCTGCTTGCTCATTTGCTCGGCTCCGCCGTGTCATTGAAGGTGAACTGCATCCGGCGGCGCGGCGGGGCGGCCCACGCGTCCGCCTCTTCTGTGGCGGTCTCATAACTGTAGACCGGCGCGGCCTCGGCCAACTCGGGCGGGTCCGTCTCTTCGCCCTGTTCTTCGACATCCGGTTCCACAGCGTCGGTGCCGGCCTCATTCTCGGCCTCGGTCTCGGTATCGGTCAACGCGCTCAGCGCCTCGGCCTCTCGGGCCAGCTTCTGCACATGGGTCAGCATGCCCTTGCCCACCTGATAGGCGGTCTGCATGTTCTCGATCACCATCGTCTTGTCGGTAAAGTCCTCGCCGTAATCCAACAGCCCGTCCAGGTTGGCCAATGCCGGGTTAGTGCCCCACAGCCGCCGCAGCGCCCAGCGGCGGATGCGGTCCGGTACCGCCTCGGCCATGAAGGCGCTGAAATCATCGCCACCGTTCATCGTGTCGGGATCGGGCAGGCCAAGCAATTCCAGCACCTCGGCATCGCTTTTCTCTTCAAGCGATGCGCGCGCTTCTGCCCGCTGCGCCTCTTCGCGCGCCTCGACTTCGGCGGCATCCTCCGCCGCAACTCGGGCCTTGCGGCGCGACCAGAAATCCTCGCGTGCGCTCATTGCATTCGCCCTTTCCGCCGCAGCGTGGGCGAACGGTAGATGTCACGCTGCTGGACGATCCGTGGGTCGCCGATCCCGTCCACATGCGCATCGACCTTCACCCGGTCCCGGCGGCGTTTCTTGAATTCCTCTTCGGTGTGGTAGGCGTGCGCGAAATCACGCACCCAGGCGATCAGCCCTTCGGGCATCGGGATCTTCTCGACGATATCCTCGCCGTTATCCTCGTAATCCTGCGCCTCGTAGGGCGAGGCCGTGACCAGCACCGCCTCCAGCGGGCACTCTCCCGAGCCGGTCTTGCGGAACACCGCGTAGACCGAGGGCACCTGCGCCGACAGACCGTGCAGGTAGCTTTCGGTTTCCGCCCCGTGCAGCTCCAGCGTCATGGTCGCGGCATGATACTCGGTGACATCGCCTTCTTCGCGCAGCACGCGCCACGCGGCCGAGCCGGCCCCCGGCAGAACCGCCACGGCCTTCCACGCCCACGCAGCCCAGCGCGTCACGCCCGGCGTGCGGCGCATGACGATCCCCAAAGGCATAGTGGCGTACATGTCCGGATTATGGATCATGTGTGGCTGGTATCCTCCCGTGGTCTCATCCTGTGCCAACTGCACCGGCGCCTCAAAGAAAAAAAGCATGCAATTGTGGACGGAACGCAAATCTGGACAATTTGGGTAGCCATAGACCGATTTTGGAAGGGTGACGGACAGAATGACCGGACGAGAAAAATGCTCAGGTTTCCTGCTTGCAACAGCGTCGCGAAGGGCAGAAGAATCGCAGGCCAAATGCCCCCAATTCCTGACCATGCTTGTCGGAAAAGGGGCCTAAGGCCCGTGCAGGTTCATGAGGAGAGAACTGCATTGCAATCCATCAGCTCGTCGCGCCGAACTACGGCGCGGCCCGCCAGTGAAAGCCGGGGCAAATCATGACTAAGCAACTGATTCTGTGTAATTGTGCGGGCTCGCAAGAGCTTGACAAGGACGCGCTCGAAGCCGCCACGGGCCTCACCTGCAGCGCGGTTCATTCCGGCCTCTGCACCACCCAGACCGACGCCACCGCACAGGCCATCGCCTCGGGTGACGCCATCCTCTGCTGTCGCCAGGAACAGCGCCTCTTCGCCGAACTGGCCGCCGAGATGGACACGCCCGAGCCGCCGGTCACCGACCTGCGCGACCGGGCCGGGTGGTCCGATGACCCCGCCAGCAAACTACCCAAAATGGCCGCCCTCCTGGCCGAGGCGACGCTGGACGTGCCTTCGGGCAAATCCGTCGACGTCATGTCCGAGGGCTTGTGTCTGATCATAGGCCCCGCGGACACGGCCCTGGCCGCCGCCGACAAACTCAAGGATATTCTCGGCGTCACCGTTCTTATGACAGATGACGCCGATGCCCCCGACCCAACGGAATACGACGTCATTCGCGGCAAGCTGAAACGCGCCACAGGCGCTTTGGGCGGCTTCTCTGTCCAGATCGACGCGCTGCAACAGGTGGACCCGTCCGGCCGTGGCGCCCTGACATGGACCGCCCCACGGGACGGCGCGCACACGGAATGCGACGTGATCCTCGACCTGACCGGCGGTACACCCCTCTTTCCCGCACCGCAAAAACGCGAAGGCTACCTGCGCCCCGATCCCGGCAGCATTTCGGCCCTGGCCGACGCCATTCTCGAGGCCAGCCAGCTGATCGGCACCTTCGAGAAACCGCTCTACGTGGCGGTCGAACCACTGCTTTGCGCCCATTCCCGCGCCCAGCAGGTCGGGTGCACCAACTGCCTCGACGTCTGCCCCACCGGCGCGATTTCCCCCGCGGGCGAGCATGTCACCGTCGATCCGATGGTCTGCGCGGGCTGCGGCGCCTGCTCGGCGCTTTGCCCCTCCGGCGCCATTTCCTGCGATGCGCCCGCGCCCGCCACGCTCTTCCGGCGCATCCAGACCCTCGCCGCGACCTTCCGCAAGGCCGGCGGCACCGCCCCGCGCCTGCTGGTCTGCGACGACAGCCACGGCCAGCAGATGATCAGCCTCGCCGCCCGCTATTCCCGCGGCCTGCCCGCCGACGTCATCCCGCTGGAAGTGCCCGCGCTCTCGGGCTTCGGCCATGCCGAGATGCTGGCGGCCCTCGCCTCTGGGTTCACAGACGTGACGATCCTGCTGTCGCCCACCACGGAACGCGACGCGCTCGACCGGGAAATCCCCCTGGCCCGAGCCATCGCGGGCGATAACCGCATTGCCCTGCTCGACGTGGCCGAGCCCGATGCGCTTTGCGACTCGCTTTATACCGACTCGGCCCGCCCGGCTCCGGTGACCGAACCCGTCCTTCCGATGGGCAGCCGCCGTCAGGTCACGCGCCTTGCCGCCAAGGCGCTGCATGGCGACGACACGGTTCTGCCCCTGCCCGACGACGCCCCTTACGGCGCCGTTCTGGTCGACACCGACGCTTGCACGCTCTGCCTTTCCTGCGTCTCGCTCTGTCCTTCCGGGGCGCTCGTCGAAAACCCCGACAAGCCCGAGCTGCGTTTCCAGGAGGACGCCTGCCTGCAATGCGGCCTTTGCGCCAACATCTGCCCCGAGGACGCCATCGGCTACGAGCCGCGCCTTAACCTCGCGGACGAAGCCATGGGCCAGGTCGTGCTGAACGAGGAAGAACCGGCCCAATGCATCGAATGCGGCGTGCCCTTCGGCGTGAAATCCACCATCGACCGGATCACCGAGAAACTGGCTGGCAAACACTCCATGTTCGGCAACGAGTCGGCGGCGCGGCTGATCCAGATGTGCGACGACTGCCGGGTAAAGGCGCAGTTTCACTCAAAAGACAACCCCTTCGCGGGCGGCGAACGCCCGCAGGTCCGCACCACCGACGACTACTTCTCGAAACGCCGGGATCACTGATGCTCGATCGGTGCCCCAAGGTCGGCCGGCTCTACACCGGACACGTAGGCCAGGATGGCCTGCAAATCGTCTATGGTGATCTCCAAGGGGGCGATCGGCGACGGACGGTTGATCGGAAACGGCTCGGTCACGTCCTCGACCTGGGTAAAGGCCGGGTGCGGGTTCAGGATATAAAATGTCTGGAAGCGCCGATCCCAGTCCGCCATCGCCCGCAGCACGGCGAAACTGGGGGTCGAGGCCATGGCATTCATCCGCGTTGCCTCGCTCACCGCGTGGCACCGGGCGCAATGTGCCACCGACAGGTCGTGCCCAAGACCCGCATCCCCGTCGAAACTGACCTCGGCCACCTCCTGCCTGTCCGCTTTCGGCAGACCGAACGGCGCCGTGGCATCGACCTCATAGCTGGT
Organism: Roseovarius sp. SK2; assembly: GCF_028807495.1. NCBI lineage: Bacteria > Pseudomonadati > Pseudomonadota > Alphaproteobacteria > Rhodobacterales > Roseobacteraceae > Roseovarius > Roseovarius sp. SK2. The sequence continues at coordinate 322,919 of NZ_JARAMK010000002.1, forward strand.
CACCGTCCGTTGGCCGATCTCGGAGGTCAGCCAGTCTGCAAATGCGACCGCACCGTCGTGGCTGGGCGTATTGATCTGCATCCGCCACTTCGCTTGCGGCCCGTCGAACACCCTCGGCCCCTCGGCATCTGGCGCCAGCAGGATATCGCCGCCCTCATTGAGGTCAACGACCTCGACCCTTATTCCTGTCTTCAGCGAAAACCGCGGCAACACGTAATCCAGCAACCCGCTTTCGGTCAGCGGTGGCGGCGCACCAAGGCGAAAATTCTCCGCCGTGCGCCCTTCAGTGGTGGACATCCCGAGACAGACCACCACAATCACGCCAATAAGGGTTAACATTTGACCGCGCATGGCCCAAGCCTAGGAAGCACGCGGGCCACGCGTCAACACTCTTGAAAAAAGGAGAGTAAAATGAGCGACGATTTCAACATGTCCATGCGCAAGTTCCTCAAGCAGGTCGGCGTAACCTCGCAGCAGGCGATCGAGGACGCCATGCGCAACGCCGACGGCACCGAGGGCAAGACGTTCGAGGCCAAGGTCGTGCTGACCGTGGACGGTCTCGATGTCGAACACGTGGTCACCGGCACGATCAAGGGCGGGTGAACGTGACGGCAACAAGGGAAAGCGTGCTCGCCGCGCTGAAGAACGTGAACGACCCGGTTTCGGGCGACGACATCGTGTCGGCGGGCGTGACCCGCGGCCTTAATGTCGAGGACGGCACCGTCCGCTTCGTGCTCGAGATCGACCCCGCGAAGTCAAAGGCCTACGAGCCTGTGCTGGCCGAGGCGCAGGAGGCCGTGCGCGGCGTGGAGGGCGTGACGGACGTGTCCGCCGTGCTGACCGCACACTCCGCCAAGGCGCCGCCGGACCTCCAGACGAAAAGCAAACCTGCCGAGCCGCAAGGCCCGCAGCGCGTCCCCGGCGTCGACCACATCATCGCCATCGCTTCCGGCAAGGGCGGCGTGGGCAAGTCGACCGTTTCGGCCAACCTCGCTTGTGCGCTGGCCGCCGAGGGCCGCCGCGTCGGCCTGCTGGATGCCGATGTCTATGGCCCTTCGCAGCCCCGGATGCTGGGCGTTTCCGGACGGCCCGCCTCGCCCGATGGCAAGACGATCCTGCCGATGCGCAATCATGGCGTCACCATGATGTCGCTGGGCCTCATGACGAACGAAGATCAGGCCGTGGTCTGGCGCGGGCCGATGCTCATGGGTGCCCTGCAACAAATGCTGATGCAGGTGCAATGGGGCGCGCTTGACGTGCTGATCGTCGACCTGCCGCCCGGCACCGGCGACGTGCAGATGACGCTGGCGCAAAAGGCACAAGTGGACGGCGCGATCATCGTCTCCACCCCTCAGGACGTCGCCCTGCTGGACGCGCGCAAAGGGATCGACATGTTCAACCAGCTTAAGGTGCCGACCCTCGGCATGATCGAAAACATGTCGACACATATCTGCTCCAACTGCGGCCACGAGGAACACGTCTTTGGCCATGGCGGCGTCGCTGCCGAGGCGCAGAAAATGGGCGTGCCCCTGCTGGCCGAGGTGCCCTTGCATATCGACATCCGCATGGCCTCTGATGGCGGCGCACCCATCGTGGTGTCCAAGCCCGACGCACCGCAGTCGCAGGCCTTCCGTGATATCGCGCGGGCGCTGGTGGCACAGGGCGTGGCATGACGCGAGACCCGGCCTTCCCGCCGCTGATGCGGGGGCATGGCGTGGACGCAGGTATCGACCCGTTCGAGAAAGCCTGCGCCATGGCGGCCCTTGGCTGCGATGCCGGGACCATCGTTCATAACGTCGGCGCCAACCGGCTGGCCGCGGCGCTGATCATGGCACCCGAGGTGCCGCTGGAACAGGCCATGGCCATGCTACCCACGTGCGGCGTCGGTTTTCAGAACGCGCTCGGCGCAATTGCACCGCCCGAAGTGGCCGTCCACCTGGAATGGGCGGGCGGTCTACGCGTGAACGGCGCCGCTTGCGGCCGCCTGCGCGTCATGGCCGGCACGACCGATCCCGCCGCCATGCCCGGCTGGCTGGTGGTGGGGCTGGAATTGCCATTGATGCTGACCGATCCCGTGCCGGGCGACGCCCCCGACCGCACCGCGCTCTATGAGGAAGGCTGCGCCGACGTGGATCCGGTGGCGTTGCTGGAAGGCTGGGCGCGCCACACGCTGGTCTGGATCACCCGCTGGGAAGACGACGGCCCCCGCACCCTGCATGCCGAATGGCGCGGCCTCGCGCACGGCATCGGCGAAGACATCGCCATCGACGGCCAGACCGGAACCTTCATGGGCGTCGACGAAAATTTCGGAATGCTGCTGCGGACCGGGGGCGAGACCCGCCTGATCCCGCTCAGCACCGTGCTGGAGACTGAGACATGAAACTCGCCCGCGCCATCCACTTCGACGAGAGCGACACGCGCGTCTATCCCTCGCCCGCCCGCACCGGCGAATGGTGCATCTCCGGCGGGTTCGAGTTTTCCAACTGGTCCGAGGCTGACCTCAGCGGCAAGCAACGCCAGGCGTTCTCGAACGGCTGGCTGGGGCTGGAAACCTTCGGACGCGTGACCTTCGTAGCCGTCACGCAGATCGAAGAGCCCGAACGCGCCGCCGTGACCGACGCGCTGGCGCAGCATTTCGTCTCGGTCTACGGCGCGCCCGACATCGACGCCGCGCGCCCGGTGGCGGCTGACGAGATCGCCCAGATGATCGAGATGTGCGACGAGCACGACCCCAACACGCTCCTGACGGTCGCGCGTGAACTCACCGAGGCCGGCGTACGCGAAACCTACCGCGCCATCGCCGCGCAGGATGCCGGGCTCGAGCAGTTCGCCATTCACGGCAGCCTCGACGAGTGACCTGGCAGAGCGCTTGCGGCGCGCAGGATATCTCGTCGTCCTTGCATCCTCCTCGGGGAAGAATTGCATCGTGACGCACTGACCCTCGCGGCAGCGCCTGTCGAACCGCGGCGTTTGAGTATTTGAAGAACAGTGAAGCAGAAGCGCCCGCCCGGCTTTCACTGTTCCAAAAATACTCACTGTCGATCCGATGAAGCCTTTAGAATCGCGCCGGGATTCATGATGCCTCCGGGGTCCAGCGCTGCCTTGATCGCCCGCATCGCCGCCAGCTTGGCCGGATCGCCATAGCGCTCCAGGTCATTGACCTTCAGCCGCCCGATCCCGTGCTCGGCGGACACCGAACCGTCCATCTCGTGCACCAGATCATGCACCAGCCGCTTGATGGCGTCGCGCTGGTCCGTGTAGGCCTCGCGCGTCTCGCCCTTGGGCGGAAAAACGTTGTAATGCAGGTTTCCGTCGCCCAGATGCCCGAAGCAGTTGATCCGGAACGGTCCCAACTTCTTCAGGTTCGCGTTGCATTTCTGAATAAAACCCCGCACCGCGCTCAGCGGCAAGGAAATGTCATGGCTGCTGATCGCTCCGATGCGCCGGTTCGCCTCCGGGATCGTCTCCCGCACCTCCCAGAACTCCTGCCGTTGCGCCTCGGACTGGGCAATCATGCCGTCGCTCACCAGTCCGGCCTCCGCCGCCTCGACAAAAAGTGTCTCAAGCGCCTCTGCCGGATCAAGACCCTTGGCCAGCCCGATATCGATCAGGACGAACCACTCGGGCGGCTCGGCGAAGGGCAAACGCATGTCCGGCATGGTCTCTGCCAGGAAATCCAAGCCTGCCCTGTGCATCAACTCGAACGCCGACACCCCTTCGCCCATGTGATCGCGCGCCATCGACAACAGGCGCAGCGCCGCCTCGGGGCTGTCCACCACCATCAGCGCCGTGCCTTCTCCGGCGGGCTTGGGGAACAGCTTCAGCGCCGCGGCGGTGATCACGCCCAGCGTACCCTCGGACCCGATCAGCAGGTTGCGCAGGTCATAGCCGGTGTTGTCCTTCCTCAGCCGCTTCAGCCCGTGCCAGACCGTCCCGTCCGGCAGCACCGCCTCCAGCCCCAGGCAAAGATCCCGCGCGTTGCCATAGCGCAGCACGTTCACACCGCCCGCATTGGTCGCCAGGTTTCCGCCGATCCGCGCGCTTCCCTTGGCGGCCAGCGACAAGGGAAACAACCGGTCCACCGCGTCCGCCTCGGCATGGATATCCTGAAGGATGGCGCCCGCCTCGACCACCATCACGTTTTCCTCGGGCCAGACCCCTCGCACCGCGCGCATCCGCTCCAGGCTGAGCAGGACCGGCGCAGGCCCCTCGGGCGACAATTGTCCACCGACGAGCCCCGTGCCGCCGCCATAAGGCACCACCGGCACACCAGCGTCCACACAGGCCCGCACCACGGCCGCGACCTCCTCGGTACTGCCGGGGGCGACCAGTACGCCCGCCTGCCCCTGCCAACGCCCGCGCGGCTCTTCCAGGTAGGACGGCATCACCTCGCGGAATGCCGCCTCGGGCAGCACGCCGCGCAGGTGAGCGATGAAGTCTTCGGTCACGGAATTGAGTGTCATGACCCGCTCCTAGGCTGCGGCTCCCGCATCGTCAATCGAACAGCTTCAGCAGGCCGCGTTCCAGCTCGTCTTCCAGCGCGTCCTTCGCCGCATCCTCCAGCGACTGGCCCTCCTGCCGCTCGATCCCAAGCTGCTTTTCGACCTCGCGTTCGATCTCGTCGCGGGCCTGACGCTCCAGTTCCTTCTTCTCTTCCTCGAAGTTCAGGTCAATCGCCGCTTCCAGGTCCGGCGTGATCTTCGGGTTGGCCCACGGCCCCCGGATCTTCACCGGAATGGCCAGCCCGTCGCGGCTGCCGCCATCCAGCAGTCGTGGCGTGAACAGATAGTCGATATCCCGTGCGCCCAGCCCCACGCGACCTTCGCCCGCCGCACTCGCCTGCGGCAGTTTCAGCGTCAGGTCGTCGTTGAATAGGTTGCCCTCATCCATCGTGAACGTCGCATGAAGCGTGTCGAACACCGTGGTGCCCCCGGTGCCGCTGCCCGACCGCATCAGCCGGTCGAGGTCGAAGCCCGAGATCACGCCGCGCCCGGTCTTGAACGCGCCGCCGCCCCTCAGCGAATTCATGATCGCGTGCACGCTTTCGCCGACGCCGAGGAAATCCACCTCACCATCGGCCTTCGCCTCGAAGCGCGAGATATCCATCGCGTCGTCCAGAAATGTCTTCAGGTTGACTCCCGTGGCGATCATGTCGCCGCCCACCGACAGACCCGAGCGATTGTTCATCACGAACTGCCCGGTGATCAGCCCGTCATAGGCGCGCACCTCGCGCAGGCCAAAAACCAGCCGCGAGCGATCGAGCGTGGCAAGCGTCCGCACCTTGCCCAGCTTGAAATCACCGAGGTCGATGCTGTCTGCGACCAGCGCGAACTCTCCATTCACCGCCGCCAGCCCGGACGCGTTGATCGGTGCTTTTGACCATCCGCCACTTGCCGCGCCACCACTGTTGCCGCTGCCTGTGTTGCCATTGCCGTCTTCGCCCCCGGCGTCGTCGGCGCTTAATCCAGTCAGGTCCAGAGCGCCTGCATTAAGCTGCACGTTAAGGCGCGGTTTGTCCTCGCCCAGATCCACGTCCGCCGCTCCGGTAAACCGGTTACCGTCCAGCCCCAGTACCGTGTTGCGTAGCAACAGCCGGTCGTCCTTGAAGATCAGGTCCGTCTCCAGCGTTGCAACACGGCCCAGCCCATCGGGGATGTCCATCGGCCCCTGCCCGATCAACGCCATGAAGTCCGATGTGCTCTTCAGATCCGCAGTCAGCTTTCCCGCCGCCTCCGGCGCCGATCCCCCGCGCCCGGCAAAGCTGGCCGTGCCCGCCTTGGTCGAAATTCGCGCCTGTACGTCCGACACGCCGCCGTCGATGAAATGCCCCACGCGCTCCAGCGTGCCGGATATCTCCACCACCTCGCCGCCGGGCCGCAAAGTCAGGTCGAAATCCGCGGCCCCTTCGTAATCCGGCCAGCGCAAATCGAAATCCACGCCAGACTGGCGCACGGTGGTGCCGTCCACCTCGTCGACAAAAACCAGCGAGGCATTCTCGATCAGCGCCCGGTCCAGCGTCAGCGACAGGCGGTTCGACCGCGCCTGTGCCCCGCCTTCTCCACCGCCCTGCCCCTGGCCGGACGGTGCCACGCCCTCCACGTTCAACTCCCAGTTGACGCGCCCATCCTTGGCTCGGCGCAGGTTGATCTGCGGGCCCACGGCCTCCAGCCCGGTAATCCGAATATCCCCTCCGAACAGCGCTTGCGGCTCCACCCCGATCTTCAGGCTGTCGGCCCGGAACATCGGCGCCTCCCCGGCCCAATCCGCATTGGCGACCGTGACCGCGCCGGTGCTGACGCCTAGGATGGGCCAGAAGCTGATGGTCGTCTCGCCGCTCATCGTCACCTGGCGGCCCGTCATGCGGCTCAACTGGTCCGCCGCGATGCCCGCAACGCGCTCTCCGGGCAGGAAAAACACTGCCGCTACGACCAGCGTCGCCGACACCAGTACGATCATGAAAATGCGAATGAGCCACCGCATACCGCTCTCCACCGTTTTCTTTTCAGACTAGGCGCAGGCCTTGCGCCCAACAACAGCTTTTCCGCTTTATCGGGTGGCCTTTGGGGACTATATCGCGCCGAATGAGCACCAACCCACCCGATCTGCGCCCCGATCTTGCGAAGGCCCGCGTCACCGAAAGTCCCCGCAAGGGCCAGCCGGTGATCGGCATGGTGTCGCTGGGCTGTCCAAAGGCGCTGGTGGACAGCGAGCGCATACTGACGCGCCTGCGGGCCGAGGGCTACGGTATCTCGCCCGACTACTCCGGGGCCGACGCGGTGATCGTGAACACCTGCGGCTTTCTCGACAGCGCCAAGGCCGAAAGCCTGGACGCCATCGGCGAGGCGCTTACCGAGAATGGCCGTGTCATCGTCACGGGCTGCCTCGGTGCCGAGCCCGAGTACATCACCGGCACCCACCCCCGCGTTTTGGCCGTGACCGGCCCGCACCAATATGAACAGGTGCTCGACGCAGTGCACACCGCCGTGCCTCCTGCTCCTGATCCTTTCATCGACCTTCTGCCCGAGGCGGGCGTCAAGCTGACACCCCGCCACTACAGTTACCTCAAGATTTCAGAGGGCTGTAACCACAAGTGCAAGTTCTGCATCATCCCGGACATGCGCGGTCGCCTTGCCTCGCGCCCCGGTCACGCCATTCTGCGCGAGGCCGAAAAGCTGGTCGAGAATGGCGTGCGCGAGCTTCTGGTTATCTCCCAGGACACAAGCGCTTACGGACTGGACCGCAAGTATGACGTGAACCCGTGGAAGGATGGCGATCTGCGCAGCCATATCGTCGATCTGTCCAAGGCACTCGGAGAGCTCGGCGCGTGGGTCCGGCTGCATTACGTCTATCCCTACCCCCATGTGCGCGATCTCATCCCGCTCATGGCCGACCCGGACAACGGCGTGCTGCCCTATCTCGACATTCCGTTCCAGCACGCCCACCCGGACGTTCTGAAACGCATGGCCCGTCCCGCCGCCGGGGCGAAAACCCTCGATGAAATCGCCGCCTGGCGCGCGATCTGCCCCGATCTGACCCTGCGCTCGACCTTCATCGTCGGTTATCCCGGCGAAACCGAGGCCGAATTCCAAACCCTGCTCGATTGGCTGGGCGAGGCACAGCTCGACCGCGTCGGCTGCTTCAAGTACGAGAATGTCGAGGGCGCCCGCTCCAACGATCTACCCGACCATGTGCCCGAAGAGGTCAAGCAGGACCGCTGGGATCGCTTCATGGAAAAGGCGCAGGCCATTTCTGTGGATAAACTGGCCGCCAAGGTCGGATCCGTGCAAGAGGTGATCGTCGATGATATCGACGAGGACGGCATCGCCACCTGCCGCACCAAGGCCGACGCGCCGGAAATCGACGGCTGTCTCTTCATCGACGAGAACACCGAAGGCCTGAACGTGGGCGAGATCGTCACGGTCGAGGTGGACGAAGCCGGGGAATACGATCTCTGGGGGCGACGCCTCTAGTGTTACAGGTTTCACGGGTCGCCTGACGCCCTCGTGAAATTCTGAAATATTTCAACATTCACAAGAATTTACACCACTCCGTGTGCTCACGGGCCTGTCAGTTGATTGTCATCTTGTGCCGCCGCAGCTTGGCCGCACCAATGCAACCTCAGCCTGACAAGGACCCCGATCCATGACCTCCCTGACCACCGACACCCCCCGTGCACTTCCCGCCGTTTCCGTCGACACGGCGTTGCTCATCCTGCTGTCCGGTGCCGCCGGCACCGTCGCCTTCGACCTTTTCGGCCAAGCGCTTTCGCCGATCCTCGGCTTTGCCAATCTCGCTCCCGTGGGCCTTGCCCGCAGCCTGCTGGGCTCATTGGGCCTGCCTAACGCCGCGCCTTACGGCCACCTGATGCACCTCTTTTTCGTCGGTTTGCTGGCCTATCCCATCGGCTGGCTCTTCATCGCGCGTCCGGCGCTGAAGCGTGTTCTGCCCGGCCTTCACTGGCTTCCGGCCTCGGCCATTTACGGCGTCGGCCTCTGGGTGTTCGCCATCGGCGGCGTCACCAGCATCGCCGGCCTGCCGTTTTTCCTGAATTTCACCGGAATCACCTGGGTGGCGCTGGTGGGGCACGTGATCTACGGCATCGTCGCGGCGGCCACCGTGGTGTATCTCGAGCGCCTCCAAACCCGCTAACCCCTTGTAAAGACGACAAACAAGGGCCCAGCCGGGCCCTTGTTTCCATTTTGGTTACGGTCTTGTCACATAAATTTTGAACGAAACCCCCTAAAACTGAAACATAATAGAGACATTTCAGTGTCATGATCGACACGGAACCACAGGACACCCACAGGCCGGAGGACCGCGACATGTCCTACCCCAGTTACACACGCGCAGAACGGATCGCCGATGGCGCCGTGCACGTGCTCGGGGTTGGCAGTGCACTTGTTGCGGTCGCGTTCCTGATCGCCGCCAACGCGGGTCAGCAGACGGTGGGGACGATGACGGCGGCCGTCGTCTACGGGGTTGCCATGATCCTGATGCTCAGCGCGTCGGCCGCCTATCACCTCGCCGCGCATACGCCCTTCCGTCCGCTTCTGCGCCGGATCGACCACGCCGCCATCTACGTCAAGATCGCGGGCACGATCACGCCGCTTGCCGTGCTGCTGAACACACCTTTCGCCTATACCGTGCTGACGGTGGTGTGGTTCCTCGCACTCTCGGGCGCAGTGCGCAAACTCCTGGCCGAACGCGGAAAAATGAGCACGCACTGGTTGCCTCAGGTCCTGTTGGGCTGGCTGGGCCTGATTATCATCGTCCCGCTCTGGCCGTCGCTTCCGGCCAACAGCCTGACACTGATCTTCGCAGGCGGCATCATCTATTCCGGCGCGGTGGTATTCTACTGCTGGGACACGCTGAAATTCAGCAACGCGATCTGGCATGCCTGCGTGCTAATAGCCACCGCCTGCTGCTTTCTCGGCATCTCGGGCGCTATGGCAACCAGCATAGCACCACTCTAGAGTAGCGCCACAAGCCCGACGGCTCAGATCCGCAGTCCCGCCTTCAATGCGGCAAAAACCTCGCCGTTGCGGCACATGATCGGGGTCGCGTCCACCGGGCTGGCCTGTGCCGACATCCAGGCTTCGCAGCCATCGGGATCCGCACAGCCCGTGCATCGCAGAACCGCGTCGCACAGCGTTTCAGGATCCAGTTGCCCCGCATAAACCTCTTCCTCCAGGTCCAGGCCAAGCGTACTGGCCATACGGTCAACAAGATCAGTATGACGTTTGATCGTTTTCGTCTGCGGCATTGCGCTCTCCTGTCGCGTGAGTGCCATCGACCCTTACGGCTTCATTGCCGGGTCAAGGGGGGCACTTCCACGGCAAAGCTTGTCGTGCAATCAGCGGGCGCGCCTTGATCTGCATCAAGCGCGCTCCAGCGCCTCCATGTAGGTCGTCACGCAGTCCTGCACGTGCCGAAACCTGTCGCCGCCCAGATGCTTGCCACCGAACCAGCGCGTGACCACGATCACGTGTTCCCGCAGGTCGGCCCGTTCCAGCATCCGCACGATCACCATGCCTGCCCCGGCCTCGCCGTCATCGGATTTCAGCGCCGTGCCTTCGGCATCCAGCATCGCCCAGGTGTTATGGGTCGCCTTGGCAAATTTCTTGTCCCGTTTCAGCTCTTTCAGGAAGGCGTCCACAGCCGCGCGGTCCCGCGCCGCGCCACCCGACACGGCGTATTTCGACCCCCGGTCGGAAATCACGCCGGTCAGTTGCAGCATGTCACCCCGTCAGAGTTGTGAATTCACACGGCGCACCGTGTCGATTCGCTGCGCGTTGGGCGGGTGCGAGCCCAAAAACCGATTGCCCGGGTCCGGGATGCGCGTGAAATATTCCGCGCCCCGGAGCGGGTTATAGCCCGATTTCTTGGCGATGATGGTCCCCAGCGCGTCGGCCTCAAGCTCGAATTCCTTGGAATAGCTGCGCGCGCCCACCGAGGCGCCCACGTTCGTCGCCGCATCCACGGCGCCCGTCCCGGCCCCGGCCAGCGTCGCCAACCCGCCCAGCAGGATGGCCCCCGCCGCGGCACTCTGCTGTTGGCGCGGTATGTGCCGCCGGATATGGTGCGACGCCTCATGCGCGAAGATGAAGGCCAGTTCGTCCTCGTTGCGCACATCTGCGATCAGCGATGCGGTAAACGCCAGAATCGGCCGACCGTTGCGGTCCAGCGTCTGAAACGCGTTTGGCGGACGGCCCGGACGATCGTCCAGCACCACGTTGAAATCGCAGTTCACGTTGCCGCCGCGCGCCCGGCATTCACGCTCGGCCACCGGCTCGACCCGGGCCACGACCTGCCGGAACCGCGACAGCTGCGTTCCCGAGGGCGCCTTGACCGATTGTTGCTGCTGGCCCGTCGGCCGGGGCTGCGGCGCGTCGCCGCCCGTCGTCGTGACCTCGCAACCCGCCAGGAAAACCGCACAAATCAGAACCTTCCACCGCATCTGTCTCACCTGCAATTGCTCCCTTTGCCATAGTTTTAGCAGGGTTTGCGCCGAGGGCCAGTCCCCCTCACGCATACGCGCGGCGCAAAGCCGATTGCGCTTTGCGCCGCACACGCTAGGCTGGCGGCATGTTTTCGATAGAACACGAATTCGACGCCACCGTTGTCACCCTGATCGACGAGGGCAGCACGCCCTTGCAGGAGGACGTGACCATTAACGCCTTCGAGGAATGCGTGACCATCGAACAGCTCGACCCGCGCACCGACCGAGTACAGAAGGTGACGTTGTCGATGACCCAGTTGCAGGATCTGGGCGCCGCCCTCAACCTGCCCGAGGGGGTTTATAGCCTGTCGCGCGGTAAGAAATAATCGCATCATTCTCGGGGCCTGACCGTTCGCGGCAAAAGGGTTGACGCCCGCACCGCGCCGCCCGACATATGCCACAACATCCAAGACGCAACGAAAGCCCGCCATGCCCGCTCCCAATCCCGCCGCGATGGACTTCCTTCTCACCCGCCGCTCGCGCCCGGCGAAAACGCTGACAGGCCCGGCGCCCACGGCGCAAGAGCTTCGCCCGATCCTGACAGCCGCCGCCCGCTCGCCTGATCACGGCAAGCTGGAACCGTGGCGCTTCATCGTGCTGGATCGTGCCGCCATGCCACGCCTTGCCACGCTTGTCCGCGACCGCGGCGCTGTCCTGGGCAAGTCGGAAGAGGATATCGCCAAGGCCGCCAAGCAATACGAGGACGGCCAGCTTGCCGTTGCCGTGGTCGAGGTGCGCAAACCGTCCGACAAGATCCCCGCCATCGAACAGACCTATAGTGCCGGCGCGGCCTGCCTCGCGCTTTTGAACGCCGCGCTGGCCTCGGGCTGGGGCGCCAACTGGCTCACGGGCTGGGCCACCCATGACCGGGAGTTCATCAGCGAGGGCCTCGGGCTTGCCGACAACGAAAGCATCGCCGGCCTGGTCTTTCTCGGCACCGAAACATCGGCCCCGCCCGAACGCCCGCGCCCGGATATCGACAGTATCACCACCTGGGTCACCGAATGATCTTCACAGCCTTCTTCAAGGCGCTCGGTCAGCTGGGCGATCCGCGTTTTCGCAAGGTTTTCTGGCTGGGCGTGGCGCTCTCGTTTCTGCTGCTCGTCGCCGTTACCGCCGCCTTCCTGATGTTCATCCAGTGGGCCACCGGCGACAGCACAACGCTACCTCTTATCGGCGAGGTGAACTGGATCGACGACCTGCTCGGCTGGTCCGGCTTCTTCCTCATGCTCATCCTGTCGGTCTTCCTGATGGTGCCCGTCGCCTCGGCCATCACCTCGCTCTTCCTCGACACGGTCGCACAGGCGGTCGAGGACCGGCACTATCCCAACCTGCCAGCCGTCCCGCCAGTGCCCTTCTTCGACGGCCTGAAGGACAGCGTGAACTTCCTGGGCGTCATCATCGCGGCCAACCTGCTGGCCTTCATCCTTTACGCGCTCTTTCCGCCGGCCACACCGTTCATCTTCTGGGGCGTGAACGGCTATCTGCTGGGTATGGAGTATTTCCAGCTGGCCGCCATGCGCCGCGTCGGCCGCGCCAACGCCAAGGTGCTGCGCAAGGAACATCGCGGCACGATCTGGATGGCCGGCACGCTCATGGCCCTGCCCCTGTCGATCCCTTTGCTGAACCTCGTGATCCCGATCCTGGGCGCGGCGACCTTCACCCATATCTATCACCGTATTGCCAAATCGGCCGGCTGATCGGGGCGCGTTCAACCGGCGCCGTCGCCCAAATCCAGCCACAGCTTGCCGCGCCTGTACCCGCCCCGTATCAGTCGGCCAGGCTCCCGCGTTTCGGGAAAGTCCTCGTTCCAGTCGCGAAACCGATCATTCGTGACAATCCGCGCGTTCATATCCCGCGCCGCCGTCAAAATCGTCGGATCCGCCGGCTGCCCTTTCGGCACGACCATGATGCGCTTCTGCGGCACCCCCATCAGGCCCGCAAGCTCCCTGTCGCCCAGGAACCTGTCACCCACCTTGTAGCCCACGTTGGCATCGAACACGACGCCCGGCGTGAAACCTTCGGATGACAGGTGATCGACCACTTCGCGGACCGTATCCAGATCCGGCGACCTGTCTTTCCAGTGCATGACGTTCGAGCCATCCAGCACGACCCAACGCTTGCCTCGTTCCGTGCGCCGTCGCAGCGCGCCTACGATCAGCAAAAGAGCGCTGGCAACCGCGCACGGTCCGGCCAGCAGGATCACATCGCTCCACCCGGGCACCATCGCCGACAGGAGAATGCCGCCGATGGACAGGAACAATAGCAGGAATGGTACGATCATCGAAACACCAGCCGAACGCGCCACCTACCGAGTGACGCACCCAACAGTTGGACCGAAATCCCGGTGTGGCGCAACCCGCCTCTGACAGGTCGAATCGCGCCGCTATTCCGCCGGCTGGGCGCCCGCTCCCTCGGGCGCATCGGCCTCGTCGCGGTCCTTTTGCAGCAGATCGTACAGCACAGGCGTCAGGAACAGTGTCAGCACCGAGGCCGACATGAACCCGCCGATGATCACGGTGCCGATGGAAAACCGGCTGGCCGCCCCGGCACCGGTGGACAGCACCAGCGGCACGGCCCCCAACACTGTCGACATCACCGTCATCAGGATCGGTCGCAACCGAACCGCCGACGCCTCGATCACCGCTTCACGCACGTTGCGGCCTTCCTCGCGCAACTGGTTGGCAAACTCCACGATCAGGATACCGTTCTTGGCCATCAGCCCGATCAGCATCACCATCCCCACCTGCGTGTAGATGTTGATCGCCTCGCCCAGCGCGAACAGCGTCAGCAACGCCCCCGCCACGGCCAGCGGCACCGACAACAGGATCACCACCGGCTGGATGAAGCTCTCGAACTGCGCCGCCAGCACCAGGAACACGATCAAGAGCGCCAGTGCGAATGTCAGCGCGATGCCCCCCGAGGTCTCCTGATAGCTTTCCGCCTGCCCCGAATAGCTGATCTGCATGGCCGAGGGCATGTCCTCGGCAATCTCTTCGACCGTCGCGATGGCCGAGCCGAGGTCCACGCCCTCCGCCAGCGACGCGCTGATCTCGACCGAGGGCTGTCGGTTGTACCGGTTGTAAGCCCGCACCGACGCGCGCCGCTCCAGCCTCACCAGACCGTCCAGCGGCACCAGCTCGCCGGTCTCGGTCCGCACGTTCACGCCCGTCAGATCCGCGGTGTTGGTTCGCCGATCGTCCGGCGCCTGCAGGATCACCGGGTACTGCCGGTCGCGCGAGATGAACTCCGTCACCTCCGCCGAGGCAAAGAAGGTGCGCACCGCGTCCGAGATATCCCGCGCCTCGACCCCGATCTGCCGCGCCATCGCCCGGTTCACACTGATATCGAACCCCGGCGTGTTGATCTCGTAATCCCGCCGCACCCCGGTCAGGTCGGGGCTGGCGCGCATCGCCTCTTCCATCTGGCGTGAAAATTCGGCGGCGTCCTCGAAACTTGGTCCCGTGACGATCACCTCCAGCCCCGAGCCGCTTCCGGCATCAAGGCCCGATGGCGCGAAGGCTCGCACGCTGGCGCGGGTGATCTTGCCGAATTCAGGCCGCAGCTCGGCCAGAACATCGCGCGGCCCCATCTCGCGCTCGGCCCAAGGCGACATCACCGCCACCACGAAGGCGCGCCCGGATTCGCCGTATTGGCCGACGATGGCGATGGTGTCCTCCACCACGCCTTGTTCGCGGTAAGGCGCGATCAGATCCTCGACCTGGCTCACCGCATTGTCGGTCAGTGGCAGGGCAGATCCCGGCGGTGCCTGGATCGACACGAAGAAAATACCCCGGTCCGATGCCGGAGTCAGCTGCGACGGCAATTGCTGGTACAGCGTCCACGACATTCCTGTCAGGCCCGCCGCAATCGCCAGCACCACCAAGGGCGCACCGATCGCGCGCGTCAGCAGGTTGCGATAGCCCTCCGAGGTGCTCTTTGTGACCCGCTTCACACCGCGCGCGAACCACGTGTCGTTCATGCCTTTCTTCAAAAGCTTGCTGGCGATCACCGGGCACAGCGTCAGCGCCACGAAGGTCGACAGCGCCACCGCGATGGCCAGCGTCACGCCGAATTCCCGGAACAGCTTGCCCAGCTCCCCTTCCAGCAACGACAGCGGCACGAAGACCGAAATCAGCACCGCCGAGGTCGACACCACGGCAAAGAACACCTGGTTCGCCCCGGTGCGCGCCGCTTGCCTGGGGTCCTCGCCTTCCTCCACCTTGCGCTCGATATTCTCCAGCACGACGATGGCGTCATCCACCACCAGCCCGATGGCCAGAATCAGCGCGAACAACGTCAGGATATTGATCGAAAACCCGGCCAGCGCGATCCCCGCACAGGCCCCCAGCAGCGCGATGGGGATGGTCACCGCCGGGATCACCGTCGTCCGGATCGAGGTCAAAAAGACGTAGATCACCGCCACCACGATGCCCACGGCGATGGCCAGCGTGGTCAAAACCTGCCGGATCGAATTCGAGATGAAATCCGCGTCGTCCGAGGTGATCTGCAAAGCCGTCCCACCGGGCAGGTCAGCCGCGATCCGCTCCACTTCCTCGCCAACCGCGGCCGAAATCGACAGCGTGTTGGCCGAGGATTGCCGCAGCACGCCCAAACCCAGTGCCGTCTCGCCATTGGCGCGAAATTCGCTGTCGTCACTTTCGACCCCCAGCTCGATCCGCGTCACGTCCCCCAGCAGCACCCGGCCATTCTCGTCCGACCGCACGATCAGGTTCTCGAATTCCTCGACGCTCGACAGCCGCGTCTCGGTGCGCAACAGATACGTCCGAGCCTCGTTCTCGATGGTGCCCGCCGGCAGTTCCAGGTTGTTGGCCCGCAACGCGTCGGCAATCTCGTTCGCGGTCACGCCCCGCGCCGCCATCGCCTGCGGGTCCAGCCAGACGCGCATCGCATAGGCCCGGTCGCCGTAGATCTGCACCGCCGCCACGCCACTCAGCGTCTCCAGCCGGTCCGTGATGAACCGGTCTGCGTAATCCGTCAGTTCCGAGGCGGACAGGGTCTCGGACGTCAGGGTCATCCACAGGATCGGGTCGCCCTGGCTGTCATTCTTTTCCACCTCCGGCTCCTCGGCCTCTTCCGGCAGATCGCCCGCCACGCCCTCGACCGCCGCGCGCACATCCGCAGCCGCCTGGTCGATATCGCGCCCCTGCCGGAACGTGATGACCGTGCGCAGACCGCCCAACTCGGATTCGGTGTTCATGCTGTCGATGCCCGACACCGTCGACAACGCGCCTTCGACAACCGTCGCCAATTCGCTGTCCACCACACCGGGACCGGCCCCGATATAGGGTACACTCACCGTCACCTCGGCCGTCGTCGTGTCCGGCAATTCCCGCACCGGCATTCGGGTCAGCCCGGCAATGCCCACCACGATGATCAGGATCGACAGGACGGTCGCCAGCACGGGCCGCTTGATGCACAGATCGGGCAGCGTCATTGCGTGTTGGCCCCTGCATCGCCCTGGGATGCGGCGTCGCCACTCTCGTCCACCTCTTCGGCCACCTCGACCGAGGCCCCGTCCGACAGGTTGTCCCATCCCGCGACGACCACGCGGTCCTCCAACGCCAGCCCGTCGCGCACTTCGGTCATCGCTCCCAGCGACTGCCCCGGCTCGATTTCGGTGCGCACGGCAGCATCGTCAGCCACTGTGTAGACATAGCTCGCCAGTCCCTCGCTGATGATCGCATCGTCGGCAATCGCCAGCCCTTCATAGGTGTCCAGAACGATCTCGGCATCAGCGAACATGCCGCCCACCAGTCGCCCGTCGGCATTGTCGATCTCGGCACGGATGTTGAAACTGCGGGTCTCCAGGTTGACCTCCGACGCCCGCACAGTCACCTCTCCGTCGAATTCCGCATCCGGATAGGCTGGCGTCGTCACGTTCACGGCCTGCCCAACCCTGATCCGGTCGAAATACCGCTCGGGCAGCGACACGGTCAGTTCCATCGTGCTGATATCCGCCAGCCGCGTGACGGCCATGCCTTCGCTCAGAAACGTCCCCGTTTCGATATCAATCAGGCCCAGCACCCCGTCGAACGGCGCTAACAGCGTCCGGTCTTCGAGGTCGGCACGGGTCATCATAAGCGCCGCCTCCGCCCGACGATAGGCCGCCCGCGCCTCTTCCAGCCGCGCCTCGGCAGCGGCGTTGTTGTCGGTCAGTTCCTCAACGCGGCGAAATGCGTCCTCGGCCTCGGCATATGTGGCCTCGGCCTCGGCCAGCGCCGCGCGGGCCGCACGTTCGTCCAACTGCACGATGACCTCACCTTCGGTCACCTCTTCGCCCGATGACACTGGCACACCTGTAACGCGCCCGGCGGATGTCGGTACCAGCTCGACCGAACGCACCGGGATCAGTGTGCCGACCCCGCTCACCCGGTCTTCTATCTGCCGCGTCTCGGGCCGGGTCACTTCCACGCGAACTGCGGGCGGCGCCGAGGCGGCCTCACCCGATCCGCCTTGCGACAGGATCTGCTGCGTACCCCAGATCCCCGCAGCGGCGCAGATGGCCACAACGCAAAGGCCGATTACGACCCTGAAAACCTTACCCAATTCATCTCCCTCCGAACGGTAACGCGCCGATATCGGACACCGCGCGCACGCACGGGCCATTTCACCGGGTTAATTGGGCGAACTAGGGCAGCCGGTCCCGAGGAACAGGCCACGGGTCATTTGGCCACGGGCAAATGCGTCCGCGCTGAGATCACAAAAGCGCGAGTAACGGCCTCGTAGGGTGGGCGAAAGCCCACGCGTCCCCCCACGCGCACCATCGCCATCACGCCAGCGACGTCACCCACAGGATCGTCGCATCCTCGTCACTCACCGACACCACGTTGTGGCCCATGGTGGCGTCGTAATAGGCGCTGTCGCCCCGGCGCATCTCGATCGGCTCGTAGAATTCGGTGTACAGCCGGACAACCCCCGTCAGGACATACATGAACTCTTCGCCGTCATGGCGCACCCAGCCGTCGAACTCCTCGACCGACCGTGCCCGGATGCGCGCACGGTAGGGCAGCATCCGCTTCTTCAACAGCGCATCGCCCAAGAGTTCATGCTCGTAGGTCGTGGTCGCCTGCGCCGTGCCCTGCCCTTGCCTGGTCACCGCCATCCGGCCGCTGACCTGTTCGCGCTGAGGCGGAGTGAACAGCTGCGGGATGGAGATCTCCAGCCCCACCGCCAGCTTTTTCAAGGCATCGTAGGTGGGCGACATCACCCCGTTCTCGATCTTCGACAGGGTGGACCGCGCCAGCCCCGCCTGCTTGGCGGCCTGTTCCAGCGTCCAGCCCCGCGACTTGCGCAAATCGCGCACCCGTTCGGCCAGGTTCAGCGGCTGTGCCGCGTCCTCTTCCCCGCTTTCGCGGGCCAGCCTGATCAGGCTCACGGGCGATCTGTCTTCCATGTCCTACGCTATACGCAGCACCGCCATGGCTTGCAACTTGGCGGTGGCAGCCATAATCCTCCCGCCATGCGCTCCGAGACCGACACCACCGCCTTTCCGCCCTGCCCCGCGCCCTTCAACCTGGCCGCTCATGTATTGCGCCATGCCGACGACTTGCCCGACAAGGTCGCGCTGGCCATCCTCGGGCTCTCGGGCTCCGAACGCTACAGCTTCGCGCGTCTGAAATCCGCCGTCCTCGGCACCGGCGCGGGCCTCTTGGGGCACGGCCTTCAGCCCGCCGACCGTGTCCTCATGCGCCTCGGCAACACCGTCGACTTCCCCATCGCCTATCTCGGCGCCATCGCCGTGGGCCTCGTGCCGATCCCCACCTCCTCGCAACTGACCGAGCGCGAAGTCGCCAGCATCCTCAAGACCACGGAACCGAAAGCCATCCTGCGCGGCACGGACATCCCTTGCCCCGACACGGATATTCCCGTCATCGACACCGACGCCCTGCGCGCCATGCACGACAATGCCCCGGCGGACTTCGACATGGGCGACCCCGACCGGCTGGCCTATATCATCTACACCTCCGGCACCTCCGGCACGCCCCGCGCGGTGATGCACGCCCACCGCGCCATCTGGGCGCGGCAGATGATGGTCGACGGCTGGTACGGCCTGCGCCAGGACGACCGCCTGGTGCATGCCGGTGCCTTCAACTGGACCTACACGCTCGGCACCGGCCTGATGGACCCGTGGACAGCAGGCGCCACCGCCCTCATCCCGGCCACCTCCGTCACGCCCGACCAGCTGCCCCTGCTGATGAAACGCCACGATGCCACCATCTTCGCCGCCGCCCCCGGCGTCTTCCGCAAGTTCGTCGCTCCCGGCAAAACGCTCGACCTGCCGAAACTCCGCCACGGCCTGACCGCGGGCGAAAAGCTCTCGGCCACAATCGACGCCCATTGGCGCGAGGCGACCGGCACGCCGCTTTTCGAGGCTTACGGCATGTCCGAATGCTCCACCTTCATCTCGGGCTGCCCCGATCACCCCGCTGCCCCCGGCACGCTGGGCCGCCCTCAGCCGGGTCGCAACGTGGCGCTGATCGGCCCAGACGGCCCGGTGCCCGTGGGTGAGGAAGGCACCATCGCCATCCACCGCTCCGACCCCGGCCTCATGCTGGGCTACTTGGGCGAACCAGACGAGACCGCAGACCGCTTCCAGGGCGACTGGTTCCTCACCGGCGACCAGGGCATCATGTCGCCCAAGGGCGATATCACCTACCTCGGCCGCTCCGACGACATGATGAACGCCGGCGGCTTCCGCGTGTCGCCCATGGAGGTCGAGGCGGTCCTGAACGCTCACCCCGACATCACCCAATCCGCCGTGACCGAGATCGAGGTCAAACAGGACGCCCGCCTTATCATGGCCTTCTACACCGCGCCCGCCCCGGTTGCCGAGGACGTGCTCAAGGCCTATGTCAACGACAACCTCGCCGCCTACAAGCGCCCCCGTGGCTTCTTCCACCTCGACGCGCTGCCCACGGGCGCCAACGGAAAACTCCTGCGCCGCGCGCTGCGGCCGATCTACAAGGACCTGCATGGTCAAGCTTGATATCGTCTCCGACCCGATCTGCCCGTGGTGCTATATCGGCAAGGCCTGCCTCGACAAGGCGCTGGCCGAACGCCCCGGCCACCCGTTCGAGATCGAATGGCACCCGTTCCAGCTCAACCCCGACATGCCGCCCGAGGGCATGGACCGGCGTGAGTACCTCGAAGCAAAGTTCGGCGGCAAGGACGGCGCGGTTCAGGCCTATGCCCCCATCGCCGAACGGGCCGAGGCCGAGGGGCTGACGATCAATTTCGACAAGATCACGCGCACGCCCAACACAATGGACGCTCACCGCCTGATCCACTGGGCGGGCATCGAAGGCCGCCAGATGGCCGTCGCCATGTCGCTCTTCCGCGCCTATTTCGAGGACGGACGCGATATCAGCGATCCCGAGGTTCTGGGCGATATCGCCGACAGTGCCGAGATGGACGCCGCGGTGGTTCAGAAACTGCTGGCCTCCGACGCCGATATCGAGGGCATCGCGGGCCGCGACAAGGCCTTCCGCGAGATGGGCGTGACCGGCGTGCCCTGCTTCATCGTCGCGGGCAAGCATGCCGTGCCGGGCTGTCAATCTCCCGACCTCTGGATCAAGGTCATCGACGAGATCGTCGAGAACCTCGAAAGCGATGAAGACCCCGCCATCTGAGCGCAATCAGCCCGAGGCATGACGCTCGACACCGTCCTGCCCCCTTGCCATCCGCGCCGCGGCCCTGTTCCTTTGGGCAGGGCCACACCGAATGGAGGTCTGACATGCGCGGATTGCGACTTCTTTTGCTACTCTCGACCCTGCCCGCCATCATCCTCGGCGGCACCGTCTTCTTTCACTACGTCGAAGGCTGGAGCTGGCTCGACAGCTATTTCTTCACCGTCATCACCCTGTCCACCGTCGGTTACGGCAGCCTTGTTCCGGCCACTGCGGCGGGCAAGATCGGCACAACGGTCTTCATCTTCGTGGGCCTTGGCGTCTTCGCCATCGCCGTGCAGCAGATCGGCGCCTTCGCCATGCGCAAGCGCGAGGAACACACAGAATGGCTGGTGGGCAAGCTGCATCACGGCCCGCCGCGCCCCTCGGACGAGGAAGGCACACAAGCCAATATCGACCGCCGCCCCGACGACTGACGCGCCTGTGCGAAAACGGCCCCCTGTCTGTGCACGCCTCGCTCTGGCGCACATCCCGGCACCGTGATAGCGCCCGGTCATGACCGCTCCCACCGACCACCCCGCCACCCCCGCCGCGCCCGTCATGGGCCGGGCCGAGTTCGTGGCGCTGATGGCGATGCTGGTGGCCACGGTCGCCTATAGTATCGACGCCATGCTGCCCGCCCTGCCCGCCATCGGGGCCAAGCTGTCGCCCGACGCGCCCAACCAGGCGCAGCTGGTGATCGGCAGTTTCGTGCTGGGCCTCGGCGTCGGCACGTTCTTCGTCGGCGCGCTGTCCGATGCTTATGGCCGCAAGCGCGTCATCATCTGGGGAGCCGCCCTCTACTGCGCCGCCGCGATCCTGGCGCTTGCGGCCCCCACGCTGGAAACCGTGCTCGCGGCCCGCGTGTTACAGGGGCTGGGCGCGGCAGCGGCACGGGTCATTGCCATCGCCATCATCCGCGACATCTACAAGGGGCGCGAAATGGCCCAGCTGATGAGTTTCGTCATGCTGGTCTTCACCCTCGTTCCGGCAATTGCACCAATGGCCGGCGCCGGGATCATCGCGGTCTTCGCGTGGCGCGGCATCTTCGTGTCCTTTCTCGTCTTCGCCGCGCTCAGCACTTTCTGGATGTGGCTGCGCCTTAATGAGCCCCTTCCGCGCGACCGACGCGTGCCCTTCCGGACGCGCAAGCTGCTGCATTCGGCAGGCGAAGTCATCCGCCACCCGATGGCGCGCCTGTCAATCCTCGTGCAGACGCTGTGCCTTTCGATGCTCTTCGCCTCGATCAGCTCGATTCAGCAGATCATGGATATCACCTATGGCCGCGCCGAGGAATTTCCCTATTGGTTCGCCGGTGTCGCGACAGTCGCCGCCTTGGGCAGCGTCATCAACGCCGCCCTCGTCATGCGCCTCGGGATGCGCCGCCTGATCCAGATGGCCCTGGTGATCGAAACCGTCGTCACACTTGCCGTTCTGGCGACCTTCCTCGGCGGTTACGGCGGCAACGGCCCCTTCGCACTCTACTTCGTTTGGCAGGTCATCGTCTTTTTGCAACTGGGCCTCACGATGGGCAACCTGAACGCCCTGGCGCTCGAACCGCTGGGTCATATCGCGGGCATGGCGGCCTCGATTATCGCCGGACTGTCCACGGTCGGATCCATTCTGCTGGCCATGCCCGTGGGTCTTGCGTTCAACGGGACGCCCATGCCCCTGCTGATCGGAGTCGCGATCTTCGCCAGCCTCGCGCTCCTGCTGACGCAGTTCATGCGCAAGCTAGACCGCGACCCAAACCCCCGGCTCTGACCGCTGACAATTTATTCGGTATACTGTCGCATACCGTCTGGTCAAAACCGCTTTCATGGTCTATGACGCGCTCAAGACCCACGCTTTGTCATGTCCTGATCGAAAGGTATTTCCGATGGCCGACACCTCCAATCCCGATATCGTCTACACCAAGGTCGACGAGGCCCCCGAACTGGCCAGCGCGTCCCTCCTGCCCATCATGAAGAGTTTCGCCACCGCCGCCGATATCTCGGTCGGCACCCGCGACATCTCGCTGGCGGGCCGTATACTCGCCACCTTTCCCGATCACCTGAGCGAAGACCAGCGCGTCAGCGACGACCTCGCCGCCTTGGGCGAACTGGTCAAGCAACCCGGCGCCAACGTCATCAAGCTGCCCAACATCTCGGCCTCCGTGCCGCAGCTCGTGGCGGCCGTGCGCGAACTGCAAGGCCAGGGCTATGCAATCCCCGACTACCCGGAAACGCCCGAAACCGAA
This sequence comes from Roseovarius sp. SK2, assembly GCF_028807495.1. NCBI lineage: Bacteria > Pseudomonadati > Pseudomonadota > Alphaproteobacteria > Rhodobacterales > Roseobacteraceae > Roseovarius > Roseovarius sp. SK2. The sequence continues at coordinate 345,846 of NZ_JARAMK010000002.1, forward strand.
GCGGAAAAAGAGGTCCGCGCGCGCTACGACACCATCAAGGGTTCGGCCGTGAACCCCGTCCTGCGCGAGGGCAACTCCGACCGCCGTGCCGCCGCGCCGGTCAAGAAATACGCCCAGAACAACCCGCACCGCATGGGTGATTGGTCCTCCGACAGCAAGACACGCGTCGCCTCGATGGACGCCCATGACTTCTTCTCTAACGAGAAATCCGCCACGCTGGACGGCGCCGCCACCGCCAGGATCGTGCTTGAAGGCGCGAATGGCGAAACCGTCCTCAAGGACGGCGTCAGCTACCCCGCCGGCACCGTCGTCGACGCCACCTACATGAGCGCGTCCGCCCTCGACGATTTCCTCGCCGACGAGATCAAGAAGACCAAGGACGAGGGCGTGCTCTTCTCCATCCACCTGAAGGCCACCATGATGAAGGTCTCCGACCCGATCATCTTCGGCCACGCGGTCCGGGAATGGCTGAAGCCGGTGTTCGACAAATACGGCGACCGGATGAAGGAACTGGGCGTGAACCCCGCCTCCGGCATGGGCGACCTGCTGGAGCGCGTGAAGGACGAGCCCGAGATCATGGCCGCCATCGAGGACTGCCGCGCAGCGCGCCCGCCGATGTACATGGTCGACAGCGACCGCGGCATCACCAACCTGCATGTGCCCTCCGACGTCATCATCGACGCCTCCATTCCCGCGCTCATCCGCTCGGGCGGCAAGGGCTGGGGCCCGGACAACAAGGAACACGATGCCGTCTGCGTCATCCCCGACAGCTCTTATGCGCCGGTCTATGACGAGACCATCAAGTACTTCAAGGAAAACGGAAAACTGGACCCGGCCACCGCCGGCACGGTGCAAAACCTGGGCCTTATGGCGCAAAAGGCCGAAGAATACGGCAGCCACCCCACCACGTTCGAAATCCCCGAGGACGGCACCGTCAAGATGATCCTCGACGACGGCACCGTGCTGCATTCGCACGAGGTCAAGAAAGGCGACATCTGGCGCTCTGCCTCGACCCGCAAGGCACCCGTCGAAGACTGGGTGAACCTCGCCATCGAACGGCAGAAGGCCACCGGCTATCGCGCCATTTTCTGGCTGGACGAGAACCGCGCCCACGATGCCGAGCTCATCGCCTTCGTGAAGCCGATCCTGGAAGCAAAGGGCGTCGCCGACAAGTTCGAGATCATGGCCCCGCGCGAGGCCACCCGCGCCAGCCTTGAGACCATCACCAAGGGCGAAAACACCATCGCCATCACCGGCAACGTCCTGCGCGACTACCTGACCGACCTCTTCCCGATCCTTGAACTGGCCACCTCGGCCAAGATGCTGTCGATCGTGAAGCTGATGAATGGCGGCGGCCTGTTCGAGACCGGCGCGGGCGGCTCTGCCCCCAAGCACGTCCAGCAGTTGCAGTCGGAAAACCACCTGCGCTGGGACTCCTTGGGTGAATTCTGCGCCTTGGGCGAAAGCTTCAAGTTCCTGGGCGAGACCAAGGACAACGCCCGCGCCCGGATCCTCGGCGAGACCATCGAGGAAGCCACCCAGGGCATCCTCGACAACAACCGTTCGCCCTCGCGCAAGGTCGGCGAGCCGGACAACCGCGACAGCCACTACTGGTTCGCCCGCTACTGGGCCGAGGCACTGGCCGCGCAAACCGACGACCCCAAGCTGGCCGAGGAATTCGCGCCGATGGCCCAGGCGCTGGCCGAGAACGAACAACAGATCGTCTCGGAACTCGCCGCGGCCCAAGGCAGCCCGGCGGACATCGGCGGCTACTACCACCCCGACGAAGGCCGGCTTGCCACCGTGATGCGCCCCAGCCCCACGCTGAACGGCATCATCGGCACATAACCGGCAGCCTATCGTAAAATCAAAGCCGCCCCGGTCCGACATCGGGGCGGCTTTTTTCAAGACCCGTCCAACCTTTGAACGATACGCCACTTTATCCGGCATCGGCCCGACGGGCGCGGGCATCGCGGCACATCTGCGTGGAAATGACAGCCTGCCTGCCCTATCTCACCCGGATGGACACCACAGACCCGCCCACCGTACCCCATTCCCCGATCGAAGACACCCAAGGCATCGCCCTAGGGGTGCTGCTTTGCGGCGTCGGCATCCACATCCTGACGACCGTGGGCCTCATCACCGGCCAGACCGCTGGCGTGGCCGTGATCCTCAGCTATCTTTCGGGCTGGTCGTTCGGCGTGGTCTTTCTCCTCATCAACCTGCCCTTCTACGCGCTGGCCTATGGCAAGCTCGGGCTGGAATTCACCGTGAAGTCACTCGTCTCGGTTGCGCTGCTCTCGGTCGTCACCGACCTCCTGCCACTCGGCTTCACCATCGACCACCTGCACCCCGCCCTCGGCGCTGTCATCTTCGGCGCGACAGTGGGCATGGGGCTGCTGGCCATGTTCCGCCACAAAAGCTCGCTTGGCGGTTTGGGCGTCGTGGCCTTCTGGGTGCAGGAAAAAACCGGCTTTCGCGCCGGCTACGTGCAGTTGATGACGGACGCGGTGATCTTCACCGTCGCCGCCCTGCTCTTTCCGCTCAGCGTGGTGGGCTGGTCGCTCCTGGGCGCGCTGGTACTGAATCTCGTGATCACCTTCAACCACAACCGCGAACGCTATATTGCCAATTAAACCCGTAGGGTGGGTGAAACCCACGCACCCCTGCGCAGCTATTGCCCCCGCCCATGCGTCCTGGCATACATCTCCGCGATCATCCGGCTGGCTGTCTTCTCGAACGCGAACGGCAGAACCGCATGGACCAGGGCACAGAACCCGGCGGCAAACAGTTTAACGCTGAACGATCCCGCGAACCGGGCATGTTCCAGATAGGTCTCATCGACCTTCTGCGGGTGGGAAAGGAAAAGACGGGCCAACATGGGAAACTCCTGTTAATCGGTTTTTCTAAATCTATCAGCATCACCCCGAGACATTTTTTCAATCTTCAGCCAAATTCGCTTTTATTCGTGAAACTTTCCCATTAAAACTCAATCATGTGGAAAATCGACGGCTTTGACCGGAAAATACTGCGCGAACTGCAACGCGACGCCAGCCTCGGGCTCGAGGACATCGGCGCCCGTGTCGGCCTGTCGCGCAACGCCTGCTGGCGCCGCATCAAGACGATGGAGGAGGCCGGCATCATCCGCGCCCGCGTCACGCTTCTGGATGCCGCCAAGCTGAACCTCGGCCTGACCGTCTTCATCCAGGTCCGCGCTGCCCAGCACGACGCGCACTGGCTCGAAACCTTCGCCCGCGCCACCCGCGCCATGCCCGAGATTCAGGGCGTCTACCGCATGACCGGCGATCTCGATTATCTGATCCGCGCCCGCGTGGCCGATATGGCCGATTACGACCGCCTCTACCAGGCGCTCGTCGCCCGCGTGCCGATGCGCGACGTCTCCGCCAGCTTCGTGATGGAGGAAATCAAGGACACCACGGCCTTGCCGATTTAATTGCGCGCCCCCGACATGGTGCCGAAAAAATCGATGTCCTCCACCGTGATCACCCCGCCAAGGATGACATAGGCCGCAATCGCCCAAAGCACGAACGCCACCGCCGTCACGATGATGAATTTCTTGCGCAGGTGGTGCTTTTCGGGGGACCCCTTGTGCGTCCCTTCCACCGTGGTGCCCGCCTCACCTTGCGTCTGGATGCGGATCGGCAAGGCGATCAGAAAGGTCATGAACCAGATCACCAGAAACAGAACGATTCCCGACGCAATCCCCATCAGACCTGCTCCAGTTCGACAAGACAGCCGTTGAAATCCTTGGGATGCAAAAACAGCACCGGCTTGCCATGCGCGCCGATCTTGGGCTCGCCGCTGCCCAGCACCCGCGCGCCGTTTTCCTTAAGGTGGTCGCGCGCCGCGATGATGTCCTCCACCTCGTAACAGACATGGTGAATGCCGCCCGCCGGGTTCTTTTCCAGGAACCCGTTGATCGGGCTGTTCTCACCCAACGGATACAACAACTCGATCTTGGTGTTGGGCAGCTCGATGAAAATCACCGTCACGCCGTGATCCGGCTCGTCCTGCGGCGCGCCCACATTGGCACCCAGCGCGGTGCGGTACTGATCCGCCGCCGCCTCGAGGTCGGGCACGGCAATGGCCACGTGGTTCAGGCGTCCGATCATGGCGATCTCCTTGGTCTGACAATTCTTGCCCACGTTATGGGCCGCACATGCGCCGGGGGCAAGCGACACGCCGACGCAACCCGTAAGATCGCGCGATCCGGAAGATTTTCACCGACCGCTTAACCCTTCGTTAGCCAACCCTGCCTAGCTTCGACTCACCTGGTGCCGGAATGGAGCAGCACAATGGATGACAATGACAGCCTGACACTTGCCAACACGCCGACCGCGCGACGCCCGCTTCTCGGCCTGACCATACTCGTGGTCGAGGACAGCCGATACGCCTGCGAGGCGATCCGCCTGATGTGCCTGCGCAGCGGGGCGCGCATCCGGCGGGCCGACTGCCTGCGTTCGGCGCGCCGGCATCTTTCGGTTTATCGCCCGTCCGTGGTCATCGTCGATCTGGGCCTGCCCGACGGCTCCGGCCTCGACCTGATCGCGGAACTGGCCTCGGCCATTCCGCGCGTGACCGGCCTTCTGGGGCTCAGCGGCAATACCGACATGGCGGCCGAGGCGATCAATGCCGGCGCCGACGGCTTTCTCGACAAACCGCTCGACAGCCTCGCGGCCTTTCAGCAGGGCGTGCTGGCGGCCCTGCCCGAAACCTTTCGCCCCGCCGGCCCCCGGGCGGTGTCGCAGGTTCGGATCACGCCGGACCCGATGGCCTATCGCGATGACATGCACCATGCCGCCAACCTTCTGGAAGATCACCGCGATGGTCCGATGCTGGATTACGTGGCGCAGTTTCTCGATGGCGTTGCCCGCGCGGCCGACGATACCGCGCTGTTGGAGGCCACGAACGACCTGGCCGAACTTCGCGCGCGCGGGCGCACGCCCACTGCCACGGTCAAGGCGCTGACGGCCCTGGTGCAGGACCGGATCAGCCGGCGGGTCGCCATCTGATCTCCTGAAAACCGGGCCGCGTTAGCCCCCTTGCGCCGGGTCGCTGCCCCGCCGCACCAGCCGCGTCAGGTCGGCCAGCCGTTCGATCTGGCGACCGTCCTGGTCAAAATTCTCCGGCGCCAGCCAGAACTGGTAGGCCTCCGTCAACGCCGGCCAGTCCTTGTCGATCACGGCGAACCACGCGGTGTCGCGGTTCCGGCCCTTGACCACCGTGGCCTGCACGAACACCCCCTCGAAGGAGAACCCGAAGCGTTGCGCCGCCCGCCGCGACGGCATGTTCAGCGCATCGCATTTCCACTCGTAGCGCCGGTAGCCGGCCTCGAACGCCCATTGCATCATCAGGAACATCGCCTCGGTCGCCGCCCGCGTCCGCTGAAGCTGCGGCGCCATGGCGATGAACCCCACCTCGATCGACCCCGACTCGGGCTTGATCCGCAGGTAGGACGCGAACCCGCCATAGGCGCCCCGGTCCTTGTCGTAGATCGCGTAGAACAGGATCGCGTCCTTGGCCGTCTCGTCCCGCATCCAGCGGTGAAACTGCGCGGCCGAGGCGAAAGGCCCCACCGGCATGTAATCCCACACATGGTCATGCCCGTCGAACGCCTTGAACAGGATCGCGGCGTGGCGGTCCGCCTCCAGCGCCTCCAGCCGCACGTAGCGCCCCTCCAGCGGCGCCATGTCCGGCACCGGCGGCGCGGTCCAATCGGGGATCTTTGGCCCCACGGGGCGGTCATCTGTCATCTGCGCCTCATCTTTCCCACCGGACAATAGCCAGACAAGGCGCTGAGAGGAAAGCGAAACATCAGAGGATCAGTTTCGGGTCGGCGCCCATGTCTAGCCCGGGAAAGATCGTGCCCTCGACCTGCGCCCGGTCAAGCGAGAACAGCCCGCGCATCGCCCAGCCCGCGATGGCGCGCACGTCCCGCGTCGGCATCAAATCGCGGCGTTGGTACAGGTCCGCCTCTGCCAGCCCCGGCCAGTCGCCCAGAACGTGACCGCCGCGAATCGCCCCGCCCGCCAGCAGCATCGCCCCCGCCGTGCCGTGATCGGTGCCCCGACTGCCGTTCAGCCGCGCCGTGCGCCCGAATTCCGTCATTGCCAGCACCGCCGTCTTGCCCCAGACATCGCCCAGCTCGTCGCGCAGGGTCAGAACCGCCTCCTGCAACGGCGCCAGTGCCCGCGGCAGGGTCCGCTCCTGTTGGGCATGGGTGTCGAACCCGTTCAGCGAAAAGGCCGCTATCCGGCTGTCGCCCCGCAAACGCTCGGCGGCGAAGCGTGCGACACTGCCCACCCGATCGCGGTCGCGCGTGGGACGCATATTCTCCTGCATCGCGTTCATCATGTCAGCGGTATCAAGCGTGCCGTCCCCCGCCAACTCCGCCATCTCGGTCTGCGACAGGGCAATCGCCTCGTCCATCGTCGCCCGAAACAGCGGGTCGTCATGCATCACCCTCTCCAGCAGCCGCTGCGCCTGCGGGCTCAGCGCCAGCGCCGCCTCGGGCGACCAGTTTGCCACCGGCGCGTCGCCCGACAGGATCAGCATGTCCTCGCGCCCCACCGCATAGGCCGTCTCGGCGGTGATCCCCGGCATCGCCTGCAACATCCGGTTTAGCCATCCGTCTCGGTCACGACCCAACGCGTCCTGTCCCGTGCCGGCCTCCAGGATGTCCTGTCCGTCGAAATGGCTGCGCTTGTCGCGGTAGGGGGTCGAGACAGCGTGAACGAACCCCAACTCGCCCTTCTGCCAAAGCGGCATCAGCCCCGACAACTCGGGATGCAGCGCGAAGATACCGTCCAGCGCCAGCCCACCCTGCGGCGCGGCCCCGCCGCGCAACGCGGCATAGCCCGGATCGCCCACCGGGCGCACCACGTCCAGCCCGTCCATCGCCCCGCGCAGGATGATCACCACCAGCCGCGTGTCCCACGGCGCGCGCGCCATCGTGACCGGCGTCACCAGCGGGCTGGCCGCCAGCGAACAGCCCAGCGCAAGGCTCCGGCCAAGGAACGCGCGACGTGAGGTATCGGTCATGCTCGGGTCTCCTGTCCTACATTCTCTGAAACGCGGGCGAGGCCAGCACCAGCCCCACGCCCTCGGCGCGTGTTTCCGCCGCCTTCGCGGCAAAGCGCACCGGCTCCGGCGCATCCGGGCCCAGCGCGACCTCGACGAACTCTCTCGGGTCCGGCAACAACCGCATCACGCGAAACGGCACGGTCATACCCCATTGCAGCCGCGCGGCCATGCGCTGCGGCGTGATCCACGCGCTATCCGCCTCGGGCCAGCCATCCGGACCGGGCGGCATGCCCCAAGTCTGGCCCATCAAGGTCATCGGGTTCATCATATCGCGCCGCAACAAGCGGGGCACGTCCGACAGGTGCCGCGGAGCGATCCCCAGCGCCCGCAGGCTCGACCCGACAAAGTCGATCGGCTGCTTCACGTTGCCCGCCGCGTCATGCCACGCGGCAGGGTGGTCCAGCATCGCCGCATAGACCGCCACAAGCTGCCCGCCATTTTGCAGGTAGGCATCCCGCATCCGGCGTACCATGTCCGGATCGGGCGTATCGCCGGTAAAATGCACCGCCAGCTTCCGGGCGATATGTTCCGCCGTGTCAGGATGCGCGGCCAGGTCCTCCAACACCTGCACCACGCGGTCCAGCGTCGGCGTATCGCCTCCGTAAGCGCGCCCCATGAACGGCAGGACGCCCGGCTCCGCGATGCGCGCACGAAAGGCAAACCCGTCCGACCTGCGATAGGACAACCCTGTCAAAAGCGCCGCAAGGTCGCGCACATCCCCCTGCCCATAGGACCCGCCCACGCCCAGCGTGTGCAACTCCATCAGTTCCCTCGCAAGGTTCTCGTTCAGCCCGACCTGCCCGCCGTGCCGCTGGGCCGCAATGCTGTTCGGCCCGGCCGAGCGCACCTGGTCGAGGTAGAGCAGCATCAAAGGATGTGTCACCGCCGCGATCAGCATGTCGGCGAACCGCCCCGCCAGGTTGGGGCGAACCGCGTCCTCGACAAAACAGGCATGGGCATAGCGCAGCGGCCCGCCCTTGGAATGCGCGGTGAAATGATCGCCCCAGAAAAAGGCCAGCCGCTCGCGAAAGCCGTCCTCGGTCAGCGCCCGCCGCAACAGCGTATGGCGAAACCAGCCCATGTGCGTGTCGCGAAACTCCCGGCCCAGTTTGCCGCGCCGCGCGGCGGCCTCCTCGCGCGCGGCGTCGGTTTCGGCGCTGCGCACCGCGCGACTCAGCTCATGGATCGCAAGATCGAGATCACGCGCCACGTCGAACCCATCGACCGGAAACCGCTGTGCCGCCGCATCGGGCCCCGACACGGCCTCCAGCATTGTGGCGGCGTCCGTAGGGGCGGGAATGTCCGGCGACAGGCCGCACCCGAAACGGCGCGCGGCACGCGGGGGATCAAAGGTCATTGTCAAGCTCTCGACGGTCGGTCATGCGTCACATATGGGCGCATCCTACCGAATTTCACACGCCTTGCCTTACGATTTCCATGCGCCCGACAATCGGGGCCGGCACCCCACGGAACCGCCGCCACCCCCGGCGCGTTGCCGGCAGACAGCCAACCGAAAGGTCCCGCCATGCCCAGCATCTACGACGCCATCCGCGCCGATCACGACAATCACCGCGACCTGCTGAACCGGATCGAAGACACCTCCGGCGACAGCGACGACCGCAAGTCCGCGTGGTCCGAATTCTACGAAGACGTGAAATCCCATGCGGCGGCCGAGGAAGAGACGTTCTACTCCAAGCTCATTTCCAAGACCTGGGGCCAGGACGCCGCCCGCCACTCGGTTCACGAGCACCAGCAACTCGACGACATCATGGAAGAGTTGAACGAAACCGACATGGCGTCACCGGGCTGGCTCAACCGCTTCAAGACGCTGAAGCACGATTACGAACACCACATGGACGAGGAAGAGGACGAGGTCTTCGCCCGCGCCCAGGAAGTGATCCCCGAAGACGAGATCGAAGGCTATGGCCAGCGGTTCGAAGACCGCAAGTCGAAGGAACGCAAACTGATCGACGACAAGCGCGAGGACAGCCTGGAAGACTGAGGCGGCAAGCGCCGATTCACCGTCCCGGACTTGATCCGGGACCTTTCACCACGCCCGTAGGGTGGGTGAAAACCCACCCCGCGCCTGCTTAATCCTCCTGCGGGATCACCCGCAGCCCCAACTCCATCAACTGGTCGCTGGTCGGCTCTGACGGCGCGTTCATCATCAGGTCCTCGGCCCGTTGGTTCATCGGGAACATGATGACCTCGCGAATATTCTGCTCATCCGCCAGCAGCATCACGATCCGGTCGATCCCCGCGGCGCAGCCCCCGTGCGGCGGCGCACCATACTGGAACGCGTTGACCATGCCGCCGAACCGCTTGCGCACTTCCGCCTCGTCATAGCCCGCCAGCTCGAACGCCTTGATCATCGTCTCCAGCTTGTGGTTCCGGATCGCCCCCGACACCAGCTCGTAACCGTTGCAGCTCAGGTCGTACTGATACCCCAGCACCTCCAGAGGGTCGCCCTCCAGCGCCTCGATCCCGCCCTGCGGCATCGAGAACGGGTTGTGCGAAAAGTCGATCTCGCCCGATTCCTCGTCGGCCTCGTACATCGGGAAATCCACGATCCAGGCAAAGGCAAAGCGGTTCTCGTCCGTCAGCCCCAGCTCCTCGCCGATGGTCACGCGCGCCTTGCCCGCCACGCGCTCGAACGCGGCCGGTTTCCCGCCGAGGAAGAACGCGGCATCGCCCACGCCCAGCCCCAGCTGCTCGCGAATGGCTTCCGTCCGTTCCGGCCCGATATTCTTGGCCAGCGGCCCGGCGGCTTCCATCCCGTCGCCCTGGTCCCGCCAGAAGATATAGCCCATCCCCGGCAGGCCCTCTTTCTGGGCAAAGGCATTCATCCGGTCACAGAATTTCCGGCTGCCACCCGAGGGCGCGGGAATGGCGCGAATTTCCGTGCCGTCCTGCTCCAGGAGCTTGGCGAAAATGGCAAAACCCGAGCCGCGGAAATGTTCGCTCACGTCCTGCATCTTGATCGGGTTGCGCAGGTCCGGCTTGTCGGTGCCATACCAAAGCGCCGCATCGCGATAGGAAATCTGCGGCCATTGCTGGTCAACCGCGCGACCGCCCCCGAACTCTTCGAACAGGCCCTTGATCACCGGCTGGATCGTGTCGAACACGTCCTGTTGCTCGACGAACGACATCTCCATGTCCAGCTGGTAGAAATCCGTGGGCGAGCGGTCGGCGCGCGGGTCCTCGTCACGAAAGCACGGCGCGATCTGGAAATACTTGTCAAAGCCACTGACCATGATCAGCTGCTTGAACTGCTGCGGCGCCTGCGGCAGCGCATAGAACTTGCCCGGGTGCAGGCGCGAGGGCACCAGGAAGTCGCGTGCGCCTTCTGGCGAGGACGCGGTGATGATCGGCGTCTGGTACTCGCGGAAATCGATATCCCACATGCGCTTGCGGATGCTGGCCACCACGTCCGAGCGCAGCTTCATGTTCTCCTGCATCGCCTCGCGGCGCAGATCGAGGTACCGATAACGCAGCCGCGTTTCCTCGGGGTATTCCTGGTCGCCGAAAACGATCAGCGGCAGTTCCCCGGCCCCGCCCAGTACTTCCATGTCGCGGATGAAAACCTCGATCTCGCCCGTCGTGATCTTGGGGTTCACCAGGCTTTCATCCCGCGCCTTCACCTCGCCGTCGATGCGGATGCACCACTCGCTGCGAAGCTTTTCGACCTCGGAGAACACCGCGCTGTCAGGATCGCACAGCACCTGCGTCATGCCGTAATGATCGCGCAGATCGATGAACAGCACCCCGCCATGGTCGCGGATCCGGTGCACCCAGCCCGACAGGCGGACCGTGTCCCCGACATTCGATTTCGTCAGCTCGGCGCAGGTATGGCTGCGATATGCGTGCATGAAGTCCTCTCCGGGCGGCTGAAACTGCCCATTTCGCGTGCAATTCGGTTCGCGCCGATACACCTTGGCGGGCCGGCAAAGTCAAGGCCTGCAAGGCTATTTCCCGCCTGCGCGGAACCGAGGCCCGTCTTAAAACATTTACAGAAAGTTAATTTTGCGCAAAGATTCCGGCTATCGAGCGGAAAATACGCGGGAAAACCGCGGCACCGGCAGGTTTCACACCAGCAGGCGCGCCTTGACGCGCGCGACAAGAATGGGGTGAGCCATGTGGACCAAGATTCTCGATGTGTTCGTGACACATCTGTTCCGGAAGGGTGATTTCAGCCTGACCTACCCCGACGGCACCACGCGCCGTTACGGGAACGGTGGCACGCCCTCCGCTGCGATCACGCTCCACGATCCGGCGCTGCCACGCAAGATCATCATGGCCCCCGAACTGGCCGTGGGCGAGGCTTACATGGACGGCACGCTGACCATAGTCGACGACGACCTGCGCAGCTTTCTAACGCTCGCCGTGTCCAACATGGCGGCCCAGGGCAAGCCGTGGTTCCACCGCCCGCTCGACATCTACCGACAGCTCAGTCGTTACATCAATCAATTCAACCCCGCCAAGCGGGCACGCGCCAACGTGGCCCATCACTATGACCTCTCGGGCGAACTTTACGACCTCTTCCTGGACGAAGACCGGCAATATTCCTGCGCCTATTTCGCCCGCCCCGACATGACGTTGGAACAGGCGCAGGCGGCCAAGAAACGTCACATCGCGGACAAGCTTCTGCTGAAGCCGGGGATGCGCGTACTGGATATCGGTTGCGGCTGGGGCGGCATGGCCCTCACCCTCGCCCGCGACTACGGCGCAGAGGTGGTGGGCGTGACCCTGTCCAAGGAACAGCACGCGCTGGCCAGCCGCCGCGCCGCAGAGGCGGGCCTGTCCGACAAGGTGAAATTCCACCTGATGGATTATCGCTCCGTCACCGGCACCTTCGACCGCATCGTGTCGGTCGGCATGTTCGAACATGTCGGCGTGCCGCATTACCGCGAGTATTTCCGCACCGTGCACGACCTTCTGGCCGAGGATGGCGTCGCCCTCATCCACACCATCGGCCAAACCGACGAGCCCGGCGCGACCAACCCGTGGATCCTGAAATACATTTTCCCCGGCGGTTATTGCCCGTCCCTCTCCGAGGCGACCCGCGCCATCGAGGTGAACGCGTTGCACACCTGCGATATCGAGGTCTGGCGCCTGCATTACGCCGAGACCCTGCGCCACTGGTACGACCGTTTCATGGCCAATATCGACCGCGTCCGCGAGCTTTATGACGATCGGTTCTGCCGCATGTGGCGCTACTACCTCATCGCGTGCGAGGCCACGTTCCGCCACAACAGCCAGGTGGTGTTCCAGTTCCAGCTCTCGCGCCAGCAGGACGCCGTGCCGCTCACGCGCGACTATCTCTACAGCGAAGACGCCGCCAAAGAGCTGCGCCACGCCGCAGAATAGACCTCAGACCAGCCGCGCCGGGATCAACCCGCGCAGCGCGTTGCCCACGTAAAGCGACCGCGCCCCGGCAAGGTCGTCCGGCGTCAGCACCGCCTCCCGCGCGCGGCCCTCCGCGATCAGGCTTGCGCGCAGCACACCGGGCAGTACGCCCGAACTCAGCGATGGCGTCTCAAATCCGTCTCCACGGTCGACAAAAATATTGGTGATCGTTCCCTCGCAAACCGCGCCATCGGAGTTGAGAAAGATCACCTCCTCCACCCCCTCGGGCAAATCGGCCCGCGTCCGGTCATACAGGTGACGCTCAGTGCTCTTGACCGTCAGCCACGGATCGGTCGCGATCAACCGCGTCTCGGATACCGCCAGCCGCCAGGCGCGGCCCTCGGGTTCGGGCGTGAAATCATGCAGCGTGATTTCCACCTGCCCGCCCGCATCCACCGTCAGGCGCATCCGCCGTGGCCGGTCCGCCTCGACCGCCGCAAGCGCCGCATCCAACGCCTCGATCTCGATGCCCAGCCTTGCCGCGCTCGTCCGCAGCCGCTCCAGATGAAAATCGGCCAGCCGCAGACCTTCGCCGGGCGTCCACAACCCGGTCTCGATCAGGCGAAATCCGTGATCAGCCGGCGGGCGAAGCGGGCTTTCCATAGGGCTTCCTCGTATTCCGACGCGGCGGTGCTGTCATAGACCACGCCGCCACCCACGTTCAGCGTCGCACGTCCGTGCTCCACAAGCAAACTGCGGATCGCCACGTTGAACTCCGACCGCCCGTCCGGCGCGGCCCAGCCGATGGTGCCGCAATAGACATTGCGCGCGCCGTCCTCCAGCCCCGCCAGAATCTCCATGGCCCGCATCTTGGGCGCCCCGGTGATGGACCCGCAGGGAAACAGCGCCCGGAATACCCCCGACAGTGTCGTCCCTTCCAGCATCCGCCCCCGAATCAGCGAGGTCATCTGGTGCACCGTCGTCAGGCTTTCCACCGTGAACAGTTCCGGCACATTCACGCTGCCAATCTCGCAGATCCGGCCCAAGTCGTTGCGCAACAGGTCCACGATCATCAGGTTCTCGGCCCGGTTCTTTTCATCTTCCATCAGGAACCGGCAACGCCGCGCATCCTCGTCCGCATCGTCGCTGCGCGGCTGGGTGCCTTTCATCGGTTTGGTCTCGATCCCGCCCGCCCCATCGGTGCGGAAAAACAGCTCGGGCGAACGTGACAGGATCGCGGGCAGCCCCTCGGCTTCGATCAGCGCGCCGAACCGCACCGGCTGCACAGCGGCCAGCGCGGCGTAAATCTCACCCGGCGCGCCCACCGCCTCCATCATGCAGGCGAATGTCAGGTTCGCCTGGTAAAAGTCGCCCGCGCAGATATGCGCGTGCACCGCGTCGAACGCCTGCTTGTACCGCGCTTCCGACCACAGCGGTACGAAATGGTCCAGCCGCCCGGCAGGCTCCGGCAACGGCGCCGCCGCCCCCGGTCGCTCATACACGCCGAACTGCACCAGCGGCACGCGCCGCCGCCCCGGCATCAGCGGTGCCAGCTTCGGCTCCAGCGCATAGCCCAGCTCGTAGCTGGCGAATCCCGCCAGCCACAGGCCCGCGTCCCGCGCCGAGTCCATCGCCTCCAATGCCACGGACACGTCCTCCGCCTCCCACGCCGAGATCACCTCGACCGGGCGCTCGAACGCGCATTCGCTACCCTCGGGGCCATGATCGAAACGGATTCGCACCAGACGTCCTCTCTCTTTGGCTGGTTATCTATGCAATTGCGGCCCCGAGTGCACTGCGAAATACGTCGCATCGCGTGCAAACACCGATGCCCCTTGCGCTGTCCCGCGTAATGAATATAAGGCCAACAATTTGCGCCGCACCGGGGGATCACATGCCGAAAAGAACCGATATCAAATCCATCATGATCATCGGTGCCGGCCCCATCATCATCGGGCAGGCCTGCGAGTTCGACTATTCCGGCGCACAGGCCTGCAAGGCCCTGCGCGAGGAAGGCTACCGGGTCATCCTCGTCAACTCCAACCCCGCCACGATCATGACCGATCCGGGCCTGGCCGACGCCACCTATATCGAACCCATCACCCCCGAAGTGGTCGCCCGCATCATCGAAAAGGAACGCCCCGACGCGCTCCTGCCCACGATGGGCGGCCAGACCGGGCTCAACACCGCGCTCGCCGTGGCCGACATGGGCGTGCTGGAAAAATTCGGCGTCGAGTTGATCGGCGCCAACCGCGAAGCCATCGAAATGGCCGAGGACCGCAAGCTCTTCCGCGAGGCGATGGACCGTCTGGGTATTGAAAACCCCAAGGCCACCATCGCCGAAACGATGGAAGAGTGCATGGCGGCGCTCGAACATGTGGGCCTGCCCGCCATCATCCGCCCCGCCTACACGCTGGGCGGCACCGGCGGCGGCGTGGCCTACAACCGCGCGGATTACGAGCATTACTGCAAATCCGGCCTCGACGCCTCTCCGGTCAGCCAGATCCTGATCGACGAGTCGCTGCTGGGCTGGAAGGAATACGAGATGGAGGTCGTCCGCGACCGCGCCGACAACGCCATCATCGTCTGCTCCATTGAAAACGTCGATCCGATGGGCGTGCACACGGGCGATTCCATCACCGTCGCGCCCGCGCTCACGCTGACCGACAAGGAATACCAGATCATGCGCAACGGCTCCATCGCCGTCCTGCGCGAGATCGGGGTCGAAACCGGCGGCTCCAACGTGCAATGGGCCATCAACCCCGAAGACGGCCGCATGGTCGTGATCGAGATGAACCCGCGCGTGTCCCGCTCCTCGGCGCTGGCTTCCAAGGCCACCGGTTTCCCCATCGCCAAGATCGCGGCCAAGCTCGCCGTCGGCTACACGCTGGATGAGCTGGACAACGACATCACCAAGGTCACGCCCGCCAGCTTCGAGCCGACCATCGACTATGTCGTCACCAAGATCCCGAAATTTGCCTTCGAGAAATTCCCCGGCTCGCAGCCCTACCTGACCACCGCGATGAAATCCGTGGGCGAGGCCATGGCCATCGGCCGCACCATCCACGAATCCCTGCAAAAGGCGCTGGCGTCGATGGAATCCGGCCTGACGGGCTTCGACGAGATCGAAATCGACGGAGCCCCGGAAAAAACCGCCGTCATCAAGGCGATCAGCCAGCAGACCCCGGACCGGATGCGCACCATCGCCCAGGCCATGCGCCACGGTCTGACCGATGACGAGATCTTCGCCGCTACCAAGTTCGACCCGTGGTTCCTCGCCCGCATCCGCGAAATCGTCGAGGCCGAGGATGCCGTGCGGCAGGACGGTCTGCCCACCGACGAAAAGGGCCTGCGCCGGCTCAAGATGATGGGCTTCACCGACGCCCGCCTCGCCAAGCTCACGGGCTTTACCGAGGCCGACGTGCGCCGCGCCCGCCACGCGCAAGGCGTCGTCGCCGTGTTCAAGCGCATCGACACCTGCGCCGCCGAGTTCGAGGCCCAGACGCCCTACATGTACTCCACCTACGAGGCCCCGATGATGGGCGAGGTGGAATGCGAAGCACGGCCCTCAGACCGCAAGAAGGTCGTCATCCTCGGCGGCGGTCCCAACCGCATCGGCCAGGGGATCGAGTTCGACTATTGCTGCTGTCACGCCTGTTTCGCGCTCACCGACGCGGGCTACGAGACGATCATGGTCAACTGCAACCCCGAGACCGTCTCGACCGACTACGACACCTCCGACCGGCTCTATTTCGAACCGCTCACCTTCGAGCACGTCATGGAAATCCTGCGCGTCGAGCAGGACAACGGCACGCTGCACGGCGTCATCGTCCAGTTCGGCGGTCAGACGCCCCTGAAACTGGCCAACGACCTCGAGGCCGAGGGCATCCCGATCCTCGGCACCACGCCCGACGCCATCGACTTGGCCGAGGACCGCGAGCGGTTCCAGGCGCTTGTGAACCAGCTAAACCTCAAGCAGCCCAAGAACGGTATCGCCCATTCCGACGCCGAGGCGCTTGCCATCGCCGAGGAAATCGGCTTCCCGCTGGTCATCCGCCCTTCCTACGTGCTGGGCGGCCGCGCCATGGAAATCGTCCGCGACATGGGCCAGCTGGAACGCTACATCAACGAGGCCGTCATCGTCTCGGGCGACAGCCCCGTACTGCTCGACGGCTACCTCTCGGGCGCCATCGAATGCGATGTCGACGCGCTGTCGGACGGTGAAAACGTCCACGTCGCCGGCATCCTGCAACATATCGAAGAGGCCGGCGTGCATTCCGGCGATAGCGCCTGCTGCCTTCCGCCCCACACCCTGCCCCGGCCCATCATCGACGAGATCGACGCCCAGACCCGCGCGCTCGCCAAGGCCCTCAACGTGGTCGGTCTGATGAACGTGCAATTCGCCGTCCAGGGCGACGATATCTACCTGATCGAGGTGAACCCCCGCGCCAGCCGCACCGTGCCCTTCGTCGCCAAGGCCACGGACTCGGCCATCGCCTCCATCGCCGCACGCCTCATGGCTGGCGAGCCGCTCTCGGCCTTCCCCCATCGCGGGGCCTACCCGTCGGACACCAAGCCGGGCACCCTGCCCATGGCCGACCAGATGACGCTCGCCGACCCCGCGATGCCGTGGTTCTCCGTCAAGGAGGCGGTGATGCCCTTCGCCCGCTTCCCCGGCGTCGACACGATCCTCGGCCCCGAAATGCGCTCGACGGGCGAGGTCATGGGCTGGGACGTCAGTTTCCCCCGCGCCTTCCTCAAGGCCCAGATGGGCGCCGGCGTCGAATTCCCCGAAGGCGGCAAGGTCTTCTTCTCGATCAAGGACGATGACAAGACGCCCCAACTGGTGGAAACCGCGCAGATCCTTGTCGATCTGGGCTTCGCCATCGTCGCCACCCGCGGCACCGCCGCCTTCCTCGAAGGCCACGACATCGCCTGCGAGGTCGTCAACAAGGTCTACGAGGGCCGCCCCGACGTGGTCGACATGCTCAAGGATGGGCAGATCAGCCTTGTCATGAACACAACCGAGGGCATACAAGCCGTCGAAGACAGCCGCGAGATTCGCTCGGTTGCGCTTTACGACAAGATCCCCTATTACACGACTGCCGCCGCCGCTCATGCCGCCGCACTGGCCATGAAGGCCCGGCAGGAAGGTGATCTTGTGGTATTGCCGCTACAGGGCACCGCCTGACCGCAAATGCCTTGCGCGGAGCCTACCCGCGCAACGGTCTGAAATTATTATAATTTTTCAGAACCTCCGCAGCCATGTCCTGCGGCCAGATCGGCTATGCAAAATTTTCATAGAATCCGAGACGAATAAGGATTGCGCCGTCATAATTTTTGACTAGGTGGATGGTACGGACGCACGAAAGCGTTCGCTATGAAACGACCGCCAGCCAAAGGAGGCCATCATGACCCGCGATGAATTGAACCGGGAACTTCGTATGCATAGTGCCACCTGGCAGTCGGTGGTTCTCGTGTACGGTATCCTCGTCGGTACGCTGATCCTGTCGGCCTCGGCCATCATCAGCTAACCCGACACCCCGGCGCCCGCGCCACACCAGAACATCTCGACCAATCCCTTCGGCGTTGAACGTAAGACTCGTTTAACGTCTTTGGCGTCTCTGAAAAGGATACCCGCCATGAACCGTGACCAACTGATCCGCGAATTGCAGGCGCACAGCGCAACGTGGCAAGCCGTCGTGATCGTCTATGCCCTGATCGTCGGCGCGATGATCCTGTCGGGCATGGCCATCACCGGCTAACCCCGCAAGCGAATGTTACAAAAGAAAACGGCGCCCCATCAGGGCGCCGTTTTTTGTTCCTGACACACAGTCTCAGACCTGCGTGCCCTCGACCTTGTCGTCGTCCGGGTCGATCTTGGCGGAGGCCGCGTCGCCGATATTGTCGACGCCGCGCTCTTCCAAGAGCGTCGTCAGCCAGTTCGGATCCATCTCCGGCACCGAGCTCAGCAACAGGTCGGTATAGGGGTGGTGCGGTGGCGTGAACATGTCGTCCTTCGGCCCCTGTTCCACCACCTGCCCGTTCTGCATCACCACCACCTCGTCGGCGATGGACCGTACCGTGGCAAGGTCGTGCGTGATGAACATGTAGGCCAGGTTCAGCTCGTTCTGCAGCCGGTCCAGCAGCCGCAAAATCCCTTCCGCCACCAGCTGGTCCAGCGCCGAGGTCACCTCGTCGCAGACGATGAACGTCGGCTCTGCCGCCAGCGCCCGGGCGATCCCGATCCGCTGTTTCTGACCGCCAGACAATTCGGGCGGATACCGGTTGTAGTATTTCGACGGCTCCAGCTCGATCAGGTCCAGCAGCTCGTCCACCCGCGTCTTCAGCGCCGTGCCTTTCAGACCCGAATAGAACTGCGCCGGCCGCCCGATGATCTCCGAGATCTGCACCTTGGGGTTCAGCGCGGTATCGGCCATCTGGTAGATCATCTGGCACTGCCGCAGCTGGTCCTTCGAGCGGTCCTTGTAACTCGCCGGGAACGGCTCGCCCTTGAACAGCACCTCGCCCTTGCTGGGCGGCAACAGCCCGGTGATCACCCGCGCGGTCGTTGACTTGCCCGACCCGGATTCGCCCACTACGGCCACCGTCATCCCCTCGTAGATGTCGAACGACACGTCATCGAGGATCTTCGGCCCGTTCGAATAGGACGCATCCACGTTCTTGACCGAAATCAGCGGCGGCGTGCCATCCGTAGGACGATGCTTCTGCGGGCTGGTGAAACTGCGCACGGCCCAGAGCGACTTGGTGTAATCCTCCTGCGGATTTTCCAGCATCTGGTCGGTCGGCGCTTCCTCGACCTCCTCGCCTTTCAGCAGCACCTTGATCGTGTCGGCCATCTGCGCCACCACGGCCAGATCGTGCGTGATGTAGATCGCCGCGGTGTTGAACTGGTCCACGATATCGCGGATCGCCGCCAGCACCTCGATCTGGGTGGTCACGTCCAGCGCCGTCGTCGGCTCGTCAAAGATGATCAGGTCAGGCCGGCACGACATGGCCATCGCCGTCATCGCCCGCTGCAACTGGCCCCCCGACACCTGATGCGGATACCGAAACCCGATCTCGCCCGGATTGGGCAGGCGCAATCGTTCATACAGCTCGATCGCGTCCTCCTGCGCCTCCAGCCGCTTCTTGATGCGGTACTGCACGGGGGCTTCGGTGTGCTGGTCGATCAGCTTGTGCGCCGGGTTGAAAGACGCCGCCGCCGACTGCGCCACATAAGCGATGCGCGACCCGCGCAGCGCCCGTTTCTCGGCCTCCGACGACGTGGTCAGCTCGATCCCGTCGAATTCGATCGACGAGCCCTCCACGATCCGCGTGCCGTCCCGGGCATAGCCCATCGCGGCCGCGCCGATGGTGGATTTGCCCGCGCCGGATTCCCCGATCAGGCCCATCACCTCGCCGCGGTGCAGGGTCAGGTCGACACCCTTGATGATGTCGACCCAGGTTTCGTCCGAGTAGCCCTGGATCTTCAGGTCCCGGATTTTCAGAAGGACATCTGTTTTTTTCAAGCCCATGTCGTTTTACTCCTTCAAGCCCGAGGACCGGTGCAGCATCCAGTCCACCACGAAATTGACCGCCACGGTCAAAAGCGCGATGGACGCGGCCGGAATAAGCGGCGTGATCTCACCGAATGAAATCAGCGTCGCGTTCTCCCGCACCATCGACCCCCAGTCCGCCGTAGGCGGCTGGATGCCAAGCCCAAGGAAACTGAGCCCCGCGATCAGCAGGAACACGAAGCAGAATTCCAGCCCGAACTCCGCCACCAGCGGCGCGGTCGAGTTGGGCAGGATCTCCCGCCGGATCAGGTACCAGTTCTTTTCGCCGCGCAGCTTGGCGGCCTCGATATAGTCCATCACCACCACGTTGCCCGCGACCGCCCGCGTCAGGCGGAAGACCCGCGGCGAGTAGATGATCGCGACCACCAGGATCAGGATGATCTCGGAGGCGTCGAACAGCGACGTGCCCGCCAGCGCAAAGGCAAAGGCGACACCGGCGACAATCGCGGCGCCGACCACCCAGCTGAGCGCCGAATACGCCGCCGCCATGAGGAACAGCGCCCCCACGACCACGGCAAATCCGAACAGCAGCCAGAAGCTGGTCGAAGGCGCGGCCAGCGACCCGCCGAAGATCGACAGCATCAGCAGGGCAAAGATCAGCGACGGGATCGACATGATCACGTCCGCGATCCGGCCCATCGTGCCGTCAAAGAATCCACCTTTCGTGGCCGCCAACAGGCCCGCCATCGCGCCCAGGATGAACGCAAGCACCGTGCCGCACAGCGCCAGCGCCACGGTGTTCCGCGCACCATAGATGATGCGGCTGAACATGTCCCGGCCCAGCTGGTCGGCGCCAAGCAGCATGTTGTTGTCCGGCGGCGCGAAGGCCTGGCTGATGATCTCGGCCTCGCCATGCGGCGCGATGGCCGGGGCGAAGATGCCCATGATCGCCACGACGAAGATCACGAACATGCCGAAGGCCGCGGTCAGCGGCGCGGTGCGCAACTCCTTGGCCATCTCGTCGCTCGCCAGCGCCGTCAGGAACTCGCGGAACGCATAGGACATCATGCCCGCCCCCAGCAGCAGTCCCGCGGCAATCGCCACGAAGCGCAGCGCCGGAATGCCCCCGATGATCGCAAGGATCAGCGACACCAGCGTCAGCGAGAACAGCAACAGGAAAGCCGAGCGTTGGTTGTAATAAGCCGCCCCGCATGACAGCAGAAGCAACAGGGCGAAGTAGAGGATTACAAATACCATGGTCCGCCCTCGTTATTTCGGGTGCCGCAGGCGCGGGTTGGTGAGGATCGCACCAACGTCGGCTGCAAGGTTGAGAAGAATGAAGGTCGCCGCGAAGATCAGGCAGCAGGCCTGCACTACCGGGAAGTCGCGTTTGGAAACCGCGTCCACCAGCGCCTGGCCGATGCCCGGATAGACGAACACCACTTCCACCAGCACCACGCCGGTGATCAGGTAGGCAAGGTTCAGCGCGACCACGTTGATGATCGGCGCCCAGGCGTTGGGCAGCGCGTGTTTCACGATCACCCTCCAGGGCGGTGCGCCCTTCAGGCGCGCCATCTCGATATAGGGGCTGGCCAGCAGGTTGATGATCGCCGCGCGGGTCATCCGCATCATGTGCGCCATGACCACCAGCACCAGCGTCAGCGCCGGCAGGAAGGTGCGCTCCAGCAGATCGAGGAAACTCATCCCCTCGCTCAGGCTCGCGATGGCCGGGAACATGCCCCACTTCACCGCGAAATACAGGATCAGGATGTAGCCCAGGAAGAATTCCGGCGACGAGATGAACGACAATGAGACCACGTTGGCCACCCGGTCGAAGATCGAGTTGCGCAACAGCGCCACGATCACCCCGAGGATGATCGACACCGGCACCGCGATCACGGCCGCGTAGGCCGCCAGGAACAGCGTGTTCATGAACCGCTCGCCGATGATCTCGGTCACTCGAGCGTCGGTCACGATAGAGCTGCCGAAATCCAGGGTGACGGCCTGGCCGAGCCACTCGAGATATCTGACGATCGCGGGCTGGTCGAGGCCCATTTCCCTGCGCAGCGCCGCAAGGTTCTCCGGCGTCGCCGACTGTCCCAGCACCGCCTGCGCGATGTCCCCGGGAAGCAGCTCGACCATGAAGAAAATAATCAACGAGATCACCAAAAGGATGATCAATCCGAGACCAAGACGCTTGCCGACAAGCGTTAAGATGTCTCCCATATGTCCCTCCTGCTGTTGGGCGTCCGCCTTGCCCGTCCATGGGCCGCATCCGCACAGCTTATTTTGTTATGACGGTGTGACGTGCCCCATGCGCTATTGCTGCGCTTTGTCGGCCGTCCCGTCGGCCCGGACGGGGCGGTGTCCCGCCCCCTCCAAAAGTTTGCCCCGGCACCTTGGTGCCGGGGCAAAACCTCTTATACGTCTGCGAACCACCAGCGGCTGCAGGCGCGCGCGCCGTCCATCTGCCAGCTGGGTGCAAGGTTCTCACCATGCTGCACGTTCTTGCGACGCGCGTAGACGAAGTTCGGGAAGAACGGGATGACGGTACCGCCATCGTCCTTCGCCAGGATCGCCATCTCGCGGTACATCTCGGCACGCAGTTCGTCATCCAGCTCGGCCTTGGCTTGCAGCAGCAGTTCGTTGAACCGCTCGTTCTGCCACCGGCTCTCGTTCCAGGCCGCGTCGTCCTTGTAAGCCAGCGAGTACATCACGTCCGGCGTCGGGCGTGCGCCCCACTGCACCGCGCACCACGGCTTTTTCAGCCACACGTCGGAATAGTAGCCGTCGTTCGGCTCGCGGTTGACGTTGATGGTGATGCCAGCGGCCTTGGCGTGCTCGGCGTAAAGAACACACATGTCCACCGCGCCCGAGAAGACCGAGTCGGCCACGCTCAGGTTCACCGTCAGGTCCTCGGCGCCGGCTTTCTTCAGCAGCGATTTCGCCTGGTCGGGATCATATTCACGCTGCTCGATGCCTTCCGGGAAGTACGGCATCGCCGGCGAATGGTGGAAATCGTTCGCCTTGGTGGCCGCGCCGAAGGTGATCTTCTCGATCAGCTCGTCCCGGTTCATCGACAGCTTCAGCGCGTTGCGCACGTCCACATTGTCGAACGGTGCCGTGTCGCACAGCATCGGCATGGTGATGGCCGCCGCCGACGGCACGTCGTCGATTTCGATGTTGGGGTCGCGCTGCAGCAGCGCCAGCGTCTTCAACTCCAGCTGCGTCACCGCGTCCACATCGCCCGTCACCAGCGCCGTCTGGCGCGCGTTCGGGTCGTTCAGGACGATCAGCTGCAGGTCGTCGAAATACGCGCCTTCCAAGTGCCAACCCTCGTGGCGGGTCAGGCTGTAGCGCACGCCGAACTCGGCCTCTTCCATTTTGTAGGGGCCACAGCCGTCACCCGACTGCCAGTTTGCCGTGCCGTCCTCGTTGGCCGGAACGATCGCCAGGTGATAGTCGGTCATCAGCCACGGCAGGTCGGCGTTGCCGGTGCCCAGCACGAAGGTCACCGAGTTGTCGCCGTTGTCCGTGATGTCCTGCACGTCCGACAACAGCGCTTTCGCGGCCGATGTCGTGTCGTCGCCCCGGTGGTGGTTCATCGACGCGATGACGTCCTTCGCGGTCACCTTGTTGCCGCTGTGGAACGTCGCGTTCTCGTTGATCTTGAAGGTCCATTCCTTCGCGTCCGGGCTCGCGCTCCATTCGCTGGCCACGTCCGGCCCGAGCGAGCCATCGGGCTCGATCAGCGTCAGGTAGGACCGGTAGGTATGCGCCACCTGGATCATCGAGAAGGTGACGTAGGTGCCGGGATCATGCGAATCCGACGTATTGCCATCGTGCATCCCGAGGCGGAACGTACCGCCCTTTGCCGGCTGTGCCTTAGCGGCGCCGGTCCACAAACCGGTCGCGGCCGTGGTCGTCAGGCCCGCCGCGGCGGCGTAGTGCATGAACGACCGGCGCGAGATCTTCCCTTCGCGGGCCGCGTCTGCCAGTCGATCCAGCAGAATTTGATCCTTGATATCAGTCATGACGTCTCCCTATGACTATTCTGTTCCCAGGCCATCTTTCGCGGCCCTTCGAAGCAGCTTTGCGTCGTTTCCCCTGAACGGGCGGCTCATTTACGACATGATGTTACCAAAACACGAAAAAAATGTCGCTTCCAGCCTTCATATGACGCATCACAATTTTTTTTCGCACGTTCAAAACACTAGCCAGCACTGTTGAACCGCTTGCAATCAAGGCGTTTTCACGCCCCGGCAAGGGACAATCACCGACTGTTCAAAAAACGACATATCCGCGCACCAGCAACAATCCCCGCGTGGGAATCGTCTAGTCTCGATCGCCATCCTTGCGTGCCCGCAGCCTGGCGAAATAGGCCACCCGCTTGCCCAGCTCCCGCTCGAACCCGCGCTCGACCGGCTTGTACAGCTCGGGCCGTTCCATCGTGTCGGGAAAGTAATTCTGCCCCGAAAACGCGTCCTCGGCATCGTGGTCATAGGCATAGCCCGACCCGTAGCCCTGCTCCTTCATCAGCGAGGTGGGCGCATTCAGGATATGCTTGGGCGGCGGCTCGCTACCGGTTTTCTTGGCGGCGCGCATTGCCGCCTTGTAGGCCACGTAGGCCGCGTTCGACTTCGGCGCCAGCGCCAGGTACGTCACCGCCTGCGCCAGCGCCAACTCGCCTTCCGGGCTGCCCAGCCGCTCGTAGGTCTCCCACGATTGCAGGCAAACCGCCTGAGCCTGCGGATCGGCGAGGCCAATATCTTCTACCGCCATCCGCGTGATCCGCCGCGCCAGGTATCGCGGGTCCTCTCCCCCGTCCAGCATCCGCGCAAACCAGTAGAGGGCGGCATCCGGGTCCGACCCGCGCACCGATTTGTGCAGCGCCGAAATCAGGTTGTAATGCGCGTCGCCGGACTTGTCGTACTGCGCCGCCCGCTTCATCAGCCGCGCGGTCAGGGCATTGGTGTCCAGCTTGGTGTCGGTCTTCCACGCCGCCACCTGCTCGATCAGATTTAGCAGCGCGCGCCCATCCCCGTCCGCCATCTCCAACAGCGACTCCCGCGCAGCTCCGTCCAGCGGCAGCGCCCGGTCCAGCTCCTTCTCGGCCCGCTGCGCCAGCCGCTCCAGTTCCGCCAGGGTCAGCCGCTCCAACACCAGCACCTGCGACCGGCTCAGAAGGGCCGCGTTCAGCTCGAAACTCGGGTTCTCCGTGGTGGCCCCCACCAGCAGGATCGTCCCATCCTCCATATGCGGCAGAAACCCGTCCTGCTGCGCCTTGTTGAAGCGGTGGATTTCGTCCACGAACAACAGTGTCCCCTGCCCGTTCGTCCGCCGGTGCTTTGCCGCGTCGAACACCTTGCGCAGCTCCGGCACGCCGGAAAAAATCGCACTGATCTGCACGAAATGCAGGTCCGTCTCATCCGCCAGCAGTCGCGCGATGGTGGTCTTGCCCACCCCCGGTGGACCCCAGAACACCAGCGACGTAAGGCTGCCCGAGGCCAGCATCACGCCCAGCGGCCCATCCGGCCCGATCACCTTCTCCTGCCCGATCACCTCGGCCAGCGCCTTGGGCCGCAGCCGGTCCGCCAGCGGGCGCGGTGCGCTGTCATGCGCCTTGTCGGCCCCAGCCTCCGGTTTTGCTTCGGGGCCGCTATCGAAAAGATCCCCCATGGCTACAGCCTGAACCGCAGCGTGCTGCGCTGCGTGCCCCGCTGCACGTCCAGGCGCAGCCACCGTCCGCTCGCCTCCAGCAGCGGCTCGACCATGCCGGGGGCCTCGACATCCACGCCATTGATCCCGCGCAGGATGTCCCCCGGCCGCAGCCCGGCCCGCTGCCCCGCGCGCCCCGGCTCCAGCACAACGACCCCCTCCGCCATCAGTGGCAGGCCCAGTTCTACGATGACGGCCGGGTTGATGTTGCCGACCGTCATCCCCGGGATGACGCTTTGCGCCCCGGTCTCCGTCACCTCCCGTGGCGGCTCTTCCGGTGCAGGCCCCAGCCGCAGGACCACATCCTCCGCAGCGCCGTCCCGCACGCGCGTCACCCGCGTCTCGCCGCCGATCCCGGCCACCGACATTCGGTAAATCATCTCCGGCGCCGCGTTCACCGCCTGCCCGTCCACTGCCGTGATCACATCGCCCGCCTGGAACCCGGCCGCGGCAAACGGGCTCGCGGGATGCAACTGCGAAATGATGATGCCGCCCGGCACATTCAGGCCCATCCCCTCGGCCATGTCCGCCGTCACCGGCTGGCCGCTGATCCCGGCCCAGGGCCGTTCGAACGCGGTGTTTCCCGCCTCTGCCTGCGCCACGAATTGCGCCACCAGCGCGGCAGGGATGGCAAAGCCGATCCCGTTCGACCCGCCCGACCGGCTCAGGATCCGCGTGTTGATCCCCACCAGCCGGCCACGAATATCCACCAGCGCCCCACCCGAATTGCCGGGGTTGATCGGCGCGTCGGTCTGGATGAAATACCCCCGCGCATTGCCGGTGGCCGCGCCTGATCGCGCCAGCCCCGACACGATCCCGCTGGTCACCGTCTGGCCCACGCCAAAGGGGTTGCCGATCGCCAGCACCAGTTCACCCACCTCGACCGTGTCACTGTCGCGCAACTCCAGCGCCGGCATGTCCGCCGTGCCCTCCAGCTTCAGGATCGCCAGGTCGCTTTCCTCGTCCGAGAGCAGCACCCGCGCCTCGAATTCCCGCCGGTCGTTCAGCACCACGCGAATGTCCGTCGCCATCCCCACCACGTGGTAATTCGACACCACGATCCCGTCCGCGCTCAGGATCACCCCCGACCCCAGCGAGTTTTCCACCCGCTGCCTTGGCCCGCCGAAATCGCGAAAGAATTCCTCGAAGAACGGATCGCCCCGGAACGGGCTCGACCGCGTGTTCACCACCCGCCGCGCATAGATGTTCACCACCGCCGGCGCGGCCGCCTTGACCACGGGCACAAAGCCCATGCTGATCTCGCCCTGGCTCTCGGGCACGCGCATCTCCGCCCCCGCCGGCACCGCCAGCGTCACGGACAGAACAAGGGCATATATCCATCTCACCATGTCCCGTGATATGCGCCCCCAGCGCCTTTGATGCAAGCACCCACGCCCCGCCCTTCATCGTTCCCGAAATACTCCGGGGTGCGCGAGGGGCTGGCCCCTCGCTCCCGCCCCCGACACCCGCACCGCCCGATGGAACCCCCCGCCCCACAAGGCGTTTTCCTGACAGGAGGTACCACCATGGCAGAGAGATACAGATCCAAGGACGGCAAAAGCGAAACCGAAGAGTTCGTCGAAGACGTCCCCACCCCCGACCAGCAAGGCCGCGCCGACGGCAATCTGGAACGCAAGGTCGGCACGCGCGACTCGCTCAAACGCGCGACCAATGACAACGCCGGCGCAACCCGCGTCACCAAGGAAGACGAAAAGGGCGAAGGCAATCTCGGCGGCCACCACGGCACCGGCAAGGAGAAACGCGATGACTGAACTCAAGCAAGGGACCTGGGTCGTTGTGACCGACAGCGAAAAGGCGCTTTTCCTGCGCAACCTCACCGACCACCAGGATCCCAACCTCGAGGTCATGGATACCGAGGAGCAGGAAAATCCCTCGGATATCGAGCAATCGGCCAACCGCCCCGGCCGGATGCAGGACACCGGGGTCGGGCAGTTGTCCGCGATGGACGACACCGACTGGCACGAGCTGCAAAAGGAACGCTTCGCCGCCGACCTGTCCGATCTGCTCTACCAGGCCGCGCACAAGGGTGAATACGACCGCCTGATCCTCGTCGCCGCGCCCAAGGTGCTGGGCCACCTGCGCGACGACATGCACAAGGAGGTCACGGCGAAAGTGGTCAGCGAGATCCCCAAGAACCTCGCGGGGCATCCCGTCGACGAGATCGAAAAGCTGGTCAAGAAAGAGCTCGAAGGCGCCTGATCGCCCGCGCCCCGGAACGAAAAACGCCGCCGGATATTTCCGGCGGCGTTTCTGTTTCCAGACGAGATGAACGGGGCTTACGCCTCGCCGCCCATGTCCTCGGTGGCGACGCGGGCCTTGTCGGCGGCCCCCTTGGCGTCGCGGTCGCGCTCGACGAATTCGATGATAGCCATCGGCGCCATGTCACCGTAACGGAAACCCGCCTTCAAAACGCGGACGTACCCGCCCTGGCGCTCCTTGTAGCGCGGGCCCAGCACGTCGAACAGCTTGGCGACATGCATGTCCTGCTTCAGTTGGGCGGCGGCCTGGCGGCGGGCGTGGACGTCCCCGCGCTTGCCCAGCGTGACCAGCTTCTCGACGACCCGCTTCAGCTCCTTGGCTTTCGGCAGGGTGGTCTTGATCTGTTCGTGTTCAATCAGCGAGCCGGCCATGTTCGCCCACAGCGCCTTGCGGTGCTCGTGGGTGCGGTTCAGGCGGCGATAGCCTCGTGCGTGACGCATGTTTCTTACTCCGTTTGTTGCCCTCTACGGGCGGTTTTGCTTTGTCCGGCCGGCGATGCGTGTCACCGGCTCTCCTTGGGGTAAGCGTCGCTTGGAAAGTGGCGCGTCACCCGAAAGTTGTCCGCCCTAGGGCGGGCAACCCGTAGGGTGGGGTTTCACCCCACCTTCTTAAAACTGGTCCTCGAACTTCTTCGCCAGGTCCTCGATGTTGTCCGGCGGCCAGTCCTCGACATCCATGCCAAGGTGCAGGCCCATGCCCGACAGCACTTCCTTGATCTCGTTCAGCGACTTGCGGCCAAAGTTCGGCGTGCGCAGCATCTCGGCTTCGGTCTTCTGGATGAGGTCGCCGATATAGACGATGTTGTCGTTCTTCAGGCAGTTCGCCGACCGCACCGACAGTTCCAGCTCGTCCACTTTCTTCAGCAGCAGCGGGTTGAACTCCAGGCCGTCGTCGTCGTCCTGGCGCTGCGCCGATTCCGGCTCTTCGAAGTTCACGAAGATCGACAGCTGATCCTGCAGGATACGCGCGGCAAAGGCCACGGCGTCTTCCGGCGTCAGCGAGCCATCGGTCGTCAGCTTCATCGTCAGCTTGTCATAGTCCAGGACCTGGCCTTCGCGCGTGGGCTGCACGTCATAGCTGACCTTCACCACCGGCGAATAGATCGCGTCGATGGCAATCA
Source organism: Roseovarius sp. SK2 (assembly GCF_028807495.1). Taxonomy (NCBI): domain Bacteria; kingdom Pseudomonadati; phylum Pseudomonadota; class Alphaproteobacteria; order Rhodobacterales; family Roseobacteraceae; genus Roseovarius; species Roseovarius sp. SK2. Next base: position 374,934 of record NZ_JARAMK010000002.1, read on the forward strand.
GGCCAATCGGCGCGTCTTCCGGCTTGTTCTTGTCGGCGGCGACATAGCCCTTGCCCTGGTTCACCGTCAGTTCCATGAACAGGTCCGCGCCCTCGTCGAGGTGGCAGATCACATGTTCCTTGTTCAGGATCTCGATGCCCGCGCTGTCGGCAATGTCACCCGCGGTCACAACGCCCGGCCCCTTGGCCGAGATCGACAGGCGCTTGGGCCCTTCGACTTCCATGCGGATCGCGACACCCTTGAGGTTCAGCACCACATCTGTCACGTCTTCACGGACACCGGCAATGCTGGAAAACTCGTGCAGCACGTTGTCGATCTGCACGCTGGTAATCGCCGCACCCTGAAGGCTCGACAGCAGCACGCGGCGCAGCGCGTTGCCCATCGTCAGGCCAAAGCCACGCTCCAGCGGTTCGGCCACGACGGTCGCCTGGCGCAGCGGGTCGTTGCCCGGCTTCACCTCAAGCTGCGTCGGCTTGATCAATTCTGCCCAGTTCTTATGGATCATGCGGTCCCTCCATCCTTGTCCCCGGCCCCATGTCCATAGGCCTCCGAGACGCTCGAGGTTTCAAAATAACGGAATGGGGCCGTGAAAATTCACGCGGCCCCACCCAGAAAATCGGTCTCAGACCCGACGACGCTTCGGCGGGCGGCAACCATTGTGGGCAATCGGCGTCACGTCGCGGATCGACGTGATGTTGAAGCCGACGGCAGCCAGGGCGCGCAGCGCGCTTTCGCGACCCGACCCGGGCCCCTGCACTTCGACTTCCAGCGTCTTCATGCCATGTTCCTGCGCCTTGCGGCCGGCATCTTCGGCGGCCATCTGGGCGGCATAGGGCGTCGACTTGCGCGACCCCTTGAAGCCCATCGTGCCGGCCGAGGACCACGCGATCGCGTTGCCCTGCACGTCCGAGATCAGGATCTTGGTGTTGTTGAACGAGCTGTTCACATGCGCCACGCCCGTGGCAATGTTCTTGGAGACCTTCTTCTTGGTCCGGCGGGTATCTCGTGCCATTCTGTCAGCCCTCCCTTACTTCTTCTTGCCGGCAATGGCCTTCGCGGGGCCTTTGCGCGTGCGTGCGTTGGTATGGGTGCGCTGTCCGCGAACCGGCAGGTTCCGGCGGTGGCGCAGGCCGCGATAGCAACCAAGATCCATCAGGCGCTTGACGTTCATCTGCACTTCGCGGCGCAGGTCGCCTTCGACCATGTAGTTGGCGTCGATATGCTCGCGCATGGCGACCACTTCGGTGTCGCTCAGCTCGTTGACCCGGCGGGTCAGGTCGATATTGACGGCCTCGCAGATGGCCTTGGCCGAGGATTGGCCGATTCCGGTGATGTAGGTCAGGGCGATCGGGACCCGTTTGTGGGTCGGGATGTTAACGCCGGCGATACGTGCCACGTGTCATGTCCTTTCGTTGCGGGTCCGTAGCTCCAGACCCTTTTTTCACAACGTAGGCCCGAGGCGATTGCTCCGGGCCGCAGCTGAATTCAGGTGATCGATTCTTAGGCGGGCGCGACCCGCGCGGGAATCATGTTCTCGTCAGAGATGGTGTCGTCTAGAAGCAATCGCCCGAGGCGTCAACCCTCTGTCAAGAGAATTGTGCATATCGGCAAAACCTCAAGGTTTAAAGGCCATTCGGCACGGGCGCACAGGCGGCGTTCAGCCTTCCAACGCGCCCGCGATGCGGGCCTTGACCTCGTCGATCTCGCCCAGCCCGTCGATCGTCTCCAGATCGCCCTTGGCATAGTAATACCCGATCAGCGGCGAGGTCTTCTTGTAGTACTCCATCAGCCGCTGCTTGAGGCTGTCCTCGTTGTCGTCCGCCCGGCGCTTCACGTCCGTCGAGCCGCAATTGGCACATTTGCCATCCGCGGGCCACGGCTTGGTGATGTCGTTATAGACCGCGCCGCACCCGCCACAGGTCGAGCGTGCCGTGATGCGCTGCACCAGCGCCTCGTCATCCACCCGCATCTCCACGACCGCATCGAGGGTCTGGCCTGTCTCGGCCAGCAGTTCCGCCAGCGCGTCGGCCTGTGCCAGCGTCCGGGGAAACCCGTCAAAGATGAAGCCCCCGCCATTCTCGCCGTTGATCTTCTCGCGAATGAGACCGATCACGATTTCGTCCGTCACAAGCTCGCCACGCGCCATCACGTCGGCCACGACCTTGCCCATCTCGGTGCCGCTGTCCTTGGCCTCGCGCAGCATGTCGCCCGTCGAAAGCTGGGTCATGCCCCGCTCCTCGACCAGGATGTGTGCTTGCGTGCCTTTACCGGCCCCCGGCGGTCCGAGAAGTATGATATTCATCGACGTCCTGTCCCTTTTCTGCGCGACCGTTTACGGCCCTTGCCGCTCAACTGCGACTTTTCGATCAGGCCCTCGTACTGGTGCGCCAGAAGATGCGACTGGACCTGCTGGATCGTGTCCATGGTCACCGATACCACGATGAGGACCGAGGTGCCGCCAAAATAGAAAGGTATGGAAAACTGTCCACGCAGGATTTCCGGGAGGAGACAAACTGCCGCAAGGTAAGCCGAGCCCAGTACCAGGATGCGCGTCACCACGTATTCCAGGTATTCCGCCGTCTTCTTGCCGGGGCGGATGCCGGGAACAAAGCCGTTCTGGTTCTTCAGGTTGTCGGCCACGTCATCGGGCTTGAACGCCACGTTGTAGGTATAGAAATAGGCGAAGAACACGATCATCACCGTGAAGAACACCAGATAGAGCGGCTGCCCGGGCCCGAAATAGGCCAGCAGGGTCGACATGAACGGGCCGGTATCGCTGCCCGAAAAGGTGCTGACCGTGGCCGGCAACAGCAGCAGCGACGAGGCAAAGATCGCCGGGATCACGCCCGCCGGGTTCACCTTGACCGGCAGGTGGCTCGACCCGCCGTCGTAGACCTTCATGCCCACCTGGCGGCGCGGATACTGGATGTGGATCTTGCGCAAACTGCGCTCCATGAACACCACGAAGGCGATCGTCGCCACGACCATCACGATCACCCCGATGATCACCGCCGGGCTGATCGCGCCCGACCGGCCACTGGCAAAGAACTGCGCCAGCGCGGCGGGCACTTCGGCGATGATGCCCACGAAGATGATCAGCGAAATGCCGTTACCCACGCCCCGCGCGGTGATCTGCTCACCCAGCCACATCAGGAACATCGTGCCCCCGACCAGCGTGATCATGCAGCTTGCGATAAAGAAGAACCCGGGGTTCGAGGCCAGATCCCCCGCCTGCAACGACGCGGCCAGACCATAGGATTGCAACGTGGCCAGGAACACCGTGCCATAGCGCGTGTACTGGTTGATCTTCTTGCGCCCCTGCTCGCCCTCTTTCTTCAGCTGCTCCAATGCCGGCACCATGGCCGTCATCAGCTGCACGATGATCGAGGCCGAGATATAGGGCATGATCCCCAGCGCGAAGACACCCATCCGTCCCAGCGCCCCGCCGGTGAACATCGACAGCATCCCGCCGATCGACGATGCCGCGCCTTCCATGAAGTTGCGCAGCTCTGCCCCGTCGATGCCCGGCACCGGGATATAGGTCCCGATCCGGTAGACGATAAGCAGGCCGATGGTGAAGAAGATGCGCTTGCGAAGCTCGGTGGCCTTGCCCAGGGCGGACCAGCTCGTGTTCGCCGCCATTTGTTCTGCTGCAGATACCATGCGGATCTCTTTTTTATGCAAACGCCGCCTAGGCCGTTTTCCGGCCAGGCGGCGTTTATAAGGAAAACTAGGGGTGTATGTAAGGGGCGAGACGCCCGCTCACAACCTCTTATTCAGCCGCCTTTGCGCTCGCCACGTTCAGCGAACCACCGGCTTTCTCGACCGCGTCGACTGCCGATTTCGATGCGCCAGTGACGTCCAGCGTCAGCTTCGCCGTCACTTCACCCTTCGCCAGGATGCGCACACCGTCCAGCTTGCGGCGCACCAGGCCGCTTTCAACCAGCGTGTCCTCGGTGATGGTGGACCCTGCGTCGATCTTCTTGGCGTCGACGAATTTCTGGATCATACCCAGGTTCACGACGGCGAATTTCTTGCGGTTAGGCTTGTTGAAGCCGCGCTTGGGCAGCCGTTGATACAGCGGCATCTGGCCGCCTTCATACCCGTTGATCGCCACGCCCGAACGGGATTTCTGACCCTTGATACCACGGCCACCGGTCTTGCCCATGCCAGAGCCAGGGCCACGTCCGATACGTTTCTTGCGTTTGGTCGCGCCTTCGTTGTCGCGCAGTTCATTCAGTTTCATGTCGCTTCTCCTAAGCCGGATGTGACCCCCGAAGCGATAGGGCCAACCACGGCATGTCTTGGTTCATGTGAATCGGGTCATGTCTGACCACCGGGGGCGTATAGACCCGTTGTGCCGGCCGATCAAGGGGCGATGTCCCGGTCGCGTCAGGCCTCTGCCCGCTCTTGCGAAAACAGCCCCGAAAGCTGCATCGACAAGTGCGCAGTCTGGAATGGCTTTTCGATCACTGGCGCCCGGAACCCAAGTTCGTGTACCACGTCCGGGCTGTGGGCCGTGACCAGCGCATAGGGCACCTTTCGCGCCTCCAGCGACGCCACCAACGGTTGGCAACTTTGCCCGCCAAGGTCGATATCCAGCACGACGCAGTCCAACTGCCCGGAACGATCTTGCACAAACCGCAGCGCATCGCTCAGCGTCTGAACCCGGCCAACCACGCTGAACCCGCATTCGTCCAGCGTGCACGCGATGTCCTCGCCGATCAACGGGTCGTCCTCGACCACCAGGACCCGCCGCAGCACGCCATGGCCGGGCACGACCGGTGTCGCGGCGACGGTTGCGATGCTGCCGTCGCTTTCAGCGTCCGGCTGCATCAAATCAAGATCATCGCCCCGGCCCGCCTGCGCGTCCGGATGGGAAACTAAACTTTGAACTTCATTTTCGGAATGTGCCTTCATAAGGCAGCATATAACCGTATTCCGAAAATTTACTAATGATTTCATTGCCTTAATATGACAACATTCCTCAAGTAGAGTAAAATGCAAATACTGTTCAACTTGAGTAACACACTCAGCTTGACTAAGCTGAGTATAGGCCTAAGTAAGCATTCATGATCTCGGAAGGATCGAAGGATGCCCGATTCCAACTCCAAACGCTTGGAAAGATTACAAGTCATGATCTCGGACGACGAGCTCAAGGCGCTCGACGACTGGCGGTTCAAGGCCCACATGCCCAGCCGGGCGGCGGCCGTGCGCGAGTTGCTCAAGCGCGGATTGGCCGCCGAAGGGTATTTCAGTATCGCAGGTGGCGGTTCGGCCTCCAAGGATTTCGGCGTGATCTCCGCCGACCGCGGCAAACCCTCCTCCGGCGAATAGTCCCGTAGGGTGGGTGATAACCCACCATACCCCCGCTCAAATACCGAGTTCATTCAAGCGAATGCGCGCGCATTCTTCAGATGCCGCTCCACCAGCCGCCGGCCCCGTCCGCCCTGCGCAAACAGCCGCGCGGGCACGTCGCCCCTTGCCGCGGTCCGACTGGCACCCAGCATTGCAAGCGCCGCGCTTTGCGCGCTGCGCAACGTCTTCATCGCTTCCTGCCCGCGATAGAGGCTCTCGGCGCCGACACCGTTGGCGAACAGCACCTCGTGCCGGTCCATCACCACGTGGTAATAGTCCACACCTCCGTCGCGCGGGTCCGTCTCTACCCCCGTCACGCCCCGCAGGAATTTCGCCGGCAACAGCACTTCGGACTGGCCGAACATCCGCTGCGCGATTTTCGATCTGACAAGGATGCGATGCTGCGGCGACACCACCAGCGGCGCGTCGGGCAGGCCCTGCCCCAGCGCCCCGGCGGATATGCGGATCGGACGCACGTGCGGGTTTCGCGCCAGCGACGCGGCGTTGATCGCGTGATGATCAAGCCAGCGCACCGGGCGCGGCCCGTGATCGGCGGTCAGCACCAGATCCCCTGGCGCCAGCGTCTCGATCGGCCGGGCGCCACCCTCCGCCACCGCGATCATCGTCCCGGCGGCGAAACACACCACGTTCACCTCGTCATCCATTGTCCCGATCACCGCCGCGTCGTTGCCGGCCACATCGGTGATCCCGCCGGTCGTCACCGACTGAACGGTCAGGTCGCCATAACTGTCGTTGGGCAGGATGAAATACCGCGTCGTGCCCCCGTTCGACACGGTCAGGAACATCACATCCAGATTGTCTTCGTTTTGCGGGCCAAAGCTGCGCGTGCTGCCGTCACCCAGCAGGAGACTGCCTGACGATGACGGCTCCTGGATCAGATCGATGGTATAGGTCGTCCCGCCAATCGAGATCAGGTCGCCCTCGTCGAATTCCCCGTCGTCCAGTTCCGTGCCGCTGGCGCCGTCGACCACGCCAAGCAGGTTCCCATTCTCCTCCGAATAGGTCGTGTTCGCGCTGATGATCGTGACCTCGAGCAGGTCATATATGCTCGCCATTGCCCGTTTGCCTTTGCACGAGGCGGCCCAGCGTCACCGCAAAATGCGGGTCTGGCTCAATCCCCGATCGCCATGTGAATTTCTAGGGCATTGGCTTTAAAGCCCGGTTAACGAGAAATGCGTCTGGCGGAGCGCCGGTGCATCTGCGGCAGTTACAGACCATCGACCACGATCCCGGGATGGGCCGAGTTTTTGCCACGGCACCCTGCTGAAATCCGCAGCCGACGTGGCGCGAAGCGACAAATGGCGCCACGGGCAGCGCGCTGTCCGTTAATCGGTCGGGGGCCGACACCGGCACCGTCGCGATACCGATGGGAATACCGACGCAATACCGACGTGGGTTTCGCTGTATTCGCGGCATTAACGTTCGAGTCACCACGCAACCTTTGCCCTTCCGGCCGCCCGCACCTACATTCATCCCATGCGCGCCGTTCTTACCCTCATCGCTCTTGTCTGCCTTTTGTCCGGCACCGCCCGCGCTGCTGACGGACGGCCCGATCCCGGCCTGATGTGGAACCGCACCGGCCTGCCCCTCACCTTTCCTTTGCAGGTCAAAAGCCCGCCCGGCGCGGACTATATCGTCACGCTGACAGACAACGAAACCGACACCCAAGCGCTTGCCGCCTATATCCGCGGCGGCGTCTTCTTCCGCGTTCTCGTGCCGCCCGGAACCTATCGCCTGCGCTTCGATTACGGAACGGTCTGGCACAGCGCCGAGGAACGCTTCGCCGGCCAGAAGACCCTCCACCTCGACACTCCGCTCACATTTGAAACGCGTGGTATCGGGCGCAAGGCAGGCCACCTTGTCGACCTCACCGAAATGGACCTCGATCAGAACACAGCGGCGGCCCCTCGCACCCAAGAACAGGTGTTTTGCCAGGTCTCCCGCACCGAGATCCGTCCCAACTGTCGCCTGGGCGATGACGCCTGCGAACCGACTGGAACGTCGGACGGTTACACGTCACCCTATGGCATCCATTCGCGCTACGACTTCACCCGCGAAAGCTATACGCGCCTGTGTGATTGACGCGCATCATCACGCCGGATCCGGCGCCGCCTCTGCCTTGTTCTGATCTTCCCGTCCCGTCAGGGCAGGCGTGAAAATGCAGATGAACCGCAGGTTGGTTTCCGCCCGCACGATATGCGGATCGTTCTGGTCCAGCACGTACATCACGCCGGGCTCCAGCGGCCACACTTCGCCGGTGGTCTCGTTCTCCACCTCGCCCTTCCCCTCGATGCAGTAATTGGTCTCGATGTGGTCCTTGTATTCCAGCAACTGCACGGTTCCGGCCTTCACGATCGTGTCGTGAAACGAATAGCCCAGATCGTCCCGGGCCAGCAAAAGCCGCCTGCTTTCAAAGGCCTCACCCTTGGCGTGGTCCTCCGTCCCGATAACCTCTTCCAACGTCTTAACGAACATCTTGTGTCTCCTTAAAAGGGCCAGTCTTGATTTCAGACCCGCCGCGATGTCTCATCTGAATATGAAACGCGTCCTGCTGACAACGCTTACCGCACTGACCTGTGCGCTGCCCGCGGTGCCGCGGGCCGTGGCGCAGGACTGCAGCCGCGACGCGATGCTGGTCTTTGACGGCTCGGCCTCCATGGCCGAACTCGGCTTCGATCAGACCGCCCCCACCCGGATCGAGGACGCCCGCACCGCCCTCCGCCGCGCCCTGCCCCAGATCGCGCCGGTGCGCCGCGTAGGCCTTCTGACTTATGGCCCCGGCCCCGAAGGCTCCTGCGATGGCATCAAGCTGAAATTCCCGCCTGTCACGGACGCGGCCCAACCCATCATCGACGCCATCGACCTGATGGACCCGGCCGGCCTGACGCCCCTGACCGAAGCCGTGGCCGAGGCCGCCCGCGTCCTGAACCACACCACCACTCCGGGTATCGTCGTGCTGGTGACCGACGGCAACGAAACCTGCGGCGGCCGACCCTGCGCGCTCGGGGCCGAACTTGCCGCCACCTCCGCCAACCTCACCGTGCATGTCATCGGCTTCCGCGTCGTGGCCGACCCTTTCGCCTGGGACAGCCCCGAGGCCGGGATCTACACCGATGGCTCCTCCATCGCCCGCTGCATCTCGGACCAGACCGGCGGCATGTACGTGGCGACCGATACGGTTGACGAGTTGACCGAGGCGCTCCGCAAGACCTTGGGGTGTGCGCTGATCGGATAGCGCGGATCGCGACGTCAAGGGTTCGTCAATTTCGGTACTGTTTCATGTCCCCGGCAAAGGCTTGCCGTATCCAAAGCACGACCTACAAAAAACAACACGTATTAACCTTGTCTCAACAAAGGTTAATATCGTCGAAACGAAAACACCCCGGCCATCTCTGACCGGGGTGCCAAACTCGTAGGGTGGGTGAAAACCCACCGAGGCCTCAGCCCTTTTCTTCAATGATCTCCACAAGGTGCGGGATCTTGTTGATCATGCCACGGACCGACGGCGTGTCTTCCAGCTCACAGGTCCGGTGCATCTTGTTCAGGCCCAGCCCGATCAGCGTCTTGCGCTGGATCTCGGGGCGGCGGATGGGCGAGCCCACCTGCTTGACGACGATGGTCTTTGCCATGGGTTACGCCTCCTCTGCGACGTGGGACGACTCGGCCGGGGCCTCGTCACGCTTGGGCAGGATGTCGGCGACCTTCTTGCCGCGACGCTGTGCGACCATGCGCGGGCTGGTCTCTTTCTGCAGGCCGTTCAGGGTCGCACGGATCATGTTGTAGGGGTTCTGCGAGCCCGTCGACTTCGCGACAACGTCCTGAACGCCCAGCATCTCGAACACGGCCCGCATCGGACCACCGGCGATGATACCGGTACCGGTCGGCGCGGTGCGCATGACGACCTTGCCGGCGCCCCAGCGACCTTCCATGTCGTGGTGCAGCGTGCGGCCTTCGCGCAGCGGCACGCGGATCATCTGGCGCTTGGCCTGCTCGGTGGCCTTGCGGATGGCCTCGGGGACCTCCTTGGCCTTGCCCTTGCCGAAGCCGACACGGCCCTTCTGGTCGCCCACGACGACGAGCGCGGCAAAGCCGAAGCGCTTACCACCCTTCACGGTTTTCGAAACACGGTTGATCGCAACCAGGCGATCGGCGAATTCCGGGGTTTCGTCGCGATCGCGACCCCCACGGCGATTGTCATCTCTTGCCATACGCGGCGTCCTTTCTGCGGGCCTTTGCCCTTTGATGTATCAATCCAAGTCCGCCCATGGGGCGTCCGGATCATCGAGGCGATTCACCCGCCTGCAACGTTGTGGTGGGTCGAAGCCCCACCCTACGCAAACCACGTAGGGTGGGATTTCACCCCACCTAGATCTTCAGGCCACCCTCACGGGCGGCATCGGCCAGCGCCTTGATCCGGCCGTGGAAGAGGAACCCACCACGGTCGAACTGCGCCTCGGTCACGCCTGCCTTCTTGGCGCGTTCCGCGATGGTCGCGCCGATCTTGGCCGCCGCTTCCAACGTGTTTTTGCCGACAAAACCCAGATCCTTTTCCAGGGTCGAGGCCGAGGCCAGGGTCGTGCCCTTCACGTCGTCGATCAGCTGCACGCTCATGTTCTTGGACGAACGGTGCACCGAAAGACGGGGGCGGCCGGCATTGACCTTGCGAAGTTTGCTCCGGACGCGCATACGGCGTTTCTGGAACAGTTGTCTCTTGCTGTTTGCCATTTTCTCGCGTCCTTACTTCTTCTTGCCTTCCTTCTGGAAGATGTACTCGCCCTTGTAGCGGATGCCCTTGCCCTTGTAGGGCTCGGGGCGCCGCCAGTCGCGGATATTGGCCGCGACCTGACCGACGAGTTGCTTGTCATGGCCTTCAACCACCAGTTCGGTGGGCTTGGGCGCGGTGACAGTCACACCTTCCGGAACTTCGAAATCCACATCGTGGCTCAGGCCCAGGTTCAGCTTCAGGATATTACCCTGCATCTGAGCCCGGTAGCCCACGCCGCGGATCTCCAGCTCCTGCTTGAACGGCTCGCGCGAGCCGTGCACCAGGTTGGCGACGATGGTGCGGGTCATGCCCCACTGCTGACGGGCGCGCTTGGACTTGCCGCGCGGCGTCACCGTGATGGCGCCTTCGCCCACTTCGATCGACACGTCGTCGGTCGCCGTGAAGCTTTTGGTCGCCTTGGGGCCTTTGACCTCGATGGTCTGGCCCGAAACGGTGGCGGAAACGCCATCGGGCAGGGCCACGGGTTGTTTACCGATACGAGACATTACACAGGCCTCCTTAGAATACCGTGCAAAGCACTTCGCCGCCAACGTTCTGGCTGCGCGCGTTCGCGTCCGACATCACACCCTTGGAGGTGGAGACAATCGACACGCCCAGGCCCTGACGGACCGACGGGATGTCATTGACGCCCATGTAAACCCGGCGACCGGGCTTGGAGACCCGCTTCATCTCGCGGATCACGGGGGCGCCTTCGAAATACTTCAGGCTCACTTCAAGGGCCGGGTGGCCCTTGTCGTCCGTGGCGCTCTCGTAACCACGGATGTAGCCTTCGTCGGCCAGCACATCCAGAACGCGCACGCGCATCTTGGAGGCGGGGACCATGACGGTGGACTTGCCACGCATACCTGCGTTCCGCAGGCGGGTGAGCATATCGCCGATAGGATCGTTCATCTCATATCCCTCCTTACCAGCTCGACTTGACCATACCGGGCAGCTGACCCGACGAGCCAAGGTCGCGCAGGGCGATCCGGCTGATCTTCAGCTTGCGGTAATAGGCATGCGGCCGGCCGGTCAGCTGGCAGCGGTTATGCAGGCGGGTGGCCGAGCTGTTGCGCGGCAGTTGCGCCAGTTTCAGGGAGGCCCGGAAGCGGTCTTCCATCGGCTTTTCCTGGTCGTTGATGATCTCTTTCAAAGCGGCCCGCTTGGCGGCGTATTGCTTCACCAGGCGCTGACGCTTCTTCTCGCGTTCGATCATTGCTTTTTTAGCCATGTTTCAAATTCCTCGCGATTAGCTGTTGAAGGGCATGTTGAAGTGCTTCAACAGCGCCTTGGCTTCAGCGTCGGTCGGCGCCGTGGTTGCGATGATGACATCGATGCCCCAGACTTCGTCGACCTTGTCGAAGTTGATTTCGGGGAAAACGATGTGCTCCTTGATGCCCATGGCATAGTTGCCGTTGCCATCGAACGACTTGCCCGACACACCGCGGAAGTCGCGGATCCGCGGCATCGCCACGGTGATCAGACGGTCAAGGAATTCGTACATGCGGTTGCCGCGCAGGGTCACCTTGGCGCCCAGTGGCATGCCTTCACGCACCCGGAACCCGGCGATCGAGTTCTTGGCCGTCGTGATAACGGCGTGCTGGCCGGCGATGGTGGACAGGTCTTCCTGGGCCGACTTGGCCTTCTTGGAATCCTTCACCGCTTCGGCGCCGCAGCCGATGTTCAGGACGATCTTGTCCAGGCGCGGGATCTGCATGTCGTTGGTATAGCCGAACTCTTCCTTCAGCGCCGCCTTGATGGTGTCGCGGAACTGTTGGCGCAGACGCGGGGTGTAATTTTCAGTATCAAGCATCGATCACGTCCCCCGTGGTCTTGGCGTAACGCACCTTCTTGTCGCCTTCCATCTTGAAGCCGACGCGGGTGGGTTTGCCGTTGGCGTCGACAAAGGCCAGGTTGCTGATGTCGATCGGCAGCGCCTTGGGCAGGCGTCCGCCCTGGCTTTGCTGGCTCTGGCGGGTGTGGCGGATGGCCATGTTCACACCATCGACAACGGCCTTGCCGGCCTTGGGATCGACAGACGTGATCGTGCCTTCCTTGCCCTTGTCCTTGCCGGACAGGACGACGACCTTGTCGCCTTTTTTCAGTTTGGCAGCCATGTCACAGCACCTCCGGGGCGAGCGAAATGATCTTCATGAAGTTCTTCGCGCGAAGTTCACGAACCACCGGTCCGAAGATACGCGTGCCCACCGGCTCACCTGCGTTGTTCAGGATCACGGCGGCGTTGCGGTCAAAGCGGATGGCGGTGCCGTCTTCACGGCGGATCTCTTTGGCGGTGCGCACGACGACGGCCTTGCGGACGTCACCTTTCTTCACGCGGCCGCGCGGGATGGCTTCCTTCACCGAGACGACGATGATGTCGCCCACGGACGCATATTTGCGCTTGGAACCACCCAGGACCTTGATGCACTGCACCCGGCGTGCGCCGGAGTTGTCAGCAACATCCAGATTGGTCTGCATCTGGATCATTAGGTTTCTCCCGACCTAAGGGGTCAGCCTTTCCGGCGTCTTGGCCCCATGGTTTCGATCAAACCGAAAGGTTCTTTGGCCTAGGCCTCAAGAACCTCCCAGCGTTTCGTTTTCGATTTCGGCGCACATTCGATGATGCGAACAGAGTCACCGACCTTGAAAGCGTTCTTCTCATCGTGAGCCCGGTACTTCTTGGACTTACGAATGGTCTTTTGCAGCACCGGGTGCTTGAAGCGACGCTCGACCGAAACGGTGACGGTCTGGGCGTTTGCGTCGGAGGTCACGACGCCTTGCAGGATGCGCTTGGGCATGGTGGCTCTCCTTATTCAGCAGCCGAGGCGGCTTTTTCGTTCAGCACGGTTTTCACACGTGCCACATCGCGACGGACCGTTCTGATCCGCGCAGGGTTTTCCAGCGACCCTGTCGCTGCCTGAAAGCGCAGGTTGAACTGCTCTTTCTTCAGGTTGGACAACTCCTCGCGAAGCTGGTCCGGCGTCTTGTCACGCAATTCGGTGGCGTTCATGGCCATCGTCCCTTCTCAAAACACCGGCCGGCCCCTGCTCGATGGCTCAGGGTCACACGGTTTCCCCGGTGGATGAATGTCAAAAACGAATCCCCGCGAAACGCGGGGACCCGTGGATTGGGGCCGTATAAGGGAGGTTCCCCATCAGGGCAAGGGAAAGTTTGACATAACTGCGGAAACGGCTTCGCGCTGCCAAACCGACCGCGCCGACAGTTCCACGTGACACCTATGTCTAACTTGTCAGGTCGGCCTCTCAAAGCGTGAGATGTGCACGCGGCGCAACACCTGCGCCGGACAACAGAGGAGGAGAATATTATGTCCAGCCCGTATTCAGGAGGCTGCGATCACGTCAAGGTGACCGCCAGCGCCGAACCGATCGACAACCACGAGTGCCATTGCAACGTCTGCAAGAACGTCACCGGCCAGCACACGACCCACGTGGCCTTCTTCAACTGGGGCGACCTCAAGGCCGAGGGCGGCGAGATGAAGCGCCAGCCCTTCAACGCCGACAACCCCGACGGCCCGCTGGAGCTCTGCACCTGCGCCGATTGCGGCGCCGCGCTGATGCTGGATGACAAGCAAAAGCGTATCCGCGTGGCCGTGCCCAACGTCATGGGCTATGACGACGCGGCCTTCCCTGATGCGACGTATCACGCGTTCTGGGACGAAAGCAAAGGCTACGCCAAGCCCGACGATGGCCGCCCCGTCTATGACGGCCTGCGACCGGAATTCAGCTGGCCGCAGCCTGCGGCCTGACTGTCTGGCCCTGCCGCGCGATCGGCGGGGCCTACCCCCAGGCGTAGTTGAAACTCACGCTGATCCGTTCATCCTCGGACATGTTCATCGGCACCTCGTGCCGCAGCCAGCTTTCCCAAAGCAGCACGTCGCCCACATTGGGTTTGGCATAGATGAAGGTCCGCAACTCTTCCCGCGCGTCCTTCTTTCGCCCGGGCGCCGCCATCATCCGGGCGGAACGCGGGTCCTCCAGCTTCAACGCGCTGGCGCCGTCCGGCATCGCCACGTAGGTCGTCCCGGAAATCACCGAATGCGGATGCAGATGCGACGAATGCGTCCCGCCCTCGGGCAGGATGTTGATCCAGATATCCTCGAGCTTCAGTTCCCGCCCGTCCAGGTCGAATTCCAGGTCTTCCGCAAAAGCCGCCACATGCGCATCCAGCGATTTGACAAGGTCCGCGAAAATCGGAAACCGCCACGGCAGGTCGGTCAGCGAGGCATAGGACGTATAGCCCGGATACCCGTTCTCCTCGCACCATTCCTGCCCCGCCTCGTCATCTTCGGCGATGGCATAGCACGACGCCTCCATTTCATCCGGGTCAATGCGGGGGCCCTGCTCCGACAGGGCGGCACGGTAAAGGCGGGTCACGAAGAGAGATTTGATATCAGCCATGCCCGCGTCTTATCGCGCGTCCTGCCGAAGGCAAGGATTTCTTCAGGTCTTTGCCCCATAACGCCACCAGCACAAGAAGGGGGCAAGCATGAACCGAACCATCGCGGCGTCCGGCCTCTGCGTCGGCCTGGGCCTTGCCGGCCCCGTTACGGCGGACCCAGCCACCGGCAGCCTCTTCGCCGCGCGTCAGCCACTTTTCTCGATGCAAACGGACACCCGTGATGCCCACTCCTCCGCCAGCCTCTTTGTCGACAGGGCCGACGGCGGTCTCTTCGCCGCCCTGCCCGGCCGCCTCGATGCGCCCCTGCGCCACGGCGGGACCAAGGCCACCCGTCTGCGCGACCTGATCGCGCGGGCCGAGGCCGGGCGCGCGGGCTATGATGCGGTCCAGCACGGCGCGCGCGTCAAGCCACCCCGCCGCCCCACCGACATGACCCTGCAAGACATCTACGACTGGATCGAGGCCACCCCCGGCCAGCCTCACGCCATCGGCCGGTACCAGTTCATACCACCGACGCTGCGCCACTCCGCCACGCGCCTCGATCTGCCCGCCAGCACCCGGTTCAGCGCTGCGGTGCAGGACCGGCTTGCCGACCTGCTGCTGGGGGACGCAGGGCTGATGAAGGTCAAGGCGGGCGAAATGACCGTGGACACGTTCATGCTGAACCTCGCCAAGATCTGGGCCGGCCTGCCCATCCCCTCGGGCCGCAGCTATTACGACGGGGTCGCGGGCAACAAGGCGACGATGACCTACGAGGCCTACGCGCACCAGGTGCGCGGCATACTGGGCGGGTGATATCACATCGCGCCCCCCGTCCCGGGCCTGACCCGGGACCTCCCGTAGGGTGGGTGAAACCCACCATACCTGCCAAAGGAAAACCCCCGCCGAGCTCTCGACGGGGGTCTTTTTTCTCTACCGCGGTGCGGCTGCAAGTGACTGCGTCAATCGCTTTCCCGCACTCGTGAGGATTGGATTACCAATCCTCGCGGACCACGACGCGGGTCTTGACCGGCAGTTTCATCGCCGCGAGGCGCAGGGCCTCCATGGCAACTGCCTCACCGACACCGTCGATCTCGAACATCACGCGGCCGGGCTTGACCTTGCAAGCCCAGAAATCGACCGAGCCCTTACCTTTACCCATCCGAACTTCGACGGGTTTGGAGGTCACGGGCGTGTCCGGGAAGATCCGGATCCAGACGCGGCCCTGACGCTTCATGTGACGCGTCATGGCACGACGGGCTGCCTCGATCTGACGGGCGGTCACGCGCTCGGGCGTGGTCGCTTTCAGGCCGTAAGTGCCAAAGTTCAGATCAGAGCCGCCCTTGGCCTCGCCCTTGATCCGGCCCTTGAACATCTTACGGAATTTAGTGCGCTTTGGTTGAAGCATTTCTCATCCTCCTCAGCGGCGGCCGCCACCAGCACCACGAGGTGCCGGGCCGTCCTGAAGTTCCTGCGCCTTGCGATCCCGGGCTGCCGGATCATGTTCCATGATCTCGCCCTTGAAGATCCAGACCTTGATGCCGATGATCCCGTAGGGTGTGCTGGCCTCGATATTGGCGTAATCGATGTCGGCACGCAGCGTGTGCAGCGGAACCCGGCCCTCGCGGTACCATTCGGTCCGTGCGATCTCGGCACCGCCCAGGCGGCCCGCGACGTTGACCCGGATACCCAGGGCCCCCATGCGCATGGCGTTCTGCACGGCACGTTTCATCGCGCGGCGGAACGACACACGACGCTCAAGCTGCTGGGCGATGCTTTCACCCACCAGGGCCGCGTCCAGTTCCGGCTTGCGAACCTCGACGATGTTCAGGTGCAGTTCGCTGTCGGTCATCGCCGCCAGCTTCTTGCGCAGGGTCTCGATATCGGCGCCTTTCTTGCCGATGATCACGCCGGGGCGCGCGGTGTGCACCGTAACGCGGCACTTCTTGTGCGGACGCTCGATGATCACGCGGCTGATGCCGGCCTGCTTGCACTCTTTCTTGATGAAATCACGGATCGCGATGTCTTCCAGCAGAAGATCACCGTAATCCTTGGTGTCGGCGTACCAGCGGCTGTCCCAGGTGCGGTTCACCTGCAGGCGCATGCCGATCGGATTGACTTTGTTACCCATTAGGCTTGCTCCTCGACTTCACGCACCTTGATGGTGATCTCTGAGAACGGCTTCAGAATGCGGCCGAACCGTCCACGCGCACGCGGGCGACCGCGTTTCATGATCAGGTTCTTGCCCACATAGGCCTCGGCCACGATCAGATCGTCGACATCCAGGTTGTGGTTGTTCTCGGCGTTGGCCACGGCGGACTGAAGACATTTCTTCACGTCCTGCGCGATCCGCTTCTTCGAGAAGGTAAGATCGTTCAGCGCCTTGTCCACCTTCTTGCCACGGATCATCGCGGCCACCAGGTTGAGTTTCTGCGGGCTGGTGCGAAGCATGCGCAGTTTTGCCATCGCTTCGTTGTCAGCCACGCGGCGGGGGTTCTTTTCCTTGCCCATGACTTACTTCCGCTTCGCTTTTTTATCGGCGGCGTGCCCGTAATAGGTACGGGTCGGCGCGTATTCACCGAATTTCTGACCGATCATATCTTCCGACACGTTGACGGGGATATGCTTGTGACCATTGTACACGCCAAACGTCAGGCCCACGAACTGGGGCAGGATCGTCGAACGGCGCGACCAGATCTTGATGACTTCGTTGCGCCCCGACTCGCGCGATGCTTCGGCCTTTTTCAGGACGTAGGCATCGACGAAGGGGCCTTTCCATACAGAGCGGCTCATGTGTTAACGGCCCTTCTTCCTGGCGTGACGCGAGCGGATGATCAGCTTCTGCGACGCCTTGTTCTTGTTACGGGTGCGCGCACCCTTCGTCGGCTTGCCCCAGGGCGTCACCGGGTGACGACCACCCGAGGTCCGGCCCTCACCACCACCATGGGGGTGGTCGATCGGGTTCATGACGACACCACGCACGGACGGGCGAATGCCCTTGTGGCGCATGCGGCCGGCCTTGCCGTAGTTCTGGTTGCTGTTGTCGGGGTTCGACACGGCACCAACGGTCGCCATGCACTCCTGACGCACCATGCGCAGCTCGCCCGAGGACAGGCGGATCTGGGCATAGCCACCGTCGCGGCCCACGAACTGGGCATACGTGCCGGCGGCACGTGCGATCTGGCCGCCCTTGCCGGGCTTCAGCTCGATGTTGTGAACGATCGTGCCGATCGGCATGCCCTGGAACGGCATCGCGTTGCCGGGCTTGATGTCGGCCTTCGGCGAGGCGACGACGCTGTCACCCACGGCCAGGCGCTGCGGCGCAAGGATGTAGGCTTGTTCGCCATCTTCGTATTTGATCAGCGCGATAAAGGCCGTCCGGTTCGGGTCGTATTCGATCCGCTCGACGGTTGCGGCCACGTCGATCTTGTTGCGTTTGAAATCAACGATCCGGTAAAGGCGTTTGGCGCCACCCCCGCGACGACGCGAGGTAATCCGCCCGGTGTTGTTCCGGCCGCCCGATTTCGTCAGACCCTCGGTGAGGGCTTTGACGGGACGTCCTTTCCACAGCTCCGAACGGTCGATCAGCACCAGCCCGCGCTGGCCCGGCGTCGTCGGCTTGTACGACTTGAGTGCCATGCTTTCTGTCTTCCGTTTAGCAAACGGCGAAACCGGAATGTCCAGCTCCACCTATGTAGGGTGGGTTTCAAACCCACCGTGGTTATAGGCCCCCTTAGGTGCCCGGTTCAGGTGTTCTTGCGAACAACGGCAAAGCCCCGGACGAATCCGGGGCCTTGCGGATGGGGTCGTTTACGAAAGACCACCCCTCGGGTCAAGCCTTTCCCCCAAAGAAAAACCCCGGCCACGCCTGCGCCCGGGGTTCACGATTTTCAAAGGCCGGCGGTGTTGCCGCCAGGCGCCTTATGCCAGCGCGATGTTGACGGCGCTTTCGCGTCCGTCACGGCCGGATTCCAGGTCATAGGTGACCTTCTGATCGTCGGCCAGGCCGGTCAAGCCCGAGCGCTCGACGGCCGAGATGTGAACGAAGACGTCCTTGCCGCCCGATTCCGGTGCGATAAAGCCGTAGCCTTTGGTGGTGTTGAACCATTTCACGGTGCCGTTGGCCATTTCCGTGTCTCCTTTAGATGTTGCTGCCCGCAGTATGCGGCAGCTTGGCGGCGTCATGACAAGATCGAAAGCCAGTCGCCGTAAAGGAGAAAGGGTCGATAGGTAGTAACGTAGCACTGCCCATATGGGCGCTCAGGTGATTCACGTCAATGAAAATCACTGGAGTCCCATGTCCGCGCACTGATTTAAGGCGATAAAACGCCGCGGCGCGCCAAACGGAAAACCCCCGCCGATCTCTCGACGGGGGCCAATCTCGTAGGGTGGGTTTTCAACCCACCATGGCTCAGAGGCCGGTCGTCACGTCGATCGTGTTGCCCTCTTCGAGCGTCACGTAAGCTTTCTTGACGTCCTTGCGGCGGCCCATGATGCCACGGAACCGCTTCTGCTTGCCCTTGGTGATGGACGTGTTGACCGCTTTCACCTTCACACCAAAGAGCGCCTCGACGGCCTCCTTGATCTGGGGTTTCGCGGCGTCCATCGCCACCTCGAAGACAACGGCGTTCGCTTCCGACGCCATCGTGGCCTTCTCGGTGATCACCGGCTTGCGGATCACATCGTAATGTTCTGCTTTCGCGCTCATTTCAACCGAGCCTCCAGTGCTTCGACACCCGCCTTGGTCAGCACGAGCGTGTCGCGCTTTAGGATGTCGTATACGTTCGCGCCCATGCTGGGCAGCACGTCCAGACCGTCGATGTTGGCCGCGGCGCGGGCAAAGCCCTCGTTCACCTCGGCGCCGTCGATGATCAGTGCGCGCTTCCAGCCCAGATCCTTGACCTGCTTGGCCAGTTCCTTGGTCTTGGCGGCACCTTCGGCGGCCTCGATCACGACCAGCTCACCCGCCTTGGCCTTGGCCGACAGCGCGTGTTTCAGGCCCAGCTGACGCACCTTCTTGGGCAGGTCATGCGCGTGGCTGCGCGGGACCGGACCCTTGTAGATGCCGCCCTTACGGAAGATCGGCGCATTGCGGTCACCGTGGCGTGCGCCGCCGGTGCCCTTCTGGCGGTAGATCTTCTTGGTCGAATAGCTGGTCTCGGACCGGGTCTTGACCTTGTGGGTGCCCTGCTGCGCCTTGTTGCGCTGCCAGCGGACGACACGGTGCAGGATGTCGGCACGCGGATCGAGATCGAAGATCTCGCCCGAGAGCTCGACCGAACCGGCCTTGCCGCCGTCGAGTTTGATCACGTCGAGTTTCATTCCTCACCGTCCTTCTTCTCTTCGCCGGCATCATCGGACTTGTCGGCCTCGATTTCGGCTTCGGCTTCCTGCAGCGCGGCCGCTTCCTGGGCTGCCTGCTCTTCGGCCAGGCGCTGTGCTTCGGCCTCGGCCTCTGCGGCTGCCGCGGCTGCGGCTTCTTCAGCGGCTTTCTCTGCTTCGGCCGCGGCCGATTTCAGAGCGGCGGGCAGGATGGCGCTTTCCGGGAACGGCTTCTTCACCGCGTCCTTGATCGTCACCCAGCCACCCTTGGAGCCGGGAACCGCGCCCTTGACCATGATCAGGCCACGGTCGGCGTCGGTTTTCACCACTTGCAGGTTCTGCGTCGTCACGCGGGCGGCGCCCATGTGACCGGCCATTTTCTTGCCCTTGAACACCTTGCCAGGGTCCTGACACTGGCCGGTGGAGCCATGCGAGCGGTGGCTGATCGACACACCGTGGCTGGCCCGCAGACCGCCGAAGTTGTGCCGCTTCATCGCACCGGCAAAGCCTTTACCGATCGAGGTGCCGGAAACGTCCACGAACTGACCTTCGAAATAGTGGTTCGCGGTGATTTCCTCGCCCACGTCGATCATGTTCTCGGGCGCCACGCGGAATTCCGCGACCTTGCGCTTGGGTTCCACCTTGGCGACGGCGAAGTGGCCACGCAGGGCCTTCGACGTCCGTTTCGCCTTGGCGGTCCCTGCACCCAGCTGAACAGCGGCATAGCCGTGCTCTTCGGGCGTACGCTGGGCGACGACCTGCAGTTTGTCCAGTTGAAGAACGGTCACAGGAACCTGCTTGCCGTCTTCCATGAAAAGCCGGGTCATGCCGACTTTCTTTGCGATTACACCAGAGCGCAACATGTCCTGCCCTCCTTAAACCGAGATTTGCACGTCCACGCCGGCAGCCAGGTCGAGCTTCATCAGCGCGTCGACGGTCTGGGGCGTGGGATCAACGATGTCCAAGAGACGCTTGTGCGTCCGGATCTCGAACTGATCGCGCGATTTCTTGTTCACGTGGGGGCCACGCAGAACGGTGAATTTCTCGATCTTGTTCGGCAGCGGGATGGGCCCGCGTACGTCTGCGCCGGTCCGCTTGGCGGTGTTCACGATCTCCTGTGTGCTGGCGTCCAGCACACGGTAGTCGAACGCCTTCAGGCGGATACGGATGTTTTGGCTAGCTACGGCCATTTTTCTTATCCCTAACAGGGTTCCAGCGGAGAGGAAGAGAAGCGGAATTGCCGCCCTTCTTCGCGCCTAAAGTGGGGCCGGGTGCCGACCTCGGTCAGCACCCGGATATTCTGTATCACCCCGGGGTTGCGCCCGGGATGACGCTTTGCCTCAGATCACTCGACGATCTTCGACACGACGCCGGCGCCGACGGTGCGGCCGCCTTCGCGGATGGCGAAGCGCAGGCCGTCTTCCATCGCGATGGGCGCGATCAGCTCGACCTCGAACTTCAGGTTGTCACCCGGCATCACCATCTCCGTGCCCTCGGGCAGCGTCACCGTGCCCGTCACGTCCGTCGTGCGGAAGTAGAACTGCGGACGGTAGTTGGCGAAGAACGGCGTGTGACGGCCACCCTCTTCCTTCGTCAGGATGTACGCCTCGGCCTCGAACTTCGTGTGCGGGTTCACCGAACCGGGCTTGCACAGCACCTGGCCGCGCTCCACACCGTCACGCTCGATACCGCGCAGCAGCAGACCAACGTTGTCGCCGGCCTCGCCCTGGTCCAGAAGCTTGCGGAACATCTCGACGCCCGTGCAGGTCGTCTTCTTGTTTTTGTTCAGGCCCACGATCTCCATCTCTTCGCCGACCTTGATCAGGCCACGCTCGATCCGGCCCGTGGCAACCGTGCCGCGGCCAGAGATCGAGAACACGTCCTCGACCGGCATCAGGAACGGCTGGTCCACGGCGCGCTCGGGCGTCGGGATGTAGTCGTCGACAGCCGCCATCAGCTCGCGGATCTTCTCTTCGCCGATCTCCGGGTTGTTGCCTTCCATCGCCGCCAGCGCCGAGCCCGCGATGATCGGAATGTCGTCGCCGGGGAAGTCGTACGAGCTCAGAAGCTCGCGGATTTCCATCTCGACCAGCTCCAGCAGTTCCTCGTCATCGACCTGATCGACCTTGTTCATGAACACCACCAGCGCGGGCACGCCCACCTGGCGCGCCAGCAGGATGTGCTCGCGGGTCTGCGGCATCGGGCCGTCGGCCGCGTTCACCACCAGGATCGCGCCGTCCATCTGGGCGGCGCCCGTGATCATGTTCTTCACGTAGTCGGCGTGGCCGGGGCAGTCCACGTGCGCGTAGTGACGGTTCTCGGTCTCGTATTCAACGTGCGCGGTCGAGATCGTGATCCCGCGCGCTTTCTCTTCCGGCGCACCGTCGATCTGGTCATACGCGCGGAAGTCACCGAAATACTTCGTGATCGCCGCCGTCAGCGTCGTCTTGCCGTGGTCAACGTGACCAACGGTCCCGATGTTCACGTGCGGTTTCGAACGGTCAAACTTTTCCTTTGCCATGATGGCCTCCTGTTCCTTTGCGGATGGTGGGTTATCACCCACCCTACGATGATGGGTAGGGCGGGGTTCACCCCGCCACCCGGGTTATGCGTATTTTGCCTGGATCTCTTCCGAGATGTTCGACGGCACGGGTTCGTAATGCGAGAACTGCATGGTGAACTGGGCGCGGCCCGACGACATCGAACGCAGCGTGTTGATGTAGCCGAACATGTTGGCCAGTGGCACGTTCGCGTTGATCGCGATGGCGTTGCCGCGCGGTTCTTGTCCCGAAACCTGCCCACGACGCGACGTCAGGTCGCCGATCACGTTGCCGGTGTATTCTTCCGGCGAGATCACTTCGACCTTCATGACCGGCTCCAGCAGTTTCGCGCCGGCCTTGCGCAGACCTTCGCGCATGCCCATCCGTGCCGCGATCTCAAAGGCCATGACCGAGGAGTCCACGTCGTGGAACTTGCCGTCGATCAGTGCGACCTTGAAGTCGATGACCGGGAAGCCGGCCAGCGGGCCGCTGTCCATCACGCTCTCGATGCCTTTCTCGACGCCGGGGATGTATTCCTTCGGCACGGCACCACCGACGATGCGGCTTTCGAACGAATAGCCTTCGCCCGGCTCGGTCGGCGAGATGATCATCTTGACCTCGGCGAACTGACCCGAACCACCCGACTGTTTCTTGTGGGTGTAGGTGTGTTCGATTTCGTGGCTGATGGTCTCGCGGTAGGCCACCTGCGGCGCACCGATGTTGGCCTCGACCTTGAATTCGCGCTTCAGACGGTCGACCAGGATGTCGAGGTGAAGTTCGCCCATGCCCTTCATGATGGTCTGACCGCTCTCCATGTCGGTCTCGACGCGGAAGGACGGGTCCTCGGCGGCCAGACGGGCCAGGCCCTGGCTCATCTTTTCCTGGTCGTTCTTGGTCTTCGGTTCGACCGCAATCTCGATCACCGGATCGGGGAAGGTCATGGTTTCCAGAACCACCAGTTCCTTGGGATCGCTCAGCGTGTCACCCGTGGTGGTGTCCTTCAGACCAGCCAGCGCGATGATGTCGCCGGCAAATGCCTCTTCGATCTCTTCGCGGTTGTTCGAGTGCATCATCATCATGCGGCCGATGCGCTCTTTCTTGCCCTTGGTCGAGTTCTGGATCGTGTCGCCCTTGTTCAGCACACCCGAGTAGATGCGCGTGAAGGTCAGCGAACCGACGAACGGGTCGTTCATGATCTTGAACGCCAGGCCCGAGAACGGCATGGAATCGTCCGCGCGGCGGGCGATGTTCCGGGTCTCGGTCTCGTCATCGGGGGCAAAGCCCATGTAGTCCACAACGTCGAGCGGGCTCGGCAGGTAATCGACCACGGCGTTCAGCAGCGGCTGCACACCCTTGTTCTTGAACGCGGAACCGCCCAGGACCGGAACAAAGCTCAGCGACAGGGTGCCCTTGCGGATCAGTTGCCGCAGGGTCGGGATGTCGGGCTCGTTGCCTTCGAGGTATTCCATCATCGCGTCGTCGTCCATTTCGACGGCGTTCTCGATCAGCTTGGCGCGCCAGTCGTCGGCCAGCTGCTTGAGATCGTCGCGAATGGGCTGACGGGTCCAGGACGCGCCCAGGTCTTCACCTTTCCAGGTCCATTCTTCCATGGTCACCAGGTCGATGATGCCTTCCAGCTCGTTCTCGGCACCGATCGGCATGGCGATCGGCACGGCTTTCGCGCCGGTGCGGTCTTCGATCATCGCGACACAGTTGAAGAAGTCGGCACCGATCTTGTCCATCTTGTTGACGAAGACGATGCGCGGCACCTTGTAGCGGTCGGCCTGGCGCCAGACGGTCTCGGTCTGGGGCTCGACACCCGCGTTGGCGTCCAGCACGCAGATCGCACCGTCAAGCACCGCCAGCGAACGCTCGACTTCGATGGTGAAGTCGACGTGACCGGGCGTGTCGATGATGTTCATCCGGAACTTGGTGTCGTCGGTGCCCTCTTTCGTCGGGTCTTCCTGCCACTGCCAGAAGGTAGTGGTAGCCGCCGACGTGATGGTGATCCCGCGTTCCTGCTCCTGCTCCATCCAGTCCATGGTGGCTGCACCATCGTGCACCTCACCGATGTTGTGGGATTTGCCGGTGTAAAACAGGATCCGTTCCGAGCAGGTGGTCTTGCCTGCGTCGATATGGGCCATGATGCCGAAGTTGCGGTAGCGTTCGAGCGGATAATCGCGTGCCATGATGCAAATGCCTCTAGGGTTTTACCAGCGGTAATGGCTGAAGGCTTTGTTCGCCTCGGCCATCTTGTGGGTGTCTTCACGTTTCTTGACGGCGGTCCCGCGCGAGTTCACGGCGTCCAGAAGTTCGCCGGCCAGGCGTTCTTCCATCGTGTTCTCGTTGCGGCCACGGCAAGCGGTGATCAGCCAGCGGATCGCCAGCGCTTCGCGGCGCTCGGGGCGAACTTCGACCGGCACCTGGTAGGTGGCACCACCGACACGGCGCGAGCGGACCTCGACCGACGGTTTGATGTTGTCCAGCGCTTCGTGGAAGATTTCCACGGGGGCGCGCTTGACCTTGTCTTCGACGCGATCGAGCGCGTTGTAGACGATTTTCTCCGCGACCGACTTCTTGCCGTCGATCATCAGGTTGTTCATGAACTTGGTCAGAACCCGGTCGCCATACTTGGCGTCGGGCAGAATTTCACGTTTTTCAGCGGCGTGACGACGAGACATCTCGAATTCCTCTTACTTGGGACGCTTGGCGCCGTATTTCGAACGACGCTGCTTGCGGTCCTTGACGCCTTGGGTATCCAGGACACCGCGCAGGATGTGGTAACGCACACCGGGAAGGTCTTTCACACGGCCGCCACGGATCAGGACCACCGAGTGCTCCTGCAGGTTGTGGCTTTCGCCGGGGATATAGCTGATTACCTCGAAACCATTGGTCAGGCGCACCTTGGCAACCTTCCGCATGGCCGAGTTCGGCTTCTTGGGCGTGGTGGTGTAGACGCGCGTGCAAACGCCGCGCTTCTGCGGGCACCCTTGCAGGTGCATCGACTTCTGGCTTCTTGTTTTCGGCTGCCGCGGCTTGCGGATCAGCTGTTGGATCGTTGGCATAGGGTCTCTTTCCCGTCTCTCAACACATGTGTTTGCACCGGGTCACCCCCGCGCGGTTTCAGTTCCTCGCACATCACGCGTCCGCAATGCGCAAATACCGCAATCGTTTCCATTCCGAGGTAAACGACGCGGCGGGTTCCCAGAGGATCGGGGCACTCAAACGGCCCGGATCTTGTCCACTAGAATTTTGAGTTCGACATTCAGGGCGGCCCCCGAGGTCGAGATGAGCGGCGTATAGGGGGAGTCGGGACGGCTGTCAACACTCCCATCCGCCCGGGATGACGACGCGGTTTACTCCTGACAGAAAAGCCCGGATGCGCGGAACAGGAAACCTGTCACCCCGCCGCCGCCTCGGCCTAACGCCCGGCACCGCCTCGGGCAACCCCGGTTTCGCGCTTGCCCGCCTCACGCGCATTTGCAACCATGCGGCCACCACGTCTCGAAGGTGCCCCGCTTCATGCGCGCAATCGGTATATGCCGCTTTTCCTATCCCGCGCTCGGCGGCTTCAAACGCATGCACGACACCGTCGAGGAGCGCGAGGCCTACCTTTACGCGCCCGAGCGGATGGAGCTGCGCTTTCGCCACTTCGAGGCGCTCACCCTGCCCTCCATAGCGGCGCAGAAGGACAAGCGGTTCACCTTCATCGTCCTGACCGGAGAGCGGATGCCCAAGCCCTGGTGGGACCGGCTCAACGACATCTGCGCCCCCGTCGAGCAGATCAAGATCGTCACCGCCGAACCGATGAAACACCGCACGGCCATGCGACTGGCGATCCAGCACGAGCTTGCCCAGGGCGACGACGACGAATCCCTGCAGTTCCGCCTCGATGACGACGACGCCGTCGCCACCAACTTCATTCGCGGCATCCGCCGCACTGCCCGGCTGGCCGGCAAGCTACGCGCCGGGTGGCAGAACATGGTGATCGAATATTCCCGCGGCTATTCGGTCAAGCTGACCCCGGACGGCATCCTCGCCCGCGAGATCCAGGGCCAGTTCCTGGCCTGCGGTCTGGCCGTGCTCTTCCGCCCCGGTGACCCCAAGACGGTGATGAATTACGGCCATCACAAGCTGCACCATTCCATGCCGACCCTGATCGAGCCCGAGACCCACATGTACCTGCGCGCCCTGCACGACGACAACGACAGCCATGCGCGCACCAGCACCAAGGGCCTTGCCCCCCTGACCGCGGATCAGCGCGCCTTTTTCAAGGAGCGGTTCAATGTCGACGAGGCGGCTGTGCAAGCGGCCTTTTCCGCCCCAACTGCGATTCCCGGTAAAGCGTGAACAGCCCGCTGCCCACCACGATCGCAGCACCCAGCAGGGTCAGCGTCGCGGGCCATTCCCCGAACACCACGAAGCCCAGCAGCATCGCCCACAGCAGGCCGGTATAGCGAAACGGGGCGACGAAACTGATCTCGCCCACCCGCATCACCATGATCGAAAAGAGATACCCGCCGATGATGAACAACGAGGCGGTTCCGACCAGCCCGGCTTCTCGCATTCCCATCGGCGCCCAGTCGACGCCAAGGCTCAAGAGCCCGAAGATCGTCATCGTCGCGATGGATGTCAGCAACGTGACGAACATCGACGGTGTGTCCTTCGACAGCCGCCGCGTCGACAGGTCCCGCACCGTGACACAGCCCACCGCCAGCAGCGCGTAGACCGCATAGAAGTTGAAGTCGTCCGTCCCGGGCCGCACGATCAGCAGCACACCGACAAAGCCTATCAGGATCGCCACCATCCGCCGCCATCCCACCGGCTCGCGCAGGAACAGCGCGGCGGCCAGCGTGATGGTCAGTGGCAGGGCCTGCAATATCGCCGTCACGTTGGCCAACGGCATGTTGAACAGCGCCGTCAGAAAGAAATAGGCCGCGCCCACCTCGGCCGCTGTGCGCAGGCCCATCAATCCCCAGTCCCGGCGCGGCAGGCGGGCGCGCAACGCGCCCATGCGCCACGCGATACAGGCCACCAGAACCGTCGTGATCATCCCGCGCAGCAGCAGCAGTTGAAACAGCGGCACGTCCCCCGCCATCGCCTTCATCGCGGTGTCGTTGAACGTGAAGCACGCCATCGACGCCATCATCAGCAAGGCGCCGGTCAGGTTGTCGGAACGGGTCATACCCCGGCTCTAGACCGGCGCCGCACCCGGTACAAGCGCCAAGCGCGTCAGTCCGCCAGCATCAGGATCATCGCCAGGTTCGGCAACACCGCCACGAAGGTGATGAGCGCATATTTCGACGCCGTCACGGCCTTGCCCAGCCGGGTCTCCTTCCGGCTCGCACCTTCAAGGCTGTAGGCCACGGCCATAACCGCATGCCCCCCCCGCCTCTCGCCTGCGCCGCTCCAGCCGCAGGTCCGCCATGCTGCGTTCGAAAATCTCCTTCTGGCGCAGGTATTCCGCGTTCCGCGCGTCGTGCTCGATCGTCTGTCCGTCCATATCCCATCTCCCATCCTGGAAACGGGAACCTAGGTCGTGCCGAGCGCGGTTCGATTGCAAGCGGCGAAACGCGCCAATCTGTCGCTCAGCTGGCGTTTCATCGTTCCAAAAATACTCGAACAAAACCAAACCTGCGCGGCGCAGCCGCACATTCGGATCAGATCGCAGCCCCGGGCGCCAGCGCCTCCAGAAGCGCGCCATGCACCGCCGGGTTCGCGGCCAGAACGCCGTCCAGCTTTGGCATCGGGTTGTTGAACCGCAGCGGCCGCCCCGCGCGGTCCGACGTCACCGCGCCGGCTTCGCGCAGGATCAAGTCACCCGCGGCGATGTCCCATTCCCACGCGCCGCGCAGGGTCATCATCGCGTCGAACCGCCCCTCGGCCACCAGCGCCAGCCGGTACGCCAGCGACGGGCGGAACCCTCGATCCATCCCGGGCGGCTGTCCCGCGCGCCAGTGCCGCGCGTCGAAATTCGGTTTCGCCGCCAACATGCTGCTGCCGTCCAGCGCCCCGGCATCACTGACTTTCAGGCGTTTGCCGTTCAGTGTCGCCCCCTGCCCGGCCGCGGCGGCATACATCATGTCCCGCATCGGCAGGTAGACCACGCCCGCCACCACCGCGCCCCGCTCGACCACCGCCAGCGCGTGCGCCCAGGTCCGCGTGCCCTCGATGAAGCTGCGCGTGCCGTCGATGGGGTCGATGATGAAAACCCGGTCGCGCGACAGCCGCTCGGGCGTGTCGGCGCTTTCCTCCGACAGCCAGCCATACTCGGGCCGGGCGCCGCGCAACTGCTCGGCCAGCACCTCGTTCACGGCCAGGTCGGCCTCGGTCACAGGCCCCGCGCCCCCCGGCTTGTCCCAGACCCGCGCCTCGGGCCCGGTATAACGGCAGGCGACCTCGCCCGCCGCCCGCGCCGCCGCGATCAGAAGATCCAGCTCAGTTGCCGGCAAGGGTCAACCCTTCGACCAGCAGCGACGGCACCACACGCGACTTCCAGGGACGCGCGTCGTTCGCCGGGATAATCCCGCGCAGCATGTCCGGCAGGCTGCCCGCGATGGTGCATTCGTTCACCGGGAACGCGATCTCGCCGTTCTCGACCCAGAACCCCGACGCCCCGCGCGAATAGTCGCCCGTGTTGGGATTGATCGTCGAGCCGATCATCGACGTCACCAACAGGCCCGTGCCCATCTCCGCCATCAACTCTTCGCGGCTCTTGTCGCCCTGCGTCAGCGCCACGTTGGTCGACAGCGGCGACGGCACCGAGGACGGCGCCCGCCGCGCATGACCCGTGGACGGCAGCCCCAGCTTGCGCCCCGTCGACAGATCGAGAATCCAGGATTTCAGCACGCCGTTCTCGACCAGCGCCCGTTTTGCCACCGGCAACCCTTCGGCATCGAAAGGC
Organism: Roseovarius sp. SK2; assembly: GCF_028807495.1. Lineage (NCBI taxonomy): Bacteria > Pseudomonadati > Pseudomonadota > Alphaproteobacteria > Rhodobacterales > Roseobacteraceae > Roseovarius > Roseovarius sp. SK2. Next base: position 404,242 of record NZ_JARAMK010000002.1, read on the forward strand.
TGCGAGCCAAGCGCGCGCGGGCGCAGCGGATCGTCGATCAGCGACAGCGCCTCGGGCAGCACGGGCTCGCCCATCCGGTTCATCAGCCACGACGCCCCGCGCGACACCGCGCCGCCGTTGATCGCCGCCAGAAGGTGTCCGATCAGGCTCGCGGCCACGCGCTCGTCATACAGCACCGGATAGGACCCGGTATAAGGCTTCTTGGCGTCCAGCATCGCAGCGGCACGTTCCCCCGCCCGCGTCCCGATCTCCTCTGGCGTCCGCAGGTCGGCGGCGAACACGCGCGTATCCGCGTCATAGTCGCGCTGCATCCCCGTGCCCTGCCCCGCGATCGCAACCGCGCTCAGGCTGCGGGCGCTGCTGGTGAACCCGCCGGAAAAGCCGTTGGTCGCCGCCATGTGCATATGCTCGACCTCGTGATCGGCCGACGCCTGAACCTGGGTCACGCCATCCACGGCCATCGCGACGGCCTCCAGCGCCAACGCGGCCTCCTGCATGTCGGGCGCTGCCGGTTCCGAACCGGGGTCGTGCAGTTCCAGCGCCGCGACGTCCCAGCTCTGCGCCAGCTGGTCCGGGTCCGCCAGCCCGGCGAACGGATCCTGGGGTGCCTCGCGGGCCATGGCCACCGCGCGCTCCGCCAGCATCACGAGGGTTTCCTCCCGCGTGTCCGACGCACCGACGCAGGCCTGCCGCTGCCCTACGAAGACACGCAGTCCGACTTCGACGCTTTCCGACCGCTCCGCCTGTTCCAAGGTTCCGGCCCGGACACCGATGCTCTGGGATCGCCGCTCGACGGCCACCGTATCCGCCGCGTCGGCCCCGGCCTTGTGCGCCGCCGCCAAAAGCGCTTCGGTCAGATTTTCCGGTGTCACGGGCATAAAGCTCTCCTGTGTGCTGCGCGGGTCTGGCGCCGCGCAGGCGTGTGGATTTTTGTCAGGGTCCGATCTACTGCGCTGCCGAAACGGGCGCAAGCCATGGGCGCAAGGCGTTCAGCGCAAGCGCTGGCCGTTCACAGTCACCTGTCCGTCCGGCTTGATCTCGAATTCGGCACGCACCGCGTCGTCCTCGCCATCCACCGGTGCGGTGAACATGCCCATCATCATCCGCGCCGACATCGCGTCATCGGTCGTCAGAACGCCGGCCTCTGTCAGACGGTCAAGCAACCCCTGGACGCCGGTCAGTTCGAACGTGGCGTCCCCTTCGGTCGCCGGGAACCCGTCGAAGGTGCGTCGCGCGCCGTGATCGAACCGCACCGCAGCCTTTCCCGTCAGTTCCGCATCCCAGAACCGGGCTTCCAGCGCCCTGAGGTCCAGCGTTTCGATCGACACCGGCAAGGGCCCGTTGAATGATTGGCCCAACGCGGCAAGGTCGAACAAAGTCTCCAGAAGAATCGCCTTGCCGCCCAGATCGACCTTCAGGTCCGCCGTCTGCCGCGAAAGCGCGTCGGATATGAAGAAAGCGAACCAGGTTTCTTCGGACAAACTCAGCCCGTCCAACTCGAATCGCAGCGCGTAATCCTGCGGTTCGATCGCGCGCAAGACCGGCACCGCCAAATCCATCAGGACCCTTGCCGCTTCCACATCCACTGTCAGTCCCAACAGTTCGTCCGTTATCTGCATCTCGGCCGCGTCCGAATCCGAAACGACACGCAAACCATCGCCCGATAGCGTGAAGATGCCCGTGATGTTGGTCCACCGGGTCTCACCGGAAGAGATCAGCTCGCCGGCATACCATTCGTCGTCCTCGTCAAAGCCGGACTTGGCCGCTGCCTCGTGGCGGAACATCATGCCGGCCTCTGCAAGCTCCGGCAGGCCGTCCAGCGTAGGCCCGCCACGCGGCAGCCGCAGCTCGGTCAGGGTTTCGACCTCGTCGCGTCTCAACGTACCGGCGAGGCCCTCCGTGCTGGTGTCATCTCCATATCCGTAATCGATCACCACCTGCCCGGCCACGCCGCGGCGCGTGAAGTCCAGCCAAGCATCGTCGATCCGACTGGTCTGCGTGATGTCGAAACCGGATTGAACGTACCGGTACTCAGCCGGAAAAGGCTGACCGCCAATACCGAACTCGGTCATGTCGATCTCGAAGCTTGTCCCGCTCCAACGGGTCTCAATGCCGGCGTCGGTCTGCCGCATCCGCACGCCGACATCCTCCATCCGCCAGGCGAACGCACCGGACGAGGTGAATCCCTCTTCCGCGTCGCCAATCGCGGCCACGCTGAAGGGCATGGCCTCGGAGGTGGGCAACTGCACCGCTACCTCCCCGGCATCGGGCACGAAACGCGGGCCGGGCAGTTGCAGGTTCATCTCCAGCGGAAGCCCCGGAAACTGCATCGACAGAAAGATCGGCCCCACCGCCAGCGCATCGCCGTCGGGCGCCGCTTCGGCCTCCCAGTCGAGGCCGAGCGCCTCGAACTGGGCCGTCCAGACACCCCACGCCTCCTCGACCGTCAACTCGGCAAGCGCGGCCTGCGGCGCACACAGCGCCGCCACCGCAAGGACCTGCCGCATCCTCATCGGCTCACCGCAGCCGCTGGCCGTTGGCAAGCACCTGGCCATCCTCGGTCACCTCGATGGTCGAGGTGATCACGTCCTCGCCCTCGCCCGGCGTGCCGAACATGCCCAGCATCATGCGGGTGCCCATGGCCTGCTCCTCGGGAACAAGGCCCATCGCGACCAGCGTGTCGATCAGGCCATTGGCACCGTCGACGCGCAAATCGACGCTGCCATTCGGCGCGGGCATGCCGGGGAAGGTCTCGTAATCCTCGTTATCGATCTCGAAAGCTCCGCTGCCGGTGACCTCCGCGCCCACTGCGCGCACCGCCAGTTCGTTCAGCTGAACGTTCTCGATCCGCCCAAGTGCCTCCTCGGTCGGGGAGACTTCCATCATCCGCATGATATCCAGCGGATCACGGCTCAGCGCGGCTTCGCCAGACAGATCCAGCACCACCGTCATCGGGTCACGCGGCAGTTGTTCCTGCGCATCGAACAGGGCCCAGATCGCCTCGTCCAGCGTCACCTCTTCCAGCGTCATGCGCAGATCCACCGGCACTGCGCCATCGGTTTCGGTCACCGGCGCGGTGATCTGGCCTTCACTGCGTGCGATCTGGCCCGCGATGGGAAAGGGCATCTCCGGCGGCATCACGAACTCGAACCCGAAATCGGTATAGACGCCGCCCACCGACAGCCCGTCTTCGCTCAGCGCGACATCGCTGCTCTCCATGGTATAGGCGGTGGTCTGGCGCATCTCCATGTCCTCGACCTTGGTCACGGTGGTGCCGTCCACCTGCATGCCGCCGGTCTTGGCCACGAGCATCAGCCCGGCGCGCAGCGCGTCGTCCAGGTTCAGCAGGTCAACCTGCCCGGCCGGGATCGCCATTTCCACTTCCGAAGTCCCGCCCGTCATCTTTTGCTGCCCGCTCGACACCGCGCCTTGCGGATCGCTGAATTTCGTATCGAAGGTCATGCTGTCCGACGTGGTGGATATCGACACCTTCACGATATCCCCCTCGATGATCTCGTATTGGCTGGTCCCGGTCAAAGTGCCTTCGACCGACACGTCCAGCACGCCTTCGTCCGGCACGGTGAAGTCGGTCAAGGCGAACCGCGCATTCTCGAACGACCCGTCATAGGTCACCTGGCCCGGCGTTCCGGTCGCAACGGTTGGCGTGTCGAAGCCTTCGTAGGACAGCGTCGCGGACATCACCTTGCCCTCGTCGGGCAAAGTGAAGGTGACCTCGGCCGTCATCCCGTCGGAATAGTTCAACGCGACGCTGCCGTCGCCCTGTTCGGTCAGGGTGAACCCGTCCGAGCTCAGCCGCGCCACACCCGCATCCATCGGCAGCGCATAGGTCATGACCATGCTGTCGACCCGCAGGCTGTCGCCTTCGCGCACCGGCTCGGCAGTGACCTCGAAGCCAAAGGCCCGGGCCGGGGCCATCATGTTGGTCAGCACGTCCTCGGCCGTCACGTCGGCCAACGCCGCCACCGGCGCGACGGCCGAAGCACTCAGGATCGCGGGGAAAACACGGGAATACGTCATCAGGCTCACCTTTCATCAGAGCTCAATCGTCAAAAGCACGAAGGGCCGGATCATCCGGCCCCCGCAAATGTCTTCGCCTCGGTCGGGTTCAGCGCAGACGCTGCCCGTTCGCCAGGACCTGCCCATCGCTCTTGACCTCGATCGTCGAGTTCAGCGCGTCCTCTCCCTCGCCGGGAACCGCGAACATGCCCATCATCATACGCACGCCCATAGCCTGTTCCTCGGGGACAAGGCCCATGGCGATCAGCTGGTCCAGAAGCCCGTTCGCGCCTGTCAGACTCAGGTCGACCGACCCCTCCGGCGCCGGCATCCCGTTGAAAGTCTCCAGATCGGAATTGTCGAAGGTGAACGCGCCTTCACCGGTCAATTCCGCACCTGCGGCGCTGACCGTCAGGGTGTTGATGTCCAGCGTGTTAAGCTCGCCCGGCACACCCAGCTCGCCGGTTTCCGCCGCTTCCATCTGCTCGGGGTCGAACAGGTCGAAGAACAGCTTGGCCGTCCCGGTCAGATCGAGGTCGATCGTCGCCGGGTCATGCGGCAACTGGCCGGCGGGGTCGAAAATGCCCCAGATCATGTCCGACATGGTGAAATCGCCCAGCGTCAGGCCCATGGCGAAATCCTGTTCGTCCTCGCTCTTGGCGACAGGCATGGTCAGGTTGAACGCGGCGGTGCCAAAGGCGACTTCGACCGGCAGCGGGATGTCGCCCCCGGCCATGTTCAGGTTCATGTTGCTGGCCGACAGGTCATAGGTCAGCCCATCGGCGCCCAGCGCAACGGTAATCTCGCCCCCGTCCGAACTGGTGGTGCCTTCGGTCATTTGCGGCGGATCGACGAACGTGAACTCGCTCGACCCCTCAGAATAGGTGACCGTCGCGTCCACGTCGAAGCCGTTCTCGATCGACGCCCCCATGTTGGCGGGGTCCATTTCCAGCGGCAGCGCCCCGTTGGCCGCGACCGTCATGCCGGCGAACTGACCTTTCAGCATCATCTCGCCGCCACCGCCTTCGGGCTCGTCGATATCGACGGTATAGGTCACCGGCCCCGTGGTCATCTTCTGTTCGGAGGTGCGCAGGTCGCCGATTTTCATCGTCGTCGTGCCGCTGACGTCGGCGATCCGGAACTCGACAGTGCCAAGGTCCATCGTCTCGCCTTCGACCGTGACGTCGTTCAGGATCACGGCGACTTCATCTGCCGTGTAATTGTAAAGCAGGTCGTCGGGGTTGCCGGACGCCGTCATTTCCAGACTTGTCGTGTCGTATTGCATACCAACGCTGAAATCTTCCGCATCGGGCGACGAGACCATCACGTTCATCGGCATCGACGCCGGCAATGCGATCGAAACCGTGCCATCGCCGTTATCGGTAAACGTCAGCTCGCCCATGTTGACCGAAATCGTCGTGTCTTCCTCGGGGATCGCCATCGACATCGTGATATTGGACACCGTCAGCGCGTCGCCGGACTGGTTTTCTTCGCCGCTGACCTCGTAACCCGATGCGGCCAGATATCCTTGCCAGTCCGCCCAGACATCCGCCGGCGTCACATCCGCCTGCGCGCTGCCTGCCGCAAGCGCAAGCCCGATCGCCGTCGCGGTTCCAAACCGTGCGCCGCCCGTCATGCCAAAAACTTTCATGCAGAATCCTTTCGTGTTCAAATTCCCAGCTTTGCTCCAGCTTCCGCCGTCGCGCAATCGGGGTCAAGGGGGGGAATCCCGGCCTTGCGCTGGACCTCGCCAGTTCAAGGCGATAGCTCTGGCGCGAACATACGTCACTGCAGAGCTGAAAAAGGTTCAATCCCATGCAAGACAAGACTGTCCTCGTCACCGGCGCCAGCCGCGGCATCGGCGCCGCCGCCGCCCGCCATTTCGCGTCGCTGGGGGCCAATGTGGTGCTCGCCGCCCGCAGCGCCGACGCGATAAAGGAGATCGCCTCGGAAATCGGTGATCGTGCGCTGGCCGTGACCTGCGACGTCAGCCGCTACGACGACGTCAGCGCCGCCGTGGCCGCCGCCCACGACCGCTTCGGCGGGCTCGACGTGCTGATCGGCAACGCCGGCGTGATCGAGCCCATTGCCCATCTCGCCGACGTCGATCCCGACGCATGGGACGAGGTGATCGACATCAATCTCAAGGGCGTTTTCCACGGCATGCGCGCCGCCCTGCCGGTCATGAAACAGGCCGGATCGGGCACCATCATCACCATCAGTTCCGGTGCCGCAACCAGCGCGCTCGAAGGCTGGAGCCACTACTGCGCGTCCAAGGCCGCGGCACTGATGCTGACCCGCGCCGCCGACAAGGAAAACCGCGATCACGGCATTCGCGTCATGGGCTTGTCGCCCGGCACGGTGGCCACCGACATGCAACACCAGATCAAGGCCAGCGGCATGAACCCCGTGGCTCAGCTCGACTGGTCCGACCATATCCCGCCCGACTGGCCCGCCCGGGCGCTGGCCTGGATGTGCACGGCGGAGGCCGATGGGTGGCTCGGCCAAGACATAAGCCTGCGCAACGAGGATATCCGTCTCGCGGTAGGGCTCAAATGATCGAGCTCGACAAATCCGACGACGGCCTCTGGACCGTCACCCTGAACCGGCCCGACAAGGCCAATTCCCTGACCTACGCCATGCTGACCGAGTTGGCCGATATCGCCGAGGGCGCCACCGAGGCCCGCGCACTGGTCCTGACCGGCCGCGGCAAGGCGTTCTCGGCGGGCATGGATCTCGAGGCCGCCAAGTCCGGCCTGCCGACCGACCCGGTGTGGGAACGCCTCTCGGCCGCCCTCTCGGCGCTGCCCTGCCTGACCATTGCGGCGCTCAACGGCACCGTCGCGGGCGGGGCCATGGGCATGGTGCTGGCCTGCGATCTGCGCATCGCCGTGCCGGGCACCAGGATGTTCTATCCGGTGATGAAACTGGGCTTCCTGCCGCAACCTTCCGATCCGGGGCGGCTGACGCGGCTGATCGGCCCGTCGCGGGCCAAGATGATCCTGATGGCGGGACAGAAAATCGACACGGAAACCGCGCATCACTGGGGCCTGATCGACCAGGTGACCGAGCCCGATGCCCTGCTCGACACCGCGCGCACCCTGGCCGCCGACGTGCTCGGCGCAGCCCCCGACCACACGGCAGGCATAAAGCACCTCTGCCGCTCCTGAGCGGGCCGGAATTTTTGAAAATTCCGGCCTAGAAAATACGTATTTTCTATTCCGTTTTCCGCGTGGAAAACGGCGCCTACGTGATCCGTATCCAGTTCATCATGCCCGACATCTGGTGCGCGGCCATGTGGCAATGAAACATCCAGTCGCCCGGGTTCTCGGCGACAAAGGCGATCTCTCGTGTCTCGTCTGGATGGATCACCAACGTATCACGCCACGGACCCACACGGCCCTCAGGCAGTACTTCGCGGAAATGCTGCCCATGCAGATGCATCGAATGGGAGAAAGCCGTCCGGTTTTCCATCGGCACCCGCACCGTTTCGCCCAATGCAGCCTGGATCAGCGGCTCCCCGTCCATCCCGGCCTGCCCGTTAAAGGCCCAGAACTGCCCCGCCTCATAGAGCGCCCGCGCCTCCATCTTCGATCCTTGCCAAATGACGCGCTCCGGCAGGCCCCGCATCGCGCCGCCCTCCATGACGAGCGGCACCTGCCGCGCGCCCTCGGCCTCAAGCACGGGCAGGTCGTTGGGGGGCAATGCTTGCGGCGCCTCCCGCACGGCCTGTTCCGCGCCGTCGACCGACATGGACACCGTCGCATAGGTGCCGTCCCGCTCCACCGATCCGATGATCGCCTCTTCGCCCGTCTCGGCAGTGATATCGACGATCAGGTCCACCCGCTGCGCCGACCCGATCTCGACCTGTTCGATCCGCTCCGGCGCCTCGAGTGGCATCGCGTCCAGCGCCACCACCGAGGCGTTCATCCCCTGGAACACCAGCCGGAACACCCGTGCCGTCGCCGCATTCACCAGCCGCACCCGCAGCCGCGCGCCCTTCGGATAGCTGCGCCGCAACTCGCCCGCGCCGTTCACGGTGATATAATTCCCCAGCCGCCCGGCATGGGACATGTCGTGCCGGTTGCCGAATTCCGGATGCAGTTGCGCGTCCTCGGTCAGCCGCCAGTCGTCCAGCACCAGGATCTCCTCGGCATCCACCTCCGGCGGCTCCGCCTCGTCCACCACCAGCACCCCGGCCAGCCCGCGCGAGATCTGCTCCAGCGAGTTGGCGTGCGGGTGATACCAGAACGTCCCGGCATCCCGCAGGGCAAAGCGATAGTCGAAGCTCTCGCCGCGTCGCACCGCCGCCTGCGTCATGCCCGGCACACCGTCCATTTCGTTGGGCAGGCGCACCCCGTGCCAATGCACGGTCGTTTCCTGCTCCAACCCGTTGACCAGCCGTGCCTCGAACATCTCACCCTGCCGCTGGCGCAACACCGGCCCCGGCACCTGCCCGCCGTAGGACCATACGCGCGTCTTCGGGAAATCACCGGGCGCCAACTGCACTTCGGCGGGCGCCGCGGTCAGAACGCGACCCGGCTCACCGGCCCACACCGGCCCCAGCACCACCTGCGCCCCGGCCAGTCCGCCCGCCAGCGCCAACACCTCCCGCCGTGTCAGATCCATCTTGCCCTCGCAGTTTGCCACGCCCGCAAGAGTGGCCCATCCCGCCCCGTGGTCAAGTCACTCTGCCGCGATCCATTCCCGCGCCTCGTCCAGATCGTCCAGATCATAGGTCCGCAGCTTGGTCGACATCAGCGCCCCCGCCGCCTTGGAGACCGGCCCGATCCAGCCGATATCCGACACCACCGCCACATGGCTGATATGGCGCAGGTTCCTGAAATCGAACTTGATCCCCGGCCAGATCACCGAGGGCTCGAACCCGTCGAGGCTCTCGATCACCTCGATCAGCTTCACCGTCCCATGGGCGTCGATAAAGCCCTGCATCCGGTCGACGATCCGGTCGTAATCCTCCCGCGTGACCATTCCCGACACCGTCAACTCGACGGTCTTCGTATCGGCATCTTCGATATATTTGACTGTCATGGTAAAATCCTCGCGCACCAAGCATTCCGCATCCCGGCACGCCCCGCCTTGCGCAGGATCAACGTTTCCGTCGCCCACCCGGTGTTTTCGAATGAAACCCGGGCGGGCGCTTGGCGACCCAGCGGATGAACTTCTCCAAGCGCGGATGTGCCCGCAACGCCTCGATCGTGGCATAGTCCCGCGCCAGCTCCGCCTCTGTCAGCGTGGCGTGGATCTCGTTATGGCAGATCTGGTGCAACAGCACGACCGGCCCGCCCTTGCCGCCTTTCAGCTTGGGCACCAGGTGATGCAGGCTCTGCTTGGCCTCGGGCGGGATGGACCGCCCACACAGCGGACACACCGGGTCGTCCATCGCTTTTCCTTGATCTTTTTGCCACGACAGGCAAGAGGATGGAGGCACTACGAAGAATGGCAAGGGAGCTGCCATGGATTGGGACAACCCGCCCGCGTTTGTCGCGCAAGGCATCGACGACGGCAAGAACCGCTTCACCCCGCAGGTCCTCTTCGCCATCTGGAACGCGCTCAAGGCGCATGACATCGAAATTCCCTTCCCGCAGCAGGTCGTGCATCACAAAGGCCTTGGCGCGGCGACACCCCCCGGCGCATGACCGACGCGCTGGTCATCGGCGCGGGGCCCGCGGGCCTCATGGCCGCCGACGCACTCGCCTCGGCCGGTGTGCCCGTCACCATGGCCGAGGCCAAGCCGTCCCCGGCCCGCAAATTTCTCATGGCGGGCAAATCCGGCCTCAACCTCACCAAGGCCGAGGATATGGAAACCTGCCTCGCCGCCTATGCCGAAGCCGCGCCACAGCTGCGCCCGATGCTTACTGCCTTCGGGCCGGACGATGTCATCCGCTGGGCCGAGGCGCTGGGCCAGCCCACCTTCATCGGCACAACCGGCCGCGTCTTTCCCACCGCGATGAAGGCCTCGCCGCTCCTGCGCACGTGGCTCTCCCGCCTCGAAGGGCTGGGTGTGACGCTGCACCGCCGCTGGCGCTGGACAGGCTGGAATGGCGATGCGGTAGTGTTCGACACGCCGGATGGCCCGCACCGGCTGACACCCACGGTCACCGTGCTGGCCTGCGGTGGCGCCAGCTGGGCGCGCCTCGGCTCCGATGGCGCGTGGGTGGCCCGTCTGCCGGGCCAGACCGCTCCGTTCCAACCCGCCAACATGGGCTTCACCGTCGACTGGTCTTCCCATATGCAGCGCCATTTCGGCCAGCCATTGAAGAACATCGCGCTCCAAGCCGGCACGCATATCTCGCGCGGCGAGATCGTCCTGTCCGCCAAGGGCATCGAAGGCGGCGGACTCTACGCCCTCTCCCGCCCGCTACGCGAAGGCGCGGCACTCACGATCGACCTGCGCCCGGATCTATCACTAGAAGCTCTCCGAAAACGCCTGAGCCGTCCGCGCGGCAAAGCCAGCCTGTCGAACCACCTGCGCAAGACGCTGCGCCTCGCACCCGTGGAACAAGCCCTCCTGAACGAATGCGCCCGGCCCCTGCCCGACGACCTCGCCCCGCTGATCAAGGCCCTGCCGGTCCCGCTCAAGGCCCCACGCCCCATGGACGAGGCGATCTCGACCGCCGGCGGCCTGCGCTTCGACGCCGTTACCGAAGATCTGATGCTGACATCCCGCCCCGGCACCTTCGCCGCCGGTGAAATGCTGGACTGGGAAGCACCCACCGGCGGCTACCTACTGACCGCGTGCCTGGCGACAGGGCTTTGGGCGGGCCGCGCCGCCGCACGCTTCGCAGAAGGCGTAACCGGTTCTTAGGCCAGCCGCGTCTCCACGGCGCTCAGCCCTCGCGCACGCTGGCGATCGAGAAAACGTTCGACGGCTCCAGCACCAGATCAAGGCCCAGCTTCAGACCGACGGCCAGCACCAGCAGGGCCAAAAGAATGCGCAATTGTTCCGCCTTCAGGGCCTGCCCGATCATGCTGCCGAACTGCGCGCCGACCACGCCACCGACGATCAGCAGCGCGGCCAGCACCGTGTCCACCGTCTGCGTGGTATAGGCGTGCATCATCGTCGTATAAGCCGACACGAAGATGATCTGAAACAGCGAGGTGCCGATCACCACCTTCGTCGGCATTCCCAGGATATAGATCATCGCCGGCACCACGACGAAACCGCCACCGACCCCCATGATCGCCGACAGAACGCCGACGCCGAACCCGACCATGAGCGGCGGGAAGACCGAGATATAAAGGCCCGAGGTCCGGAACCGCACGCGCAGCGGCATGGAATGCACCCAGTCGCGCCGCGTGCGCTGCGGCCGTCGCTTCGGCCCCTGGACCTTGGCGCTGCGCATGGCGCGCAGGCTTTCGATGAACATCAGCGTTCCGATCAGGCCCAGGAAGACGACGTAGAACAGGTTGACCAGCAGATCGACCTGACCCAGCTGCCGCAGCAGGCTGAAAATATAGACCCCCACGGTCGACCCCACGAGCCCCCCGGCCATAAGCGCGCTTCCCATGCGGAAATCGACGGTGCGGCGTCGCATATGCGCGAAGATGCCTGAAAACGACGAGGCGACGATCTGATTTGCGGATGTCGCGACCGCGACCGCGGGCGGAATGCCCAGGAAGAACAGAAGCGGCGTGATCAGGAACCCGCCGCCCACTCCGAAAATTCCCGACAGCAGCCCCACGACAAGACCGACCGACAAGAGCAGCGGGCCATTGACCGAGACCTCGGCGATAGGCAGGTAAAGTTGCATGGCGCGGGGTTTCCTAACCGGGCATGATCCGCACTTACGCCCATCCCCCGAGACCTGCAAGGCGGCGGCCTGTGATCCCACCCCCGCAACATTGCGCTCCACGGCCCGTAGGGTGGGTGAAACCCACCACTCGAACCGGCCGCTCTCTTACCCCATCTCCGAAACCTTGCGGAACGCCTCACGCTCTTCCAGCCGCGCCCGATACGCCCCAAGCAGCTCGCCGGGGCCGGGAAACTTCGCGATCTCCGCCCAGCGCAAACAATGCACCAGCAGGATATCCGGCACCGTCATCTCCCCGCCCATCAAAAACGGTCCCTCCAGTGCCTCGGACAGTCGCGCGATATTGGCCGCGTACTCCCATTTCAGCGTATCCTTGACCGCCGCCACCCGCTTGTCCTCGGGCAGGACAAACGTATGCCGCGCCGCCATCCACAGGCTGCAATCAACGTCATCGAGGATCTGGTGCGTCAGCGCATCCTGCCGCGCCCGCTCCAGCGTGCCCGCCGGATGGGTCAGCGCCCCGTGCCGGTCGGCCAGATACGTCATGATCGCCACCGACTCGGTCACGACCGCCCCGTCCACCCGCAACGCGGGGATCTTGCCCGACGGGTTCGCCGCCACCGCCTCGGCGCTGCGCGGCCCGGCAGGCGTGTGGTCGTAATCGACGCCCAACTCCTCCAGCATCCACAGCACGCGGAACGCCCGGCTGGCCTTCGATCCGATCACTTCGTACATCTCGCGTCTCCCTGGCATGTTGCCTCACGCTCGCCCGCGTTCAGGCTCTGCGCAACGAAATTCCACTCCACTGCTGACATTTGCTGTCACACTGATCGCCTATCCTGCCCCAACCTGGAGTGGAGACCCATCATGCACAAATCCGGAACCTGCCTTTGCGGCGCCGTGACCCTCGACATCGCCAACGCCCCCGACACGACCGGCGCCTGCCATTGCGGGATGTGCCGCAAATGGTCCGGCGGCGTCTACCTGGGACTGCACGTCAAGGCGGGCGATGCCACGATCACCGGCGCGGACAACATCACCGCCTACACCTCGTCCGACTGGGCCGAGCGCTGCTTTTGTGCCACCTGCGGTACGAACCTCTTCTACCGCGTCACCGCACCGGGCCCGATGCAGGGTGATATGCATGTGGGTCTTGGCCTTTTGGACGATCCCTCCGGTATCAGCCTGTCCGAGGAAATCTTCATCGACCGCAAGCCCGAGGCCTACGCGCTGGCGGGCGACCACAAGCGCATGACCGAGGCCGAAACGCTGGCCATGTTCGCAGAGATCTCCTGAACCAACCTACCGCTGCGCCAGCGTCGCCAGCCGGATAAGCGCGCGCTCCACCAGCGCCATGTCCGGCGCCGTCTGCCCCGCCGAGCGCAGGCGCAGGTCCGTGTCGGTCAGCACGCCCAGCGCCTCTTCAAGCTTGGCCGCGCCCCAATGCGCCGCCTGCCGTTGCATCCGGTCACGCCGGGGGCCAAAGACCGGCGGGCGCACCCGCGCGATGCCCTGCCCCGGCCCACCCGGATCGCAGGCCGCCGCGAACAGCGTTCGGAAATGACGGTTCGCCGCCATGCACAGGCCGACCGGCTGCACCCCCTGCGCCCGCAGCCGCTTCATCACCGGCCCGATCTCGCCCGGCTTGGCCTCGGCCACAAGATGCAGCACGTCATCCAGATCCGCCTCGACCGACACCGGCGCACAGGCGGCGATGTCTGCGGCGCTCAAGGGCGTGTCATCGCCCCGCTTGTACAGCGCCAGCTTGTCCATCGTCTGGCGGAAATCGCCCGGGTCCAGCGCGCGGGCCAGCGCATTCAGGTCCGCCATCGCCTCGCGCGGGATATCCCGCAAACCCGCCTTCGACAGGATCGCCTCGATCTCGGCCCGGCCCGGCGGCTCGTCATAGATGGCTGCCGCATAGGCGTTCCTGTGCCCCTCGAACAGCTTGCGCAGCTTCGATGTCGCCTTCAGGCTCCCGGCGGTCACCACCACCTGCGCATCCCCCGGCTGCCAATCCTCCAGCACCGCCGTCACCACCGGCGCCACGGTCTCGTTGGCGTCCTCGACAAAGGCCACGCGCGGGCCGGGAAAGAACCCCTGCGCCTTGACGGCATCCATCAGCATCGCCGGGTCCTTGCGCAAATCGCCCGCCGGGATACGCGTCAGCCGCATCTCTTCCTCGCCCTGCGGTCCGATAAGGGCCGCAATCACCTCCTGCCGCTTCAGCGCCACGCGCATCGCGTCGGTGCCATAAATCAGCAGGCCGGTCTTGTCGGGATCGGGCCGTGCGAAATAGGCCGGCGCATCGCGGGGCGACAGCTTCATGCCGGCAGCTTGCCGGCCTCGGCCGTCAGCCGGTTCAGGATCTGGTCCGCCAGGATCACCATCAGCCGCGCCTCGGCATCGCGCTGCGCCGCCTGCGTCGCCACGGTGGTCCCCGAGGCCGAGTACGAGGTAAAGCTGTCCGCCTGCCCGCTCAGGACAACCGCATTGCTGCGAAGATCGCGCAGCGCGTATTTCACGTTGCCCAGCAGGTTATACCGCGTCGTCACGTTGCTGCGCGAGATCGCCACGGCCTCTTCCGTCAGATTGATTGAATAGCCCAGCCCGTATACCTGCCGCTCGCCGCGCCCCAGCCGGTCCTCGATGTGGCGGGTCAGCAGATAGCCCGGCCGACTGTCCGGCGCATCCACCAGAACGGCATCCTGCAACCCCTGCGCCGCACCCCCCGGGCCATAAGCCGGCGCAAAGCCGCAGGCGGCCAGCCCGGCGGGCAGGCCCAGCAACACGAAACGACGGTTAAACGACGACATTCACGATCCGCCCGGGGACGACGATGACCTTCTTGGGCTGGGCCCCATCCAGCGACCTTGCCACAGCTTCGTGCGACAGAGCAACTTTTTCAACCTCTGCCTTGTCCATGTCCTTTGGCACGCTGATCTCGGCCCGGCGCTTGCCGTTGATCTGGATCGGCAGGGTCACGTTGTCATCGGTCAGCATCGCCTCGTCGGCCACCGGCCACGGCGCCTGCGCCACCAGCCCCTCGCCGCCCAGCGCGGACCAAAGCTCTTCGGACAGGTGCGGCGTCATCGGCGACATCAGCTGCGCCAGAACTTTCGCCGCTTCCTTCTTCGCCTCCGCACCCGCGCCGGACTTGGCCAGCGTATTGGTAAAGCCGTAAAGCTTGGCAATCGCCGCGTTGAAGCCAAAGCTTTCCACGCCGCCCGTCACGTCATGAATCGCCCGGTGCATTTCTTTTGCCAGTGCCTCATCCTCGGACGCATTGACCGGGCTGGTATCCCCGGCAATCTCCGACACGATCCGGTACACCCGCGCCAGGTGTTTGTAAGTCGCCTCGGCCCCGGCGGCGGTCCATTCCACGTCCCGCTCCGGCGGGCTGTCGGACAGGACGAACCACCGCGCGGTGTCGGCACCGAAGGCCTCGATGATGTTGACAGGGTCGACCACATTCTTCTTCGACTTCGACATCTTGGCCGAGGGGATGATCTGAACCTTGGTGCCATCGGCCAGCTTGCCGTCGGTCACGTCCTCCGGCAGGTGATAGACCGGGCGGCCGTTGGCGTCCTTCGTCTGGTAGATCTCGTGCGTCACCATCCCTTGCGTGAACAGCGCGTCAAACGGCTCGATCGCCTTTTCTGGCAGGTGCCCGCAGATATGCATCGCCCGCGCGAAGAACCGGCTATACAGCAGGTGCAGGATCGCGTGCTCGATGCCGCCGATATACTGGTCCACGTTCATCCAGTACTCGGCATCCTCTATCCGCGTCGGCGTGTCCGCGTCGGGGGCCGTGAACCGCGCGAAATACCAGCTGCTGTCCACGAAGGTGTCCATCGTGTCCGTCTCGCGCCGCGCGTCCGCGCCGCAACTCGGGCATTTGCACTCCCGCCACGTCGGATGCCGGTCCAGCGGGTTGCCCGGAATCGAAAAATCAATCGGCGTGCCACCCTCGTCATAAGGCAGCTCGACCGGCAGGTTTTCTTTCTTCTCCGGCACCACGCCGCAGGCCTCGCAGTGCACAACCGGAATGGGACAGCCCCAATACCGCTGGCGGCTCAGCCCCCAGTCGCGCAGGCGGTACTTCACCTGCCCCGTGCCAAGCCCGTTTTCCTCGAACCAGTCGATCGTGGCGTCGATGCCTTCCTGGCTGGTGGCCTCACCCACACCTGCGAAATGGTCGATATACACCACCGTCTCGGTCTTGGCGGGCACCAGCGCCTCGGTCTCGACATCCTTTTCCTGCCCGGGCAGGTAAAAGGCATTGCGCACCTCAAGCCCATACTTGCGCGCGAAATCAAGGTCCCGCTGGTCATGCGCCGGACAGCCGAAGACCGCGCCGGTGCCATAATCCATCAACACGAAATTCCCGACCCAGACGGGCAGTTCCTTGTCGGGCCAGACCGGATGACGCACCGTGATCCCGGTGTCGATGCCCTTCTTCTCGGCCTTCTCCATCGCGGCCTCTGTGGTGTCCATCTTGCGCGTCTCGGCAATGAACGCCGCCAGTTCCGGATTGTCCTTCGCCAGCTCACGGCTCACCGGATGCTCCGGCGAAATCGCGATGAAACTCGCCCCGCGCATCGTGTCGGGCCGGGTCGAGTAACAGATGATCGGGTCGCCCGCATCCGTCCGCGCGAACGGAATCTCGATGCCGCGCGACTTGCCGATCCAGTTCTCCTGCATCAGCCGCACCTTCGCGGGCCAGTTCTCCAGCCCGTCCAGCGCCTCGAGCAACTCGCCCGAAAAATCGGAGATCTTGAAGAACCATTGCGTCAGCTCACGCTTCTCGACCTCGGCACCAGACCGCCAGCCCTTGCCGTCGATCACCTGCTCGTTGGCCAGCACGGTCATGTCCACCGGGTCCCAGTTCACGACCGCGTTCTTGCGGTAAACCAGCCCCTTTTCCAGGAAATCCAGGAACAGCGCCTGCTGCTGGCCATAGTATTCCGGGTCACAAGTGGCGAACTCCCGGCTCCAGTCAAGGCTGAGGCCCAATGGCTTCATCTGCCCGCGCATGTCGGCGATGTTGCCATAGGTCCAGTCCTTGGGATGCCCCCCGCTCGCCATCGCGGCGTTCTCGGCGGGCATCCCGAAGGCGTCCCATCCCATCGGGTGCAGCACGCTGTGCCCGGTCGCCAGCTTGTAGCGCGCGATCACGTCGCCCATTGTATAGTTGCGCACGTGCCCCATGTGGATGCGCCCCGAGGGATAGGGGAACATCTCCAGCACGTAGTATTTCGGCTTCTCCTGCGACCGCGCGGCCCGGAAAATCCCGGCCTCGTCCCAGGCCTTTTGCCATCTTGCTTCGATATCAGCGGCGGAATAACGCGACATGACCCGATCGGCCCCTCGTTTCTCAAACTCCAAAGCGTGATAGGGCCCCGCGCCCGCAGGGTCCAGTGCGCAGCAGGCAAAAATCGAACGCCACCTGTTTCTTGCAAGAAATCGGACCGGAAAATTCAAATTTTCCGACGCGGAATTTTGCAAAATTCCGCCCCGCAGCTATAAGCCGGAAAAACGCGCAGGCATTTGCATGAAAATCCTCTTCATCCATCAGAATTTTCCCGGCCAGTACAAACACCTTGCGCCGCTTCTGGCCTCGCGCGGGCACCAATGCGTGGCGCTGACACTCAAGGTCGACAAACCCGCCAACTGGAACGGCGTCCGCATCCTGCCGTACAAGCTGCCCAAGCGCGACGGCCAACGCCTGCACCCCTGGCTGGTCGACCTCGATACCAAGGTCACCCGCGGCGACGCGTGCTACCGCGCCGCGCGGCAGCTCAAGGAAAAAGGGTTCGAGCCGGATCTCATCCTCGCCCACCCCGGCTGGGGCGAATCGATGTTCCTGCGCGACGTCTGGCCCCAGGCGCGCCTGGCGATCTATTGCGAACTCTATCACCTCGCCGACGACACCCATCTCAACTTCGACCCCGAGTTTGCCAAGGGCGACCCCGGGCCGCAATCTCTGCGCATCCGCCTCAAGAACCTCAACAATCACCTGCATTTCCCGTTCGCGGATGCCGGCATCAGCCCCACACGCTTTCAGGCTGACACGTTCCCGGCAGAGTTTCGCGACAAGATCACCGTGTCGCATGACGGCATCGACACGCTCAATGCCTGCCCCATGCCGGATGTGCGCCTTGTCATCGACGGCCAGGTCGACGTCACGCGCGACGACGAGGTCATAACCTTCGTCAACCGCAACCTGGAACCCTATCGCGGCTACCACATCTTCATGCGCGCTCTGCCGCGCCTCCTGCGCGAACGTCCCAATGCAAAGGTGCTGATCGTCGGCGGAGACGAGGTCAGCTACGGCGCCGCGCCGCCCAAGGGCCAGACGTGGAAGCAGATCTTCCTCGACGAGGTGCGCGGCCAGATCCCGGACGCCGATTTCGCCCGCGTTCACTTCCTCGGGCGCATTCCTTACGACCAGTTCCTGCGCCTTTTGCAGGTCAGCCGCGTGCATGTCTACCTCACCTACCCATTCGTGCTCAGCTGGTCGCTGCTGGAGGCGATGTCCTGCGGCGCGGCCATCATCGCCAGCGGCACCGCGCCGGTGCGCGAGGTGATTCGCCACGACGAGACCGGCCGACTGGTGGATTTCTTCGACGGTGACGCTCTGGTGGACGAGGTCTGCGCCCTGCTCGACGACGAAACCGCGCGTGGCAGACTGGGTGCAGCCGCGCGGCAACTGATGCGCGACAAGTACGATCTGAACACGATCTGCCTGCCGCGTCAGCTCCGCTGGATTTCGGCTGTCATGGATAACGCGCCCGTCTGACGGGCGCGCAGATGCCGGATCAGAACCGGCCTGCCTGCGTCCGCAATTGCCGCGCGCGGGTCAGGATCGCGTCCTCGATGGCGCGCTGCGTGCCCGCCGCAACCGGGCCGCTCTGCGATTGCAACGCCACGTTCAGCGCCCGCGCATCCAGCGCCGGATCGCTGATCAGGACGGTCGCGCGATAGGCGCGCCCGCCGCCCGGCGGTCTGCCGTAGCCGGTCGAGATCACGCCGGTGAACGGGTCCGCGCTTTGCACCGGAAGGAAATCAAGAACCTCCAACGACGCGGTCCACAGGAAACGGTTCACCCGAATACCGGCAGAGCCGTCGCTCTTGAACGCATCGAACAGGCTGGTGCCCCCGGTCGCGGACGTCGGTGTCTGGTTCGGCCCGCCTTCTACGCGGTAGGCCTCGGGATCCAGCTTGCCATTCCTGAACGCACTGCAAGAGGCCAGAAGCCCCACACTCGCCAACAGCACAACCGCGCTTTTCAAAGGGGATTTGAACATTCCACCACCCGTTCCAGTTTTCCCTTCATTATCCAACCATACCAACATCGGCAAGGTTGTTTCCCGGTCCAGTGACCGAATGGATCGCAACTGTGGTCCACGGGCGTGCGGATTTGCGCAAGCGCCGCACCTGTGGCACTAAGCGGGCAGCCGAAATCACCCGGAATCCCATGATGAGTCTGCATGACATCCAAGCCCGCATCGCGACCGCAGAAAAAGACGCCGGGCGCAACCCCGGATCGGTTGAACTGATCGCCGTTTCCAAGGTCCAGCCGAACGAACGGATCACTGCCGTGCTGGACGAAGGCCACCGCGTCTTCGGCGAAAACCGCGTTCAGGAAGCGGCCGGGAAATGGCCGGATTTCAAGGAACGGTATGAAGGTGTCGAGTTACACCTCATCGGCCCGCTTCAGACCAACAAGGCACGGCAGGCGTTCGATCTGTTCGACACGATCCATTCCGTAGATCGGCCCAAGCTGGCCAAGACCATCGCGCGCCTGGGGCAAGAGGAAGGCCACTGCCCCGGCCTCTTCATCCAGGTCAACACCGGCGAAGAGGACCAGAAGGCCGGTATCATGCCTGCCGATGCGGACGCCTTCATCGCCGACTGTCGTGCGCTCGACCTGCCGCTCGAAGGACTCATGTGCATTCCCCCCGTCGACGAGGAACCCAGCCTGCATTTCAGCCTCTTGGCCAAGATCGCCGAACGCAACGGGCTTTCGGGTCTGTCGATGGGCATGAGCGGCGATTTCGAGCGCGCCATCGCGCTTGGCGCCACGCATGTCCGCGTCGGCAGCGCAATTTTTGGCGAACGCGACTACGACTAAACGCAGGTTACGACCCCTGTCCTGACCTGACCTTTGCTGCAATCCGTCACCTGGACCCAAGACAGTTTCGTGGGCCTATTCGGGTCCGTTTCTACCGCCGTCGCGATTTAGACCAGCATGGACACAGCCGAGTTCACCTTCAGCTTCGACTGGGGCGCCCTCCCGCACGGCACCGCCAAGGCACGCCGCGAATACCCAGAGTAACGCCGGGACCAAAAGTCTTTCAAAGACTTTTGGCAATTTCCTTTCAAAGGAAATTGCCGCGCCGATGGCACCGACGCGTTGCCACCCGGATACCGACGCGATACCGACATGCGTTTCGCGGCGTCACCCCGGCACGACCAGCCGCGTCCCCAAGGTAATCCTTCCCGCGATCCAGCGCAGGTGATCCGGCCGGAACGCCACGCATCCCGCCGTCGGAAACCCCGGCCGACGCCAGCGATGCAGAAAGATGCAAGACCCCTTGCCGCGCTCTGCCCGCGGCCAGTTCCAGTCGGTGACGATCACCAGGTCATAAAGCGGATCGCCCCGCCGCAACACCTCGTGCGAATGTGGGTAAGGTCTTGAAACCATGAGGTTGTAATCCTCGTGCCTGGGCTCATCCGACCACAAATCACCGGGCCGGATCGGCACCGCCCAGTCCGCGGGCCTTGCCATCCGGTCGGGGCGATAGAGTATCCCGACGATCCGGTGCGTGCCCACCGGTGTCGCGCCGTCCCCCTCGCGCTTGTCGCGGGACAGCCCGCCACGCCCGATCGTGCAGGGAAAGCGGCGCCCCATGAAGCGCACACCCTTCGGTGTCAGAACCAGATCCTCGGGCGTCATTGCGCAACCCCTCCGGGACGTTTGACACCGGTCAGGAACAGGTCCGGCACCATTTTTTCATACAGATAAGCCGCCTCGAAAACCCGCGCATCGTCAAAGGTGGGCCCCACGATCTGCATCCCCGTCGGCACCCCGTGCCGGTCCTGCCCGGTGGGCACCGACATGACAGGGCAATTGTGCAGCATGTTGAACTGATGCGTCAGGACCCAGCCGTATTCCGGGTCAACCTCCTGCCCGGCGACCTCGAAACCGGGGCCTATCGGATCATGATCCGCCCGCACGCAGCCCACCGATAAGGTCGGGCAGATGAACACGTCCGCCGCGTCGAGGATCGCACCCATTCGCTGGTACATCTCATGCTGCGCCTCCCAGGATCGCGCCACATCATCCGGCCCCAGCCGCGCCGCCGCCTCTGCGGTGGCGATGGCGTAATCCGTCATCCGGTCGCCGTATTCCTCCAGCGCCCAAAGTGGTGCACGCCCGAAATGCATTGCCAGGTACCACTGCATCGCGGCGCGGTCGACGCGTTGATCCCAACCCAACTCCACCGGCGTCACGTCACAGCCCGCCTGCCGGAAAACATCCAATGCCGCCAGCGTGTTGTCCCGCACGTCGCCGTCGATCGGAACATATCCAAGATCCATCGAATATGCGATTTTCATCGGTCGCCCGCGCCCTTCCAGCGGCAGCACCACGCGGTCCCTCAGGCTGTCGTGATCCCGTGGATGCGGGCCCGAAACGATGTTCTGCCCCAATGCGCAATCCGTCACGCTCCGGCTCAGGAAACCGCAATGATTGTAGCGGTCGAAATTCGCCGGCGGCCCGTCCGGATTGCGCCCGTGCGGCGGCTTGTACCCCACCAATCCGCAGGCGCTGGCCGGGATCCGGATCGACCCGCCGATATCGGTGCCCGTGGCCAGCGGTACCATCCCCGCCGCCAGCGCCGCCGCCGACCCGCCCGAAGACCCGCCCGGGCTGTAACCAAGGTTGAAAGGGTTGCGTGTCACTCCGAACCTCTCGGACCGGCAGACGCCCGACAGGCAGAATTCCGGCGTGGTGGTGCGGGCCGGGATGATCGCTCCCGCCGCCAACAAGCGCTCGATCATCGGATCCGACCGCGTTTCGACCTCGTGCCCCATCGACCAAGACCCTTGCGTGGTGCGTTGTCCCTGCACTCGCTGCGCATCCTTGACCGCTACCGGCAACCCCTCAAGCGCGCGGGCCTTGCCGTTCGCATAAGCAGTTTCGGCACCGCGCGCCGCGTCCAGCGCGTCGTCGAAAAAGGCTTCGGTATAGGCGTTCAGGTCGGGATTTACGGCCTCGGTCCGGACAATCAGCGCCTCCAGATACGCAACCGGCGACAGGTCGCGCGCCTTGAACCGGGCCAGGACATCCCTCGCGGAAAGATAGCAAAGATCATTTTCGGTCATGGCGTCTCCCACACGGTCACCATGTCGAAAACCGAAGACGGTTGAAAGCCCGACGAAGCAACCGGCATCCCTGAAACGAAAAAGGCCCCGCCAGTGACGGGGCCTTTCTCAATTCTGTTGCGCGGATCAGTCCTCGCGGCTCTCCGGCGTTTCGACCAGCGTGTCGAACTCGTCGCCACCGACCACGTCGTCCACCGGGGCGGCCAGCGCGGCGGCCACTTCGGCCTCCTCGCGACGCGCCTCGATCACCACGTTGTCACGCTGCTGCGCGATCTGGCGCATGTTCAGCGTCGCACCGCCGGTACCGGCCGGGATCAGACGACCCACGATGACGTTTTCCTTCAGGCCCACCAGCTTGTCGCGCTTGCCCTGAACCGAGGCTTCGGTCAGAACCCGCGTCGTCTCCTGGAACGAGGCCGCCGAGATGAAGCTGCGGGTCTGCAAGCTCGCCTTGGTGATCCCCAGAAGGATCGGCTCGCCCTGAGCCGGGCGCTTGCCACGGGCAATCGCCTTCTCGTTGGCCGCGTCGAACTCTGCCTTGTCGACATGCTCGCCCTTCAGAAGCGTGGTTTCACCCGAATCCTGGATCTCCCACTTCTGCAGCATCTGGCGCACGACAACCTCGATGTGCTTGTCGTTGATCTTCACACCCTGCAGGCGATAGACGTCCTGAACCTCGTCGATCATGTAATCGGCGAGCGCCTCGACACCCATGATTGACAGGATGTCATGCGGCGCCGGGTTGCCGTCCATGATGTAGTCACCCTTCTGGACATAGTCACCTTCCTGAACCGGAATGTGCTTGCCCTTGGGCACCATGTACTCGACCGGCTCCATCGACTCGTCGGCAGGCTCGATGCTGATACGGCGCTTGTTCTTGTAGTCGCGCCCATAGCGAACGTAGCCGTCGATTTCGGCGATGATGGCGTGGTCCTTGGGGCGGCGCGCCTCGAAAAGCTCGGCCACACGCGGCAGACCACCGGTGATGTCCTTGGTCTTGGCGCCTTCCCGCGGAATACGCGCAACCACGTCACCCGCATGCACTTCCTGACCTTCTTCGATGGACAGGATCGCATCCACCGACATCGGATAGGTCACCGGGTTACCCGCGTCATTGCGGACCGGCTCGCCATCCTTGTCGGCGATCAGGATCTCGGGCTTCAGCTCGTTGCCCTTGGGCGCTGCACGCCAGTCGGACACGATCTTCTGCGTCATGCCGGTGGCATCATCGGTCACGTCACGCACCGACACACCCACGGTCAGGTCGACGAACTTCGCCGTACCGCTCTTCTCGGCCAGGATCGGCAGGGTATAGGGATCCCACTCGAACAGCTTGTCGCCACGTGCCACGCTGTCGCCGTCCTTGACGAACAGCTTGGTGCCATAGCCAACCTTGTGGCTGGCCAGTTCGACATCCTTCTCGCCCTTGATCAACACTTTCATGTTGCGGCCCATGACCAGCGTCTCGCCGCTGGAGTTTTCCAGTGTCTGGGCGTTCTCGAACGCGATCTTGCCGCCTTGGCTGGCCTCCAGGAAGGATTGCTGACCACCCTGAGCGACGCCGCCGATGTGGAAGGTCCGCATCGTCAGCTGCGTGCCCGGCTCACCGATCGACTGCGCCGCGATGATGCCCACGGCCTCGCCGGTGTTCACCATCGTACCGCGCGCCAGGTCACGACCATAGCACATCGCACAGACGCCATCTTCGGCCTCGCAGGTCAGCGGGCTGCGGATACGTGCGGTCTGCACGGCGGCCTGGTCGACAGCGTCCGACAGACGTTCGTCAATCAGCTGGCCTTCGGCCACGATCACTTCGCCCGACACCGGGTTCACGATGTCCTCGGCCGCGACACGGCCCAGCACACGTTCTGCCAGCGACGCCACGATCTCACCGTCGTTGACGGCAGGTTCCGCAGTGATCGCGCGGTCGGTGCCGCAATCATGCTCGCGCACGATGCAGTCCTGCGCCACGTCCACCAGACGCCGGGTCAGGTAACCCGAGTTCGCCGTCTTCAACGCGGTGTCAGACAGACCTTTCCGCGCGCCGTGGGTCGAGTTGAAGTATTCAAGAACGGTCAGACCTTCCTTGAAGTTCGAGATGATCGGCGTCTCGATGATGTCGCCGTTCGGCTTGGCCATCAGGCCGCGCATGCCGCCCAGCTGTTTCATCTGCGTGACCGAGCCACGAGCACCCGAGTGCGCCATCATGTAGACGCTGTTGGGTTCCGCGACGGCGCCACTTTCGTCCTTCACCTCGGCCGAGATGGAGCCCATCATCGCCTCGGTGACCTGGTCGTTACATTTCGACCAGGCGTCGACCACCTTGTTGTACTTCTCGCCCTGGGTGATCAGACCGTCCATGTACTGCTGTTCAAAGCCTTTGACCTGCTCACGGGTTTCTTCCACGATGCCCCACTTGCCGTCAGGGATCACCATGTCGTCCTTGCCGAACGAGATGCCGGCGCGGAACGCTTCCTTGAAGCCCATGCTCATGATCTGGTCACAGAAGATGACCGACTCTTTCTGACCGCAATAGCGATAGACGGTGTCGATGACCTGCTGCACCTCTTTCTTGCGCAGCAGCTTGTTGACCAGCTCGAACGGCGCCTTGGCGTTCATCGGCAGCAAGCCCCCGATACGTACCCGGCCCGGCGTGGTCTCGAAGCGTTGGATCACCTCCTGCCCGGTCTCATCGATCTGGGGCAGACGTGCGTTGATCTTGGCGTGCAGGTGCACCTCGCCGGAGTCCAGCGCGTGCTGCACCTCGTCGACCGAGGCAAAGCTCATGCCTTCGCCCTTCATGCCTTCGCGCATGATCGAGGTATAGTAGAGCCCCAGGACCATGTCCTGCGACGGCACGATGATCGGCGCGCCGTTGGCAGGCGACAGAACGTTGTTCGTCGACATCATCAGGACCCGCGCTTCCAGCTGTGCCTCAAGGCTCAGCGGCACGTGCACGGCCATCTGGTCACCGTCGAAGTCGGCGTTGAAGGCCGAACACACCAGCGGGTGAAGCTGGATCGCCTTGCCTTCGATCAGCGTGGGCTCGAACGCCTGGATACCCAGGCGGTGCAGCGTCGGCGCACGGTTCAGCATGACCGGGTGCTCGCGGATCACCTCGTCCAGGATGTCCCAGACTTCGGGGCGCTCTTTTTCCACCAGCTTCTTGGCCTGCTTCACGGTGCTCGACAGGCCCTTGGCCTCCAGACGCGAATAGATGAACGGCTTGAACAGCTCCAGCGCCATCTTCTTGGGCAGGCCGCACTGGTGCAGCTTCAACTCCGGCCCGGTCACGATGACCGATCGGCCCGAGAAGTCGACGCGCTTGCCCAGAAGGTTCTGGCGGAAGCGGCCCTGCTTGCCTTTCAGCATGTCGCTAAGCGATTTCAGCGGACGCTTGTTGGCGCCCGTGATCACGCGGCCGCGACGACCGTTGTCGAACAGAGCGTCCACGGATTCTTGCAGCATCCGCTTTTCGTTGCGGACGATGATGTCGGGCGCGCGCAGCTCGATCAGCCGCTTCAGGCGGTTGTTCCGGTTGATAACCCGGCGATACAGGTCGTTCAGGTCCGACGTCGCGAACCGGCCACCGTCCAGCGGCACCAGCGGGCGCAGTTCCGGCGGAATGACCGGAATGACCGTCATAACCATCCATTCCGGACGGTTGCCGGACTCGATGAAGCTCTCGACGACTTTCAGACGCTTGATGATTTTCTTCGGCTTCAGCTCGCCCGTGGCCTCGGCCAGGTCGGCGCGCAGGTTCTCGGCCTCGGATTCAAGGTCGATATTCGCCAGCATGTCGCGGATCGCCTCGGCGCCGATATTGGCGGTGAAGGCATCCATGCCATACGCGTCCTGCGCATCCATGAATTCCTCTTCCGTCAGCATCTGGCCATAGGTCAGGTCCGTCAGGCCCGGCTCGATCACCACGTAGTTCTCGAAGTAGAGCACGCGTTCCAGATCGCGCAGCGTCATATCCAGCATCAGGCCGATGCGGCTGGGCAGCGACTTCAGGAACCAGATATGCGCGCAAGGAGCCGCCAGTTCGATATGGCCCATCCGCTCGCGGCGGACCTTTTGCAGCGTGACTTCCACACCGCATTTCTCGCAGACGACGCCGCGATACTTCATGCGCTTGTACTTGCCGCACAGGCATTCGTAGTCCTTGATCGGGCCAAAGATACGCGCGCAGAACAGGCCGTCACGCTCGGGCTTGAACGTGCGGTAGTTGATGGTTTCCGGCTTCTTGATCTCGCCATACGACCAAGACAGGATGCGTTCCGGGCTGGCCAGCGACACCTTGATTTCGTCGAACACCTTCGCCGGTGCGGCGGGGTTGAACGGGTTGTTTGTCAGTTCTTGGTTCATTTCGAATTCCTAAAAAAGAGGAGCGTAGGAGGGACGACGCGAGGGTTTCACCCACCCTACGATTGGCCCGTAGGGTGGGTGACAACCCACGTTATTCCGCCGCGATGTCGGAAGACGGGTCTTCCTCGTCATCCTCCGCGTCCAACAGCTCCATATTCAGGCCCAGGCCACGGACTTCCTTCACGAGCACGTTGAAGCTCTCTGGCACACCGGCCTCGAAGTTGTCCTCGCCCTTGACGATCGACTCGTAGACCTTGGTCCGGCCTGCCACGTCGTCCGACTTGACGGTCAGCATCTCCTGCAGGGTGTAGGCGGCGCCGTACGCTTCCAGCGCCCAGACCTCCATTTCCCCGAAGCGCTGGCCACCGAACTGCGCCTTGCCGCCCAGCGGTTGCTGGGTCACAAGGCTGTACGGCCCGGTCGAGCGCGCGTGGATCTTGTCGTCCACCAGGTGGTGCAGCTTCAGCAGGTACTTGACGCCCACGGTGACGGGACGTGCAAACTGCTCGCCCGTGCGCCCGTCGAACAGGACCGACTGGCCGCTTTCGTCGAACCCGGCGCGTTTCAGCGCGTCGTTGACATCAGGCTCCTTCGCGCCGTCAAAGACCGGCGTCGCGATCGGAACACCGCGGGTGACGTTGCCTGCCGCCTCGATCAGCGCTGCCTCGTCCATGTTGGCGATGCCCTCGTCATAGACATCGTCGCCATAGGCATGGTGCATCGCCTCGCGCACGGGTGTCAGGTCGCCGGTGCGGCGATAGTCCTGCAGCGCCTCGTCGATCTTGATGCCCAGACCGCGCGCGGCCCACCCCATATGGGTTTCAAGGATCTGCCCGACGTTCATCCGCGACGGCACACCCAGCGGGTTGAGGCAGAAGTCAACCGGCGTGCCGTCCGACAGGAACGGCATGTCTTCCATCGGTACGACCTTGGAGATCACCCCCTTGTTGCCGTGACGGCCAGCCATCTTGTCACCCGGCTGAAGCTTGCGCTTCACGGCGATGAAGACCTTGACCATCTTCATCACGCCCGGCGGCAGGTCATCGCCCCGGCGGACCTTCTCAACCTTGTCCTCGAAACGGGCATCCAAGGTGCGTTTCTGCGCCTCGTACTGCTCGTTCAGGGCCTCGACAATCTGCGCGTCTTTCTCGTCCTTCAGCGCAAGCTGCCACCATTGGCCACGGCTCAGCGTTTCCAGCAATTCCTCGGTGATTTCCGAGTTCGCCTTGACGCCTTTCGGGCCTTTCACCGCAGTCTTGCCGAGGATCAGCGATTTCAGACGGGCATAGATGTTGCGATCCAGGATCGCCAGCTCGTCGTCGCGGTCCCGCGCCAGACGCTCGACCTCTTCACGCTCGATCTGCAGCGCACGCTCGTCCTTCTCGACGCCGTGACGGTTGAAGACCCGCACTTCCACGACCGTGCCATAGTCGCCCGGCTTCACCCGCAGCGAGGTGTCGCGCACGTCCGACGCTTTCTCACCAAAGATGGCGCGGAGCAGTTTTTCCTCCGGCGTCATCGGGCTTTCACCCTTCGGCGTGATCTTGCCCACGAGGATATCGCCCGGCTCCACGTCGGCACCGATATAGACGATGCCCGCCTCGTCGAGGTTGCGCAGGGCTTCCTCGCCGACGTTCGGGATGTCGCGGGTGATCTCTTCCGGTCCCAGCTTGGTGTCGCGGGCGGCCACCTCGAATTCCTCGATGTGGATCGAGGTGAAGACGTCGTCTCGTGCGATCCGCTCGGAAATCAGGATCGAGTCCTCGAAGTTGTAGCCGTTCCACGGCATGAACGCGACCAGCACGTTCTTGCCCAAGGCCAGTTCACCAAGGTCGGTCGACGGGCCGTCGGCGATCACCTCGCCTTTCTGCACCGTGTCGCCCACCTTCACCAGCGGTTGCTGGTTGATACAGGTGTTCTGGTTCGACCGCTGGAACTTGCGCATCCGGTAGATGTCCACGCCCGGGTCGCCGATTTCCAGGTCCTCGGTGGCCCGGATCACGATCCGGCTTGCGTCCACCTGGTCGATTACACCGGCTCGGCGTGCCAGAACCGACGCGCCCGAGTCGCGGGCCACAACGCCCTCGATCCCGGTGCCGACCAGCGGCGCCTCGGAGCGCAGCGTGGGAACCGCCTGCCGTTGCATGTTCGAGCCCATCAGGGCGCGGTTGGCGTCGTCGTTTTCCAGGAACGGGATCAGCGAGGCCGCAACCGACACCAGCTGTTTCGGACTGACGTCGATCAGGTCCACATGCTCGACCGGGGCCAGCATGTATTCGCCCGATTGCCGGGTGTTGACCATCTCGTTGACGAACTTGCCTTTATCATCCAGCGTCGCGTTGGCCTGCGCCACGGTATGGCGCATTTCCTCGGTTGCCGACATGTAGGTCACGTCGTCCGTCACCTGTCCGCCCTCGACCTTGCGATAGGGCGTTTCGATGAAGCCGTACTTGTTGACCCGCGCAAACGTGGCAAGGCTGTTGATCAGACCGATGTTCGGGCCTTCCGGCGTCTCGATCGGGCACATCCGGCCATAGTGGGTCGGGTGAACGTCGCGCACCTCGAAGCCTGCGCGCTCGCGCGTCAGGCCGCCCGGTCCAAGCGCCGACAGGCGGCGCTTGTGCGTCACTTCCGACAGCGGGTTGGTCTGGTCCATGAACTGGCTGAGCTGCGACGAGCCGAAGAACTCGCGCACGGCAGCGGCAGCAGGCTTCGCGTTGATCAGGTCCTGCGGCATCACCGTGTCGATCTCGACCGATGACATGCGTTCCTTGATCGCGCGTTCCATCCGCAGAAGGCCGACGCGGTACTGGTTTTCCATCAGCTCACCGACCGAGCGGACCCGGCGGTTCCCAAGGTGGTCGATATCGTCGATGTCACCCTTGCCGTCGCGCAGTTCCACCAGCGCCTTGACGCAGGCCACGATGTCCGACCGGTCCAGCGTGCGCTGGGTGTCCGGCTTGTCGAGGTTCAGACGCATGTTCATCTTCACTCGGCCCACGGCGCTCAGGTCATAGCGCTCGGAATCGAAGAACAGCGTGTCGAAGAGCGCGCTTGCGGCTTCCTCGGTGGGCGGCTCGCCCGGGCGCATGACGCGGTAGATATCCATGAGCGCGGTTTCGCGGTTCATGTTCTTGTCCTGCGCCATGGTATTGCGCATGTACGGACCAACATTGATGTTGTCGATGTCCAGCACCGGGATATCGGTGATGCCCGCCTCGATCAGCTCCTGCACGGTGCCGCCGATGATCTCGCCATCCTTGTCGCGCTCGATCGTCAGCTCGTCCCCGGCTTCGACATAGATCGCGCCGGTTTCCTCGTTGATGATGTCGCGCGCCACGAACTTGCCCGCGATCTGCTCGTAAGGCACCAGCAGTTCGGTGACTTCGCCTTCGTCGATCAGCTTCTTGACCGCGCGCGGCGTGACCTTCTTGCCCGCCTCGGCAATCACTTCTCCGGACTTGGCGTCGACAAGGTCATAGGTCGGACGCGTGCCGCGCACGCGCTCGGGGAAGAACTTGGTGGCCCAGCCCTTTTTCTTCTTCAGCTTGTAATCGACCGTATCGTAATAGGCCGTCATGATGTCTTCCTGGTCCAGCCCCAGCGCATAGAGGAGCGTGGTCACAGGCAGTTTGCGGCGGCGGTCGATCCGGGCGAACACGATGTCCTTGGCGTCGAACTCGAAGTCCAGCCAGCTGCCGCGGTAGGGAATGATGCGGCAGGCGAACAGCAGTTTGCCGGACGAGTGCGTCTTGCCCTTGTCATGGTCGAAGAACACACCGGGCGAACGGTGCATCTGGGAAACGATCACGCGCTCGGTTCCGTTGACCACGAAGGTACCGTTGGGCGTCATCAGGGGCATGTCGCCCATGAAGACGTCCTGTTCCTTGATGTCCTTCACGGACTTGGCGCCGGTGTCCTCGTCCACGTCGAACACGATCAGCCGCAGCGTCACCTTCAACGGGGCGCTATACGTCATGTCGCGCTGCATGCACTCCTCGACGTCGTATTTCGGCTTTTCCAGCTCGTAATCGACAAATTCGAGAACCGCGGTCTCGTTGAAATCCTTGATCGGGAACACCGACTGAAAGACGCCCTTGATGCCTTCGCCGTCCATGGGCTCGGGCTGGTCGCCGGATTTCAGGAAAAGATCATACGAGGATTTCTGCACCTCGATGAGGTTCGGCATCTCCAGAACTTCACGGATTTTGCCATAATATTTACGAAGACGTTTCTGGCCAAGGAAGCTTTGCGCCATGTGACAAGTCACCTTTCATTTCTCACCGGTCCTGCACGCTGTCGGGCCACAGCGGCAGAGCCACCCGAGAGAGGCGGGAACGATCCATTCTTGGCCCCAATCCCACAAGGGGCCACCCGATCGTTGAACCTCGCCTGAGAGAGGGTCTCGCCCGAACATGTCGTGGCGCGGCGCAAGGCCCTCTCTGAGACAGGTTCGGCTGGACCGGGATTTTGCCCGGTCCAGCCTGTTTTCATACGATCCCGCCGCGGATTTGATCCGGGACGTCGTCACATCGGCGAGAGATCCCGGATCAGGTCCGGGATAATCCCGCCGACGCCGGGATCACTTGAGTTCGACTTCGGCGCCAGCTGCTTCCAGCTTGCCCTTGATGTCGTCTGCTTCGGCCTTGTCGACGCCTTCCTTGACGGCTTTGCCGCCGGCTTCGACCAGGTCTTTCGCTTCCTTGAGGCCCAGGCCGGTGATGGCGCGGACTTCCTTGATCACGTTGATCTTGGAGGCGCCGGCCGACTTCAGGATGACGTCGAATTCGGTTTGCTCTTCGGCCGCGTCGCCGCCGCCTGCATCCGCCGGGCCCGCCATCATGACAGCGCCGCCGGAAGCGGGCTCGATGCCGTACTCGTCTTTCAGGATGGTTTTCAGTTCTTGTGCTTCGAGAAGCGTCAGACCAACGATCTCTTCAGCAAGTTTTTTCAGATCAGCCATTTTTCAGCTCTTTCCGTTCTAAGATGTGTTCCAACGTCGGTATTGCAACCCGTACGCAGGACTTGCAGTTGCTTACGCTGCTTCCGCCTTCTCTTCGATGGTCGAAAGGATGCTCGCGATGTTGCTTGCAGGTGCGCCGATCGCACCGGCGATGTTCGAAGCGGGTGCGCCAAGCATGCCGGCGATGGTGGAGATAAGCTCCTCGCGCGACGGCAGTTTCGACGTGGCTTCGACACCGGCCCGGTCCAGGGCCGTCTCACCCATGGCGCCACCAAGGATTTCAAACTTCTTGTTGTCCTTGGCGAAACCTTCCGCGACCTTGGCTGCTGCCACGGGGTCTTCGGAAAAGGTGAGCACGGTCATGCCCGAGAGGTAATCCGCAATGCTTGCGCACGGCTTGCCCTCAAGGGCGATCTTTGCGAGCCTGTTCTTGGCAACGCGAACAGATGCTTCGGCCTCGCGCGCACGGGCGCGCAGGTCTTGCATCTCCGCAACTGTAAGGCCTTCGTAGTGGGCAACCACAACGACGCCAGAGCTTTCGAAGATCTGGCCGAGTTCGTCGACCACTTTCTCTTTCTGGGCTCTATCCACAGTTTCACTCCAAATTTGGGGGTGTCCCCCGGCTCAGTACCACCGGGCCACTCACGACCCGGCAAAGGGTCCGCTAACGGGGCTGAGCCAGCCGGGGCACGCCTTGATACCAAGGAGAACCTCGAGAATTCTGGTCTTTCCCGTCTCAGGCAGGATTTATGACCGGCATATCCCGGTCACCCACCGTCTCGGACGAAACGCAAATGGCCCGACGATTCGAGCCATACGCGCAAGGCCGGTGTTTATGCCGCATGGCGGCAAATGCCAAGAGGGAAATTCATCGCCTGCCACGACAGGCAAACTTGCGCGGCCGGATACGATCTCATGCAGCGTGGGCGACACTCTGACACGCCCGCGCCCGACGCGCAAGTCTCGACCCGAAAACGCCGCGTCACCCGGGCCTCCGACCCGTACCGAGAAAAGCAGGCGTTGAAATATTAACGATTTCCTGCCTCGCTCGCGCCTTCTTTCTCCTTCTGATTGTACCAGTGCTCCCGGTGCGCCGATTGCCCGGGACCAAACGCTTGATATGAGGCACGACATGCACCTGCTCGCAGTAGATGACGAACCGGCTATCCTCGACCTGCTGGAACTTCTGATCACGCAGGACGGCAGGCACACCCTGTCCAAGGCCCCCTGCGTGGTCGACGCGCTCGGCGTGGTGGCCGACCCGGACGGTCAGCCGATCGACTGCTTCCTCGTCGACATCCAGATGCCCGGAACCAACGGCATAGATCTATGCCACATCCTGCGGGACCGCCCCGACCACCAGCTGACACCGATCGTCATGCTGACCGCGATGTCAGACAAGGCATCGCTCGATCAGGCCTTCGCGGCTGGCGCGAGCGACTTTATCCCCAAGCCCTTCGACATCGACGAACTGCGCCAAAGGATCGCCCAGATCGAAAACCTTGTCGCCAAGTCCGAAATGCCGTCGACCGACACGACTCCGCCAAACGCCGAAACCATTGCGGCGGAAGGCGACGCCCCCCTGCCCCTGGACGTACCGTTCCATCCGCAAGACATCGACGGCGTGATCGATCATCGCGCGCTGCAAAATTACGTCGCCGTCATGGCCCGCAAGAAGGTTTTCGGTTCGGCCGCCTTCGCCATCGGCATCAACGATATCGCCGACCTTCACGCCCGGTGCACCGCCTACGAATTCGAATGCCTCGTAACCGATATCAGCGAAGCGATTTCGGTTCTGCTCGACGGGCACCAGTTTTTGGTCGCATATACCGGAAATGGCGAATTCCTCTGCGTGGTCGAGGACGGATGGCGATCCGGCTTCGACCAGATCGGCCAGAGATTGCAAGCCATCCTCCAGCGCGTCGATTCGCATTTCAACGATGGCAGGCCGATGAACGTCACGGCCGCCATCGGCGACGTGACCCCGTTCGAGTGGAAGCCCGGCAGCAACGGCACCGAGGCGCTCGTCGCGGCGCTTGAAAGCACCCGACGGAAACGCCTGGATGAGCATGACGCGCCGGAAGAAAGCTGGCCCGGCAAGGGCAGTGCATCTGGCTGACCACCCTGCTCTCAACGAAAAAGGCCCCCGAAACTCTCGGGGGCCTTTTCAATCTCGAAACGTGTGCGCTTACTCGGTCACGGCGCTTTCAATCGCGATGCTGACGCCCGGACCCATGGTCGAGCTCAGCGCCACCTTCTTCATGTAGGTGCCTTTCGCGCCGGCGGGTTTCGCCTTTTGCACCGCGTCGATAAAGGCGCGGACGTTCTCGACCAGCTTGCCTTCGTCGAACGACGCCTTGCCAATCCCTGCGTGCACCACACCGGCCTTCTCGACCTTGAACTGCACTTCACCGCCCTTGGCGGCTTTCACGGCGTCGGCCACGTCCATCGTCACCGTGCCGACCTTGGGGTTCGGCATCAGGTTGCGCGGGCCCAGCACCTTGCCCAGACGGCCCACGATGGGCATCATGTCCGGGGTCGCGATGCAGCGGTCAAAGTTGATCTCGCCGCCCTGGATGGTTTCCATCAGGTCCTCGGCGCCGACGATATCGGCCCCGGCTTCCTGCGCCTCGTCAGCCTTCGCGCCACGGGCGAAAACGGCAACACGCACGTCCTTGCCGGTGCCGTTCGGCAGGCCGACGACGCCACGGACCATCTGGTCGGCGTGGCGCGGGTTCACACCCAGGTTCACGGCGATCTCGACGGTCTCGTCGAATTTCGCGCTGGCGTGGTTCTTGACCAGGGCGACAGCCTCTTCGACCGTCACGTTAATCTTGTCCGCAAAGGCTTCGCGGGCGGCGCGGGTACGTTTTCCAAGTTTCGCCATCTTACTTCACCTCGATGCCCATGGAGCGCGCGGACCCTGCGATGATCTTCATCGCGGATTCGACGTCGTTCGCGTTCAGGTCTCTCCACTTCGCTTCCGCGATCTCGCGCAGCTGCTTGGGGCTCACCGTGGCAACGCTTTCGCGACCCGGGGTCTTGGAGCCCGATTTCAGCTTTGCAGCCTTCTTCAGGTAGTACGACGCCGGCGGCGTCTTGATGTCCATTTCAAAGGACTTGTCCTGGTAGTAGGTGATCACGGTCGGGCACGGTGCACCGGGCTCCATCTCCTGCGTCTTAGCGTTGAACGCCTTGCAGAATTCCATGATGTTGATGCCGCGCTGACCCAGCGCCGGACCAACCGGCGGGGACGGGTTCGCTTGTCCGGCAGGCACCTGAAGCTTCATGGTGCCGGCAAGTTTCTTGGCCATTGGCCTTCTCCTTTTCAAACAGCCTCGGGGCGCGCCCCTAGGCCTATGTTGATGTGGTCAGGTCCGACGATCGCGACCGCCTCGCCTCCCACATGGATGAATCGCCCCTCGGGGCAATTGCGGCGACATACCGGGGCAATTCCATTATTGCAAGACCAGAGTCAGAGGCCCACGATGTCGCGGCTTCACTGTTGCGGCACGCCCTGCTTCACCAACCTGTAGCCCTTGTCGAGCACCGGCTTCGCCGGTTTGCTTTCCAGAATTAAATTCCGGTCATCCAGCTTGTAGTAAGTCGTGATCCTGTTGCCACTCGGATGTCTGACCACGGTACGCCCATTGCGTTTTGATTTTATCTCAAAACTGTTTTTGTGTCTGGCGCTGACTTTCCCCGTCGCGGTTTCGACAACAGTGTGCAAGTGAGAGCAGTGAGCCGCATTCGAGGACCAGCAAGCGAATGGCTCCCAGCTGTGCCGGGACTTGAAGAGCAGCTTGTCGAGGCGCACAAGGCGACCCGCCGGATCGAAATAAGCAATCTGGAAAGGTTCGGGCTTCACCTTACCACCTTGCAAAAAATATTTTCGCATCACGTGGCGGCCGTTCTCCACACCGCCGTAGTATTCGACCCAGGTAATCCCGTCGCCAATGGACTTGTAATAGAACGCGCTTCCTTTCGGGACCTGATCGAACTTAATCCCTCCGCCATCCGCTTGTGCTGACACGGGGGCCAGAAGCGGTATAGACATCAGGGCCAGAACACTCAGAAACCTGCGCATCTACAGAACACCTCGGGCACTTTCCTTGACGTGGTTGCTCGCAGGAGTTTGCGTACCGCGTCCAGGCGTTTATAGCCTGCCTCAGGCCTGCTTGGTCACCTGCGTGAATTCCAGCTCGACCGGGGTTTCGCGGCCGAAGATCGACACCGTCACCTTCAGGCGCTGGTTGTCGTCGTCCACTTCCTCGACCATGCCGTCGAAATCCTCGAACGGGCCGTCGTTGACCTTGACCTTCTCGCCCACCTCGAAGCTGACCAGCAGTTTCGGCGCATCCTCGCCTTCCTGCACGCGGTTCAGAATCTGGTTCACCTCCGCGTCGCGCATCGGCATCGGCCGCCCCTGCGGACCAAGAAAGCCGGTGACACGGTTGATCGAGTTGATCAGGTGATAGCCCTGGTCGGACATTTCCATATGCACCAGCACATAGCCCGGCATGAAGCGTCGCTCGGCGGTGACCTTCTTGCCCCGGCGCACCTCGATGACCTCTTCAGTCGGCACCAGAACTTCGTCGATATCTTCCTCGAGGCCCTGTTCGGCCACGGATTGCCGGATCTGCTCTGCGATCTTCTTTTCGAAATTGGAAAGAACGCTGACCGAATACCACCGTTTCGCCATGCTGAGCACCATCCCTCGTTGCCCGGGTCGCGCCCGGAAAGTTCATATTCCGAAGGGCCTTTCCGGCCCAAACCACCTTCCAGAAACAAATCAGCGCGCGGGCTCGAATCGCCGCGCGCTGCTGGAAGTGTCGGGTCAGTTACCGCCCTTTGCCCTTCATTTCAAGGCTCAAGCGCCAAAATTCGCGCGACTCAGCCGAAGAGGCCAAGCAGACCTTCCAGGCCGCTGCGGATCGCCAGGTCGACCAGCGCGAAGAAAACCGCCGTCAGCGCCGCCATGATGAACACCATGACCGTGGTCAGCAGAACCTCGCGCCGTGTCGGCCAGACGACCTTGGCGACTTCCGCACGGACCTGCTGAATGAACTGAAGCGGATTTGTAACGGCCATCGGTGCGCGACTTTCTTCGTTGGAAACCTCGTGACGCGCGACATACGCCGCACGCGGCACGAATTCAAGAGCCGAGACCGCCTGCGACGATCCCCGTGCACGTGCTGTGGCCTTCCCGCCCTGCGGCGGATCGTCAGGTCTGACGCGCCTCGGCGGCCAGCCGGTCGAACGGGTCGGGCCTGTCGTCGTCGCCCTCCTGCGCCCCCGAGAAATCCGGCAGCGCCAGCCGCTCGGCCCAGGAGTCCGGCAGCCAATCCAGCAGCCGGTCGAACTTCTCGGCAAATCGGTCGGCCCGCTGCCGTATTCGCTCGGCCAGTTCCGGCTTGCGGGCATGCAGCCGCTGCCACGCCCCACCGAGAATCTCGCCCCAGCGGTCGGGGCCCAGCGTCAGGTAGGCGATCAGCACCAGCCATACCAGCAGCAGCGCCACGAGCGGCACCATCAACGGCCAGTAGATCACAAGCCCGGCCAGCACGGCCAAGGCGATGTGCTTTTTCGTCGGACGGTAATTGCGCAGCCACTCCGGCAGGCGCCGCGTCACACGCGCGTGCAGCGGCACCGCAATCCCGGTTGCCGGCGCCGACCCGTTCGCGTTTTGCCTTTTGTCCGCGACAGGACTGCGGCGCAATGTCAGCCGCGGCAGGCGCACGCGCGGCACCCTCAGCCATCTCCGGCGGCGCCGCGTCACTTCGGGCATGACGGCCCGCTCGGCCTTCAGAATCTGCGCAATCGATTCCCGCACCGGTTCACGCTGTTTTTCGGGCTCTTTTGCATCACAGCTCAGGACCTCTTCCTGCGGCGCGATATCGGGCAGCCGCTCGGGCATTGTGCGGCGCTTCTCCTCGATCAGAAGCTGCCGAACCAGATTATCTGCGTTACTTTCGATACCCTGCGGGTCCTTTGCAACCACCGCCGGCGTCCCCGGCAGTTCCTCGCTGCGGATGTAAAGATCGTTCTGAAGCGCCTGACGGCGCATATCTGTCGTGGTCATGGCAACACTCGTTCAAGGTTCCACGCCCCCACGTGGTGACCGCATCGCGTCCTTCCCCCAAGGGTCCGCATTGCGATTCATGGGCTAGGGCTGAACTGTGGCCACAAAATGGCTTTGTCGGGGCAGAAAATTGGCAGAAACACCCCGGCGTTGCGCGCCACCCGCGCTGCGCCAATGCGCAGCGCGGGATCTGCCGTGTTTACCGAAGAGTCACTCGACCTTGTTCTTGGCGCCGCTGCTCCGACGGAAAATTCCTTCCTGCACTTTCGAAATCGGCGGCAACGTCATGTTCTCGCTCGACCCAAGGGAGCCGACAAAGCGCCGGATCAGGCCGATGGCGACATCTGGCGCCAACATCCGCTTGCTCGACAACGCCGCCACTTTCAGTTCCAGTTCGCCGGGCGACAGTATGTCGTGCGCGGCCTCAAAGGCCCCGAACGCGTCCCGGATACGCGCCTGTAAAAGGTTCGGCACGATATGGTTGCGCACCACGACAAGGCAGACGAACTTGCCGAAGCCCACATAGGAAAGCGAGGCACCTCTGGCCGGAAGGGTCTTTCCGATGATGTTCGCCACCGCCTCCACGATATCCAGGAAATCGCCCTGACCCAACCGCGCGCCCAGCTTCTCGATCCCGTCGATCTCGATCGACAGAAGCGTCATCGCATAAGTTCCCTCGCTCAGTCTCAGAAGCCTGTTTTCCAACTGGAAGTAGTCGCGCATGTTGGGAACATCGGAATAGGTGATCCGCATCGAGGGATCGAACTGCCCCGCTTTGGGCGAAGTCCGCAGCGCGGCCTTCAGCGCGCTGCGGCTCTCGGCCTCGCTCTTTAGCGTCTCGACCAGCAGCATCGCGATCTGGATGCGCACCCGCAGGTCGATATGCTCGATGGGCTTCATCATGTAATCCGTCGCCCCGGCATCGAAGGCCTCGTGCATGTGCTGCTTGGCCGCGGCCGAGGTGATCATGATGATCGGCGCGATCCAGTACTCGGGCATCTCGCGGATTCTCGAACACAGCTCGATTCCATCCATGCCGCCCATCTTGACGTCCAGCAGAAAGCAATCGAAAGGACTGTCCTGCGCGGCGATGACCTCCAGCGCCTCTTTGCCCGATGCCGCCGTGGTAACATCCTCGAATCCCATCTCCTTCAGGTATTCCGCAAGCAGCGCAACTATGATTTCTTCATCGTCCACGACCATGATTTTCATGGGTCACGTCCCCTCATTCACAAGTTTTCACCATCTCGGAAACAATTGCAGGGTGAATGGGGTAACTTTGCGACGTGCTAGGGTTAATTTCGTGATGCGCTGGACATGTGGCCAATCTCTGACGGATTGCCAGCCCAACAAAAGGCGCGATGCCGGACAGCTGCAATGTCATGAAAGCGAATGGCAGGGGCAGCAGGGCTCGAACCCGCGACCTACGGTTTTGGAGACCGTCGCTCTACCAGCTGAGCTATACCCCTAAGGCCGACGCCTCAGGTACGGCACATGGGCGCCGGAATCAAGTCCCCTTTCCCGCTGCCCGCACGGATTTTTTCGCCCCGCGTCCGGCCCTCAGGCGGCGGATTTCTTGCGATAGTCCGGGCTCGCCACGATCCCGTCGTCGAAGAGCTTCGAAATTTCCGTATCGCTCATCCGTGCCACGTCGCCCAGCACCTCCTCGGTGTGCGCGCCCAGTGCAGGCGCGGGCGCGGGCCGCACGCGACCATGGCTGCCGAATTCGGCCGGATGCCCCGGCACTGGGAATCGACCCATCCCGGGCTGCTCCGTCATCGAGAACATCGGGTTCGCCTCACCGAAATCCGGATCCTCTTGCACGGCCTCCCGCGTGCTGCGGAACACCGACCACGTCAGGCCCATCGCGTTGAAGTCCCCGGCGAATTCCTCGATCCGCCGCTCCGCAAACCATGGCGCAAGGATTGTTGTGATCTCGTGGCGCAGCGTCCAGCGCACGCCCTCGTCACTCATGTCCACCTTGTGCCGCTTGGCCAGCATCGTCATCTGGTCATTCTTGCCCGTGGCATTGACCAACCCTTCCCATTGCCGCTGGGTCAGCCCGATCACCATCACGCGTCCGCCGCAGGCACAGACGAAATCCTGCCCATATGCCCCGTAAAGCGCATTACCTGACTTGCCCCGCTCATTATTGTTTAGATGCACGTCTCCGACCATACCCAGATGCGCCATCGTGGCCGCCGCGACGTCCTTCAGGGTCAGGACAACCTCCTGCCCCGCGCCGTGGCGCAGCCTGTGCCGCTCGGCCGCCAGCAGGCTCGACACCGCGAGGTTGCCGGCAATCAGATCCCATGCGGGCAGCGCACTGGCCACCGGGTCCTCGCGTCCCTCCGGGCCCGTCATGTGTGGCACACCGATGGACGGGTTCACCGTGTAATCCACCTGCGGCCGCCCCTCGCGGTCTCCCAGCAGGCTGACCATCACCAGGTCGCTGCGCCGCTTGCTCAGGGTCGCGTAATCCATCCAGCCCCGCACCCGCAGGTTGGTCAGAAACATCCCCGCATCCGGCCCCGGCGCAGTGATGATCCGGCTGATCAACTCGCGGCCCTCGCGCGACCGCATGTTCACCGCGACCGACTTCTTTCCCTTGTTCAGCCCCGCCCAGAACAGGCTTTGCCCATCCGGCGCCAGCGGCCAGCGCCCGAAATCCAGGCCGCCTTCCAGCCGGTCGAACCGGATCACCTCGGCGCCCATCTGCGCCAGTGTCATCCCCGCCAGCGGCACCGCGACAAACGCGGAGCCCTCGACCACCCTCATGTCTTTCAAGATCTTGTTCACGTGGTTTCCTCCCATGTGGCGGTGGCCTGCATGCATTGATGCCCGGCCTGTCCGGTATGTAATGTCAGCCCGCGCGCCTCCTCCGACGCGCAGGCGGCAATCGTCATCTCCCCGCTTTCCCCGGGGATCAGCAGCATCGGATGCACGCCCCTGAAAGCAAAACTGTCAGGCGCCCGCCCCTTCACATCCGTCGCCGCCCGCATCAGCCACGCGGCCTGCATCGGCCCGTGAACGACAAGGCCCGGGTAATGCTCGACCTCTTGCGCATAGGGCAGGTCATAGTGGATGCGATGCGCGTTGAAGGTGATGGCCGAAAACCGGAACAGAAGCGCCTCGTTGACAGGCTGGGCCCAGTGTCCGACCGTCTCCTCCGGCATCGGCTGTCTCAAAGGCGGGCGAAATTCGGTCGGCAGGTCCAGGTAAACGATGTCCTGCCGCTCCTCGATCACCACCGCGCCCTCCGCGCTCAACTGATGGTCGACCGACACGAAGACCATGCGCCCGGTTTTCCCGGCCTTCTCGGTCACCCCCGCGATGGTCGATCGGCTGGCAAAGGGCACCCCGACGCGCAACGGCGCGCCGAAACTAAGCTTGCCTCCGGCCCACATCCGGCGCCCCAAGGGTACCGGCGGCAGGAACCCTCCCAGCTTCGGATGCCCGTCCGTTGCCAGCTTCTCCAGCGGGCAGACGGGCGGGAAGGCGCACCAGTGCCAGAGCGGCGGCATCGCCTCGCCCATCTTCGGCGCGTCACGTGCCGTATCGCCGATGGTCGCATGGATCTGTGCGGCCTGTGCCGGGGCGATCACGCCTTCGCGCGTCTCCGTTCGTCCTTTCCATGCCGACAGGTTCACTTGGTCCAAGGCGTGCTCCTCCATCCGAGAAGAATTGCGCCGCCTTAAAAAAATGTCAATATTTCAATACCTTAACGGAATACTACGGTATGCCACGCCGATGCTGCAACTGCAGAAACCCGGCCTAGCGCTTGATTTCACAACAGTTTCCCACCCTGCTTCGGCCTGCCCCCTCGCCCGGAACCGTGAGAAACCGCCTTACCGGGGCTCGGCCCGCTCTGTGGCGGATTGCCTCATGGGGTTCGACAATCGCCGTTACGGCGCAGCCTGCTCCAGCGCATTCATGTCCGCGCCGCAGATCGCCGCCTCATGCTTCAGGATACGGTCGATGGGCCAGTGCCACCACGCCAGCGCGTTCAGCCGTGCGATGTTCTCCGCGTCGAAGCGCATCTTCACCACCCGCGCGGGGTTGCCGGCCACCACCGCGTAATCCGGCACGTCGCCCCGCACCACGGCCCCCGCCGCCACGATCACGCCGTTGCCCAACCGCGCCCCCGGCAGCACCCGCACATCCTTGCCCAACCAAACGTCATGCCCCAGCACCGTGTCCGGGCCCGACCACTCCGGCAGGCTGGGCCGGTTCGCGGCCGTGGCATGGTCGAACACGGCGAATGGAAACGTCGAAAACCCGTCGCGCCGGTGGTTGGCCGAGGCGGTGATGAAAACCACCCCATCCGCGATTTGGCAGAACCTGCCGATCACCAGCCTCTCGTCCGAGACCGGAAACAGATACGGCGCAAGATGCGTCGCCCAGTCGTCGGGCGGATGCGTGGCACTGGCATAGCTGTAATCGCCCACGATGAACCGCGGATGATCGATCACCGCTTTCAGAAATACCGTCCCCGCATGGGCGGATCCATCGGGCAGGATCAACGGATTGCGCGTGTCCGGGGTGGGAAACGGATGTGCCATGCGCCTTGATCTCACCCCAGCCCGAAAAAGAAAAGGGCGCCCGTTCTGGACGCCCTTTCGACTTTGTAAGAGAGATCCCGGATCAAGTCCGGGATGACGCGTGGTTGTTTCAGTCTTTGGTCATTCTGCGCGTTATTTCGCGAGTTCACACCAGTCGATGTCCGGCCACCCTTCTTGCCAAGCTTCAGCCATGTCACTGTCCACCATCTCCTTGGCGAAATAAAGCCAGCGATCCGACCTATATCTTCTGATATCGGCAACTGCGCGACCAAAACTATCAAGCTCCACGTTTTCAATTCTAATCTCTGTACCGGGACCGTAGAGCCGTTCCGCTTTATCCCGAGCCTCCTCGGCCCAAGTTTTTTCCGCTGGGCAACCAGCACCACGCAGCTCAGGTGCATCAATGTCTTTGGCACGAACGGAATAAACTGCTTCAAGTCCGGGCCATAGTTCCAAACGAACAACTATCGTATCACCATCAATCACGCGCTCTACGACGCCATAATACTCTGAATAGGCCGACGGGATGTCCTGGCTGATCGCAGGAAAAGTTGTAGTAGCGAGCAATAGAACCGCGGCCTTTAGTTTTTCAAACACAGTCGAGTCTCATCTGAAGTTTCAAAGTGTTTGAATAATTACATCAAACGCAAAAAAGGCGGAGGAAAGATTTCCCCCGCCTTGTACTTTCAGCTTTGCCTCAGATCACTCTACGATCTTCGACACGACGCCGGCGCCGACGGTGCGGCCGCCTTCGCGGATGGCGAAGCGCAGGCCGTCTTCCATCGCGATCGGCGCGATCAGCTCGACCTCGAATTTCAGGTTGTCACCCGGCATCACCATCTCCGTGCCCTCGGGCAGCGTCACCGTGCCCGTCACGTCCGTCGTGCGGAAGTAGAACTGCGGACGGTAGTTGGCGAAGAACGGCGTGTGACGGCCACCCTCTTCCTTCGTCAGGATGTACGCCTCGGCCTCGAACTTCGTGTGCGGGTTCACCGAACCGGGCTTGCACAGCACCTGGCCGCGCTCCACACCGTCACGCTCGATACCGCGCAGCAGCAGACCAACGTTGTCGCCGGCCTCGCCCTGGTCCAGAAGCTTGCGGAACATCTCGACGCCCGTGCAGGTCGTCTTCTTGTTCTTGTTCAGGCCCACGATCTCCATCTCTTCGCCGACCTTGATCAGGCCACGCTCGATCCGGCCCGTGGCAACCGTGCCGCGGCCAGAGATCGAGAACACGTCCTCGACCGGCATCAGGAACGGCTGGTCCACGGCGCGCTCGGGCGTCGGGATGTAGTCGTCGACAGCCGCCATCAGCTCGCGGATCTTCTCTTCGCCGATCTCCGGGTTGTTGCCTTCCATCGCCGCCAGCGCCGAGCCCGCGATGATCGGAATGTCGTCGCCGGGGAAGTCGTACGAGCTCAGAAGCTCGCGGATTTCCATCTCGACCAGCTCCAGCAGTTCCTCGTCATCGACCTGATCGACCTTGTTCATGAACACCACCAGCGCGGGCACGCCCACCTGGCGCGCCAGCAGGATGTGCTCGCGGGTCTGCGGCATCGGGCCGTCGGCCGCGTTCACCACCAGGATCGCGCCGTCCATCTGGGCGGCGCCCGTGATCATGTTCTTCACGTAGTCGGCGTGGCCGGGGCAGTCCACGTGCGCGTAGTGACGGTTCTCGGTCTCGTATTCAACGTGCGCGGTCGAGATCGTGATCCCGCGCGCTTTCTCTTCCGGCGCACCGTCGATCTGGTCATACGCGCGGAAGTCACCGAAATACTTCGTGATCGCCGCCGTCAGCGTCGTCTTGCCGTGGTCAACGTGACCAACGGTCCCGATGTTCACGTGCGGTTTCGAACGGTCAAACTTTTCCTTTGCCATCTCGTGGGCGCCTTATCCTATTGGGGGCCTGTCGCGGCCCGAATTGCTACTGGCCGCGGATTTATTGGCTTCAACCGGGAAAATCAAGCGGTTCATGCGTCTTTCCGACGCCCGCGCAGGCAGGGATGACACAGGCACAGCAGACGGGCTACTGCGCCGTCCTACTGCGCCGCCTGCGCTTCGGCCTTTTTCAACGCCGCCTTGGCCGCCGCCTGCATCCGCTCCTCTTCCGAGGCCGCCGCCCGCGCTTCCGCAGCGCGAGCCTTGGCCTTGGACCGGGCGGGCCGACCATCATCCTCGAACCAGCCCTCGGCATTGTTCTGCCGCACCAGCCAGTTCTCGATCAGCTTGGCCGCCTTTTGCGTCAACACCTGCATCTGCTCCTCCGCCGTCCGCGTCAGGCCCGAACCCACGACCGTATCGCCCGACAGGCTCTCGATCACGGTAATCAGTTCCGGCGTCTCGTTCAGCCGGGCCTGTTTGGCGTCGTCCCAGGCCGTGACCTTCAGCACCAGCACCGACTTCGGCGCCGCC
Source organism: Roseovarius sp. SK2 (assembly GCF_028807495.1). NCBI lineage: Bacteria > Pseudomonadati > Pseudomonadota > Alphaproteobacteria > Rhodobacterales > Roseobacteraceae > Roseovarius > Roseovarius sp. SK2. The sequence goes on from NZ_JARAMK010000002.1 coordinate 448,810, forward strand.
ACAACCGGGATGCCCGCGCGCGCCAGAACATAGGCCTCCAGCGTGATCCCCAGGTGATATAGCCGCGTGCCCTCCTGCCGCGAGAACCGTTCATCCACCGCCTCTGTCATCGCCGCGATCCACGCCGCCTTGCTGGCCTCGCGCGACAGCGGCCCTTTCTGCAGGTTGGGCGCCGCCACCACGTTATGCCCGAGATGAAAATTGCCCAAATAGACCGGCGCATCGCCCAGGTCATCCACCCGCGTACAGGCCGCCACGCCGGCAATCATCAACCCCAAAGCCAGTATTCGCAGCATCCCCGCCCCCCGGATCCGTCCCCTTTCAGCGATAGCAAGACCGCCCGGCGCTGGCAATTCCCGCCCTGCCCCATATTGCCGCAGATTTCCGCCGCCGGTTTGCCGCCTGCCCTTGGCGCGCCTATGTTTGTTGCGAGTATCATCGGAGTCCCCATGTCCCACGCCGACACCCCCGTCAAAGTGCCCCTCGTCACCGAGCCGATGGGCATTCTCGGCAGTCTCGGCGCGGCGCGGCGCAACGTGCTCAGCATCATCCCCGAGCTTGCCACCCGCCAACCCATGGTGTCAGGCCGCACCGGCAAGCGCTGGCACATGGTGATGGACCCCGGCGCGATCCGCGAAATGCTGCTGGAGCGGGTGGAGACCTATCCCAAGTCGCTTGTCACCAAGAACCTGCTGAAACCGGCCATCGGCGACTCCCTCTTCATTGCCGAGGGCGCGCATTGGCGCTGGCAGCGGCGCACGGCCGCACCGGTGTTCTCGCACCGCAACGTGATGAACCTTGCGCCGATCATGACCGCCGCCGCCCAGCGCAGCGCCGACCGCGTGGCCCAGGCCGGCCCCCGCGCCATCGACATGGCCGCCGACATGGTGCGCACGACCTTCGACGTCATCGCCGACGTCACCTTTTCCGGCGACGGCATGTTCGACGCCGACGCGGTCCATCGCGGCATCGACGCCTATATCTCCGAAGCTGGCAAGATTTCCCTGCTCGATGTGCTGGGCGCGCCCGACTGGGTACCACGCCCCGGCCGCCTGATCTTTTCCCGCAACGCCGTGGGCGACATGCGCCGCATCGCCGACGAGGCGATCGAGGCCCGCCGCCAGCGTGGCCCCGATGGCGTGCCGGACCTTCTCGACCTGCTGATGGAAGGCGAGGACCCCAAGACCGAGCGCCAGATGAACACCGCCGAGCTGCGCGACAACCTGCTGACCTTCATTGTCGCGGGCCACGAGACGACGGCGCTCACACTTGGCTGGTCGCTCTACCTTTGCGCCTTCGACCAGGACGTGCAGGACCGCGCCCGCGCCGAATTGCGCGAGGTCTGCGGCGTCGGCCCGGTTACCGGCGAGCATGTGGAAAAGCTCCCTTTCATGCGCCAGATCATCGACGAGGCCCTGCGCCTCTATCCGCCTGCCGGGATGGTTTCCCGTACGGCCATGGCAAATGATACGCTCTGTGGGCGCGAGATCCGCAAGGGCGACACGGTGATCCTGCCCATATATGCGCTTCACCGCCATCATATGCTCTGGGAGGATCCCGACGCCTTTCGGCCCGACCGCTTTGCCGACCGTAAATCGGTGGAACGCTACGCCTACCTGCCCTTCGGCGACGGCCCGCGCATCTGCATCGGCGCCAGCTTCGCGCTGCAAGAGGCGGTGATCATCCTCGGCACGTTGCTGAACCGCTTCCGTTTCACCCCCGTCGCGGGCCGCAATCCCGACCCGGTGATGATCCTGACCCTCCGCCCCGAAGGCGGCGTCTGGCTCGAGGCCGAGCCGGTATCGACCCGGCAACCGGCCTCTGTCGCCTGACGTCACTCACGCAACGTAGGGTGGGTGGAAACCCACCTTTGGTGGACGAAAACCCACGCGCGACCACGCTAACCACCCAAGACCTTCGGCCAGTTCGCCTCGCCTTTCGACACGTTGCCCGGGATGTCCCCCGACCATCGTTGGCGCACCGACTTGTTGTAATTGAGGTAAAGCCTGCCCTGATGCACCGTCCAGGCATCCTTGTCGCCATGCGCGGTGTAGCCCTGCGACACTGCCCAGGAGCAATAGCCGCCAAATTGCGGCGCGTATTTCTGCGGGTTCGCCTCGAACGCCGCCTGGTTCGCGGCAGACGAAAAGCGCCACTTCGCGCCGTTCCACTCGGTCACGAACTCATCCGATCCGGCCACCCCGTTCGCACCCGGTTCCAGCCCGAAATAGGCCACCACGTCTGCGCCGTCTGCAGCATAGGCCCGGTTCTGGTACCAGCGCGGCTCGTCGGCCATCCCCGGCCGTGCCAGCAGTGCCGCAGCGCCGCTTGCGATCAATACCCGTCGCGTCCAAAGCATTTCCATCCTCCTCGCATGCATCCGCAAGCAAGCTAGGCGGTACCCCCCGCACACGACAAATCAATCTCAGGTGAAACGGTTGTTACGCGGAAAGCCCCTCGGCGCCATGCGCCCCGCGCCCGCGCGGCGCGCCGTCCATTCCTCAAGCGCGGTCTCGGTCCGTGTCCGCCCCGCCGGATCCAGCCAGCTCAGCCCCTCGGTCAGCGTAAAGGTCGTCGCATCGGACAACCCGCCATCCTTGTATTTCTGCAACCGCACGCCCTTGCCGCGGCCCATCTCGGGCAACTCGTCCAGCGGGAAGATCAGCACCTTGCGGTTCTCGCCCACGCAGGCCACGTGATCGCCCGTGACCGCCCGGCACACCTGTGCCCGCACGCCATCACGCACGTTGAGCACCTGCTTGCCCGAACGCGTCTGCGCCACGACCTCGTCCTCGGGCACGATGAACCCGTCACCCGCCGAGGACGCCACCAGCAGTTTCCGCCCCGGTTTGTGGATGAAGATCGCCACGATGTCGGACTCGTTCGGCAGGTCCACCATCAGGCGCAATGGCTCGCCCATCCCGCGCCCCCCGGGCAGGTTGGCGGCACTCAGCGTGTAGAACCGCCCGTTCGTGCCAAAGACCAACAGTCGGTCGGTGGTCTCCGCATGAAAGATGAACCGCCCTTCGTCCCCGTCCTTGAATTTCAGCTCGCGGTCCAGATCGATATGCCCCGACATGGCCCGGATCCACCCCATCTTGGAACAGACCACCGTAATCGGCTCGCGGTCGATCATCGCCTCCAACGGCACGTCCTCAACCTCGCCCGCCTCGGCAAAGGTGGTCCGGCGCGCGCCGCCCTCATAATCCTTGCCGAATTTCTTCTTCACGTCCTTCAGCTGGTCCGAGATCGCGTCCCACTGCAGGCTTTCGCTGTCCAATAGGTCCTCCAGCCCGGCGCGCTCTTCCATCAGCGCGTCACGTTCCTTGACCAGCTCGATCTCTTCCAGCCGCCGCAAACTGCGCAGCCGCATGTTCAGGATCGCCTCGGCCTGCACTTCGGTCAGCCCGTCCTCGCCACCCTCGGCCGGCGGCACGTAATCCGCCTCGTCCCGGGCGCGGGTGAACTCCCGCCCCCAATCCTCGCGCATCAGCGCCGCCTTGGGGTCGTCGTCATAGCGAATGATGTCGATCACCCGGTCGAGGTTCAGGAAGGCCACGATCAGCCCTTCCAGCACCTCCAGCCGGTGATCGATCTTCTCCATCCGGTGCTCGCTGCGCCGGATCAGCACCTCGCGCCGGAAATCAAGGAAGGCGCGCAGTACTTCCTTCAGGCTGCAGACCTTGGGCGTCACCCCGTCCACCAGCACGTTCATGTTCAGGCTGAACCGCACCTCCAGGTCCGAGTTGCGATACAGCGACTGCATCAGCACCTCGGGCTCCACGTTCTTGGACCGCGGCTCCAGAATGACGCGGATGTCGTCGGCGCTCTCATCCCGCACGTCGGCCAGGATCGGCACCTTCTTGGTCTGGATGACCTCCGCCAGCTTCTCGATCAGCTTGGACTTCTGCACTTGATAGGGGATTTCCGTGACCACGATCTGCCACTGCCCGCGGCCAAGGTCCTCTACCTCGTAGCGGCACCGCAGCCGGAACCCGCCCTTGCCCGTGCGATAAGCCTGCGCGATCGCCTCGGGCGGCTCCACGATGATACCCCCCGTGGGAAAATCCGGCCCCGGCACGTAGTTCAACAGCGTGTCGTCCCGCGCGTCCGGCGTCTTGATCAGATGCAGGCAGGCATCCACCAGTTCCGCGATATTGTGCGGCGGAATGTTCGTGGCCATCCCCACCGCGATCCCGCTCGACCCGTTGGCCAGCAGGTTCGGAAACTGCGCCGGCAGCACCACAGGCTCGGTCAACGTGCCGTCGTAATTGTCCCGGTAATCGACCGCGTTCTCGTTCAGCCCTTCCAGCAGGGCCTCCGCCACGATGGTCAGCCGCGCCTCGGTGTAGCGGCTGGCGGCCGGGTTGTCCCCGTCGATATTGCCGAAGTTGCCCTGCCCGTCGACCAGCGGGTAGCGGACGTTGAAATCCTGCGCCAGACGCGCCATCGCGTCATAGATCGCGGCATCGCCATGGGGGTGATAGTTGCCCATCACGTCGCCGCTGATTTTCGCGGATTTCCGAAAGCCCCCGCTGGCGCTCAGCCGCAGCTCGCGCATGGCGAACAGGATCCGCCGGTGAACCGGCTTCAACCCGTCGCGTGCGTCCGGCAACGCCCGGTGCATGATCGTCGACAGCGCATAGGTCAGGTAGCGCTCGCCGATCGCCCGGCGCAGCGGCTCCGCCACGGCATCGCCCCCGCTCTCGGGGCCTATGTTGGGGTCATCGACCAAATCATTCATAGATGCTGTGATACCCCCCGCATTTGCACAGGTAAAGCACAGGTTGGGAAGATTCCGCACCTTTTCCCATGCCCGTGGGAACCGAATCGTGTAACTTGTGTTCTATAACAAGAAATTGACTTTGCTGCCCCGGGGGATTCGCGCAATGTGGCGCTTCATTTTGGTAACTTTTGCATTTCTTGGCTTCGCCTTCTGGGAGATGAGCGGCGGTGCCGATTACGCTCCGCGTGACAATTCCATCCAGGCCCAGGCGAACGCCGCGGAGCCCGAGACAACCGTCGCCGACGCGCAACCTGCCGAACCGGCCGAACCTGTCGAGCCGGAGGTCATCGACCTGCCCGAGCAAGACAAGCCCGAGCGTTTTCAGATCACCCTTGCCTCGCTCAGCGACATGTCCGAAGCCGGGTCGGCGCAGGAAACCGCCCGAACCGAGCGGGTGGAAGACAAGGCCCGTTTCCTGACGGAAAGCAGCGACGAGGACAACGCCGTGCTTGCCGCTCTTGACGAAGGCGGCGCTGCGGCGGACGAGGTCAAGAAACACTGGCCCGGCGCCATTGAACTGTTTGAGCATCAAGCCTCGCAAGCCGAGCTGCGCAAGCAGGCCGAAGCCGCGGCGCGCACGGCGCGCTCTGGCATGACCAGCGGCGACATCCGCTACGTGACCGCCACTTCCGCCAACATGCGCGGCGGTCCCGGCACGGATTTCGCCCGCGTCGGCAATCTTGCCGAAGGTGTCGAAGTGGCCGTGCTCGGCACGGCGGCCAACGGCTGGCTTGAACTCGAGGTTCTCGACACCGGCGAAACCGGCTGGATGGCCGACTGGCTCGTCAGCGCGCCGGCTCGGTGATTTCCACTCAAAGCGATTGCATATAGCGCCGGACCGCGCCAAGGTCCGGCCATGACGCGGAAATCCCTTCTTATTACCGGCTGTTCGTCGGGCATCGGCTACGACGCGGCGCACGGCATGCGGGCCCGGGGCTGGCGCGTTTTCGCCTCCTGCCGACAGGAAGAGGACTGCGCGCGGATGCGGGCCGAAGGCTTCGACAGCCCCCTCATAGACTACCAACAGCCCGACACGATCACCTCCGGGCTGACCGAGGTGCTCGAGGCCACCGGCGGCACGCTCGATGCGCTGTTCAACAACGGGGCCTTCGGCTGCCCCGGGATGGTCGAGGACCTGCCCACCGACGCCCTGCGCGATATATTCGAGGCCAACTTCTTCGGGTGGCACGACCTCACGCGGCAAGTGATCCCGGTGATGCGGGCCCAAGGGCATGGCCGCATCGTGCAGAACTCCTCGGTGCTGGGCTTCGCCACCCTGCGCATGCGCGGCGCCTACAATGCAACCAAGCACGCGCTCGAAGGACTGACCAGCACCATGCGGATCGAGATGCGCGACACGCCCATCCATATCGTCCTGATCGAACCCGGGCCCGTCACCTCCAAGATCCGCGTCAACTCGATCCCGCATTTCGAACGCTGGATCGACTGGGAAAACGCGCCCGCCCGGTCGCTCTACGAAAAACGCCTCATACCGCGCCTCTACACAAGCAGCGGCCCAGACACGTTCGAATTGCCCGCCCCCGCCGTCACGAAAAAGCTGATCCACGCGCTGGAGTCACCACGCCCCAGGCCACGCTACTTCGTCACCACGCCGACCTACCTTCTGGACATTCTGCGACGCATCCTGCCCACCAGCGCCCTCGACTGGATACAGGCAAAACTGTAGCAAGACGGCCCGGAACGGTGGCAAGCGCCCCCGCGTCACCATACCCCATTCGCCTTTTGACACAGACGGGCTACCTCCGCCCCTGACCGGAAAAACCAAGAGTCCCACATGCTCAACGACCCCCTTTTCATCCTTGTCGCACTCGCCTGCGGCGTCGTCGCCGTCGTCCTCATCCTGGGCATCTCGAACTTCGGCAAGGAAGGCATCGACAACGCCAAGCGCTCGAACAAGTTCATGCGCTGGCGCATCATCGCACAGTTCGTCGCGGTGGTCCTCATCCTGCTTTTCGTCTATATCCGCCGCCAAATGGGAGGTGAATAAACATGGTCGTTCTCAACAAGATCTACACCAAGACCGGCGATCACGGTGAAACCGCGCTCGGCAACGGCTCTCGCGTGGCCAAGCACTCCATGCGCGTCACCGCCTACGGCACCGTGGACGAGGTGAACGCCACCGTCGGCCTTGCCCGGTTGCACGCCGAGGGCGAAACCGACGCCGCCCTGTCGCGCATCCAGAACGACCTGTTTGATCTCGGCGCAGATCTCTGCCGCCCGGACATGGAAAACGACGACAAGGCCGAATTCACGCCCCTTCGCATGGTCGACAGCCAGGTCGCCCGCCTGGAGACCGAGATCGACACGATGAACAAGGTGCTCGAACCCCTGCGCAGCTTCATCCTGCCCGGCGGCTCGGCGCTCTCGGCGCATCTGCATCTCTGCCGCACCGTCTCGCGCCGCGCCGAGCGGCTTTCGGTGGAACTCGCAACGATGGAACACGTCAATCCCGCGGCGGTCAAATACCTCAACCGCCTCAGCGACTGGTTCTTCGTCGCCGCCCGCATGGCCAACGATTCGGGCCGCGACGACGTGCTCTGGACCCCCGGCGCCAACCGCTGAAATAACTGGCGCACACCGGGCAGTAGTGACATCCTGACGCGCAAATGCCGGGCGATCCAACGCCCGGCCCGAGCAGCAAGGAGAGGTCCATGTCCCTGCCCACCATCGCCATGTTCTGGGACGGCCCGCCGCTGGGCTTCATCGAACGGCTTTGCGTTACGTCCTTTGTCGATGCCGGGCACCCGGTTGTGATGTTCTCCTACCACGGCGTCGAGGATTGCCCGAAAGGCGTCGAACTGGCACCGGCCTCTGATATCCTGCCCGACCCCGACACGATCGTGCGACACGAACGCACCGGCAGCCCGGCCATTCACGCCGACAAGTTCCGCTATCACCTTTTGGCAAAGAACGACGGCATCATCTGGTCCGACACCGACGCCTACTGCCTCAAGCCCTTCATTCCCAAGGACGGCTTCTTCTTCGGGCGCGAGAACGAAAAGGTCGTCGCCAACGGCGTGATGGCCTTGCCCGCTTCCTCCCCCTCACTGCAAAGCCTGATCGAGTTTTGCGAAGACGAATACGCCATTCCGCCCTGGATGATGCCGCGCCACAAGGAAGAAATGCGCGCCCGTGCCGAGGCTGGCGACCCGATGCATGTTTCCGAAATGCCGTGGGGCGCGTGGGGCCCCAAGGCGCTGTCGCATTTCCTGCACAAGAACGACGAGTTCAAGCATGCGCTGGACCCGCACGTGCTCTATCCCGTGCTGTTCGAAGACCGGCGCATCTATTTCCGCGCGGCGTGGAAGGTCTGGAAAAAGGTGAAGGACGACACCGTTTCCATCCATTTCTACGGCCGCCGCGTGCGCGAACGGCTCCAGAACCGCTTCAACGGCACCCCGCCCGAGGAATCGGTGCTGCACGAACTGGCCCAGAAACACGGCATTACGCCCTGACGCCCCCGCTTTGCGCGCAGATTCCCCATACCGCACCGGAAACGCGACGTCGCAAGTCGGAAACGTGACGATTTTACCCTGTTTCCCCGGCTAACAGTTCTGTATCTAACGCCCCAGAGCAAGGGGCGGGGTCGTATCACAGCGGCTCTGCGCAATTTTTTAGGGAGACCATGCCGATGAAGGTGCTCGTGCCTGTCAAACGCGTGATCGACTACAACGTGAAGGTCCGCGTCAAGGCGGACGGATCGGGCGTCGATCTTGCCAATGTCAAAATGTCGATGAACCCCTTTGACGAGATCGCCGTCGAAGAGGCCATCCGCCTGAAAGAGGCCGGCAAAGCCGACGAGGTCGTCGCCGTCTCCATCGGCGTCAAGCAAGCGCAGGAAACCCTGCGCACCGCGCTGGCCATGGGCGCCGACCGCGCCATCCTGGTCGAGGCCGCCGATGACGTGCACACCGACATCGAGCCGCTCGCCGTCGCCAAGATCCTTGCCGCCGTCGTCAAGGAAGAAGAGCCCGGCCTCGTGATTGCCGGCAAACAGGCGATCGACAACGACATGAATGCCACCGGCCAGATGCTTTCTGCCCTCCTGGGCTGGAGCCAGGGCACCTTCGCCTCGTCGCTGGATGTCGCGGACGACCACGCCGTCATCACCCGCGAGGTCGATGGCGGTCTGCAGACGATCAAGGTCAAGATGCCCACGATCGTCACCGTCGACCTGCGCCTGAACGAGCCGCGCTATGCGTCGCTGCCCAACATCATGAAGGCCAAGAAAAAGCCGCTCGACGAGAAAACCGCCGCCGATTACGGCGTCGACGTCGCGCCGCGCCTCGAAATCGTCAAGACCGAAGAGCCCGAGGCCCGCAAGGCCGGCGAAATGGTCGGATCGGTCGATGAACTTGTCGCCAAACTCAAAGAAGCGGGGGCCGTGTAATGTCTGTACTTCTACTTGCCGAAGTGAACGACGGCGAACTGGCGCTCGACGCCACCGCCAAGGCCGTCACCGCCGCCTCCAAGCTGGGCGACGTGACCGTGCTCTGTGCCGGGGGCTCCGCCGCCGCCGCGGGTGACGCCGCCGCCAAGATCGACGGTGTTTCCAAGGTCCTCGTGGCCGAGGACGCCTCGCTGGGCCACCGCCTGGCGGAATCCACCGCCGCGCTGATCGTGTCGCTCGCGGGCGATTACGAACATATCGTGGCGCCTGCCACCACCGACGCCAAGAACGTGATGCCCCGCGTGGCCGCACTGCTGGACGTCATGGTGATCTCCGACGCCTCGGGCGTGGTCGACGCCAACACGTTCGAGCGTCCGATCTACGCCGGCAACGCGGTCCAGACGGTGAAATCCTCGGATGCCAAGAAGGTCGTCACCTTCCGCACCTCCACCTTCGACGCCGCCGGCGACGGCGGCTCGGCCTCGGTCGAGACCATCTCCGCCGCCGACAACCCCGGCCTGTCGGAATGGGTCGAGGACAAGGTTGCCGAATCCGACCGCCCCGAGCTGACCTCGGCGGGCGTCGTCGTCTCCGGCGGCCGTGGCATCGGATCGGAAGAGAACTTCGCCCTGATCGAGAACCTCGCCGACAAGCTGGGCGCCGCCGTTGGCGCGTCCCGTGCGGCCGTGGACTCGGGCTATGCCCCCAACGACTGGCAGGTCGGGCAGACCGGCAAGGTCGTGGCGCCGGATCTCTACATCGCCGTCGGCATTTCGGGCGCGATCCAGCACCTTGCCGGCATGAAGGACTCCAAGGTCATCGTCGCCATCAACAAGGACGAAGAAGCGCCGATCTTTCAGGTCGCCGATTACGGCCTCGTGGCCGATCTCTTCACCGCCGTGCCGGAACTGACCGAGAAACTCGGCTGAACCGTACCGCATATGACACCGAATTGACCCGCCCTCGTGGCGGGTCTTTTCGTTTTGGGCACGTGTAGGGTGGGTGAAAACCCACGCGCGACCGGCCCGTTCAAACTTTCACGGATCCAAGACCCCCGCCAACACGGGGATCAACGCCTCCGCCACCGCGTCATGCGCCGCCTGACCCGGCAGGGTCCGAGGCACGTCCTCTTTGCGCCCCGCCGCGTAGGGTGGGTGACACCCCGCGCCCTGACCGCCCCACGCCATGTCGCTGGCCTCCACAACCGCCACCACGTGGCTCTGCAAACCCGCCAGCATCTCGCGCCCCACCAGCACCGGCTCGCACCGTGTCTCGACCGTGTCATCATCCTGCTCCGGGGCGCGCTCGGAAAACCACAACAGGACCACCGGCGTCCGGATTTCCGCGATCGGCCGCCGCATTCCCGCGTCCCAGGCCTGCGCCAGTCCTTGCCGCAGCACCCCGAACCGTTCCGGCGACACCGTCCGCAGATGCATCAGCATATGCCGCGTAAAGCTGAACTCGGTGAAATCCACCTCTGCGAACAAGCCCTGCAAAGACGGCTCGGCCCGCAGAAAGCGATCGTTGCGTCGCGAATGCACCTTGTAGAACGGGTTCGACAGGTTCGCCGCACACGGCACCTGCAACACCACCGCCGACGCCCCCCACGCGATCCGTGCCAGCCCCGGGTCGCCCAGCATCACGTCGATCCCAGCGTTGGGCTGGCCGAGGTTGACACATGCCACGCCCGTCGCCGCCTCGACGGCTTGCGCGAAAGGCCGGCTGACGAACTTGCCATAGGTCTCCGTTCCGCCGATGAACGCCACGTACTCACTCTTCAGGCTCCGCTTCGGCCCCCGAAACGCCAGCTTCGACGCCCCGTAACGGCACGCCTCCGGCGCCGCATTCCAGCGGCCCTCGCCATGAAAGGACATTACGCCTACCTCATTCAGCTCACCTAATTGCCAGCTTTGGGCCGCAGGCCTTGCGATTCCGTTAAAGGCGCAAATCGACTACAATTTTAACGGCCGCTTTCCCTTGCAGCGCCCGCGGCACGGGGCATATGGTGTCGCAAAAGCGAAAGGGACCTGCATGGACATCCGCAAGGTGGGCGTCGTCGGCGCCGGACAGATGGGCAACGGAATCGCGCATGTGATGGCCGTCGCGGGCTATGATGTCCTGCTCAACGACATCAATCAGGAGGCGCTGGACAAGGGCGTCGGCGTGATCAAGTCCAACATGGACCGCATGGTCAGCCGCGACAAGATGACGGCCGAGGACCGCGACGCCGCGCTGTCGCGCATCACCACCACGCTCGACCTGCCGGAGCTTGGCGCCACCGACCTCGTCGTCGAATCCGCCACCGAGCGCGAGACCGTCAAACAGGCCATCTTCGAGGATCTCGTCCCGCATCTCGGCCCCGACACGATCCTGACGTCGAACACCTCGTCGATCTCGATCACACGGCTTGCCAGCCGCACCGACCGCCCCGAGAAATTCATGGGCTTTCACTTCATGAACCCGGTGCCGGTCATGCAACTGGTCGAATTGATCCGCGGCATCGCCACCGACAAACCCACCTACGACGCCTGCCTCGCCGTGGTCGAAAATCTCGGCAAGACCGCCGCCAGTTCCGAGGATTTCCCCGCCTTCATCGTCAACCGCATCCTCATGCCGATGATCAACGAGGCGGTCTACACGCTCTACGAGGGCGTCGGCTCGGTCATTTCCATCGACACCTCGATGAAACTCGGAACGAACCATCCGATGGGCCCGCTGGAACTGGCCGATTTCATCGGCCTGGACACCTGCCTTGCCATCATGAACGTGCTGCATGACGGGCTCGCGGACACCAAGTACCGCCCCTGCCCGCTGCTGACGAAATATGTCGAGGCCGGCTGGCTCGGCCGCAAGACCGGTCGCGGCTTCTACGATTATCGCGGCGAGGAACCGGTCCCGACCCGCTGACGAGGCTGAAAACCCAAGCGACTTCGGCACGCCGTCGTAGGGTGGGTGATAACCCACGCGCTGCTCCGTCGCGTAGGGTGGGTGAAACCCACCTTCCTGAACGTCACCCCTCGCCCAGGCTCAGGGTATGCTCGCGCAACCACGCCATGAACCCGCGCGGGTCCTTGTCCAAAAGCTCCATCTGCTCTTGCGTGATCGGCGGCCCCACCACCGGCTTTTGCGGGTGATTGCAGCCCCGCACCACCTCGTGCAGCAAAAGACTCTGGCGCAGGGTCGGCGAAATGCAATTGGCCATCTGGTAGGCGCGCGAATTGGCGCCCGGGAAATAGATCGGCACAACCGTCGCGCCCGACCGTCGTATCATCTGCGCGGTGAAGACGTTCCATTCACGCTCCCTCACGGGCCCGAACAGGCTGTCGGACGACGCCACCACACCCGACGGGAACACGCTGATCGCGCCGCCCTCCTTCAGATGTGCCATCGCCTTGGCCCGCATCTCCACCGACTTGCGCTGCGCGTCCGGCTCGTGCGGGAATGGCACCGAGATCATGTAGGACGCCGCCACCTCGTCGATCCCGGTCAACAGCGCCCGCGTCAGGATCTTGTAATCGGTGCGCCGCCGCCCGATCAGGTCGGCCAGGATCATTCCGTCCACCAGCCCGTGCGGGTGGTTCGCAACGATCACCACCGGGCCGGTCTCGGGGATATTGTCGATCTGCTCCTGCGGGGTCAGCAGCGGGATGCCCATCGTATCGAGCGCCGCGCGCCAGAAGGGCTGTCCCGTGGGGGCGCCCTTTTTCTCGAACTCCCGGATCATCTTGATGATCGTCAGCTTGCCGGTGAACCATTCGACCGCCCGTATGGTGAAGGCCGTGCCGGGACTGTCAAAAGAGTTGGCATAGGTCAGGCTGCGCCGGTCATATTTCGTGAAATTGACCGACCCGGGCGATCCGTCGCCGCTTTGATCCTGCGCCTTTTCCGCCACGTGGTCTGTTCCCGTCCCGCCGCGCATAGCGCGCCTACATGTCCTCGCCGAACCGGTCGGCCACCAACGCGCTCACGGCATCCGCCAGCGCCTCGGCGTCGGGCCCCCAGGCTCGCACGTCAATAGTCGTTCCACGCGACGCTGCCAACATCAAAAGACCCATGATGCTGTCCGCGCCCGTGGTCTGGCCATCATGGCTGACCTCGGCCTGCGCGTCGAATCCCTCGACCACCTCCACCAGCTTGGCCGCCGCACGCGCGTGCAGGCCCTTCTCGTTGACGATCTCGATCTCGCGCGTGACGGTGTCTGTCATTTCGGTCTTGGTCTTTCTTTGTCCGGCCCACTTTACGGGGAGTGACTGTCGATATACTTGCGCCCTGCATCCAGGGCGGCGCGGGCGGCCTCGGGCACCGACAGATCGCGGCTCTTGGCCAGCTTCAGCAGCATCGGCAGGTTCGCCCCGTACAGGATGCGGCGGTTCTCGGGCTGGCACGCCTTGAGCGACAGGTTCGCCGGCGACGCGCCGAAGATGTCCACCACGATCAGAACGCCGTCGCCGGTATCCACCTCGTCGGCGGCGCGGCAGATCTCATCCTGCTTTTCGGACCGGTCGAAATCACCCTCGATCGGGATGGCCTGAATACCCGAATGCCCACCGACGACATGCTCTATCGCCTTCAGATAGCCCTGGGCCAGCCCGCCATGCGCCACGATCACGATCCCGATCACGCCCCGATGTCTCCTTTCTGCTTCGCCTCGGTCTTTTCGCCGGGGCCGGACGGCGCAAGCAAGCCGCGCCGTTCCAGTTCGCGATGCCTTATAGACACCTGCCAGCCTGCCTCTGCAAGGGACTCGGACAAGGTTTCTGCCATCGTGACGCTGCGGTGCTGCCCGCCGGTACAGCCAAAGCCGATCGCCAGATAGGCCTTGCCCTCTGCCTTGTAGGCCGGCAGCAACTGCCGCACCAGGTCACCGACCCGCGCGGCGAAGCCTTCGAACATCGGGTCATCGCCCACATAGGCCCGCACCAGCGCGTCCTGCCCGGTCAATCCGCGCAGGCCGGCCTCCCAATAGGGGTTTCGCAGGAACCGGCAATCCAGCACCATGTCCAGGCCACGCGGCAGCCCGCGCTTGTAGGAAAACGACTGAACCGAGACCGACATCTGCCCGCCATCGCCCGGCGCGAACCAGCGCGACAATTCCGCGCGTAAATCGTGCGGCGACAATTCCGACGTGTCGATCAGGATATCCGCCCGCGCCCGGATCGGGCCCAGCAGGTCGAACTCCCGCGCGATCCCAGCATCCGGCGTCTCCGCCGGGGCCAACGGGTGCCGCCTGCGCGTCTCGGAAAATCGGCGCGTCAGCACCTCGGCGCTGCTGTCGAGATAAAGCACCTGCAAATGCACCGTCGCATCCGCGCTCAGCGTGTCGATCACCTCGATCAGCGCATTGGTCGAGAAATCCCGGTTGCGCGTGTCCACGCCCAGCACCAGCGGCTTGTCCGGCCCATTGCCCTCGATCAGTCGCGGCAAGAGGGACAGCGGCAGGTTGTCGATGGCCTCGAACCCCATGTCCTCCAAAGCACGGATCGCCGTGGTGCGCCCGGCACCCGACGGGCCGGTCACCAGAACCAGTCTGTTGCTTATCGGGCCTGCCGGCATCGCGGGCCACTCCTCATTCCAGCCTCATTCCAGGCGTTCGCCTCTTAGATATACTGCCACGGCGGCAGGAAAATGGGCGCTCTCGGATTTGTTAATAACAGGCAAGGGTATGCCCATGAGCCGCGTCTCTCGGGCCTCGGGAAGACGCTCGGTTTCAACCTCGTCCATGTCGACCACGAGCGCAACCGCGCAACGCCCCGCCGCAGCACTGCGCAGGATGCCCACGCCGCGCGCTTCGATCTTGCCGCGGATCGTGTCCGGCGCATCGGCCCAGAGCGTTTCGTCGTCGGCCCACACCACCGTGCGGTCGTCCGACACCAGTTCCGCACCCATTGCAAGAAGTTGCAGCGCCAGCCCCGACTTGCCACTCCCCGACGCGCCGCGGATCAGCACGGCACGGCCGTCGATGGCAACAGTGGTCGCGTGAAGGATCTGCGCGCCCGTCATTCCGGCGGTCCGGGAGCTGTCAAAGAAGGCGCCGCGCCCATCGCGTCAGACCGGCAGACCCACGACAAAGCGCGCGCCCAACGGGTCCGAGGTAATGTCGGCATCCGTGGGCCGAATGTTCTCGGCCCAGATCACGCCCTCATGCGCCTCGACGATCTGTTTCGAGATCGACAGGCCAAGGCCCGAGTTGTTGCCGAAATCATTGGCGTCGCGTTGTGAATAGAAGCGATTGAAGATCTTGGTCAGCGCCTGTTCGGGAATGCCCGGCCCAGTATCCTCGACCACGACAACGATACGGTTATCGCGTTTACGGGCCCACAGGCGAATGGCGTCGCCTTCCTCGCAGAACGAGATGGCATTGGTAATCAGGTTAACGAAAACCTGCGCCAGCCGTGCTTCCAGCCCCATGATGACAATCGGGTCTTTCGGGAAATCGGTGATGAACTCGACCCCCTTCTGCTGCGCCTGTTCGCCCAGGTAATGCGCCAGGTTGTCCAGCATCTGGATCAGGTCAAAGCTCTCCTGCTCCTCGCGCACCAGCTCGCTGTCCAGCCGCGATGCGTTCGAGATATCGCTGACCAGCCGGTCAAGGCGGCGCACGTCATGCTCGATCACGTTCAGCAGTTTCTCGCGCTGATCCTCGCGCTTGGCCACGCGCATCGTGCCCACTGCGCTGCGCAAGGACGCCAGCGGGTTCTTGATCTCGTGCGCCACGTCCGCAGCGAACTGCTCGTTGCCGTCGATCCGGTGATAAAGCGCGGTCACCATGCCCCGCAACGCGCCCGAAAGCCGCCCGATCTCGTCGGGCCGCGCAGTCAAATCGGGAATGCGGATGCGCCCGCCGCCATTGTTGCCGCCATGGCGGTTGCGCGCACCGCCCACTTCGGCGGCGGCGGCCAGTTCCGCCAGCGGGTTGGCGATGGTCGAGGCCAGGATCAGCGAAAGGCCCACAGACACCAGTATCGCCACCAGGAACATCTGCAAGACGCGCTCGCGCTCCATCCGGCTCAGCTTGTCGATCTCGCCCGAGGCACTGGACAACGCCACAACACCCACGGGCCTGTCGCCCTGCAGGATCGGCGTCGCCACCGCGAATATGGTCGAGCCGTCATTATCGCCGCGGCCGACCTGCGTGCCCTCTTCCAGCGCGTCCTCGACAAGGCCCTGTGCCAGTGTCTCGACGCTGATTTCCGTATCGTTGACCAGGATCGCCGAGAACGGGGCCGACACCCAGTTCCACACGTGGTTCAGCGCATCCGTGATCACCGTGGGCTTGTCCGGCACATCCGCGCCCGGGCGCGGCAGGTGGCCCTCGGTCCGCCCCACCAGCTGGGCCGCGCGGTCATAGACCAGCACCTCGACCCCCTGCTGCACGTCCAGCCCGTCCAGTGTGCCCGCAACGTCCAGCCCGTCCATCGCCACGAGGCTGACGGGCGCGCCTTCGGGCAGTTGCGCCTCGAACACGTCGGCAATCAGTTCCACGTCGCTTTGCAACCCGTAGGCGTGCTGTTGCGCCAACCCGTCACGCGAAGAATTGAGGTAGAGGATTCCCGCGACCAGCACGTTCAGCGCGATCAGGTTGAAGGTAATGATCTTGCGCGTCAGGGATCCGCCGCCGCCCGAGAAGTAGCCGCGCCGCGCGCGGCGCCTGCGGACCTCCTCCTCGACGACATTTTCAGGCGCCACGAAATCATCGCCAAGGACAACGCCGTCGTCGTCGTTCAGCGAGTGATCGCGCACCTGGAAGCCCTCCGCCAATGCCATGTTTCAGGCAATCATTCCTCGTTGTACCGATACCCGATCCCGTACAGCGTTTCGATGGCCGAAAACTCCGGGTCCACCATCCGCAGTTTCTTGCGCAGGCGCTTGATGTGGCTGTCGATGGTCCGATCGTCAACATAGACCTGGTCGTCATAGGCCACGTCCATCAGCTGATCGCGGCTTTTCACGAACCCGGGCCGTTGCGCCAGCGCCTGAAGCAGCAGGAATTCGGTCACGGTCAACGATACGTCCTGGCCCTTCCACGCCACCGCGTGGCGCAGCGGGTCCATGCGCAGCTCGCCGCGCTCGATCACCTTGGTGTCCTCGGTCTCGGCCACCACGTTGCCGTCAACCGCATCCTGCCGGCGCAGCAGCGCGCGGATACGCTCGACCAGCAAACGCTGGCTGAACGGCTTCTTGACGTAGTCGTCCGCACCCATGCGCAGGCCCAGCACCTCGTCGATCTCGTCGTCCTTGGAGGTCAGGAAAATGACCGGCATCGCCGATTTCTGGCGTAGCCGCTGCAACAGGTCCATCCCGTCCATCCGGGGCATCTTGATGTCCAGCACCGCCATGTCCGGCAGCTTCTTGGTGAAGGCCTCGTAAGCCTGTTGACCATCGTTATAAGTTTCGACCTCGAAGCCTTCCGCCTCAAGGGTCATGGATACCGATGTCAGAATATTTCTGTCATCGTCCACAAGGGCGATTTTTGACATTATGATTTCCTTGTACTGCTCGGTTGCCTGCTTTTTTCGATACTATGAGCCGTTTTCGCCTTTTTAATCAATCCCAAACTGCGAATCAGCAGGGCTTTCCGGATTATCTGACGCGAAAATGTCTTAGGAATGGCTAAATTGACTCACTTTTCCAGTCCGCGATTGCAGAACCATGGCGGCAGCGCGCCCATGATGGCGCTAACGTCCGATTTGGTTGCGCTAACTGTGCATTTGCGTCCTGTTCAATCATAAAACCGTCATGTTATGAGGCCCGCGAAACAGCCGGTACGGGCCGGTTTCTTACCGCCAATTTCGGCGGACCTGCATGGCCAGCCCCGCCAAAAGGGCGGACGGCCAGAACTCAAGGAGCGCAAGCATGTCAGCAGGACGGGTCAACCCCAACTTCACCCTCGAGGATCAAGGCATCACCGGACTGGGCGAAGTTCACTACAACCTGATCGAACCCGCCCTCATCGAAGAGGCCCTGCGCAAGGGCGAAGGCCGCCTGGGCAAGGGCGGCACCTTCCTCGTCTCCACCGGCCAGTTCACCGGCCGCTCGCCCAAGGACAAGCATGTCGTCAAGACCGACAGCGTGGCCGAGCATATCTGGTGGGACAACAATGCGCCCATGACACCCGAGGCATTCGATCAGCTTTATACCGACATGCTCGCCCACATGCAGGGTCGCGACTACTTCGTGCAGGATCTCGTCGGCGGCGCCGACCCCGCGCATTCGATCAACATGCGTATGGTCACCGAACTGGCATGGCACGGCCTCTTCATCCGCCACATGCTGCGCCGCCCCGAGCGCGAGGCGCTCGACAGTTTCACCGCCGATTTCACCGTCATCAACTGCCCCAGCTTCAAGGCCGACCCCGCCAAGCACGGCTGTGTCTCGGAAACCGTGATTGCCATCAACTTCGACCGCAAACTGATCCTCATCGGAAATTCCGAATACGCCGGCGAGAACAAGAAATCGGTCTTCTCGGTCCTGAACTACCTGCTGCCCGAAAAAGGCATCATGCCGATGCACTGCTCGGCCAACCACGCCAACGGCAACCCGGTCGACACCGCCATCTTCTTCGGCCTTTCGGGCACCGGCAAGACCACCCTTTCGGCCGATCCCAACCGCACGCTCATCGGCGATGACGAACACGGCTGGTCGGATCGCGGCACCTTCAACTTCGAGGGCGGCTGCTATGCCAAAACCATCAACCTCGACCCCGAGGCAGAGCCGGAAATCTACGCCACGACCGAGAAGTTCGGCACCGTGATCGAGAACATGGTCTATGACGAGGAAACGCTCGAACTGGACTTTGCCGACGATTCACTGACGGCCAACATGCGCTGCGCCTATCCGATGAGCTATATTTCCAACGCCTCGGAAACCGCGCTTGGCGGGCATCCCAAGAACATCATCATGCTGACCTGCGACGCGTTCGGCGTGCTGCCTCCCATCGCGCGGCTGTCGCCGGCACAGGCGATGTATCACTTCCTCAGCGGCTTCACCGCCAAGGTCGCCGGAACCGAGCGCGGCCTGACCGAGGCCGAGCCGACCTTTTCCACCTGCTTCGGCGCCCCCTTCATGCCGCGCCGCCCCGAGGTCTACGGCAACCTGCTGCGCGAAAAGATCGCCAAGCACGGCGCGACCTGCTGGCTGGTCAACACCGGCTGGACCGGCGGCGCCTACGGCACCGGCGAGCGGATGCCGATCAAGGCCACCCGTGCCCTGCTGACCGCCGCACTCGACGGCTCGCTGAACGAGGTCGAGTTCCGCAAGGACGCCAATTTCGGCTTCGAGGTTCCGGTCAGCGCCCCTGGCGTGCCCGAGGTCCTGCTGGACCCGCGCCGCACCTGGGACGACGGCGCGGCCTACGACGCGCAGGCCGAGAAGCTGGTCAAGATGTTCGCCGACAATTTCGAGCAGTACGTGCCCTATATCGACGAGGACGTGAAAGCCGCCGCCATCGGCTAAGGCTTAAACGCCCCGACCGAGCTGACACCGCCCCCGTGCTTCAGGCGCGGGGGCTTTTTCATACCCGCCCTTCGTCCAGGGCGTGCGCGCCCGGGACACCGTAGGATGGGTGACAACCCACGCGGCCCCCCTGCTACCGCGGCGTCGCCTTGTTCAACGGGCTCTCCACCGGCGGCGGGGCGACGTCCATCACGCCCAGCGCATTGAACCCCCCCAGCACCGCGTCCACCGCGATAGTCGCCAGAACGATCCCCATCACCCGGCTGATCACGCTGGCCCCTGTGCTGCCGATCATCCGGTGCACATAGGTCGCCGCCAGCAAAAGCCCGAGCGTCAACAGCAACACCAGCATCAACAGCCCCGCCGTGATCGCCTGGTCGGTCAGCGACTCGGTGTGGTTGTCGGTCAGGATCACGATGGCCAACATCGCCCCCGGCGACGCGATCGACGGCATCGCCAGCGGGAAGACCGCGCCCGCCAGGTGGTCGCGCTCGGCCTCCTCGATCTCGCGCGCGGGCTTCGACTCGCCGAAGATCATTGTCATCGCGAACAAGAACAGGATGATCCCGCCCGCGACTTGGAACGACCCCAGTCGCAGACCCAGCGATTCCAGCAAGAACTGCCCGCCCACCAGGAACGCCAGCAGCACCAGCGCCGCAATCGCCACCGCCCGCAGCGCGAACCGTCTGTGCAGTGCCCGTGGCACGCCCTGCACCGCGAACAGGAACACCGGGATGGACCCGACCGGGTCGATCACCACGATCAGCGTCACCAGTTCTCTTGCCAGGGCAGCCCAGTCCATTGGGGTAACTTTCCGATTGAAGCTGATCCGCGAACAGTCGGACCCACCGGTTCCGTTTATCTTATGCCGCGCCGGGTTTGAACCTCGAAGACCACGCAAAGCGCCGATCGACAGCCCGGCTGACACATTGTTGACCTACGCTTTCGCGGACACGGGGAGGTCGAAAGACGACACCCCCTCCATCGGATGTTTTGACAGGCCGTTCCTTATCCACATTATCCGGGACGTCTTCGTCATCTCTCCGATCGTCACTGTGCCGGAGTTCTCGCTGAAAGCCGCACTCGTCACTTACATGGACATCACCAATGGCGAGGACGAAGCGCAGGTGGTGGCCGAGAACCTGACCGATAATGCCCGATCGATCATGCGCAACTAAGGCGGCCTCGTCGCAGCCCGCACCATGTTTCCCATACCGGAGACCAAGTGGTCCGACCCAGGCCATGTCACCGCACCACGACACTCAGGTCACCACGCTGGTCCCACCGAAGGCCCGTCCCGGGCTTGACGCGGGGGGACCTCTCTTCGAGAGTCGAAACCACGTCGGCAACGCCCCTGCCGGTCGCGCATCCCGGCAGGCACCGTGGGGTGGGTGGAAACCCACGCCACCCCACGCCGCGTTTACTTCGGCAACGTCCCTTCCAGAACATACCGCAGGATCTCCACCACTTGCCCCGGCTCCCGCGTGACGGCGAGCGCCGCGGCATCCACCTCTTTCAGCGCGTGGTCATGCTCCGGCGGTTGCAGGATGATCAGCGACTTGCCCATCGCGCTGGCATAGCCCGCGTCAAAGGCCGCGTTCCATTGCTTGTACTTGTCGCCGAACCGCACAACGACCACGTCGGCCTCCTCGATCCCCTTGCGGGTGCGGATCGCGTTCACCATGGCGCCCTTGTGGTCGTGCCAGTACTTGTTCTCTTCCGCGCCCAGGATTTCCACGCCGCAATCGTCGCTGGCCCCGTGATCCGTCACCGGCGCGGAAAACTCCACGTCCAGGCCCTTGGCCCCCTCGATGATCTGCTCGCGCCAGTCGGTATGGATCTCGCCGGAAAGGTATACGCTCAGCATCTGATATTCTCCTTGTTCAGTATCGCCGCACAATCTGCATCCCACGGCCCGGATTACAAGCGGAACGCACCGCAACACGCGAATTGGTCCCAACCGTAGGGTGGGTGAAAACCCACGCGCCTGTGCCTTTAACGCACCGCGCCTTCCACGCACGCCCCGTCGATCAGGTACAGCCCGTCTTCCGCCAGCACGACGCCCTCGTCCCTGGCCGGCAGATCTGTCGCGTACTCTCTTACCGGCACGTTGCCGGTGTCAACCTGCGCGAAGGTCAGTCCATCCCGGCTGACCCAAAGCCCCTGTCCCTGCCGCCCTGCAAAGACGGCGCCGAATATCGCGCTCACTTCCAACTCCACATCCAGCGGCGATCGGTACGTCACCGGCAAATCGCCCGGTGTCAGCGTCAGGTCACGCCGCACCTCCCACCAGCCGCGCCGGTCCAGCAGGAACAGCCGCTCTCCCCACTGCGTCCAACGCGGATACGGTCCCGTTTCGTCGCGCCCCAGAGCAGTCGCCGCAACGAACCGCACGCCGTCAAATAACATCCACGTATCCCCGATACGAAAAAGCGGCGGTAGAACATATCCAGTAGCCGAAACGCCATTCCACGGGACGTCCAGTCTCTCGACCTGCTCGCTCACGACCGCATCGTCTGGCTGCACCAGCCTCGGCCCGTCCCGAATGCTGCGCAATGGAAACCCGGCGAAGATGGCGTATGGATAGCCGGGAATCTCGTGAAAATTGAATACCAGACGGGCAGCGGCCGCGCGATCTGTCGGACTACCCTCAATAGCCCGCAAACACCCGGTGTCCGCGAACGCAGCCCCGCCCAGCCAGATCAACAGGCAGCCAAGCAGCCGCCGCACCGCCTCAGCCGCGCAGCGTGCCACCCGTCGCCTTCGTGACCTTCTCGACGATCTTGGCCGAGACGGCCTCGATATCCGCGTCCTTCAGCGTCTTGTCGGTGGGTTGCAGCCGCACCGTCAGCGCAAGGCTCTTCTTGCCCTCGCCCAGGCTGCCGCCGATGAACTCGTCGAAGACCCGCACATCATCGATCAGCACCTTGTCCGCCCCGGCGGCCGCATTGACCAGCGTCAGCGCTTCCACGTCGGCATCCACCACGAAGGCGAAATCGCGTTCCACCGCCTGCAGGTCGCTGATTTTCATCGCGCCCCGATTGGCCCCGGCGTTCCGCGGTTGCGGAATGTCGGCGGGGTAAAGCGTAAAGCCCACGACCGGCCCCTTCACATCCATCTCGCGCAGGATCTTGGGATGCAGCTCGCCAAACACGCCCAGCACCTTCTTGGGCCCCAGGCAGATCATCCCGTGCCGCCCCGGGTGCCACCATTCGGACGCCCCACGCAGGATCTGCACTTTCGCCGGTGCGCCCAGCGCGCCCAGGATCGCCTCGGCATCCGCCTTGGCATCGTACAGGTCCACCGGACGGCTCGCCTTGTGCACATCCTTGGGCCCGGTCCGGCCCACCAGAATGCCGCTCACCTGCACATGCTGCTCCTCCGGCTCGCCGCCGTGAAACGCATGGCCCAGCTCGAAAAGGGCGAGATCCATCGCTCCCCGCGCCTGGTTCTTCGCCGCGGCCTGCAACAATCCCGGCAGCAGGTCGGGCCGCATATGGCTCATCTCGCTGCTGATCGGGTTCGCCAGCATCGTGGCATCATCACCGCCACCGAACAACGTGGCGCTCGCCTTGTCGATGAAACTGTAGGTCACGCATTCGTTGTACCCCAGCGCCGCCGCCGTCCGCCGCGCCGCCCGCTCGCGCTTTTGCGCGGCACTCAGGATCGGCTGCGGCACGCCGGCCTGCATCCGCGGCATCGGACGGCCCACCAGCTTGGTTAGCGACGCCACCCGCGCCACTTCCTCCACCAGGTCGGCCTCGCCCAGGATATCGGGCCGCCAGCTCGGCACATGCGCCGTGTTGCCCTCCAGCCGGAACCCCAATCGTGTCAGAGTCTGCCGCTGCTCGGCTTCGGGGATCTCCATGCCCACCAGCGACTGAACCTTCGCGGCATCGAGACGATAGGCGCGCGCCACATCCGGCGCCTCGCCCGCCACCACGATGTTGGAGGCCTCGCCGCCGCACAGATCCAGGATCATCTGCGTGGCCAGGTCATGCGCCTCCATGTTGAACGCCGGGTCGATCCCCCGCTCGTTGCGATACCGCGCGTCGGAGTTGATCTTCAGCGCCCGGCCCGTGTGCGCGATCTGGATATGGTCCCACACCGCCGCTTCCAGGAACACGTTCGTGGTCTCGGCGGTACAGCCCGTCGCCAGCCCGCCCATGATGCCGCCGACGCTTTCGATGCCGTTGTAGTCCGAGATCACCACCTGCCCTTTCGAGAAGGTGTATTCCTTCTCGTCCAGCCCGGTGAACGTCTCGCCCCCGCTGGCGCGATGCACCCGCAGGTTCCCCGCAACCTTGTCGGCATCGAAGACGTGAAGCGGCCGGTTCCGGTCATAGGTGAAGAAGTTGGTGATATCCACCAGCGCCGAAATCGGTCGCAAGCCAATGGCACGCAGCCTGTCCTGCAGCCACTCCGGGCTCGGACCGTTGGTCACACCCCGGATCAGCCGTCCGGCAAAGACGAAACACCCGTCCGTTTTGGTATCCTCGTCGATGCTGACGGTGATCGGGCACGGAAACTGCCCCTCAACATGTGCCTTAGGCGCATCCTTCATCGTGCCAAGCCCCCGCGCCGCAAGGTCCAGCGCGATCCCCCGCACCCCCAGCGCATCGGGCCGGTTCGGCGTGATCGCGATCTCGATCACCGGATCGACCTTGGCCGGATCGTTTTCGGCCAGCCAGTCCACGAAGCGCGCACCGACCTCACCCGAGGGCAGTTCGATGATCCCGTCGTGCTCGTCCGAAAGCTCCATCTCGCGCTCCGACGCCATCATGCCGAAACTCTCGATTCCCCGGATCTTGCCCACCCCGATCGTCGTGTCGATCCCCGGCACGTAGACGCCGGGCTTCGCCACAACCACGGTGATGCCTTCGCGGGCATTGGGCGCGCCACAGATGATCTGTTTCACCCCCTCGTCGGTCTCCACCTGGCACACCCGCAGCCGGTCGGCATCGGGATGCTTCTCGGCGCTCATCACCTTGCCGATGGTAAAATCCGCCAGTCGCTCGCCCGGGTTGGAAATCTCCTCCACCTCGAGGCCAAGATCGGTCAGCGCCTCGGCGATCTCCGCCACGCTGGCGGTGGTTTCAAGATGGTCTTTCAGCCAGGACAGGGTGAATTTCATCGTCTCTCATCCATCAGGGGGTCAAACTCGTCCCGGGCGCTTTACCGGATATGTCCCGCGCTTGAAAGAGGGCACCGCAGCGGGGGACCAGTCCCCCACGTCGAAACCTCGGTTTCGACGCCCCCTGGGATATTTCTGGCCAGAAGAAGAGCCAGACGCGTCGCCTCTTCTTCTGGCTCCAAATATCCCGCCGGAAGCGCCTGCCGGCCAAATGCACATCGCGGGAATGACGCGTCACGTTCCCCTCCCTCACCGAGGCGATGCCCAAAGGGCAACGACGAGATATCCTGCGCGGCGCAGCCGCACGATTTTCCTAGAGCGTTTCGCGATTATCCTGAACTACAGCTTACCCGTGAAACGCCGCAAAACACTCAATTGTCGCACGCCTTTCGCCTCTCGCTGCTGCCTCAGGTTAAAGGCGAAACGCTCTAGAAACTCAGTAGGCCGCGCCGCACCAGGTTCAGCCCCGCGATGACCAGCACCGCCATCGTCAGCCGCCGGAACAATCGCTGGTCGATCCGGTCCTGCAACCTGAACCCGATCCAGAGGCCAATCAGCGCCGGCATGATCAACGACAGCGACAACGGCAGCGTGCCGCGGTTGAGTACGCCAGAAGCCGTGTGCGCCCCGGTCAGCAGCACCGCCCCCATGCCGTAGATCACGCCCTGCACCCGCATCTGCTCGGTCTTCTCGGTGTCCAGCGCCATCAGCATCGCCACCGTCGGCGGCCCCCAGACGCCCGAGATGCCACCGAAGAACCCCGCCACGGCCCCGATCCCCGCTTCCAAGCGCCGCCCCAGGTTGGGCGGCAGGCGCAACGGGCGCCCCGCCAACGCAAAGCCCGCGTAGATGATGATCGGCACCCCGATCAGCAGCAGCATCACCGCCTCCGGGATCACCCGCACGAACTGCGCCGAGACAAGCATCACGACCATTCCCGCCAGCAGGAACACGCGGAACCGCGCCAAAGATCCCCAGGCCGCCCGGACGCCTTGGCGCAACGCCTGCCAGACATTGGAGGCCAATGTCGGCAGGATCAGCCCCGCCAGCGCCACTTCCGGCGGCATCATCGAACTGAGCCCCGAGATCACCACCATCGGCATGGCGAATCCCACCACGCCCTTGACGATCCCGCCCAGCACGGCCACGCCCCAGGCGAAGACCATCACCATCAACCAGTCCGGGCCTAGTAACGCGTCCATGCGCCTCTCGTACCACTTTTCTCGGGGTGCGCACGGCCTAAATTACCGTCACGAAAGGCTGAAATCCACGCGGGCCATCCGGCACCCGCAACACGACAGCGCAATATTCGACCAATTCTCACGCCGCACAAGCAAAATAGTTGCGCTGCACTTGCGAAATGGCTATGCCGGTGCGGCGAAAACCGAAGGAGCTACCTCATGGCGCATGACGGACAGGACGTTGACCTTTCGACCGAGATCCTCCTGGAGGACCTGCTGGACCTGACCGGCAAGGCCGTGCCTCCGGCCGAACAGATCCTCGACAAGGCCAGGGACGCCCTGCGCGACCTCGTCACCGTAGAGGGCCGCGTGTCGTCCCGCGCCGTGGAACAGCACCAGACAGCCAGCCACGGTCTTGCCTGGCTCGCCACCTACGTCGAATCCCTGCGCCAGATGCAGGACTGGGCCACGCGCCTGAAAGACGAGGGCAAATTCGGCGAGGTCGAGCAACTCATCCACCAGATCGCGTTCGGCGAATATCTCTGGCAGATCTACGGCGGCATCCCGATGAACCAGGGCGAGATCCTGCGCCTGCAGGACATCGGTCTATCCCAGGACGACATGCGCGTCCTCATGACCCCCGAGGTCCAGACGCTCACCCAATCCGGCAACACCCAGGCCGCCCGCATCCGCCTTGTGGCGCTGATGCAGGAACGCGCCGCCGAAATCACCGTCGGCACCACCGGCCTCGACGAAGAGCTTGAGATGATCCGCGAGCAGTTCCGCCGCTACGCCGTCGACAAGATCCTGCCCGAGGCGCATGAATGGCACCTCAAGGACGAGTTGATCCCGATGGAGATCATCGAGGAACTCGCGGAAATGGGCGTTTTCGGCCTCACCATCCCCGAGGAATTCGGCGGCCTCGGCCTCAGCAAGGCGTCCATGTGCGTCGTGTCCGAGGAACTCAGCCGCGGCTATATCGGCGTCGGCTCATTGGGCACCCGCTCGGAAATCGCCGCCGAGCTGATCATCGCCGGCGGCACCGACGCGCAGAAGGAAAAATGGCTGCCGGGCCTCGCCTCGGGCGAGATTCTGCCCACGGCGGTCTTCACCGAGCCCAACACCGGCTCCGACCTCGGCGCGCTCAAGACCCGCGCGAAACAGGATGACAACGGCGACTGGATCCTCAACGGCAACAAGACCTGGATCACCCACGCCGCGCGTACCCACGTGATGACCGTGCTGGCCCGCAGCGTGCAGGGCAGCGACGATTACAAGGGCCTCAGCATGTTCCTCGCCGAAAAGACTCCCGGCACCGACGCGGAGCCGTGGCAGGACCCCGGCATCTCGGGCGGCGAGATCGAGGTACTGGGCTATCGCGGCATGAAGGAATACACGCTCAATTTCGACGACTTCAAAGTGAAGGGCGAGAACCTTCTGGGCGGCGAAGAGGGCAAGGGCTTCAAGCAGCTCATGGAAACCTTCGAATCCGCCCGCATCCAGACCGCCGCGCGCGCCATCGGCGTGGCGCAGAACGCGCTCGATCTCGGGATGCAGTACGCGCAGGAGCGCAAGCAGTTCGGCAAGGAACTGATCGAATTCCCCCGCGTCGCCAACAAGCTGGCGATGATGGCCGTGGAAATCATGATCGCCCGCCAACTGACCTACTATTCCGCTTTCGAAAAGGACGAGGGCCGCCGCTGCGACGTCGAGGCCGGCATGGCCAAGCTTCTGGGCGCGCGCGTGGCCTGGGCCGCCGCCGACAATGCGCTGCAAATTCACGGCGGCAACGGCTTCGCGCTGGAATACCCGGTCAGCCGCGTGCTGTGCGACGCCCGCATCCTCAACATCTTCGAGGGTGCCGGCGAGATCCAGGCACAGGTGATTGCAAGAAGATTGCTCGGCTGATGTTTTCGCGGACCGTCCGGTGGACGGTCTGCCGCACCGGCACGCGAGATCCAGGCACAGGTTATGGCAAGACGACTGCTCGGCTAGACGTAGGGCGGGGTTTCACCCCGCCACACGTCAAAGATGTGGGACGTTCACGCATCACGCTGCTAGCCCGTCCCGGGCTTGACCCTGCCTGCCCCGGGCCGGATCCGGGGGGACCTCCGGTGTCACCACGCACCCGTGTAGGGTGGGTGAAGACCCACCATCCCCGCCTCACGCCACGCGGGTTCCCCGGCTCCACACCGCGCGCAGGGCCGGCGCCCCGCCGCGCAGGTCGAAGCGAATGAGGTCCGCCCGCTTGCCGGGCGCAATCTCGCCCCGGTCCTGCAATCCCACGGCCTTCGCCGGAGCCGCCGTCACCGTCGCCAGCCCCCGCGCCATGCAGCCCCAGTCCTGCCCCAGCTTCACCGCCGCCAGAAGCAGCGCCGAAGGCACGTAATCGGACGACAGGACATCCAACAGCCCGGCCTCGGCCAGGTCCCCCGCCGCCACGTTGCCTGAATGCGACCCGCCGCGAATAAGGTTCGGCGCGCCCATGATCACCGCGATGCCGCGCGCGTGGCTGGCCTCCGCCGCCTCCACCGTGGTCGGAAACTCCGCCATCGCCACGCCATAGCCCTTCGAGGTCTCGACCTGCGCCTCGGTCGTATCATCATGGCTCGCCAGCACCGCACCATAGCGCGCCGCCTCGCGCACCGCCGCCGCCTCGTGCCGGTCGCCATTGGCGTCACGCAGCCCCTTCAACTGCGCCACATGCGCCTCGAACTCCGCATCCGACAGCGCGTGCTTGCCCTTCATGTAATCGGCCAGCTTGGTGATATCCCGGAACTGTCGCTGCCCCGGCGTATGGTCCATCAAGCTGACGATCCCGACTCGGTCTTCCGGGCCGAACTCCGCCATCTCCTCCTCCAGCGTTTCCGAACACACCTCCGCCCGCAGGTGCAGGAAATGGCTGATCTTCAGCGCGTCCTCCTCGCGCAGCGCCCACAGCTCGCTTGCCAGGCCCCGCGCATAGGCCAGGTACCGCCCGCGCCCCGTCGGGATAGACCCCACCCGCATCGCGTCGAACACCGTCGTGATCCCGGTACTCGCCAGTTCCGCGTCATGTGCCAGGATCGCGGCGTTATGCGGCCAGTCCACCTTGGGCCGCGGCTGGATATGCCGCTCCAGGTTGTCGGTATGCAGCTCGATCAGCCCCGGCGCCACGAAGCCAGCCCCGCAGTCGATCGCCCCAGGGTCCACTTGGTCACCCTCCTCGATCCCGGCGATCACGCCCCCCTCCACGGTCACGCAGCCGGTCATGACCCGGTCCCGCAGGATCACTCTGGCATTGGCAAGGCAAAACGTCTCTTTCATGGAACCATCACTTGTCTTGAAGTTGAAACATCGGCAAACCCGCGCACATGGCTTTCCAACGCTACGCTGTCTACCACACGCCGCAGGGTGCCCTTGGCCGGTTCGGTGCCGACTGGCTCGGCTGGGACGTGGAAAGTGGCCAACCGACCACGCCGCCCGACATCGAGGGCCTTCCGGCCCCGTGGGATGACATCACCGGCACGCCCCGCAAATACGGCTTTCACGCGACGATCAAGCCACCCTTCCACCTGGCCGAGGGCTGGACGGAAAGCGACCTCCTGACCGCCTTCACCACACATTGCGATCTTGCCGCGCCGGTCACGCTCGACGGGCTGGAACTGGCGCAACTCGGCCGCTTCCTGGCCTTGGTGCCCACCGGCGACACCGGGCCGCTCAACCGCCTTGCCGCCGACACCGTCCGCACGCTCGACCCGTTCCGCGCAGCCCTCACCGACGCCGACCTCGCCCGCCGCCGCGCGTCCGGCCTCACGCCCGAACAGGACGCGCTGCTGCTGCACTGGGGCTACCCCTACGTGATGGACCAGTTCCGCTGCCACTACACCCTGTCGGGCAAACTGCCCAAGGCGCAGGCGCGCCGGCTCCACGCGACTCTCGAGCCAGTGGTCGCACCACTGATCCCGCGCCCCTTTACCCTCGACACGCTCAGCCTCTGCGGTGAAGATGCCCAGGGACGATTCCACTTTATTCATCGCGCCACCCTCTCCGGCTGAAGCTGCGTCCAGACGGCCTCCGCCGCCTCGGCCACGGTCCCGGTATTCTCCACCCGGATTACGCGGTCCAGCCCATCAGGCAAGGCAAACCCGGCCCGTTCCAGCCGCGCCGCGATCACCTCGGCGCTTTCCCGCCCGCGCGCCGCCAACCGCGCCGCCAGCACCGCAACCGGTGCGGTCAGATGCACCACCGCAAAGCCGGGAAACATCGCCTGCGCCTCGGCCAGAACCGACCGCGACAGGTTCACAAGGCACAGATGTCCGGCCGCCAGGTCCTCATTCACCGCCACCGGCACGCCATAGCGCAACCCGTGCGCCTGCCAATGCAGCGCAAACGCCTCCGCCAGGACCCGCGCCTCGAACCCGTCCGCGCTCACCGCCTCGAAATTCTCACCGCCCGCCCCCGCGTCCCGCGTGATCACCCGGCGCACCAGCCGCACGCCCGCGTGCCGCGCTGCCAGCGCCTGCATCACGCTGTCCTTGCCCACGCCCGACGGCCCGACAACGCCGATCAACCGCCCCCTATGCCCCAAGGCACACATCACGCCGCCTTCGGGGTAAAGACCGACACGTCGATCTCCCGGTCGCACACCCGCGCCCGCGCCGCCTCGTCATGGAAAATCCCGACAATCGCCGTGCCCCGCGCCTTGGCCTCCTCGATCAGGCTCAGCACCGTCTCGCGATTGGCCGCATCCAGGCTCGCCGTCGGCTCGTCCAGCAGCATCGCCGGATAGCCATGCGCGAAACCGCGCGCGATGTTCACCCGCTGCTGCTCGCCGCCCGAGAATGTCGTCGGGCTCAGCCCCCACAACCCCTCGGGAATATTCAACCGCCCCAACAACTCCTCGGCCCGCGCCATGGCCGCATCCCTGTCCACTCCAACCGATAACAGCGGCTCGGCCACCACCTCCCGCGTCGGCACCCGTGGCACCACCCGAAGGAACTGGCTCACGTACCCCAACGTCTCGCGCCTCAACGCCAGTATCTCGCGCGGCTCGGCCCGGGCCACGTCCACGCCCCCCACCACGATCCGCCCCGACGCGGCCAGGTAGTTGCCATAGATCATCCGCATCAGCGTCGACTTGCCCGCGCCCGACGCCCCCGTCAGCGCCACACATTCGCCTGCCGCGACGCACAGCGACGCCCCCGCCATCACCGGAATGACCGCGCCGCCCTGATTGTGCAGCACGAAGTTCTTCGACACGTTCTCGATCTCGATCATGACCCGGCCTTTTTCTTGCCAAAAATACTCAAATCCCGACGGCTCACACCTGCAACACGCTGGAAACCAGCAACTGCGTGTACCCATGCTGAGGATCGTCAAGCACCTGGTCGGTCAGACCCGTCTCGACGACATGCCCGTCCTTCATCACCATCAGCCGGTCCGCCAGCAGGCGCACCACCGCCAGGTCATGCGTCACGATGATGGCGCTCAGCCCCATTTCGCGCACCAGCCCGCGCAACAGGTCCAACAGCCGCGCCTGCACGCTGACATCAAGGCCCCCCGTGGGCTCGTCCATGAACACCAGCCTTGGCCCCGTCACCAGGTTCCGCGCGATCTGCAACCGCTGCTGCATCCCGCCGGAAAACGCCGTGGGCCGGTCATCCACCCGGTCCTCGGCGATCTCCACCCGGCCCAGCCAGTCGATCGCACTGCTGCGGATGTCCCCGTAATGTCGCGCACCCACGGCCATCAGCCGCTCGCCCACATTGCCCCCCGCACTCACACCCATGCGCAGACCATCCCGCGCGTGCTGATGCACGAAGGCCCAGTCCGTCCGCCCCAGCATCCGCCGCTCGGGCTCGGACATTCTCAGCGTATCGCGTGGCCCCTCCACCGCGGTGTCGAATATCACCTCGCCGGCATCAGGAGCCAGATGACCGGCGAGGCAGCCCAGAAGCGTGGATTTACCCGATCCACTCTCCCCGACGATCCCCATCACTTCGCCCGGATAAAGGTCGAAGGACACGTCCCGGCATCCAACCCGGGGACCATAGAACTTCGCCACATCGCGCACCTGCAAAAGCGGAGTCATCACGCCAGCCCTCCCGCACACGGATTTTTCGAAAAATCCGCTCCAAAATTTTTCCAAAAATTTTGCGCCCCGTGTCTCATGCCGCACCCTTCTCATAGGGCACGCCCTGCGCCCCCACATGGCCTGCGGCCCGGCGCCCCCGGCAGTAATCCGTGTCCGAACAGACGAACATCCGCCCGCCCGCATCATCCACGATCACCTCGTCGAGGTAGCTGTCCCCGGCCCCGCACAGGTCACATGCATGCTCCGCCTTGCTCGGCTCGAACGGATGGTCCTCGAAATCGAGGCTCACCACCTCGCACCACGGCGGCAGCGCATAGATCCGCTGCTCCCGCCCCGCACCGAACAGCTGAATGGCCGCCATCTCCATCTTCGGGTTGTCGAATTTCGGTATGGGCGACGGGTCCATCACGTAACGCCCCTCCACCTTCACAGGATAGGCATAGGCGGTGGCGATCGCCCCGTGCTGGCTGATATCCTCGTAGAGCTTCACATGCATCAGCCCGTATTCCTCCAGCGCATGCATCTTCCGCGTCTCGGTCTCGCGCGGCTCCAGGAACCGCAGCGGCTCGGGAATGGGCACCTGGTAGACCAGGATCTGGTCCTCGGTCAGTGTCTCCTCGGGGATCCGGTGCCGGGTCTGGATCAGCGTCGCGCGGCCCGTCTCCTCGGTCGTCTCCACGCCCGCCGTCCGCTCGAAAAACTTGCGGATCGACACCGCGTTCGTCGTATCGTCGGCCCCCTGGTCGATCACCTTCATCCGGTCCTCGGGCACCAGCGTCGCCGCGCTCACCTGCACGCCGCCCGTGCCCCAGCCATAGGGCATCGGCATTTCACGCGACGCGAACGGAACCTGGTAGCCGGGAATGGCCAGCCCCTTCAGAATGGCCCGCCGGATCATGCGCTTGGTCTGCTCGTCCAGATAGGCGAAATTGTACTCGTTCACAGCAACCCCCGCTCTGTCAGGTCCCGGCGCAGCGCGTCGGGAGAGGTGAAATGATGCGCCTGCCAGCCCGCCTTGCGCGTGCCTGCCGCATTCGCGGCACTGTCGTCGATGAACAGGCAGTCGCTCGGACTCAGCTTGTTGCGCCGGCACAGCAGGTCATAGATCTCGCGGTCGGGCTTGATCCGCCCCTCATGCCCCGACACGACCACGTCCTCGAACGCATCGCCCAGCTGCGGATGCACCTCCAGCGCGACGGGCCAGGTATCGGCGGCAAAATTCGTCAGGCCGTAAATCGCATGCCCTTTGCTGCGCAGCCGCTCCATCAGCGACCACGTCTCACGGATCTTGTCCCGGATCGTCAGGTGAAACCGGTCGAAATACCCATCCAGCAAAGCAGCATGGCCCGCGGGCACCGCAGCCACCGCCTCTTGCCGGGTGCGCCCGCGATCCTGTTCGAGGTTCCAGGCATAGAAATCCGCGTCTATCAGGAAGGCGTCGATCTCTGCTTCGCTGTCGAACGCATGCCGGAACGCCGCATGCGGATCCCAGGCGATCAATACGTTGCCGATATCGAACACGATATTCACGCCACGCCCTCCCGTCCGCGCGCATACCGCGCCAACCGTTCCTCCAGCGTGCCGGTGTGCAACTCCAGCAAATGCCCATCCGGCGCATGGAAATACACCGACCGCCCCTCGCCCTCGACCCTTGCCCGCGGCGGACGCATCTCCAGCCCCAGCGCCTCGATCCGCGCCACGCGCGCCTCGAAATCGGCCTCGTCCACCTTGAACGCGACGTGGTTATAAGTCCGCTCTGCCAGCGGCGCGCCCTTCATGATCGCGACCCACACGTCGCCCACCATGAAAAACCGCTCCTCGGACAGCGAGAATTGCTCGGGCCCGCTGGCATAGACACAGCGCGCCTCCAGAACCTCCTCCAGCACCCGCTGCATCCGGTCCAGATTGGCACAGACAAAGGTGATATGCGACAGCCCCGCACTCATTCCGCCGCCTCCCGCGCCTCTTGGCCTTCCGCCTCGCGCCGTAATTTCCGCACCAGCTCCAGCTCGCTCTGGAAATCCACGTAATGCGGTAGCTTGATGTGCTCCAGGAACCCCGTCGCCTGGATGTTGTCGGCATGCATCAGGACGAACTCCTCGTCCTGCGCCGGCGCGCCCACGTCATCCTCGCCCAATTCCTTCCAGCGCAGCGCCCGGTCCACCAGCGCCATGGAAATCGCCTTGCGCTCGGTCTGCCCAAAGACCAGCCCATAGCCCCGCGTGAACTGCGGCGGCTCTGTCTTGGACCCCTTGAACTGGTTCACCGTCTCGCATTCGGTCAGGGTGATCTCGCCGATCCCGATGGCGAACCCCAGCTCGGGCACCTCCATCTCGACCTCCACCGTGCCGATGCGCAGCTCCCCCACGAAGGCGTGGTTGCGCGCGTATCCCCGCTGGGTCGAGTACGCCATGCCCAGCACGAACCCCTCGTCGCCCCGCGTCAGCGATTGCAGCCGCAGCGCCCGGCTCGCCGGCAACTCCATCGGCTCGCGCGTCAGGTCCGGCGGCGTGGCGTCACTTTCGTCCTCGGTCTGGATCAGCCCCTCGCGGTTCAGAAACCCGGTGATATGCGGCACCGCCGCCTCCGATGCCGCCGCCTCCGGCGCGTCCGGGAGGTCCCCTTCGGCCGCCAGTTTGAAATCCAGCAGACGGTGCGTGTAGTCGAAGGTCGGCCCCAGAACCTGCCCGCCCGGCGCATCCTTGAACGTGGCCGAGATCCGGCGGTCGCAATCCATCTCGCCCGTCTCCACCGGCTCGGACGCACCGAACCGCGGCAGCGTCGTGCGATAGGCCCGGATCAGGAAAATCGCCTCGATCAGATCCCCCCGCGCCTGCTTGATCGCCAGCGCGGCCAGGTCAGGATCGTATAGCGAGCCTTCCGCCATCACCCGATTGACGGCAAGGCTCAATTGCTCCCGGATCTGCGCCACCGACAGTTCCGCAATGCCGGTATCGCCCCGCCGTTCCTCGGCCAGCCACGCATGGGCGTTTTCAATGGCCCGCTCGCCGCCCTTCACCGCAACATACATGGCTCAGCCCTCCACTTTCGTGGTTCGTGGCAACGCCGCCACGCGGTCGCCACAGGTGAAAAAGAAATCCAGGCCCAGCGGAAACGCCGACGCATTGCGCTGGAACGCCGCCACCTCGGGCAGGCTCAATCGCGCCGTCTCCCTGATGCCCGGCCCGCGCAGCACCGCGCCTTCCGCCACCAGTTCCGACATTTCGACGATCAATGTCGTCGACCGGTCGGGGTATTCCGGCGTCCCCACCGGATACGCCTCCAGCGGGCCCAGTGCCTCCCACGTCCCCAGCGCGAACATCGCCCCCTCCGGCCCCGCGAAAGGCGCGCCTGTGTGAAACGTGATCCACTCCCGCACGGCGGGCGCATCAAAGTCTCCGGCCAGGTACACAGGCGTCTCCGCATCGCACAGCGTCAGCACCAGCACCCCGGCGGCCACCGACAACGGCGCAGGCGGCACGGCCCCTGCCAGGTCCTCGATCCGCCCGGGCCGCGCCATCGCGTTCATCGCCCCGCGAAACGCCCGTGCCGCATCCACCGGCGCATCGCCGAACCCGCCTGTCAGTGCCTCGGTGTGCATCAATCCTCTCCCCGCTGCATGGTAAAGAACTCCACCTTGGTCGCCGCCGCCTTGGCCCGGCGCTTCGCCTTTGCCGCCACCAACGCCTCGGTCAGCGGCCCCACGATCCCCTCGCGCACCCGGCCCGCATCCTCGGTCTGCATCAGCGCATCCACCAACGCGGCGTTCGTCGCATGACCCTTGTTGCGCCCCTGCACGTAGCCATGCCCAACCGCGCCACAGCCCAACCGCAGCGAACAGCGCGTCACCGTCATTTCGCCCAAGTTGAACGGCGCTCCCGTCGCCCCGGTCCGGCCGCGCACCATCACCGCCCCAACCTCCGGCGCACGCAGCATCTCGTGCTCCGGTTTCAGGCCAAGCCCCTCCCACAGCCGCGCCAGGTCGGCGGCGGGGGCCTTGGCCAGCTTGCTCATCCACGCCTGTCTCTCGGAATTTTCGGTCATCTAGACACCTTGCGAAGTTGTCTAACTTACTATACAACTAGACAAATCTATAGCGCATCGCCCCCGAGTCGCCAAGCCCCCACCCCGTGAAAGTTTCATGACATGCCGCCCAATACCGCCCCACGCACCGCCCCAAGAACGCCTGTCTGGAAATCCATTCTCGCCACGCTCACCGACGACATCGCGGCGGGCCGCTACGCCCCCGGCGACAAGCTTCCTACCGAGGCCGAACTGGCCCGCCGCTTCGGCGTCAACCGCCACACCGTTCGCCGGGCGCTCGCGGACATGGCCGAGGCCGGCACCGTCTTTCCCCGCCGCGGCGCGGGAGTTTTCGTCGCTCAAAAGCCAACCGATTACCCTTTGGGCGAGCGCGTGCGGTTCCAGACCAACCTGCGCGCCGCCGGTCGCCTGCCCTCGCGCCGCGCCCACTTGATCGAAACCCGCGCCGCCGACGCCACCGAGGCCGAAGCGCTGGCCCTCGCCCCCGGCGACCTCGTGCATTCCTACGATGGCCTCTCGCTCGCCGATGACCAGCCGCTTGCCCTTTTCCGCTCCGCCTTTCCGGCTGCCCGCCTGCCTGACCTGCCGGATGCCCTGCGCCGGCACAATTCCATCACCGAAAGCCTCCGCGCCGTCGGCATCCCCGACTATACCCGCGCCTGGACGCGCGTCGCCGCGCGGTTGGCCTCCCCCACCCAGGCGGGCCACCTTCAGATCCGCGAAGGCGCGCCTCTCCTGCGCACCGTCTCGCTCAATCTCGACCCGAACGGCCAGCCGCTGGAATACGGCCGCACGTGGTTTTCCGGCGATAAGGTCACGCTGACCCTCGGCGACGCCCTGCCCGAAAATGCACCAGAAAAAGACACGCAGAATTAACCATTTGTCACTCCCACGATACAAACCCACGCTACCTTGACACGAAACGAGCGAGAGCAGTGCGATGGCCCCGAAACCCTGCGACATGCGCCTGACAGGCGCGCGCGTCCTGCGCGACGGCGAGTTGCAACGCCGCTCCGTCGTTGTCCGGCAGGGCGTCATCGGCAAGGGCCCGCTGCCCGAGGTCGATCTTTCGGGCTATCTCGTCCTGCCCGGTATCATCGACCTGCATGGCGACGCGTTCGAGCGCCACATCGCGCCGCGCCCCTCCGCGCCGTTTCCGCTTCTCGACGGTCTGGCCGCCACCGACCGCGACGCCGCCTCGAACGGCATCACCACCGCCTGGCTGGCGCAAAGCTGGTCCTGGGAAGGTGGCCACCGCGCGCCCGACCAGGCCGAGGCGCTGGCCCAGGCGCTCGCCGCCTACCGCCCCCGGATGCAGACCGACCTGCGCCTTCAGGTCCGCTGCGAAACGCATCTCACCGACAGCGCCGAGCGCCTGCTGACTCTGATCGACACGCATGACATCGACTACGTCGTCTTCAACAACCACCTCGATGACGCGCTCGACGCCGCCCAGACCCGGCCCGCCACGCTGGCCCGCTGGGCCGAAGAGGCCCGCCGCTCGCCGCAGCAACACCTCGCCGCGCTGCGCGCCGCCAAGAAGAACGCCACCTACGTGCCCCGTTTCCTGTGTCGCCTTGCCGAGGGCTTCGACCGCCGCGGCGTCCTTTACGGCAGCCATGACGACCCCGACGCCGAAACGCGCGAGACCTATTCGATGATCGGCGCCAAGATCTGCGAATTCCCGGTGACGCGGGCCGCCGCCCGGCTGGCCACGGCGGTGGGCGACCCGGTCCTGATGGGCGCCCCCAACGTGGTGCGCGGCGGCTCGCAGGCCGGCAACGCCGCCGCCGAGGACCTGATCGAGGCCGGCCATTGCGACGCGCTGGTGTCCGACTACCACTACCCGTCGCTGGCCCGCGCCGCCTTCGCGCTCGTGGACAAGGGCCTGCGCACGCTTCCCTCCGCCTGGGCGCTCATCAGCAGCACCCCCGCGCACATCATGCGCCTGCCCGACCGGGGCGAGATCGACTATGGCCGCCGCGCCGACCTCGTGGTGGTGAACGAAGCCACCCGCCAGATCGAGGCCACCCTCTGCGCCGGCCGCATCACGCATCTCGCAGGCGAGGCCGCCACCCGCTTCTTCGGCGCGGGCACCGAACTTGCCATGGCCGCAGAGTAAGGCGTTTCTCGATGAACTGTGTCACAGCTTATCGTGATACGCCGCGCAACACTCGATCGTTGCACGCGTTTCGCCTTCAGCTGATGGCTCAGGTTAAAGGTGAAACGCTTCGGCCTGTCACCCAGCTTTCACCGAGCCGACACATCCCTGTTGCACGACTCGGCCATACAGACCTCGTTCACTTGTCCCCGAACACCAAGCATTTTTCATGACCAAACCGGGCGGCCTTCGGGCCGTCCTTTTAATATGGAAAGGGCACTGCATCACGCCAATCCGTAGGGTGGGTTTCAAACCCACCGCGCGCCTCACCCTTCGTATTTCTCCAAAAACGCCTCCGCCGGCAGCTCCCGGAAATCCTCCAGCGCCGCACGCAGCCGGTCATGCGACCAATCCCACCAGCCAAGGCCCATAACCCGCTCCGCCACCTCCGGCGCAAGCCTTGCCCTGACCGGCACCGCCGGAACTCCGGCGACAATCGTGTAAGGCGCCACGTCCCGCGTCACCACCGCGCCCGACGCCACCACGGCCCCGTGCCCCACCGTGACCTCCGGCTTCACCTGCGCATTGTGCCCCAGCCAGGTGTCATGTCCGATCACTGCGCGCCGCGCCTTGCGCCGCCCAAACCACTCCGCGTCATCCTCCGCGTCACCCCAGTAACTGGCCGACCGGTACATGAAATGATGCAGGCTCGCCCGGTCCAGCGGATGATCCGTGGCGCCCACCCGCACGAAGCTCGCGATATTGGAAAACTTGCCCACCTGCGCGTTGGCGATATCGCACATCCGGTCGCAATAGGAATAATCTCCGAAAACCGACTGCGCCACGCGGCTCCCCCGGCCCACCTCGCAAAAGGCACCAAAGGAACTGTCGGAAATCTCGCACTCCGAATGGATCAGCGGCGCGTCGGCACTCAGCTTCGGCATCCTGCCCTAGTGCCCCGCGTCATCCGACTGGATCAGCCGCCGCCGCAGCATCCCCGACACCCAGTCCATGAAGATCACCATCAGCACGACCAGGACGATGTAAT
Organism: Roseovarius sp. SK2; assembly: GCF_028807495.1. NCBI lineage: Bacteria > Pseudomonadati > Pseudomonadota > Alphaproteobacteria > Rhodobacterales > Roseobacteraceae > Roseovarius > Roseovarius sp. SK2. The sequence continues at coordinate 488,043 of NZ_JARAMK010000002.1, forward strand.
AGGTCACCTCTTCCCAATCCTTCTGGGTGATGATCGCCTGCGTCAGCAACAGGCCAATCCCACCCCCGGTGATCGCGCCGATGATGGTGGCCGACCGCGTGTTGCTCTCCAGGTAATACAGCACCTGGCTCAGCAGGACCGGCGTCACCTGCGGAATGACACCGAACCGATACCGCTGCACCGGCTTGGCGCCCGTCGACTGCACACCCTCGATCTGCTTCTCGTCCACGTTCTCCAGCGCCTCGGAAAACAGCTTCCCGAACGAGCCTGTGTCCGTCAGCAATATCGCCAGCGCGCCCGTCAACGGCCCCAGCCCGAACGCCCGCGTCAGCACGATGGTCCAGATCAGCGCATCGACCCCGCGCAGGAAGTCGAACAGACGCCGGAACGCGAAGCGTACCGTCTTCAGCGGGGCAAAGTTCTTGGCCGCTATGAACGCGACGGGCAGCGCCACTATGGCCGCCCCCATCGTGCCCAGGAACGCCATCAGGATGGTCTCGAAAATGGCCCACATCACGTCCGAATGCCGCCACATCTCGTTATACCAGAAATCGTCCCAGATCTCGCCCGCCTCGCCACTGAACGCGCGGCCAATCACCTGTCCGAAACTCATCCCGTGATAGGGGCTGTCCAGCGTGAAGAAAAACAGCTCCCAGCCGGTGAAGTACCGAAACACCTCCGCCCGGTTGCGCGTGACCGTCAGGCGCCCCGCCTCGGTCGTGATCGCCAGCCGGTTCTTGGAACTGTTGATCCACTCCGGCAGATCGCCGTCCGGAAACTCCTGCACCACGCCCTGGCTGCGGCTGGGCGTCGCCCGGATCACTCCGTATCCCGGCACGTCATAGCTGATCGTCTCGGGGCCAAAGACCACCATGTGACCGTCCCCAAGGTCGATCACCGTGTCACGTCCCAGTTCCACCCACTCAGGCGCCTCGCCCTCGGGATATTCGCCTTTCCGCTCACCCTCGATGGCCACCTCGACGCTGGCATCGCGGTTGTCCCGCGTCACGTGCACCTTGTAGCTATAGGTATCCGCCACCAGCGCCCGCGCGTTCTCGGCGCTCGCCCTCTGCATCAGCCCCGGCACGTCGAAGGCGAAAAACACATAGACGAAATAGGCCAGGATCAGCGCCGGCACGCCAAAGGCCACCATCCGCTTGCGCTGAAACAGCGTGGCCGTCTGCGCCATCAGCGCATCGGTATCGGTCACCTTGGTGTTCATCGACGTCGCGCTCATCGGTGCATCTCCACCTTGCGTCCGTGAACCAGCCGGTCCCGGAAATGGCTCGACAGCTGGTCGAACAGGATGATCGTGGCGAACAGCATCAGGAACATCGCCGCCGCCTCGTCATAGCGCCCCTGCCCCCAGCTGATCGCGTTCTTCAGCTCGTAGCCAAGGCCCCCTGCGCCCACGAAGCCAAGGATCGCCGAGGCACGGATATTGATCTCGAACCGCATCAGCGCATAGCTCAGCCAGTTCGGCGCCACCTGCGGCACCACCCCCAGCATCATCCGCTGGCTCCACGTCGCGCCCACCGATTCCAGCCCGTCCAGCGGCTTCAGCGACGCGTTCTCGTTCACTTCCGAGAACAGCTTGCCCAGCGCCCCCGACGTGTGGAACGCAATCGCGATCATCGCCGGCACCGGCCCGCCGCCCAGCACGAAAATCAGGATCAGCGCGATCACGATCTCGGGCACCGCGCGGGTGATGTCCATGATCCGCCGGAACACCGGCACCAGCCTCGGGAACCGCGCCAGCCCGCGGGTGGACAAGAGCGAAAGCACGACCGCCGCCAATGCACCCACCAGCGTACTGACCGCGGCGATGTTCACCGTCTCCAGCAGCGCTGGGAAAAACGTCACGAAATGCGCCGGAAGCTGCCCGATCTTCTCGACCGCCTCGGCCACCACCTCGCCGGGATAATCAAAGAAATTGTCCAGCCCCCCGATGAAGGACCCGCCATTGCGCTCTTCGGCGAGGCGAAACCCCGACACCATCAACAGGATGAAGACCAGCAACGTGATCCCCGAATAAAGCCGCCGCCTCGACACCTGCGCCATGTAGGTCGCCTGCATGTCGCTCAGCGGCCGCGCGCCGCCGGATTGGGTCACATCTGCCATGAAGCCTCTCGGGAAATATGCAAATGGCGGGCCCACTCGCGGGGCCCGCCATCTATGATGTGTCGCGCTTATTGCGACTTGGACTTGCGCGCCTCGATGATCGACAGGTACGCGTCGTGGTCGATCGGATCGAAGCCCAGGCTTTCGCCGGCCGAGATCGAGTAGGTGCAGTCCTTGTCGGTCTCGTACATGCCGTCGACCAGGGCGACCATCGTCTGCTTCACGTCCGCGGGCAGCGACTTGCGCAGAACAATCGGGCCTTCCGGGATCGCCTTGGACTTCCAGATTTCAACCAGGTCGTTCATGTCGACAAGACCCGCATCCACGGCCTTGCGCAGCGCGCCGGAGTTATAGCCGTCTTCCCAGTTGCCCTGGCCGTCGGCCCAGGTCACGCCGGCGTCGATGTCGCCGTTGTTGACCGCAACGATGGTCTGCTCGTGACCGCCGGTGAACTTCACTTCACCGAAATAGTCGCCGGATTCCATCGTGATCTCGTCCGAGCTTTGCGGGATCTCGATCGACGGGATCAAATAGCCCGAGGTCGAGTTCGGGTCACCGAAGCCGAAAACCTTGCCCTGCATATCTTCCAGCGAGGTGATGCCGCTGTCCTTGCGGGCAAAACCGATCGAATGATAACCGTAAGAGCCGTCGAGGTTGATCTTGACCAGCACCGGCTCGACCGCCTCGGGGTCCTGCAGATAGGTCGCGGCATAGCCCGACGCGCCGAGCCAGGCCATGTCCAGCGTGCCGCCGACAAGGCCCTGGATCACACCGGCATAGTCGGCCGGGGCAAACAGCTTCGTTTCCACGCCCAGCGCTTCCTCGGTGTAGTTCTTCAGGCACTCGTGCGAGCTCAGCCGGTCCTGGGCGTTCTCGCCGCCAAGAATACCGATGCGGAACTCTTCGATTTCCTGGGCCATGACAGGCGCGGTCATGGCAGTGGTGGCCGCAAGGGCAGCAATCAGTTTCTTCATCTTGGTCCTCCAGTCGGGTTGTTGCCACCGGCCCCCGTGACCGGCGTGCAGATGAATTTCAGGGTCGTAGGGTCAGGCAATCTCGCGCTCCGGCGTTTCGATCGCGGTCGAGGTCGCGGCCTCGGAAAAGCCTGCGTCGGCGCCATAGATGTCGCGCGTCACGCCGGTGGTCAGCTGTTCGGGCGTGCCGTCGAACACCATCCGCCCGTCGCGCATGCCGATCACCCGGTCACAGTACTTGCGGGCCGTATCCAGCGTGTGCAGGTTCGCCACCACGGTACGGCCGTCTTCCTCGTGGATGCGCCGCAGGTCGTCCATGACCAGCTGCGCGTTCATCGGGTCGAGGCTGGCAATCGGCTCGTCGGCCAGCACGATCTTGGGCTCCTGCATAAGCGCCCGCGCGATGGCGACGCGCTGCTGCTGGCCGCCGGAAAGGGCCTCCGCCCGCTTCGGCGCGTGCTCGGCAATGCCCAGCCGGTCGAGGATGGCGATGGCACGGTACATATCGGCCTGCGGGTAAAGGTTGAACATCGTCGCAAAGGTGGACCGGCGATTGAGCGTGCCGTGCAGCACGTTGCTCACCACGTCCATGCGCGGCACCAGGTTGAATTGCTGGAAGATCATCGCGCAATCCGACTGCCACGCACGCTTCTCGGCACCTCGCAGGGCGGTCACGTTCCGGCCCTCGAACACGATGCTGCCATTGCTGGCATCGGTCAGCCGGTTCAGCATCCGCAGCAAGGTCGACTTGCCTGCCCCCGACCGGCCGATAATGCCGATCATGGCGGGTCTCTCCACGCTGAACGTGATGTTGTCCACGGCCTTGTGCTGGCCAAAAACCTTCGTCAGCTTGGTAATCTCAAGCACGCTCATGTCCCCCGGTCGTTCGGCGCACACCTACGCAGGGTTTCAGAAGCTTCTGTGACGCTGCGGTAAAACTTTTGTAACGCGCGCCGGTCCGCGACACTTTGCGCGCCCATGCTGCATCGCGGCGGAACGCTTGCATTGCGCCCTGCGCGGGCGTATCCCGAAATCATGGCACGCGCATCCACACGTCTGAAGTCCAGCGACTGGCTCTCCGCCGGGCTCGATGCGCTATCCGAACTCGGCCCGACCGCGCTCAAGGCCGAACCGCTGGCGGTGCGCCTGGGCGTCTCGAAGGGCTCGTTCTACTGGCATTTCCGCGACGTGCCAGCCTATCACGACGCCCTGCTGGCCGCGTGGCGCGACGACAGCATCGCCCGCCTGCCCGACCTGATGAATGACGGCGGCACCGAGGTGGCCCGCCTGCGCAACCTCGCCCAGGCGTTTGCGGCCCCCGACGCCACCGAACCCGCCCTGCGCGCCTGGGCCAATTCCGACGACATCGCCCGGGCCGCGGTCAACGATGTCGACGACGCCCGCCTCGCCGCGCTGCAGAACCTGCTCTCCGAGGTCGGCATCGACAACCCAGAGATGGCCCGCATCCTCTATGCCTCGGCCATCGGCATGACGTCGCTGGGCAATGCCAGCCCGGCGGATCATATCAGCGCCATAGGCTCGCTCGTCGACCTGGTGCTGGCCCTGCGGTGATGCGCGGCCTGCTGACGGTGCCCTTGGTGGTGTCCCTGGTGAATTGCAGCGGCGATGAAACCCTCTCGGGCCACGGCGCGGCGGACAAGACGTGGCAGCTCACGGAAATCGACAGCACCGCCTTCGACGCGACTGCCACCATCACCTTCCCCGAGGAAGGCAAGATCGTCGGTGAGGCCCCCTGCAACCGCTACTTCGCCGCGCAGCTGCAACCCTACCCGTGGTTCGAGGCCGCCGAGATTGGCACCACCCGCCGCGCTTGTCCCGAACTTGACCGCGAGACCGCGTTTCTGGACGCGCTCGGTGCCATGAGCCTCGCGGAAGTCACCGAATCCACGCTGATCCTCAGCACCCCAGAGGGCCGCGAGATGATCTTCCGCGCCGTCGATTGAGGCTTGCCGGATAAAAAACGCCCGCGCCCGAACAGGAGCGCGGGCGATCATTCTACATGGTTACTGCATGCTTTCTGCGGTCACCTTATAGATCGTGCCCTCATCCGTGGCGACATAGAGCGCGTTATCGGGCCCCATGGCAAGACCACGGAATCTCTCTGAAAAGCCAAGCGGCATCCGTGTGATGGTGTTGATGCCCATGCCATCATCCGTGAGGCTGATCATGTCGATCCTGGACCCGATCGGCGTGTCACCGAACCCGATTCCCATGATGCCGACGGCCAGGCGACCCTCGTAGATGCCCCAGTTTTCCCCTGTGAGAAACGCGGCCGACCCGGTGCCCTGAGAAAACCCGTTGTTGTTCCACGACGGCGGCATCAGGTCATCAAACCGCGTGTCGCTCATCGGGGTGTAGGCCGCGCGGATCGCCGGGTCCATGCCTTCCGTCTGGTTCGGCTCATAGCCACAGTACTCATCCGGGCACTCGCCCCGGCCACCCGTGTTCTGGGCAGGATCCCATCCGGCATTGCCACCGTTCACAAGCGCCGTGATCTCGTCGTTATGCCAAGGCCCGTGCTCTGCGGTGAAAGCTCGGCCGTCGCTCGGGCGGAAATCGATGCCTTGCACGTTCCTGTGCCCGTAGGTGTAGATGCGCGGGTCATAACCTTCGGGGGGATTGTTGTCGGGATGGGCATTGCCGTCCCCGTCGATCCTCAGGACCTTACCGCAAAGCAGTTCGCCATCCTGCGGACAGATCCCCCTGTGACGATCACCACCCGTGACCCAAAGAAATCCATCCGGTCCAATGCGGAGCCTGCCGCCGTTATGCGCGCCCGGCCCGCCAAAGGGCTGATCGGAATCGAACGGCTTGTACTGGATATCCGTAACGATGTCGGTTCTGTCGGACACGCTTGTCAGGTCATCACTGACCGTGAACTTCATCACGATGTTGCCGTCGCACCGCTCGAAGTTGGTCTTGCAGCCATCGCCGTGATACTTGTCCGATGTCGAGTAGAGGTAAAGCGTGCGGTTTTCCGCGAAATCGCTATCCGGTGCCACGCCAAGCATACCGGCCTGCCCTTCGCAGAAAAGGTCACTGCCGGTATCCGCGTAGCCTTCGGTATCCTTCATGCCGTAGAGCGCATTCACGGTTCCATCCGGCGTTCTGACCGAAAGGCCATCGCATTTTTCGGTGAAGAACATCGTGCCGTCCGGCAGAAAAGCCATGTCCCAAGGGGCGTCCAACTCCTCCAGGACAGCCGATGGCGTAGTTTTCGGTACGTTCATCGCTCCGTCGTTTCCCTGCGCAAATGCAGCGGGTGCCGCGGTCGTCACAACGAGTGCCGCGACGGCTGATAAAAGCCGTTGTTCCATGGTAGTCCTCCCATTCGTCTATTTTTTTCGTTTAGAGTGTATGATGCTCGGACGAACACAACTTAAGCGTCAAGAAAAATCTCGGTTATGGCGGAAACTGTACCGCATGAAAGTCGGTGGGCATGGATCGTAGAAAACGGCGGCATGACCGGCACGGCACACCCGCGTCAGGCCAGCGCGTCGACCAGAACGGCGTTCAGTTCCGAGCCTGACCGGCGTAGCACTGCCAGTTCCTGAAACGCGTCCGACTGCCAGAATGCCCGCGCATGAGCTCGATCGGGAAATTCCAGGATAAAGGCCGCGTCGGGCAACGCACCCTCGCCCTCCAACCGCTCCGGGTTACCGCCCCGCACCAGGAACCGGCCCTCATGCGCCGCCACGACGTCCGGAATCCTGGCGAAATACGCCTCTATCCAGTCCCGGCTATGAATCTCCATCTGCCCGATCACGTATGCCGCCATGGCCCTGCCCTCCGTCCGATCCGCCAATCCTAGGCCGCACGCGGCAGCACGCGCAATGCCACCGGCGCGCCGCACGGTTGTTCTCGGGCCCCTCAACCCCCAAATGACATCCAACAGATGAAAGGCCCCGCCATGCGCTATTCCGTCCTCGATCTCGCCCCCGTGCCCGAAGGCCACGACACCGCGACCGCGATTTCCAACAGCCGCGATCTGGCCATCGCGGCTGAAAAGATGGGCTATCACCGCTTCTGGCTGGCCGAGCATCACAACATGCCCGGCATCGCCAGCGCCGCCACGTCTGTCCTGATCGGCCATATCGCCGAAGCGACAACCACCATGCGCGTCGGCGCGGGCGGCGTCATGCTGCCCAACCACGCGCCGCTCACCATCGCCGAGCAGTTCGGCACGCTCGCCACCATCCATCCCGGCCGCATCGACCTTGGCCTCGGGCGCGCGCCCGGCGGCGACATGTCCGTCGCCCGCGCCCTGCGCCGCGGGCTCGAGGCCGACCGCTTTCCCGATGACGTGGTCGAACTCATGGGCTACTTCGCCGATGCCGATCCCGCCGCGCCGGTCGCCGCCCATCCCGGCCAGGGCACCCATGTGCCGGTCTGGATCCTCGGCTCCAGCCTCTACGGCGCGCAACTGGCCGCGCATCTGGGCCTGCCTTATGCCTTCGCCTCGCATTTCGCGCCCGACGCGCTCGATCAGGCGCTCGAGATCTACCGCACCCGCTTCCAGCCCTCGGCCCAGCTCGACCGGCCCTACTTCATGCTCGCCGCCAACGTCTTTGCCGCAGACAGCGACGCTGAGGGCGCCTACCTGCGCACCTCCATGCAACAGGCCTTCGCCCGCCTGCGCACCGGCCAGCCCGGCAAACTGCCCGCCCCGGTCGAGGATATCGAGGCGGCCATCGGCCCCCAGATGACCGACGGCGTGAACCACGCCTTGCGCGTCTCCGCGACCGGGTCGCCTGCGACCGTCCGCGCCCAGCTTGCCGCCCTAAAGGACCGCTACCAGCCCGACGAGATGATCCTGACCGGCCAGATCCACGACCACGTCGCACGGGTCAACTCGTTCCGCATCGCCGCCGAGATCCTGCAGGACATGACCACCGCCGACGCCGCCTGAGAGCGCGCCAGAGTTTTAAGCCGCGCGATTGCCAGACCGCGGGCTGGTGACCGACAGACGTTGGGCACACTTTATGGCCGCCAAATCCGCAAAATCTTAGATCAAAGCGCCAACGTCAGCCAATCGCCAGCCCGTCCGGGCGGCCCCCCTTTCGGCGATTGCAGGCAATCGCCTTTCGGTCAGCGGCCGATCGCGCGGCGGCCTACGGCCTTGAGTCCGCGCGGTGCACGATCGGCCACTTGCCGAATAACCGCCCTTTCACCGCTCCGCCACCTGCTCCAGCCGCCGGATCAGCCGCGCCCGCGCCTCTGGCAGCGGCTTGTGCCCCATCTCCGGCGCCAGGTGGTTCATCAGGAAATACCCGGTCACCCCCAGCCCCTCCAATATCTCGCCATCGCCGCACACCCCCTCGCCCAACAGCGGCGCGGGCAGCGGCAACAGCTTGTCGGCCCACTCACCGGCCCCGGCCCGTGACACCGCCCGACCCGTGCGCGGCGAAATGAAACTCAGGTCATTCGCCTGCCGCCCCAGCACCGCGCATTCCGACAGGTCCAGCCCGAACCCCATCTCGTCCAGCAGCGCCATCTCCCACTTCAGGTAGGCCAGCGGCCACACATCCCCCTGCCCCAGCAGGTCCAGCAGCGCCTCGGTCTGTCCGTAAAGCCGCCCATGCGCTTCGCGTTCCGGCAAGCAGAACAGTAGCAAGGACGTGACCGCGTTCAGCCCCGCCAGCGCCACCCGGTCCCCCAGCGATGCTGCGGCGCGCGACCGCACCGGCTCCACCGTGAACGCGCCCAGGTGATCTTCCAGCCGCGCTTTCCACGTCACGTCGACCTGCCCCCCGGGCTGCAAAACCGGCGCCATCTTGCGCGACGCCCCGCCGCGCACCACGCCCGCATGCCGGCCCTTCAGGGGGGTGAACACCTCCAGGATCGCCGCCGCCTCACCATGCGGGCGGCTGGCCAGCACTATGCCTTCGTCACGCCATTCCATGACACTGCTCCGCCTTCCGAACGGCCATAGGACATCAAAAGATGAACCCTGCCAAGGCCCACCCCGACCCACGGTCTGGAAATCCGGACATGACCGGGGGCCAAAGGTATGCTTATCTGCCCCCGAATTGATTTTACGAAAAGGGGGTTCTCGATGCCATTTTCCACCACCCGCGCCCTGGCGCTGACCACCACGCTTCTGGCCGCCCCGGCGGCGCTGGCCAATGACAACGTCATGGTCGTGTTCGACGGCTCCAATTCCATGTGGGGCCAGATCGACGGCACCGCCAAGATCGAGATCGCCCGCGATGTCATCGACAACCTCCTGGGCGACTGGGCCGACGACCGCAGCGTCGGCCTCATGGCCTACGGCCACCGCAGCCGCGGCGACTGCACCGATATCGAGGTCATCGTCGAGCCCGGCGCGGCCCAGCGCAGCGAAATCCTGGATCGCATCAAGTCCATCACCCCCACGGGCAAGACCCCCCTGACCGACGCCGTGGAACAGGCGGCGACACAGCTTTCGTACACCGACCGCCCCGCCACCGTGGTCCTCATCTCCGACGGTCTGGAAAGCTGCGAGCGGGACCCGTGCGAGCTGGCCCGCGCGCTGGAAAAAGGCGGCGTCGGCTTTACCGCCCACGTGGTGGGCTTCGGCCTCGGCGCGGACGAAGACACCGCGTCCCTCTCTTGCATCGCCGAGGAAACCGGCGGGCAATACATCCAGGCCTCCAACGCCGACGAACTGGGCGCGGCCCTCTCCGCCGTCGCCACCGCCGTCGCCGAACCGGAGCCCGAGCCCGAACCGCAGGCGCCCGAGGTGACCGTCGACGCGCCCGACACCGCCGTCGCCGGCAGCCCCACCACCATCACCTGGGACCCCACGGTGAGCGAGGCCGATTACATCGCCGTCGCCCCCGCTGGCTCCCCCGAAACGGAACTTGGCCAATACACCCGCATCGGCAAGAACACCGAAGTCACCATCGCCATGCCCGGCGAGCCGGGCGCCTACGAGGCCCGCTATTACAGTACCGAGACCAAAACCGTCCTCGGCACCGACCCGGTCGAGATCACGCCAGCCCAGGTCACCCTGCAAGCCGCCGACACCGTCCAGACCGGCAGCCCGGTCACCGTCAGCTGGTCGCCCACCATAAACCCGCGCGACTATATCGCCATCGTCCCTGTCGGCGCCGATGCCGGCACGCTGGCCAATTACCGCGCCATCAACAAGCACGAGAGCTTCGACCTCACCTCCCCCGCCGACCCCGGAATGTACGAGATCCGCTACATCCTCAACGTCGACAGCCGCACCGTCGCCAGCCGGCCTATCGAGGTGGCCGACCCGCAGGTCACGCTCCATACCCCCGAAACCGCCCTCACCGGCGCCGAAATCCCGGTCAGCTGGTCCGGCACGGTCAACGCCAAGGACTATATCACCATCGTCCCCATGGGCGCGGACGAAGGCACCTACACCAACTACTTCCCCGTCCGCGACGACAGCTCCGGTCGCCTTCTGGCCACTGCCGACCCCGGCATGCACGAGATCCGCTACATCCAGCGCGAAGGCACCAAGACGCTCGCCAGCGCCACCATCGAACTGCTGACGCCCGAGGTCACGCTCAGCGGCCCGGCCACCGCCGTCACCGGCGCGCAAGTCCCGGTCAGCTGGACCGGCACCGTGAACGCCAAGGACTACATCACCATCGCGCCGGTGGGCGCCGATGCCGGAACTTATGGCAGCTATCAGCCGGTGCGCGACGACGACACCGTGACGCTCACCATGCCCTCCGACACCGGCATGTACGAACTGCGCTACGTCCTGCGCGAAGGCCCGCGCGTGCTGGCATCCGCCCCGATCGAGGTGACCAACCCCGAGGTCACTGTCTCCGGCCCTGAAACCGTCGCCACCGGCGCACAGTTCACCGTCTCCTGGACCGGCACGGTCAACCCCAAGGATTACGTCACCATCGTCCCCGTGGGGGCCGACCCCGACACCTTCGGCAGCTACCAGCCCGTCCGCGACGACAGCGAGACGCGCCTGGTCGCCCCGTCGGATACCGGCATGTACGAATTGCGCTATCTCCTGCGCGAAGGCCCCAAGGTCATGGCCACCGCCATGATCGAGGTCACCGAGCCGCAGGTTACCGTCTCCGGTCCCGAAACCGTCAGCACGGGCGCGCAGTTCACCGCCCGCTGGACAGGCGCGGTCAACCCAAAGGACTATGTCACCATCGTCCCCGTCGGCGCCGCGGAGAACGAGTTCGGCAACTACCAGGTCGTCCGCGACAACACCGAGACCACGCTGACCGCGCCCTCGGACACCGGCATGTACGAACTGCGCTACCTTCTGCGCGAAGGCCCCAAGGTCATGGCCACCGCCATGATCGAGGTCACCGAACCGCAGGTCACAATCTCCGGCCCTGACAGCGCCGCCACGGGCGCGTCGGTCACCGTGGAATGGACCGGCACCGTGAACCCGCAGGACTACGTCGTCGTCGTCCCCGCCGGTGCGCCGGAAAACGAATTCGGCAACTACCAGGTGGTACGCGACGCCTCAAAGGTGGCGCTCACCATGCCCGCCGATCCGGGCATGTACGAGTTGCGCTACCTGATGCGCGAAGGCCCCAAGGTCATGGCCACCGCCATGATCGAACTGACCCCGCCCGAGGTCACGGTCACCGGCCCCGAACAGATCCGCGCAGGCGACGATATCACCGTGGACTGGACCGGCACGGTCGCCACCAACGACTACATCAACCTCGTCCCGATGGGCGCGGCGGACGACAAATTCGGCACGTACATCTCGGTGCGCGAAGCCACGTCCGCCACCATCAAAGCTCCGGCCGAGACCGGCCTCTACGAGGTGCGTTACGTCCTGCGCGAAGGCACCCGCGTCCTGGACCGCCACACGGTCGAGGTGCTGGCCGAGGACGCCGCCCTCAACACCGGCGCCGCCCTCACCGCCCCCGACAGCGCGGCCCCCGGCAGCACCATCGACGTCGGCTGGCAGGTGGACAGCAACAGCGCCGACCAGCGCATCACGCTGGCACGCGGCAACCAGGCGATCTTCACCTGGCTCCAGGCGGTCAAGATCACCGACGGCGCCACCACAGCGCAGATCGACCTGCCATCCGAGCCCGGCGTCTACGAACTGCGCTTCCTCGACGTCGCGGGGCAAGAGGTTCTGGCCCGCAAGGTCATAACAGTAGAGTAACCACGCCGCGTGAGAGCCAGACCGTCCGAGCGGTCCGGCTCTCACGCGCCAATATCCGCACCCGTCCCGGGCTTGACCCAGGACCTCCCTGCTTCGGGGCGATCCGCTGCGCACGTCGCATTAACTGCCGCTTTACCGCGCGCGCCCCGTTAACCCGCCAAAACCGTGAAAAACGCACCGTCGCCATACCACCCGGATACCGACGCGATACCGACGCTCCGTTTCCGCCCAAACCGATCCCACTAACCTTTGTAGGGTGGGTGACAACCCACGCGCCCCGGGGGCGCTAATCCTTCAATCCCGGTTCGTCCAACAGGTGCCGCCCCTGCCGGTCCTCCACCTCGATCACCCACAAATCAGGATCGAACGACCGCTGTTTCGCCACGGCCTGATCGACGTCCCGCTCGTCCCCCTCGGCCAGCGTGACCCAAGTCCGCGCGCCACTCAAAAGGTCAAAAGAGCGTTGAAAAACAGACGCTTGCCCGTCCAGCGTGTTCAGCTTCACCAGCACCGCACCGCCGGTGTCATCGCCATGCGCCACCACGAAGGCCGGGATATCCAACAACCGCAGCCGTGCCAGATAGGCCTGCACCCAGAACTCCGCCGTCAGTCGGCTCATGGCACATCCCGCCCCGGACCCCGATCCGGGGCCTCTACGCCAAGGCCGATCACCCGTTCCCGTCCTTGAAATCAAGGCCCATCTCTGAATAGCGTTCCGCCTCGTCCAGCCAGTTGGGCCGCACTTTGACTTGCGTGAACAGGTGCACCCGCCGCCCCAGGAACTCTTCCAGCTCGGTGCGCGCCGCCTGGCTAACCGCCTTGATTGTCTCGCCTTTTTTGCCCAGCACGATCCCCTTGTGACCGTCGCGCATGACATAGATCACCTGGTCGATCCGCGCCGACCCGTCCTCGCGCTCTTCCCAGTTCTCGGTCTCCACCGTCAACTGATAGGGCAGTTCCTGGTGCAGCCGCAGGGTCAGCTTTTCGCGCGTCATCTCGGCAGCGATCATCCGCATCGGCAGGTCCGCAATCTGGTCCTCCGGATAAAGCCACGGCCCCTCCGGCATCTCGTCCGCCAGCCACTTGCGCAGGTCCTCGACACCATGCCCCTTCTCGGCAGAAATCATGAAAGTCTCCACGAAATCATGCCGTTCATTCAGTTCCTTGGTCAGCCCCAACAGCACCTCGGACTGCACCCGGTCGATCTTGTTGATCGCCAGCGCCACGCGCCGCCCCTTGGGCAATTCATCCAGCCCGTCCAGGATCTTCTCGACCCCTTCGGTCACGCCCCGATGCGCCTCGACCAGCAGGACGACCACGTCCGCATCCACCGCGCCGCTCCAGGCCGCGGCGACCATCGCCCGATCCAGCCTGCGGCGCGGCGCGAACAGCCCCGGCGTATCGACGAAAACAAGCTGCGCGTCGCCTTCGATCGCAACCCCCTTTATACGCGCGCGGGTGGTCTGCACCTTGTGCGTCACGATGCTGACCTTCGCGCCCACCATGCGGTTGAGCAGCGTGGACTTGCCCGCATTGGGCTCCCCGATGAGGGCGATAAAACCGGCGCGTTGGGTCATGATGCGAAGCCTTTTGTCATAAGGGCTTCCCCTACCCGATCCGCATGCGCTTGACCAGTTCAGAACACCGCATGGTCGCCCCGCTCCAGCACGACCTCACCCGCCGCGAGCCTTGCATAGAAGTCCCCCAAACGGTCCTGCCCGAATTCCGGCGTGGCGTCAGCATCATAGCATTGCCGGGTGTCATCCCAGACCAGCATCGACTCGGTCGCGTAGTACCGCCCGATCCGCGCCAGCTCCGTCTTGGCCCGGGCACGCCTGTTTAACCTTCCGGTAACACTCAACGTGGCAATGATAGCGTCAAGCAAGCCAACCGGCATCCGCTTCATCCGGAACGGCACGCCCAGCGAATCGGCCAGCAACCGGCCCTGTTCTTCGGGCGTCAGCGCCGGACCGGGCCCGCCCACCGGCAGGATGCGGTTGTCACAGGCCGGATTCGTCAGCGCGTTCACCAGGAATCGCGCCAAATCGGCGTCGCTTATCGGTTTGCAGGCAGTCAACCGGCCGTCACCGAAGGCAAGGTAGGGCTTGCCCGCCCGCATCCTGTCCATCTGCCCGGACAGAGATTTGAAAAACGCCGCGGGCCGCACGATCACGTGGCACAGGCTTGAGGCCTGCAATTCCGCCTCGAAGGCCAGCTTGGCCTTCTGGAACGCCAGCACCGGCTTTTGCACGCAGATCGCCGACAACAACACGAAACGGCGCACCTCCCGTGCCTTCGCCGCTCGCAAGGCCGCCGCGTTCAGCCCATGATCCACTGTCCACGCATCGCCGGGCGCGCCCGACCGCGACGCCAGGCAACTGATCACCACATCGGCCCCGTGCATCGCCTCGGCCAAAAGATCCGGCGCCGACACGTCCCCGACGACGCACCGAACGCGTTCGGATACCGCCGGGTCCGCGCGACGCAGCGGGCAGATCACGTCATGCCCATCCGCCAGCAACGCCTCAAGAACCGCCCGCCCGATCGTGCCGCTCGCGCCCAAAAGCACAACACGCACCGACGCGCCCGAGGGCTTTGAAAAGTAGGCTGGATCGTCTTGCATCAATGAAACCCGGTCATGGCTTGCCAAGACTACACCAAGCCACGGTTGCAAACCAAACGAGGAGCACTCACGGTCGGCGCACCGCTGAAATCCTTTCAAAAAGGATTTGCCAAAAGCTTTCACAAAGCTTTTGGCTCCGCCTTACGCCGCCGCCCCGTCCGTGAACTGCAACCGCGCCAGCCGGGCATACAGCCCGTCCTCGGCCACTAGGCTGTCATGCGTGCCTTCCGCCACGATGCGCCCCTGCTCCATCACGATGATCCGGTCGGCCTTCTTCACCGTGGCCAGCCGGTGCGCCACGATCACCGTCGTACGATCCTTGGCCAGCCCGTCGACCGCCTGCTGCACCGCCCGTTCGCTCTCGGCATCCAGCGCCGAGGTCGCCTCATCCAGCAGCAGCACGGGTGCATCCCGCAGGATCGCGCGGGCAATCGCCACCCTTTGTTTCTGCCCGCCCGACAGCATCACACCGCGCTCGCCCAGGTACGTGTCATACCCTTCCGGCAACGCCATGATGAACTCGTGTGCCGCGGCAGCCCTTGCCGCGGCCTCGACTTGGGAATCCTCTGCGTCGATCCGCCCGAACCGGATGTTGTCACGCGCCGAGGCGGCAAAGATCACCGGTTCCTGCGGCACCAGCGACAGTTCCGCCCGGAAGTCCGGTCGCGCCATCTGATCGAGCGATACACCGTCGAGCGTCACCTGCCCCGATTGCGGGTCATAAAAACGCTGGATCATCTGGATGATCGTGGTCTTGCCCGCCCCGGACGGCCCCACAAGCGCCACCGTCTCCCCGGGTTCGATTACCAGGTTCAATTCATGCAGCGCCGGGGCATCCGGCCTCGTGGGATAGGTGAAGCTGACATTCTCGAAGGCGACGCGCCCCTTGACCGGACGCGGCAGCGTCTCGGGCCGGACCGGATCCTGTACCTCGTCCTCGGCCTGCAACAGCTCCACCAGCCGTTCCGTCGCCCCGGCCGCCCGCTGCAACTCCCCCCAGATCTCCGACAGGGCCGCCACGCCACCGGCCACCATGACCGAGTAGATGACGAACTGCACAAGTGTGCCCGCCGTCATCTCGCCGGCGCGAACGTCCCGTGCCCCGATCCAGAGCACGCAGACAATGCCCGTAAACACAAGGAAAATAACGATAACCGTCATCAGCGCCCGCACCCAGATACGCCGCCGGGCCACGTCAAAGCTCCGCTCCGTCACGTCCGAGAACGCCGCCCGGCTGGCCCCTTCGTGGGTGAAAGCCTGCACCGTCTGCACGTTCAAGAGCGCCTCGGAGGCATTGCCTGAACTGGCCGCGATCCAGTCCTGGTTCTCTCGGCTCAATTTGCGCAGCCTCCGCCCCAGCGTCAGGATCGGCACGATGATCAGCGGCACCAAGAGCAGCACCATCCCGGTCAGCTTGGCCGAGGTGAACAGCATCAGCGCCAGCCCGCCCGCAAAGATCAGCAAGTTCCGAAGCGCGATCGAAATCGACGATCCGATCACCGAAAGGATCAGCGTCGTATCCGTGGTCACGCGGCTCAGGATCTCGCCCGTCATGGTACGCTCGTAAAAGGCCGGGCTCAGCCCGATCACCTTGTCGAACACCGCCTTGCGCATGTCCGCCACCACCCGTTCGCCGAGCCGCGTCACCAACGCATAGCGCAGCCCCGTTCCGATGGCGAGCAGCCCCGCAATACCGACCGCGGCCAGAAAATATCTGTCCAGGATTGCCCCGTCCTCGACCGAGAAATTATCGACCACGCGCCGCACTGCCAAGGGCAGCACCAGCGAAACACAGGCCGTCATCACAAGTGCCAGTACCGCCAATGCCAGCAATCGTCGGTAAGGTTGCAAAAACGGCCAGAGTTCCGACAGCACCCCCATGCGCTTCGACCCCTCCCGCTCGATCATGTCTGCGCCGTTTTCGGCCCGTCTTACCATGGATCCCCGCGCGTATTTTTCGTCCGGCCCTTGTCATGGCCGGGCACGTCGCCGGGGTCAAGGGTGTAACCCCCACGCGGACAATCGGGCACAGCTATCGAAAGGCAGTAAGGCGTCGGAAAACTGGAGCGGGCGACGGGAATCGAACCCGTATCATCAGCTTGGAAGACAGATGCGCAGAAGAGATTTTATATCATTATTTCAAATACTAAAACGTATGCACTTAAGGATTTTGTCGGCAAACTGTCGGAAATGAATTTTTGGAGCGGGCGACGGGAATCGAACCCGTATCATCAGCTTGGAAGGCTGAGGTCTTACCATTACACAACGCCCGCTCAACAATTCAGAGGAGTATTTCATGCACTAGGCGGGGTCAAGTGCAACGTGAGCAAACGGCCCATTGCGGTCATTCGCGCCAAAAGCTGGCGCCGCAGCGCGGCTTTCCGAAAGCGGTCGTGGGCCGCAGAGCGCAGCATCGTTCAGCGCGTGAAGGTCAGATATGCGGAAAAACGGGCGTTGGGGCCCACATGGCAACTCTGGCTTCCTGGGCCGTGTGGCGGTCGCTCTCCGAGGCCGAAGGGGGTGTCATCGACTGTCAGTCAGTGAGGCGTCGGCTTTTCACCGACATCCCAGAACAGGCCTGCCATTACTCGCAGAGCATCCCGGCAGACAGGCTTTAGCACGTGCTCATTCGGCGCATGCTGCGAGCAGCCGCGATAGGAATGCGGCACCCAGATCGTCGGCAACTCAAGAATGTCGGTGAAGCTATCGTTGGGCAGGGATCCGGCAAGGTTGGGCAGCACATGCAAATCCCCTGCCGTTTCGCGGATCGAGGCGCCGACGAACTGCGCCCAAGGGTGCGTGGGATCCAGCCGGGTTGCGGCGAAGAAGCCGCGATCGTGGAGGCGGATCCGGACCCGCTCAAAGCCGTGCGCGTCGAGGTGGCGGCGCAGGGCGGGGACCACATCCTCGGGATCGGTGCCGACGACGAAGCGCAGCTGGCAGGTGGCCCGCGCCCAGCCCGATATCGCGTTGACCGGCGCGTCGGGCACGCCCGAGACCATTGCGAGCACGGCAAAGCTGTTCCAGCCGAACACGCGTTCGGCGGGGGTCAGGCCTTCCTCGCCCCAGTTAGGGTCGACATCGGGGCCTTCGCCGCCTTGGACGGGCAGATCACGCAGGGCGTCGCGGACCGTGTCGGTCAGGCTGTCTGGGCGCCATTCGGGCACCTTGATCTGTCCGCGCGCATCGGTGATGCAGGCCAGCGCATGGGCAAGGATCATTGCCGGGTCCGCCAGCAGGCCGCCCCAGTTGCCGGAATGGTGCGCTCCTTCGTGGGTTTCGACCACGAGATCGAAGGTGGTGCCGCCCCGCGAGCCCATGAACATGGTGGGCACCCCGGGTTGCAGACGCGGCCCGTCCGAGGCGATCAGCACATCCGCCGTCAGGCGGTCCTTGTAGGTGCGGAAGATCTCGGGCAGGCCGACAGAGCCGACCTCCTCGCTCATCTCGATGACGATGCGGGTGTTGAAGCCGAGGCTGCCACGTGCCGCGAGGACGGATTCGAGCGCGGCGATGTTGATCAGGTGCTGGCTCTTGTTGTCGGCGGTGCCGCGCCCGTAGAGGCGGTCGCCTTCTTCGGTGATCTCCCAGGGTTGCAATCCGTCGCGCCACATACCCTCCTGTCCCAGCACGGTGTCGCCGTGGCCATAGGTCAGGACCGTGGGCAGGTCGTCACCCTCGACCCGTTCACCCAAGAGCAGCGGCCCGCCCTTGGGGTTGGGGTTGTCGACGATCTCGCAGGCAAAGCCCATCGCCTCCAGCCGGGGCTGCATCGCCTCGACAAGGTAGCGCTGCGCCTCTGCGCGGGCCTCGGGGGCGGGGTTCTGGCTTTCGCTGCGGAAGGCCACGAGGTGCGACAGGTCGGACTGGAACGTGCCGGCGTCGAAATACTCGGTGGCGTTGGTGATGGCGGTGTCGCGGGTCATTGAGGGTCTTCCAGAACTGCGTCACCCCAGGGTGACATGATTTCGGTACATCCCGTGTTCACGGCATCATCGCGCATGACGCCGGCGGGACAGGCAAAGGCATAGGGCAGGACGGTACGCCGGGTGGTCTGCACCGGCATCACCTGTTCGATGGCCGACAGAACCGAGGCGGGCAGCGTGTCGTCGGCGATTGCGGTGCCGCCGCCCGAGACGTCGATGCGGGGGGCGTGAAATGCGCCCTCGATATCCATGCCGCGGTCGGCGATGAACGAGGCCATCTGAGAAACTGCCGAGACGATCTTGCGCCCGCCCGAGGCGCCGAGCGCGAAGTGGCGCGGGCCCTGGTGGCCGAGGATGGGACAAACATTCATCAGGCAGGCCTTGTTCGGGGCCAGCGAGTTGGGTTTGCCCGGCTCTGGGTCGAACCACATGATGCCGTTGTTCATCAAAAGGCCGGTTGTGGGCGAGACCACGCGGCTGCCGAAGATCGACAGCAGGGTCTGGGTGTTTGCGACCATGTTCCCGGCGCGGTCAACGATGGAGAAATGGGTGGTGCAACCGGGCGCCTCCGCCACTTCGCCGGTATCGCCCATCTTGCCCAGCCGCTCGGCATAGGCGCGGTCCAGGGCGCTTGCATAGGCGGGGAAGGCCCGTTCAGGGCTGGAAAGGTCTTGTTCCGAGAGCTGCTCCATCACGCGGGCGAAGGTGGGCCCGGCGGTAAGGCCGGGCATGACGTGGAAAAGCGCGTCGCGGTACGGCACGCGTTGCGGGGGCCCCATCCAGGCGCGGTAGCCCGAGAGGTCGTCAGCCGACAGGCTGCCGCCCTTGGCCCGCACGTCGCTGGCTAGGGCCCGGGCGATATCGCCGTCGTAGAAGCTGCGCGGACCGCCGCGGGCCAGGGTTTCCAGCATGTCGGCCATGGCGGTCTGATCGAGCCGATTGTCCGGGATCGCGGTCCAGCCCGAGCCCTTTGGCCACGTTCCGTCATCGAGAAAGAGCGCGGCGGCATCGGCGTCGGCGGCGAGGTTGCGGGCCACCGACGCAATCAGGAGCGCGGCGTACCAGTCCACCAGCATGCCTTCTCGGGCATAGGCGATCGCGGGGGCCAGAAGGTCGGCCCAGGGCATGCGGCCCCACCGGTCATGGGCCTGCCCGATCCCGTCCACCACGCCGGGCACGGCGATGGCGGTGGCGCCTTCGACGTTGCGGTCATTCACGACCCGCTCCCACGGGAACAGATCGCCGGCCTTGCCTTCGCCGGACAGGGGATAGTCGGCCACGTCGAGGTTCTTGGGTGAGCGCATGCCGAAATTGATCGCCACCGCCTCGCCCGTGTCGGCGCGCCAGTGGACCGCCGCGCCGCCGCCGGCAGGGCCGCTCATCCACGGTTCCAGCACGCCGATAGCGAACGAAGTGGCCACGGCGGCATCGACCGCGTCACCGCCCGCGCGCAGAGCTTCGGCGCCCGCCTCGGCGGCAAGGCGGTGCTGCGCGGCGACCACGCCGCCGGGGGTTTCGATGACGTGCTTGGCGACCGTCTGCGTTCGGGACAATGCGCTCATGCGGCGCCCTTTTCATACATCGGGCTTTCGGGGTCGTGCAGGTGACATTCGACCAGCCCCGACTCGGTTTGCAGGGGCCGGGGCGCCTGCGCCGCGCAATGCGGCGTGGCGTGCGGGCAGCGCGGGTGGAAGGCGCAGCCCGAGGGCGGATCGATGGGGTTGGGATAGGCGGTGCCGAGCGAGGTTTCGGGCACGCCCTGCGTCGGGTCGGGCGTCAGGACCGAGCTGAGCAACGCCTGCGTGTAAGGGTGGCGCGGACGCTCGAAGAGGTCGGCCACCGGAGCCTCTTCGACGATGCGGCCGAGATACATCACCGCGACGCGCGTGGCGAGGTGTTCGACAACCGCGAGGTCGTGCGAGATGAAGAGATAAGTCAGCCCGAAGTCACGGCGCAGATCGGCCAGCAGGTTTAGGATCTGGCTTTGCACCGACACGTCCAGCGCCGAGGTGGGTTCGTCGCAGATGACGATCTCGGGCTTCATTACCAGCGCCCGGGCGATGGCCACGCGCTGGCGCTGGCCGCCGGACATCTGGCTGGGATAGGTGTTGATGACACGGGCGGGCAGGCCCACGATGTCGAGGATTTCCTCGACCGCCTTGCGCTGGCTGGCGGCGTCGCCGATGCCGTGCACGCGCAGAGGCAGCGAGATCAGGTCGTAGATCGACTTGCGCGGGTTGAGCGAGGAATACGGGTCCTGGAAAATCGGCTGAAGTCGCCCGGCGAGGGCGCGGCGGTCCAGATCCTGCATGTTCTCGCCTTCGACCAGCACCTTGCCATCGGTCGGTTTTTCGAGCCCGAGGAGCAGCTTGGCGAGGGTCGACTTGCCGCAGCCGGATTCACCGACAAGGCCCAGCACCTCGCCCTTGCGGATCGAGAGGGTGACGTCATTGACCGCTGACAGCGGCCTGCGCTTGCCGAAAAGCCCCTGCTTGACGCTGTAGGTTTTCTTGACGTGATCAAGGGTGAGGATCTCGCTCATGCGGCGTCTCCTTCCTTGGAGAGGGCGCCATCGGCGTGGACGCAGCGAAAGTCGTGACTGTCGGTGCCGCGCAGAGGGATGGCTTCGCGGCAGGCCGGGATCGCGTGAGGACAGCGCGTGCGGAAGGCGCAGCCGGTGACGTCGCCCACCAGCGAGGGCACGATGCCCGCGATGGTGCCGAGCGCCGCACCGCGTTCGGTCTTGCCCGGTTGCGGGATGCAGCGCAAAAGGCCGCGGGTATAGGGATGGCTGGGGGTGGCGAAGACGGCCTCGGCCGGGCCGGTCTCGACCAGTTCGCCAGCATACATCACCGCCACCTTGTCGGCCACGCGGGCCACGACGCCGAGGTCGTGGGTGATTAGGATCATCGCCATGTTCATCTCGCGCGTGAGATCCACCAGAAGGCGCAGGATCTGGGCCTGGATGGTCACGTCGAGCGCGGTCGTGGGCTCGTCCGCGATCAGCAGGTCGGGCTCGCACATCAGGGCCATGGCGATCATCACGCGCTGGCGCAAGCCGCCCGACAGCTGGTGCGGATATTGCGACAAGCGGCTTTCGGCGGCGGTGATGCCGACCTTTTCCAGAAGTTCCACGGCGCGGGCGCGGGCCTTGGCCTTGCTGACATTGCGGTGCAGCAGCAGGGTTTCCATAAGCTGATCGCCGATGGTGTAGGCCGGGTTGAGCGAGGTCATCGGTTCCTGGAAAATCATCGCGATGCGGTTGCCGCGCAGGTCGCGCATCACGCGGTTGTTCGCGTTCAGAAGGTCGATGTCGTCATAGCGGATCTCGTCCGCCGAGCGTTTGATCGACTTGGCCAGAAGGCCCATCAAAGCCAGCGAGGTCAGCGACTTGCCAGAGCCACTTTCGCCGACGATGGACAACGTTTCGCCGCACTTCATCTCGAAGTCGATGCCGCGCACCGCGTGCAGCGTGCCGCTCCCGGTGGGGATGTCGAGCGTGAGGTTCTTTACGGAAAGGAGTGTGTCGGACATGTCGTCAGCTCCGTCCTTCGGGGGCGGTGACGTCGCGCAGGCCGTCGCCCATGAGGTTGATCGCCAGCACGAGCGCAAAGAGCACGGCGCCGGGGATCAGCACCAGCCACGGCTCGAACAGCATCATGTTCTTGCCCTCGGACACCATCAGGCCCCACGAGGGGATCGGCGGCTGGACGCCCAGGCCGAGGAAGCTGAGCGCGGCTTCCAGCAGGATGGCGTGGGCCATTTCCAGCGTCACGATGACGATGAGATTGTTGAAGACGTTGGGCATGATCTCGGTCAGGACGATGCGCGGGGTGGAGGCGCCGATGACCTGTGCGGCGGCGACGTAATCGCGCCGGCTGATCTGTAGCGTGGAGGCGCGCATGACCACCGCGAAACGGTCCCACAGCAAAAGGCCCAGCACGCAGATTACCACGGTGAGCGAGCCGCCCAGGATGGCCACCACGGCCAGCGCCACCAGCACGACCGGCATGGCGAGGCGCACGTTGATCAGGAAGGTCACCACGGCGTCGACCTTGCCGCCGAAATAGCCGGCGGCGACGCCCATCGCCGTGCCGATGAAGCCCGAGATCAGCGCCGCAACCGCGCCGATCAGGAGCGACACGCGGGCGCCGTAAATGAGCCGCGACAGGTAATCCCGGCCAAGGTGATCGGTGCCCAGCGGATGTTCCCATGTCCCGCCCATGAAGACCGGGGGCACCATGCGCTTCATCAGGCTTTGGGCGTAGGGGTCGTGCGGGGCCAGCAATGGCGCGAAGATTGCCACCAGCAACAGCAGGCCCACGACGACCATGCCGAGGATCAGCCCCTTGTGCGACAGCGCGCGGGCCTTGAGCATCTGGCGGGGCGAAGGCCCCTCGATCTCGCGGGAGAGTGGATCGGTCGTATCGGTCACGTCAGGCGCTCCGCATTCTGGGGTCCAGCCAGGCGTTCAGAACGTCGGCGAGGAAGGTGAAGACGATGTAGAACATCGAAAAGACGAGGATCAGCGCCTGCACGGTGGGCAGATCGTTGCGGGCGATGCTTTCCCACGCGAGATAGCCCGCGCCATGCAGGGCGAAGACGCTTTCGACCACGATCGAGCCGCCCAGCATAAAGCCCATCTGCACGGCGGCAAGGCTGACCACCGGGATGATGGCGTTGCGCAGCGCGTGCTTGAAGAGCACCCGGGACTCGCCCGCGCCCTTCGCCCGCGCGGTGCGGATATAGTCGGAGTTGAGAACATCCAGCATTCCGGCGCGCGTCAGGCGCATGATGGCCGGCATGGCGTAGTAGCCCAGCACGATTGTGGGCATGATGAAATGTCGCCAGCTATCCGCGCCGGAGGGCGGCAACATGCCCAGTTGGATCGCGAAGATCACGATCAGGATCAGGCCGAACCAGAACGACGGCATCGCCTGGCCCGCCACCGACAGAAACAGCGCCACGCGGTCGATGATCGAATTGGGTCGGATTGCCGCGACCACGCCCAGCGGCACGGCGGTGATCAGGGCAAAGAGGATGCCGCAGACGCCCAGGGTCATGGTCACTTGCAGCCGTTCGGCAATCAGGCTGGCGACCGGCAGCTTGAAATAATAGCTTTCGCCGAAATCCCCCTGCAAAGCGGAAAACAGCCAGTCGCCGTATTGCACCAGCATCGCGCGGTCGAAGCCGTAAAGGCGGCGCAGCGCCTCGACATCTTCGCCGCTGGCGGTTTCCCCGGCCAGCGCCGCGGCCGGATCGCCGGACAAAAACAGCAGCGAGAAGCTGATGAAGCTGACCGTGAAGGCGACCAGCACCGCCAGTCCGAGGCGTTTCAGTATGAATGTGAGCATGGCGGACCTTTTGCGTGACGCGCCGGATGCGCGTTGCGGGGAAGGGAGATCTTGGCTTGAAGGTCGGTCGGGCGAGGGGCCGGGACCGGCCTCTCGCCTTGGTCTGTCTTAGTTCCAGCTCATATCGACGAAGCGCAGCACCTCGTCGGGCGTGGGCGTATAGCTGACTTCATCCTTGAACACGTAGTTCGTGTTGTAGGTGAACATAGGCGCCCAGTAGGCTTCTTCGGTGATGCGCTGCAGGGCCTTGGTGTAGTACTCCACCCGCTCGTCCGGGTCGGTCGAGCTGTCGGCGATGTCCAGCCATTCAAGCACCTGGTCGTCCCGCGTGCTGTCCAGCGAGCCGTGCTTGAAAAACTGGCTGACCATCGCGGAGGCGTCGTTGATCGAATAGCTGCCCCATGTCTGGAACGAGATCGGCACCTCGCCGTTCATGTTGAGTTCACGCAGGGCCGAATATTGCAGCATGTTGAAGTTGGTCTGGATGCCGACGGCGTTCAGGTACGAGGTGATCGCCTCGGCATACTGACGGTCGCGATATGCGTAGAAATCGACGGTGAAGCCATCGGGATAGCCTGCCTCGGCCAGCAGTTCTTCGGCCTTCTCGGGATCGTATTCGTACTCGGTCACGTCCTGGTTACAGCCGAACTGGCTGGGGAAACAGGGCGTATAGACCACCTGCGAGGCGCCTTGCAGAAGCGCATCGACGAGTTCCTGCCGGTTGATGGCGTAATTGACGGCCTCGCGCACCAGCTTGTTGGTGAACGGGTTCTCGCCCGAGCGGCCCGCCGAATCCATCTGCAGGTATCCCACGCGCATGGTGGATTCGTTGGCAACGGTCAGCTCATCCCGCGTGGCCAGCTTGTTGGCCTGGTCGGCGGGCACCTGCCAGATCAGGTCGAGCGAACCGGAGAAGAGTTCCGCCATCTGCGTGTTTACATCCGGAATGGTGCGGATATCGATCTTCTCGATCTCGGGCTGGCCCTTGGGGCTGTCGTGGTAGTCCTCGTTGGCTTCCAGCACGAAACGCTGGCCCGGCGTGACATCGACCGCCTTGTAGGGGCCGGTGCCGACGGGCTTCAGCCCCATGCCGGAGGGACCGGCCTCGGCGTAATACTCATCGGGGTACATCGAAACCGGGCCGGACAGGAATTCGATCGCCGCCGGGAACTTGTCCTTGAGGTTGATGCGTACGGTGTACTCGTCGATTTTCTCGGCCGATTCCATCCAATTGACGTTGCGCTGCGTCTTCACGCCGCTTTCTTCCTTGGCGACGAAGTTGACCGTGTAGACCACGTCATCGGCGTTGAATGCCTCGCCGTTGTGAAAGGTGACGCCCTCGCGCAGCTTGAATTCCAGCGTCGTGTCGTCGATCCACTCCCAGCTGGTCGCGAGGTTGCCGACATATTCGTTGGTTTCAGGATCGCGATAGATCAGCCCGTCCCAGATGGCGCGTTGCAGCACGACACCTTCGCGCGACGAATTGAAGTAGCTGTCGACGTTCTCCAGCTCCTTGGTGAAGGCGACGTTGAGCGTGCCCGAGGCCTTGTCCGCGAGAGCGGGCATGGCGGCGCCGGCCG
This sequence comes from Roseovarius sp. SK2, assembly GCF_028807495.1. Taxonomy (NCBI): domain Bacteria; kingdom Pseudomonadati; phylum Pseudomonadota; class Alphaproteobacteria; order Rhodobacterales; family Roseobacteraceae; genus Roseovarius; species Roseovarius sp. SK2. The sequence continues at coordinate 513,757 of NZ_JARAMK010000002.1, forward strand.
CCAGGACCGAGGCAAGGAGAGTTGCGGTTGTTGTGGTCTTTCCGAGCATGGGGACTCCCTGTTGCATGATGGCAGTTATCACTATTTGATATTGCCGATTGTTATTTGATCAGTATAGCAATGGGTAACGGGCTGACGTCAAGGGCCGGGTGAATCTCTCCGGCGTGGTACAGCCCAAGCGGGAGGAAAAGCATGGAAAAGAAAAAGGATAGCCTCTACGCGAGTACGCTTGCCCGGGGCCTTCAGATACTTCGGGCATTCGACGAATCACATGTCGCATTGTCGCTCACCGACTTGGTGGAGCGCACCGGGCTGGAGAAAAGCGCAGTGCAGCGGATGGCACACACGCTGCATGTCGAGGGGATGCTGGACCGCGATCCGAAATCGCGTCTGTACCGCCCAAGCCAGGCGTGGCTCGAGCTGGCCTATGCTTATTACTGGTCCGACCCTCTGATTGCCCGCGCCCTGCCCAAGCTGATCGAATTCAGCCGGGCCTGGGGCGAGACGGTGAACCTCGCGCAGATCTCGGGCGACCATATCATCTACTCGTTGCGGCTGCCCAACCAGCGAACGCATTTCGCGGCGAGTGTCGTGGGGCGGCGTGTGCCCGCGCTGAACACGGCCTCCGGGCGGGTGATGCTATCGACCCGAAGCAATGAGGACATCGATCAAGCCTGCGCCCGCTGGCCTCTGGTTCAGGCGACGCGGAAGACGCTCATGAACCGAAGTGAAATCGCAAGAAGCATAAAGTCGACCCGCGAAGACGGATACTGCATCACGCGGGATCAGATGTTGCTCAATGAAATCAGTCTCGCCGCACCTGTGAGAGGCACAGATGGCCAAGCCCATGCAGCGGTGCAGATCTCCATCTCCGGCATTGCGTACAATGAAAAGCAGGTACTTGAGAAATTTCTGCCGAACTTGCTTGACACGGCGGCCGCAATTCTCGGCTGAACGGCTTACGGGTGGTGGCAGGTGCCAAGCTGTGTTTCCGAGGATTTGATACCCTTGGCGCCGAAGCGCTGGCAGCAGCCGCAATGATCAACCCAGCCAAGCAAATTTTTCCCGCGATCGCCGTCGCCCCAACCGGAAAATCTGACAACGCAACCACCGGTTCCTGCGCTCTTGCGGCCGTTCGCGAAGTGCGTAGCGAACGACCGCTCTCCGCCCTACGACGCCGTTACCATAATGAACGTTATGCAAAAATTACCAGGCGTCTGATCAGCATGTCGCACGGCACTATTGGCATACTCGATAAATCTCGAGACAAATTTCATCGCCCGTTCGCTAATGAATTGTTTTTTGGTATGTTTAGATGGAACAAGTATCAACGATACGAAGAATTTTTCTTCGTTCTACCGAGGTTCCGATTGCCCAAAAAATCGTACGGTTAGCCCAATAATACTTCCGGCAAACGGCAAGATAATGAAAATCCGGACCACATGAAACGCTGTTACAACTGCTAGCCCGTCTTGCAGGATTTTCGCAGTCAGCGCCATTTCAGTGACACTACCTGGTGCCGTGGATAACAACATCACCTGCCAAGTCTCTCCTGTAATCCACGCGAGCGCCACGCCCATTCCGACGCATAGGACAATCAACAGCAATGATGCTAGAATTGCACCCGGAATGAAACCGCGTGCGCCTCGCAGAAGATCCCGGTCGAAAACCGCCCCCAGCCAAACACCCAAGAAGATCTGGGCCAATACCAGAATGGGATAGGGATACGCTGTAATCGGAAAACCGAAGGCTGCGGCCATAGCTGCCCCACCCAGCGACCCTACGAAGAAAGGATTGGCAAGGCGTACTGCTCTGGCAAGAAACGCTCCAGCCAGACCTGCCACTGCCAGGAGAGTCGCGCCCGAGGCGGTCCAGCTCATTTGGCTCAAGGCTGCGACTGGGTCCTTTATAGTCCCGTCTATTGCAACAATCGCTGGTGGAATTAGGACCACCAAAAGCATGATCCGGAGGGTCTGCGCAAAAACGACGGGACCGGGGCGCACACCGTACCTCTCCGCCAGATTGGCACTTTCCACCGGGCCCATCGGTATAGACGCAAGCACGGCCGTGACCACGTCGGTTTTACTAACCCGCATCAGGAACATCGCGACTACGAACCCCAAGCCAATGGTCGCAATCGCGGTGCCGAACATTGGAACCAACAAGGAACCCATCGCGGCCACCGCATCCGGCGTGAAAGACAAGCCAACCGATGTCGCCACCAGGATCTGCCCGATCTGACGCGTTTGGCCCGGAACCGGCAATGGCCGCTCAGCCAGCCGGACACAGGAGGCAAAGACCATCGCCCCGATCATCCAAGGCAGCGGAAAGCGAATCCAATGCGCGAAGATTCCGAATAGAAGCGCGCCAGAGTACACCATGAACAGTTGAACGCATCGGTTCAAGTACGGGCGCGATCTTATCTTATTGAGCATTTGGAAATCGTGACAACATTTCAGGTGATTGGGGGTGTCATCTGTCTTCAGTCATCAGGACGCACCAGTTCCCAAGCTTCGTTTACGGTCGTGTAGTCGCGATATCCCATCCGCGCTATCGGACGGGCTTTCAAAGTGTCGAAACGGCCATTGCGGATGAACTCATCGCGGATATGGGTACGGACCACCTCGCCAATGACCATGTAACGATCGATCAGTTTCCCGGTTCGATCTTCCAACTGCAGGGTCTGGATCGTAACGCATTCAAAGGCTGCGGGGCTTTCCGCCACGAAAGGCGTCGCAATCTCAACCGGATAGCCCTTTTCGAGACCCGCTGCATCGAACTCGCTCGTCCCGTACGGCAAACTCTCTGAGGAAATGTTCATCGCCTGCGCCAGATCTTCTGTCGCCAAGGAAAATGTAAACTCGCCACGGTCCCTTGCATTGACAAAGCTGTGCTTGGCGCCATCGCTCGCAAAGTAAACCTGCTCGGGATAGGCGCCCAGACCGTTGAAAAAGGAATAGGGCGCCAGATTAGCGCGACCGCTGCCATCCAGCGTGCCGATCCACCCGATGGGTCGAGGTGTGATAATCGCCTTGAACGGGTTGAAATCAAGGCAATCTGGCCGCGTGGAGCCATAGTTCATAGTTAAATCTCCATCGGTCGCTCTGTACAAAGAAACGGTCCTTCTGCGGTTATTTCGAAATCACTTCCGCAGGTGTCACACGGCAGGCGACTCCGTCGCGGCCTGGATCAGCCATGCCGTCTATCCGCCCGTCCGCAACGCTGATCGCGTGGACCCAGCCAATCGTATGACCATAAGGATTTCGGATGACATCCCGGCCATCGCCCTCCAGTACCTTAGTCACAGATCGTGGGATCCTGTTGGAAACATCGATTGCATTTCCGGTCGATGAAAAACGCGGAGCGGAGACGGCCTCGGAAACCGACATGCCGAAATCTACGCTGTTCAAGATTGTCTGAAGAACACCCATTACGATTTGTGTCCCGCCGGGCGCGCCCAAGATCATTGCCGGGTCCTCGCCATCGAACATTATAGTGGGACACATCGCGCTGAAACGCGATTTGCCGGGAGCAATGGATCCGGTTCGGCCCGGGCGCGGGTCAAACACGCCCATGCATCCATTATACATAAAGCCCAACCCTGGCGTGATTACGCCGGAGGGCATCCCGAGCGAATGTGTCATGGACACGCAGTTACCCTCGTCGTCTGTCACCGAGATATGAGTCGTGTCGCGTGGCACCACATCCGTTGCCTGCAGGCGTTGCACCGTCGCTCGTTCGCCACGATTTATCTCGGCGGCGAGGTCTGCGGCGTAGTCCTTGTCCGTTAGGCGGTCGAGCGGCACGTGCACAAATCGCGGGTCGCCCACAAAGCGGTCCTTGTCAATCGTTGCGCGTTTCATCGCTTCAGACACCAGAGCGAGATAGGCCGGGCTGTTGTGTCCCATATCCGCTAGGTCGAAATTCTCAAGAATGTTCAACATCTCCAGCAGCATCACACCGCCACCCGGTGGCGGGTTCGTCACAATTCTTCGCCCGCGATAGCTGCCTTCAAGTGGAGCGCGCCAATCGGGTGCGCAACCGGCCAGATCAGCCGCGACCAGCAAGCCATCGTTGGCCCGCATATCCGTAAGGATCTGTTCCGCGATCTTGCCCCTATAGAACGTGTCTGCACCTTCGCTCGCGATCGTGCGCAGCGTCTTGGCAAGATCCGGATTGCGGATCTCTGCGCCGGTCGCCTTGGGCTGCCCATCCTCCCGGCAATAAAGCGCGCGACCCGCCGCACTGAAGGCCAGTCTCTCGGCGGTAGCGGCACGCCCCATGCCGGATCCTTCGGCAAAGAAGGTCTGCATGGCAGGGCGTACAAAATATCCTTCTTCTGCCCATTCGATGGCCGGCGCCAGCACGGTTTCCCACGGCAGTTTTCCATACTTGGCATGACACTCTGCATGGGCCCGCAATGCTGGAGGTGCGCAGATGGACTGATAGCCAATGTCATTAATTTGGCCCTTCAAAACGAAACCGAAACCGTCACGGGTTTCGCCCTCGACCAGATCAGCCCACATGTCTGCATGTGCGAAAAGCGGCGCGCGGGCGTGGAAATCGAGGTATTCCGTCTTTCCGGTTTCGGACCGGTAAACGGCCATGCTACCAAAGCCCGCAATGCCGCACATCAAAGGATCGACCACGCCTTGCGCAAAGGCGCAGGCTACGGCGGCATCGATGGCATTTCCCCCCATCCGAAGAATATCCGCGCCCGTCTCGGCGGCCTCAGGCTGCGGGCAGACAATCATCGCATCCCGTGTCATGTGGTAATGTCTCCATTGTCGAATCCGCTAAGGGCAGCCGCAACAGGCAGGCGCGTCAGATGTCTTGGACGCCCCCAATCCTGCGCGAATGCCACACAGTTTGCGATGTCGCTTTTCAGTATGTAACCCTTCTCGCAAAGTGCCTCCGCAGCATCACGGATTGCCTCCTCGTAGGCAGCGGAATCCCCAAAGCGCGACAGGATGGACGCGCGGGGGTCGCCGGTCTGGGCCCGTTCTTCGTCGGTATCCGGCAACGGAATGTAGCTGCCGGTGATCCCGACCATCGCGCCATGACCCATGTCTCGGCGGCGCAAACTCCACCCGGTATAGGTGCCTAATGGCGCTGCGGCCATAGGCGCGCGCAGCCCGCCAAGGTCATTTCCATCTTCATCCACGGCAGGTACCAAAACGGCGTATCCCTGCTCCGAAACAATGCGCGCAGGGGCACTGATGGCGCCCGTTTCGGCAAAATCGGGACCAAAGTCGAGTTGCTCCAACCTGCTTGGTCCCTGCGGCAGAGCCACGCCCGGTATAGCGGGAAAGACCGCACGCCAATCTTCTGCCGATACCAGGTTCCCATCTGCCCGCTTCGGGTACACGCTCGGCGGCGGCGCGACACCATCGGTTGCCCAAGTATCAAGCCGGTCGAGCACAGCGCGGAAAAAGTAATGTGTTGCCACCACGTTGCACATGGTCTGACCGAGCCCGGCACTGGGCGAAGTCATCAACGGATCCGCGAAGTGCTGAGAACTGGCCCAAAGGTAGATCCGCACGCCGTCGGGTTGCTGCAGATCTTCGCCACGCGTGTCGGTATGCACCAAAGACGCACGCCGATGCCAGTATTCACAGGAAGTATCGGTATGGATCACAAGCGGGTCGGTCTCGGGCCGCTTCAGAATGGCGTCCTCGGCGCCCGTCAGGTGATCCTTGCTGTGGGCATACGAGAAAGGGAAGCTGTCTACGGGCGAATAGTGGTTCTCGTGCTCCTGACCGGGCAGCAGCGTGATATTTGCAAAACGATGGTTCATCCACATCTTGCCGCCGCCCGCCACGTGCGGCATAACGCCATCGAAAACCCGGTTTCCCTGGCCGTCATCGTTGAAACCCAGATAGACGAAATCCCGTATGCATCGCCCTGTCTGCGAGCGCCCCCATGCATAAGCTTTTTCATATGGAAGGAGCGCAAGCGCCGGCTGCCCGTCCACCTTGGCATCGCCCTTTTTCAGAAAGCTTATGAACTGCTGCACTGCGACGTGTCCAAGACCCAGCACCAGCGGGTCGCGGGCCTCGTATACCAGTTCGTAAATCCAGCCGGGTTCAAAACCATCGTGCAGATAGATGTTGCTGTCCGATGGGATCAGAGCGGTGTCCGTTTTTTTGCTGTCGACACTTCCACCGCGCTCCAGCCGCGCGAATGCCCACGCGTCCGGCGAAATCTCCTCCCTCTGCGCATTGGCGTAGGCGCGCCGGCTCAAGGTCGCGCGCGTCGTATCCAGCGAAACGGCCGGATAGCTTCGCGTGGACGCCAGCGTACTGAGCGGCATCTCATGCCGTCCGTGCTCCGACGCGATGAATTCTGTGCAGATCGTCCCAGTGATCGGCGCGCCCTCATCCGTGGCCACCGGAACGTCCAGTAACAGGCGACCGTCACCGGGCAGCAAATCGCCCTGCCATCCCATCCAGACGACCGTATAACCCCGGTTCATCAGGTACCCATCGCCGGCATGGATTTCTTCCAACGGGTCATTACTGCCCGTGGCGATATTGAAAAACTGCAACGCCCGCTTGTCGCCTCTGTTGCCATAATCATAAAAAATTCGGCCGTTGCCCCTGTCAGGATCCACCGGGCGCAGAATGCAAAAGTCCGCTGCAAACCTGACCCGTCCGGTCTCGTCCCGAGGGGCCAGTTCGATATCTGTCACATCCCGAACGCCGGGCGCCGCAGGATCGACACGGAAGACCACCCTCCCCTTCAGACGCTCGTAAGCACCTGTTTCACCAAAACTCTTACCAGCGGCAAAGGCGCGGCGATCGGTGACCCGATAGTCGATCAAACTGGCGGACATTCTTCTTCTTTCGAGTTGTTTGGAAAGTGGCAGCGAAAGTTGTGTTCGGCATCCGCGTCAGTTCGACAGGGGACTTGTTCCGCGCAAAGGGCGCGCGCCTTCTGGCACCGGGGATGGAAGGTGCAGCCGCTTGGCGGATTGACCGGGCTCGGGAACTCGGCCTCCAATCCCATTTCGGGCAGGCGCACACCGGCTCTCGGCGGTAGCACAGCCTTTAGCAAGGCGTCGGAATAAGGATGCCGCGCCGCCTCGAAGATATCGCGGCTCTGTCCACGCTCGACGATCTGGCCAAGATACATGACCGCAACGTCATCTGCGAGGTGGTGGACGACGGCAAGGTTGTGGCTGATCAGGATCATCGTCAGATTCAACTGTCGCTTGAGATTGTGAAGCAGATTCAAGATCTGCGATTGCACCGAGACGTCCAGAGCCGAGGTAGGCTCGTCGCAAATCAGGATCTCAGGCTCGCCGATCAACGCGCGCGCTATGGCCACGCGCTGTCGCTGTCCACCCGATAGCTGGCTGGGATAGGCCTCCACGAGGTGCCGCGGCAAACCGACCTCACCGGCCAACTCTCGAACCTTCGCCTGAAGCGAGCGTCCGCCCTCGCCGCGCACGCGCATCGGCGCGGCTATGATCGCTTCCACGGTCATCCGAGGATTGAGCGATGAATACGGATCCTGGAATACAGGCTGGATCAGGCGGGCGCGTTCGATCCGGTCGTAATTTTGGATCGGTTTACCACCGACCAGAACCTCACCGCTCGATGGCTCCTCTACACCCAGCAAGATCTTGGCGAGCGTACTTTTCCCGCAGCCGGATTCCCCCACCAAACCAAGGGTCTTACCGCGTTCAACACCCAGATCGACGCCCCGCAGGGCACGCAATGTCTGTTTGCGCGTGAACCCGCTGCCCACGCTGTAGTCGCGGGTAACACCTCGCATCGTCAGAACTTCGGGCATCACAGGCTCCCGGTGTTGGTTGCGCTTTGGGGAGACGTTTCATCTGGCAGGATCCAGACATCCGGGTCGCGCGCACTGCCATCCGTGGGCAGAATGCACCGCATGAGCCGCCCATCGCCAGCGTCTCGCATAGCGATCGGTCCCTCGCGGCATGCGCTGGTCGCATAGGGACAGCGATCCACAAAACCGCAGGCTGTGCGCTCGCCCACCTGCCGCGGTACGATCCCGGGAATATACCCGAGCGCCTCGCCCTGTTTTGTCTCACCGGGCACGGGGATCGAACGCACGAGCCCTTCGGTATAAGGATGCAGGGGCTGGGCCAGCACCTGGTCGCAGGTGCCGACCTCCACAACTTCGCCGCCATACATCACGACGATCCGGTCAGCCATGCCAGCCACGACGCCAAGGTCGTGGGTGATCAGCAAAAGGCCAATGTTCGTCTCGCGCTGAATATCCCGCAATAGCCGCAGGATCTGCGCCTGGATTGTTACGTCCAAGGCGGTCGTCGGTTCGTCCGCGATGATAAGCTCGGGCTCGCACAACAGCGCCATCGCAATCATGACCCGCTGGCGCAACCCGCCCGACAACTGGTGCGGATATTGCTTCAACCGCTCTTCCGGCGCGGGAATGCCCACCTTGCCCAGAAGGTCCAGCGACCGCGCCATGGCGCCGGATCGCGAAATTCTGCGGTGCTGCTGCAGGATCTCGCACATCTGGTCTCCGATGCGATAACAGGGATCCAATGCCGTCATCGGGTCCTGAAAGATCATGGCAATCCGGTCACCGCGCAGCTGCCGCCAGCGCTTTGAACTGGCTTCGGCGAGCGCCTCCGAGTTCAGGCGCAAAGCGTCGGATTGCACCTTTGCCTGACGCGGCAGAAGACCCATGATCGCCAAGGCCGTCAGGCTCTTGCCGCAGCCCGATTCTCCGACCACGGCAACCGTCTCGCCACGCCCGACATCGATGCTTACGTCTCGGACCGGTCTCAAGGTCGATCCCGGGACCGGGATCTGCACATTGAGCCCTCGGACACTCAGAATTCGCGTACCATCGGTCATGTCAGGCCTTTCCTTCTGGCGTTGTAACGTCGCGCAGCGCATCACCGACAAGGTTGATCGCGAAGATCAGAAAAACCAGGGCGGCGCCCGGGATCGCGATCATCCAGGGGCGGAACAGCAGCTGCGCCTTCGCCTCTGCCACCATCAGCCCCCACGATACGTCAGGCGGTTGCACACCCAACCCTAGGAAGGACAGCGCGGCTTCCAATAGAATGGCGTGTGCGATTTCGATGGAGGTCACCACCACCAACGGGCCCGTGATATTCGGCAGTATTTCCCGGAAAAGGATCCGCGGCGTTGAACTGCCGATTGCACGCGCGGATGTAATATACTCACGCTGCGCCAGTTGCTGCGTCGCGCTACGAACGACGATCGCGAAACGATCCCACAGCAACAGGCCGATCACGAGGATCAGCAGCCAGAGCGAACTGCCGATCAGGGCCACCACGACGAGCGCCACAAGAACCACCGGCAGTGTAAGCCGCACCGTGATGAAAAAGTTGATGAACATGTCGGGCCATCCGCCCCAATACCCGGCGGTGATGCCCATCGCTGTTCCGATCGTACCCGAGATGATTACCGTCAGAAGACCGAGCCCGAGTGAGATCCGCGCGCCGTACAAAAGCCGCGCAAAGTAGTCCCGGCCAAGATTGTCGGTCCCCAGAGGATGCTCCCAACTGCCGGTCTCTGCCCAAACGGGAGGCACGAAGCCTTCTGACAGGCTTTGAACCGAAGGATCGTAGGGCGTCAGCAGCGGCGCAAAGATCGCCATCAGGACGATCACGAAAATGATTGTGCCGCCGACCCAGAAGCCGCCGTGGCGCATGGCGCGGCGCAACGCGACCCGGCCAGGGGACATCGACACAGGGGACGCGTCTTGCGTGGAGGTGGTCAAATCAGTCATGAGATCCGGATCCGCGGGTCAAGGGCCGCATTGAGAAGGTCGGCAAGAAGGGTGAGCACGGCATAAGCCGCCGCGATGACCAAGAGGATCGCCTGGATCACCTCGATATCGGCGCGCTGAATGGACTCCCACGCGAGGTGTCCGATCCCTTTGAGAGAAAAAATCGTTTCGATCACGATCGATCCGCCCAGCATGAAACCTAGCTGCACGGCAGCCAATGAAACGACGGGAATGATCGCGTGGCGCAGACCATGCCGTACGACCACGCGCCAGGGTGAAAGGCCATATGCCCGCGCGGTACGCACGTGATCCGACTGCATCACGTCCAGCATGCCCGAACGCGTAAGGCGCATGATCGCCGGGGTGGCATAGTAGCCCAGCGCTACTGAGGGCATGATGAAATGCCACCAAGTCTCGCTGCCCGAGATTGGTAGCACGCGCAGGTAGACACCAAAGAGGTACATTAAGCCCAAAGCGAACAGGAACGACGGCAGCGCCTGCCCTGCCACCGCCAACCAGAGCGAAAACCGGTCAATAACTGTGTTGGGTCGCAAAGCAGCGAGAACCCCCAGCGGGATCGACAAGGCCAGTGCGAATGCCAAAGCGCAGACGCCCAGCGTGGCCGTTACCGGCACGTGCCGGGCCAGAACGTCGGTCACATCAGCACGCAGATAGGTTGAACGGCCAAGGTCACCTGTCAGGACGCGGCCCGCCCAATCCAAGTACTGGACATAAAGCGGCCGATCAAAACCATAGGTCGCCCGAACAGCCTCGATATCTGCTTGACTGGCCCCCTCGCCGGCCATCGCCGCCGCCGGATCACCGGAAAGGTGTACAAGAAGAAAAGCGATCACCGAAGTCACGGCGATGACGAGGATCGTCATCAAGAGCCGCTTGGATAAATAAACGAGCATAGGGTCTCCTGGCGAAACACGTGGAGGACAGTAAGCCCCCCACATGCATTCTTGCTGGATCGGGTTGGGTTACTTCCACTTGGCCAAGTAGAAGTGCGCCATCTCATCCGGCGTTACCGGATAGTCCAGATCCTTGTTGAAGGCGTAGGTCCGGCCGTACATGAACAGCGGGATGTAGTAGGCCTGATCCGCGATCTTGTTCAGAGCTTTGGAATACAGTTCCTCGCGCTCTTGCTGATCGGTGGTACGGTCTGCCTCATCAAGCCAGGCCTTGACCTCTTCATCACGCGCGTAGTCGTCCGGGCTGCCCGTGAAGTAGTAGCTGGTCGAAGCGGAAACATCGAGAATCCCGTTCGAGCCAAAGGTCAGATGTCCGATCTGCACTTCGTCATCGACAATCTTCGGACGCAGCGCACGCCATTGCAGGAACTGAAGATCGGTCTCGATACCTACTGCGCGCAGATCGTTAAGGACCGCCTCGCTATATGCGCGGTCACGATACGCATGGAACGGGACACTGAAGCCATCGGGATAGCCGGCCTCCGCCAACATAGCTTTGGCTTTTTCCGGATCGTAGGGGTATTGCTTCACGTCCGTTTCGCAACCGAACTGGACCGGCGCACACATGGATTTCTGAACCTCGGCACCGTCGCCTACCAGATTTTCGGCTATCGCTTCGCGGTTGATGGCATGGGCGATTGCCTGGCGAACCTTCAGTTCAGTCATCGGCGTATCGCCCGTCCGGCCCGCTGCATCCAGGGACAGGAAGGACATCCGCATCGTCGGCGCGGATACAACGGTCAAGTTGCCCATGGATGACAGCATTTCCGCGTTCTCGGGCGGAACGCCCCAGATCCAGTCGACACCGCCGGTCACGACCTCGGCAATCTGGGTTTCAGGGTCCTTGATCGTCTTGTAGACAAGGGTCCCGATTGACGGTTTGCCCTTGGGGCTGTCCTCGAAATAGTCGGGGTTGGCTTCCAAGGTCAGGGACTCGCCCGCCACGTACTCCGCCAGCTTGTAGGGGCCGGTGCAGACTGGTTGCACAGCCCCCCAGTCGCGCCGGTCCTCGCCATCGGCTCCCGGCACGACAGGCGCATCCTCATAGTGGCCGGACGGGTAGATCGGCGAGGTACCCGTCAGGTATTGCAACGCCGCCGGTGTCGGTCGCTTGGCGTTGATGCGAACTGTGTAGGTGTCCACCGCCTCGACATTGTTGATCCAATCCACCAGGACGCGGATCTTCATATCGCTGTCGGGATCGGCCACGTGATTCAGGGTATAGGCCACGTCTTCCGCATCAAAGTCGGTGCCATCGTGGAATTTGACATCTTCACGCAACTCCAGCTCAAGCGTGGTATCGTCGGTCCATTCCCAACTGGTTGCCAGCAAGGCCTGGAATTCATTGGTGATCGGGTCGCGGTGCAACAAGCCGTCACACATCGCGTAGGCATTGATCAGCGCCTCGCGCTGGTTGCCGTAGTAGATGTCCGCCGTGTCCATTTCCGTGGACGTGGACCAGACGAACGTGTCGTTTTCCTTGCCAGCCTGTGCCGATGCGGCAGTGATCGCTAAGATCCCACTCGCTAATATGGTTCTCGAAAGTAGCATAACTTGGTATTCCTCCTTGTTGGTGATGTTGTTGTTTGCCTATTCGGTCCCGCGCCACGGAAGTTCGAACCAGGTGGCGTCATCAGCGCCACGTAGGATCGTAATCTCGGGCGGGCGCCCATAAGGCAACTGCACATAGTGGTCGGCATCCGCTGCCGCGACGGAGACGCGAATTCGGCTGCCGCGGGCAAAGCGCCAAGCGGTCGGCAACAATGCGAACCTGAGCTCTGCGGGTTCGCCAGGCACCAGGGGCGAGCTGTTTTTGCGACTGTAATCGCGATACGGCCATGTCCAGTTCTGATCCGCTGGCGCAGGAATTGTCTTGCGGTGCAGGGCGCGTAACACACCTTCTGTGACGTATCGCAGGCTGCCATCCGCTTCCAGCTCGGACAGGTAGACGTGCAGTACCGCGTCGGCCTCGCTGGACTTTATCGACAGATTCACGACCGGATGTCCGGCAATTTCGGACGCGGATCTCAGCGGTGGCGACGTCCATGAAAGCAGACCGCTCTCCTTCTCGGACCAGTCAGTGTAGTAATCCGTGATCGGCTGCGCCGACAAACGCTCGTGGCGCGTCCCGGAACCGGTTCCCCGCGTGAAATCGGCGCGAAAGCTGTCCTCGCCTTGGGCACCCGGCTCGAAGGACAAAGCGCTCTCCCGGTCGGGATAAAGACGGCGGGTCTCGGACAGCGGGGGCCATTGCCGAGCCGTGCGCCATTCTTCGGCGTGCAGCGCGAAGTAGTGGATGGGCGCTTCTTCCTGAAGCTGCGTTTCAAGCCCCATCAGGTAGTGGTCGAAGAAACGCAAGACCGCGCCCATCATGGGAAACTCACTGCTCACTTCTTCGCGCCAAGGCGATACGTTGCTGCGTGCGCCATGATCCCAAGGCCCCAGCAGCACATGCTGGTTAGGATTCGGCAGGGACAGGAACCGCGCGATGGAGCCGTTGGCGAAGCCCGCGCCATCGAACCAGCCTGAGACGGACAGGACTGCGACATCAGATGAAATCTTGTCGGCATAGTGATACGGGCTAAACGAATGACTGCCGAAATCGGGATCATATGGCAGGCGATCATCGGTGAATCTGAACTCGGTGATGAAATCAGGCATGTGGAAATTGCCCAGATGCTCCTTCACTGCCGCGCGTTTCAGCGCTCCGTCAGGGTCTTCGTCCACGGGCTGCGGACCAGCAAAATCTGGGTTATTGAAGTACGAGAACGCCTCCAGCACATCGGGACGATCGTGGTCCAGCCCGACCATGATAGCATCATATGTCGTAGCGAGTTGATTCAGCAGCACACCACCCGGATAAAAATGATCCGCGTACGTGTTCCAGACTGCGAAGAGCGGCGCGATGGCCTTGACCGCGGGATGCCCGGTACTTGCAAGGAAACACGCGGCCGCCCCGAGGTACGAGATGCCGGTGGAACCGATTGTCCCGTCCGACCAATCCTGATCGACAATCCAGTCCGCGATCGTGTAAAAGTCCTCCCGCTCCTTCGGCGAGCGAAAGCTGTCCCGGGTTCCGAAACTCGCCCCGGTGCCACGGACATCCACGACCACCAACGCGTATCCGCGCGGCACAAAGAAGTCACGGTAAAGAGCAATATTCGGGCTGCGCTCTGTCGCCGCGCTGTATCCATCCCGAAGTGAAAACCGACGGTAATAGGGTGTCAGGATCAAGATCGCAGGAAAGTCGCTGGAACTCGGCGCGTCCGCTTGTGGCAGGTAGGTATCGACGGCCAGCCGGCACCCGTCCTTCATCTCGACATATTGCGACTGGGGCTGTTCAGGCAGCGTGTACGTTGCCGGACGCTGTTCCAGGTATTGCGACGGCGTTGTAACCCAAGCCGCACTATTGCCGTCGAAGTCTGACATCAGCCACCCTATTCCCGCGCCAGCTTCCCGCCGACATTTTCTGCTTTGCACGAACCTGCCGCAGGCCTATCATATAAGTCAAATGCGGTTTTTGTACTTATACATGCTAAAAACGCATGAATTTTGAGGTCGACGTAATGAACCACAAAAGTCTTCTGGCCTTCCGCGCCTTCATGGAGGGCGGGTCGGTAAACGACGCGGCCGAGCGGCTGCATCGGACCCAACCACAGGTCAGCAGGCTTCTGTCCATGTTGGAGGACGAGGTCGGCTTTACTCTTTTTGTGCGCAAGGGTCGGCGCCTCAATCCAACTCGCGAAGCCCGCGAACTCTACTCACAGGTCGAACGTGCTTTGTCTTCACTTGACGAAGTCGAGAACGAGGCACGGCGCATCAAGGCCCATCAACGCAGCCATGTGCGTATCCTGACTGCGCCGCACGTGACCAATGCCCTCGTCGCCGAAGCCATTGCGACCATCACAGAAGAAGACCCCCAGTTCACCGCCACTATTGACAGCCGGACGCGCATCGACATCGACATCTGGCTTGGCCGCGAGCAATTCGACGTCGGGATTTCGGTGCTGCCACTGGATGACAGCTCCATAGACATTGAACCGATGGCATCAGTAGATGCCGTCGCTGTGATGCACGAAGATCATCCTTTGGCCACGCAAGACGAGGTATCGCTTGAAGACTTGATTGACGAACCCTTGGTCATCAACAGCCCTCGTACAGTGATGCGCCAGCGAATTGACGCACTGTTTCGAAGGAAGGGAGCAACTCCCAACATCCGGCTTGAAACACCCAATGGGGTCGTGGCCTGCGAACTTGCGGCACGAGGATTGGGGGTTTCCGTTTCCGATGGGTTTGTCGCGCGGTCCAGTATCAGACCGAACATGGTCATCCGCCCTTTCGTACCAAAGCTGACGCTGGAATACGTGATTTTCTTCCCCCGTTGGCGAACCAGAACTCCCGCGATCAACCGGTTGGCTGAACTGATCCTTCTCTCTGCGAAACACGTCAATGACGGCGCGCAGCCCTAAGCCTTCCCGGCAAGACAAACCACGCCGTCGAGGCATCCAAAACTCAAGCAATAGAAAGACCCAACATGACCTCTCAAGCCGTAGATCCGGCCCTTCGACCTGTTGTCGATATCGCCCTCGCAAATGAAACCAGCTGGCCACGGAGCATGTACCACGCGGACTGCACGTATGCGGGAAGTGCGGAATGGAACGAGTCCGGTCCCTGGGCCGAAGTCGTCGGTCCAGTGACAGAGCGCGGCGGTCCTGCCGGCGTTATCCTGCATCGCGGCGAACGTGTCGCGGAATGGGGTGACACAGATCGGCCTGACATGACGTTTTCGATCGCTAAGAGCTACCTGTCTGTCCTCGCCGGCATCGCCGTGAAGGACGGGCTCATCACGGACTTGGACGAACCCGTCAGCGTCACCGTTGAGGGGCCACATTTTTCCAGCGATCACAACCGAGGGATAACCTGGCGCCACATGCTGCAGATGAACAGCGAATGGCGCGGAGAGCTCTTCGGCAAGGACGACCAGATCGACCATTTCCGCCAAATTGGGGTAGGCGCGGACAATAGTCGGAAAGGGCAACTGCGCCAGGTTGGCCGCCCCGGAACTTACTACGAATACAACGACGTGCGGGTGAATGCCCTCGCCTATGCCTTGCTGTGTCGGTTCCGCCGTCCCCTGCCGGATATCCTGCGCGAACGGATAATGGACCCGATCGGCGCGTCGAACGGCTGGCGCTGGGACGGGTACTCCACATCCTGGGTAGAGATTGACGGACAGAAAGTGCAATCTGTCACCGGCGGCGGCCATTGGGGCGGCGGTCTGGTCATCAGTGCCGATGATCACGCACGCTTTGGACTGTTCATCAGTCAGAACGGTCGCTGGGACGACCGTCAGATCCTGCCCGAAGACTGGATGGCGCAGTCCGTTTCCCCGACACCTACACTCGACAAGTACGGTTTCCTGTGGTGGCTGAACCGCGGGGGTGACGCCAACCCCAATTTGCCATCCAGCGCCTTCAGTGCTCTGGGAGCGGGCGGGCATTGCATCTGGATCGATCCGGAGGATGACGTTGTCGCCGTGATGCGCTGGCTTGCACCAACCAAGACACAGAGCTTCCTCGAGGCTCTGGTGGCTGTAATTCAAAAATAGGACTTTAACGTCTGGTGGGCCCCCTTGACTGCGCTCAGAGGGCAGACTGAATTTAATGGGAAGGAAGCCATTTTTTGGCTTCCTGCTGATTGGTTCCTGCCGACTGGATCTCGCCGGACTACACGACCGGTTCGCGCGACAAGTCCGAAAGTTAACCGGATACCAAGCATTAGATCAGCGACCACCTCCTTCAGTGCGTCTCCTCTGTCTCAAAGCCCTTGAGTTTGGAATTGGTCACCTCACGTGCTTTGTCGCCCATCAGGGGTTTCTTCCCGGCCTCAAGAAATTCCTACGGCTGGTTCGACAAAAAACACCGTTTGCAAGGTGCCTGGCATCACCCCCCCCCTCAATCCGCCCATTCCATTTGAACGGGCTGCCCCAAAAAAGTTTGCGAAATTCGCAGGCCTTGCCAAGCGATGCCCTGCCAGAAGTCCGATTCCAGCGTTCTTGGTCCGTTTACTTCACAAATGCCTTCGCCATCATGCAAAGCAACTCAAATATGACAGATGCTCCGAGGAAGGCGGTATTACCCGAAGGATCGAACGGAGGTGATACTTCAACCACATCTGCACCCACGATCCGTACTCCGTTTAATTGGCGAACCACTTCGAGCGCTTGAAAGCTGTTCGGCCCGCCAACTTCGGGAGTACCGGTGCCAGGAGCGAACGCCGGGTCAACAAAGTCAATATCGTAAGAGATATAGGTGTCACCCACACCCGCGATCTCGCGAGCCTCACGCATGACATCAGTCACACCACGATCATGAAATTCTTCGATAGGAATAACTCGGATCCCGGCTCTCTTGGCAAAATCGCGGTCTTCATTGTCATAGGTGGTGCCGCGAATTCCGATCATGCAAACGCGGGCCGGGTCCAACAGACCCTCCTCTACGGCACGGCGAAAAGGGGTGCCATGCGTGTATTTCGTGCCGCCAAAGTAACCGTTGAAAAGATCCGTGTGGCTGTCGAAATGGATCATGCCCACCGGCGACTGTTTCGCGACTGCCCGCAGGATTGGAAGCGAAGACAAGTGATCGCCGCCCGCCGTCAGCGGCACAATGCCGGCGGCGACAACCTTGCGGTAAAAGCCTGTGATCCGCTCCATGGTGTCCAGGATGTCGGTGGGGTTGGGCGGCACGTCGCCCAGATCGGCGCAGCGGGCCATTTCGAAGGGGCGAACACCCGTTATCCCGTTTTGCGCGCGGATCATCGTGGATAGGTCGCGCAGCTGGCGCGGCCCGTGCCGAGGGCCGGGACGGTTAGTGGTGCCGCTGTCCCAGGGCACGCCGATCAGGCCAATCTGCACCTCCCTGAGCTTGGCGTCATCGACGCCCACATGCGGCAGGCGCATGAAGGTGGGAATACCTGCGAAGCGAGGCAGGTCGAAACCCGAAACGGGTTGGTAGTCCAGATCGCTCATGGCGGTCCCCTTCAGTCTTTCTTAGCGGAGTGGCGTTCAGGGCGTATCCTTACCGCCCTGCTGGCGCATTAGGCGCATGATCTCTTTTTCAAGCTCGGAGTATCCGTCGAGATCAAGCACCTCTTCCTTGCTCTCATATCGCCGGCCCTTTTTGAATTCCGGCGTGATGATCTTGTGCACGCGGCCCGGGTGGCTCGACATGAATACGATCTTGTCACCGAGAAAGATGGCCTCTTCGATGTCATGGGTCACCATGACGGTGGTGGTGTTGGCCGCCTCGGCGATGCCGACGAGCAATTCCTGCATATGCCAGCGGGTTTCGGCGTCCAGTGCGCCGAAGGGTTCGTCCATCAGCAACAGCGCCGGATCGTTGGCGAGGGTGCGCGCGATGGCGACGCGCTGTTTCATGCCACCCGAAAGTTGCGACGGGTAAGCATCCTCGAACCCGCCAAGATGCACAAGATCAATGAATTTCTGTGCTCGTGCCTTGCGCTCCTCGACCGGAACGCTGTTGATGCGCATTCCGTATTCCACGTTGCCGCGCACGCTCAGCCAATCGAAGGAGGTATAGGCTTGAAACACCATCCCGCGTTCGCGGTCCGGACCGAATATTTCCGTGCCGTCCAGCTTCAAAACGCCTGTGGAGGGCCGCTCCAGTCCGGCGATCATCCGCAGAACCGTCGACTTGCCGCAGCCCGAAGGGCCGAGGATGATGCAAATCTCGTTCTGCTCCACCGTGAAGGATGCCTCTTCGATCGCCAGGATCTCGCGCCCGCCGCCTAGGGGAAAGCGCTTGGAAATGCCCTCGATACGCAACTTGGCAGCAGGGCCGCTTTCGGCGGTGCCGGGCGATTTCAATTTCAGATCGGCCACGTCAATGCCCCCTGTGATAGAGATATGGGAAAAGCCAGCGATGCAGCTTGCGGAACAAGATGTCGAAGCTGAGCCCCAACACGCCGATCACCACGATGCCCGCCATGATCTCATCGGTGTGCAGGAACCGGCGGGCGCGCATCATCATCGCGCCGATACCGGTGGTGGAGGCCACGATCTCGGCGATGACCAGGTAGGTCCATGTCACGGCTAGCATCTGGCGCATGGCGATCAGGATATTGGGCATGACCGCCGGGAAGATGATCGTGCGCACGATGGTCAAGCGATTGCCGCCCAGTGTCAGACCGGTTTCGACAAGTTCGGCCCGCACCTGCCGCGTGTGATCCATGATCAGCGTGATCAGGAAGAAGACCACCCCGATCACTAGAAGCGCGATCTTGGGGGTTTCTCCGGTGCCGAACCACATCAACAGGATCGGAATGAAAGACGGCGCGGGCAGATAGCGCCAAGCCGAGACGAACGGGTTGAACACCGCTTCGATGGAAGGAAACGCACCCATCGCAACCCCCAGCGGAACAGCAACTGCGCAGGCGATGCCGAAGCTGAAAACCACGCGCCAGACGCTGATCAGGATGTCGGAAAGAAGATCGCGGTTGATTAACATATCCACCAGCGTCGTCAGCACCGTGTGGGGGGCGGGCACCAGAAGATCGTTCACCAATCCGGCCAAAGACACCCCCTCCCAGATCGCGAAGAACAGGGTCCAAATGAAGATGGCCGAGATCAGGGACTGGCTCTGAGAAACCGGTTCGCGCAATGCCAGCCAGCGCTTGCGCGGAGCGGCCTGTGAGGTGCGGGGCATGAGATAAGCCTGTGCTGTCTGGTGTGGGTCCTGTCGGAGGCCGGCGCGTGACCGCCCCCCGATTGAGATGTTGAGAGCGTTACTCTTTTGCCTCGATGGACTGGCGATAACCCGCCTCGACCAGATCGCCCATGAGCGAACAGTCGACGCCCTTGGATGCGTCCTGCACCTCTGACATCAGCCCGATCCGCACCCAGTACTCGTTGATCGTGGTAATCACATCCTCGATCGAGCCATTCCCGATGTTAAAGGGCGGCTCTCCGTCCAGAACGCCGCAAAGTTGCGCGGATTCGTCGAAGTCGTACATGTAAATCCCGCCTTCGAGATACTTGCCGTTTGTACCGATCACCGATTCTACATCGGCCAGCGGCCAACGCAGGAAATCCGACATAATCTGGTTGCCTTCTTCGGTGTTTTCGTTCCACCAACCAACGGCGTCGTAGCGCGCTTTCAGCATGTCGAGCGCAACCTGGCGGCGGTTTTTGATGAAATCACCGTTCATGTAGATCACATCGGTGAAGATGCCCGTTTCCAGCATCCAGTCCTCGCCGGTGTCGACTGCCGAGGTGGAGCCGGGCAAATTTTCCATGACTCTGGTAATCCACGGCTCGTAGAGATAGGCCGCCGCCAGATCGCCCGACAGCATGGGGCCTACCGCCTCGTCTGCCAGAAGATTGACCCATTCGACCGAGTCGAATGGCACATCAGCATTGTCGAGCCACACACCCATCTGCAACTGGCCGATATAAGCTTGCGGCGCACCGATGCTCTTACCTTGAATATTCTCGACCGTCACACCTGGGGCCAGGATGATGTGATCGACACCGTAGGACGGGTTCGCGAAGCCCACGTTCACTACACCTGTGCCGCGTTCGATTGCCAGCGGTGTATAATCGCCGGTGCATTCGTAGATGTCTATCTGGCCCGCCGCTAGCGCCGCATGTCCGCCCAGCGGGTCGTCGAAGATGACCGAATTGATTTCGTACTCTTCGGCCAGCCCCTTTTGCTTGGCCAGTTCCAGCATAGCATAGCCCGGCCAAGACACGCACAGGCCGACATTCACCTGTTCCGCTGCCGCTCCCCCGGCTGTGGCGGCCGCCATGGCCATCCATGCGACCCAAGTCGCCTTCATTCGTCCAAGCATTTCAATCTCCCAGTCTATCGTTTAATTTTTAGTTGACTAAGAATTTATAGTAACTAAAAATAATTTCTGTCCAGAGTTTTTTTAACGCCTGCCGCGCCGGTTTCCTAAAACAGAACCAACAGCGTCAGAATCGAGGGAGGCGCAGCGCGCGTGGGACTGAGGAAGCAGCAGAAATTGGATCGTTCGATGCGCATTCTTGAAAGCGCGCGAACACGTTTTCAGAACGAAGGCTACGACGCGGTCACCATTGAAAGCATCGCCACCGATGCCGGCGTGTCCGCCGTGACCGTCTACAATTATTACGGAACCAAGGCGAACCTGCTTCTGGAACTCGTCCGCGAAAGCGACGTGCGCCTGATCGACCAACTGCGTGGCCTCACCGGCGATTTGCCGAACAGTATGGTCGACGCTGTGGCGCGGTTCGGCTCGATCATGCGCCATCACGCGATGAATTATCTGGCCAAGCCGACCTGGCGCGAGGTCGTGGCGGCCAGCATCCTGCAGGGCGGAAAGCAGTTCGGCGTCACCTATCGGAGTCTCGACAATGCGCTGACCGACATCATGACCGAACTGGTGGAAGCCTATCAGGCGCGCGGCACGCTCAACCGTGACCTCGACGCGCGCGCCTTTGCCGAGATGTTGTTCGAGATGCAGAATATCCGGTTTTTCCTCTTCATCTCGGATGACAACCAGGATGAAGAAGGCGCCGACCGGCAGTTTCGCCGCGATCTGTCGGTCATATTTGCCGAAAAAACACCCCGCAAGGCGAAGGAAAATACTGCATGACGCAACACGGATACGAAACTGGTCGCCTAGACCTGCCTTTCGTCGGCATTTCCACCTTTGGCAAGAACCCCTATGTGCAGGATTGGGATGCCATCGACGCCGATGTGGCCATTCTGGGCGCGCCCTTTGATTTCGGCACGCAATGGCGCGCGGGTGCGCGATTTGGACCGCGCGGTATCCGCGAGGCCTCGACCCTGTTCTCCTTCGGTCATGGCGGCGCCTATGACCACGAGGATGATGTGACCTATCTGCCCGCGGACAAGGTGCGCGTCGTCGATATCGGAGACGCGGATATCGTGCATACCGACACCGAGACAAGCCATGCCAATATCGAACTCGGCGTGCGCAAGATCCTAGCCGCCGGCGCGCTGCCCGTCACGTTGGGGGGCGATCATTCGGTCAACATCCCCTGCATCAACGCCTTTGACGATCAGGAGCCGATTCACGTGGTGCAGATCGATGCGCATCTGGATTTCGTGGACGAACGGCACGGCGTCCGCTTCGGCCATGGCAACCCGATGCGCCGCGCGGCGGAAAAGGATTATGTGACCGGGCTGACTCAGCTTGGTATCCGCAACGTCTCGTCCACCGCGAAGGACGGCTATGACGCGTCGCGGGAGATGGGATCCGATATACTGTCGGTCCGCCAAGTCCGCGCGAAGGGCGTGTCCGCGGTGCTAGAGCGCATTCCGCAGGGCGCGCGTTATTACGTGACGCTGGACATAGACGGGTTCGATCCGTCCATCGCGCCGGGCACTGGCACGCCCAGCCATGGCGGCTTTTTCTACTACGAGGTTCTCGAACTTCTGGACGGGCTGACCAAAAGGGGTGACATCGTAGGCATAGACCTGGTCGAGGTGGCGCCGGATTACGACCACACCGGCACCACCTCGATCCTCGCCGCGCAGGTGCTGATGAACACGATCGGCCGGATAATGCACAACCGAAAGGCTGGATAATGGGAAAGGTTTCTTATGATTTCTCGGGCAAATCCGTCCTGATTACCGGGGCCAGCCGGGGCATCGGGCTGGGCGTGGCGCGTGGCTTTGCCCGGGCGGGCGCCGACCTGAGAATCCTTGCCGATGACGCGGGGGTGTTCGAGGCGGCGGACAGACTTTCTTCAGAGACTGGGAATGCCGTCACCCCTATCCGCTGCGACATCACCGACACGGCCCAGATCGACGCGGCCCTAGACGGGATCGCGTCGCTCGATGTGCTGATCAACAATGCCGGGCTGGAGCGCACCACCCCACTGGAAGATCCCAACCAAGTGGTCGAAGACACCTTCCGCCGCATCATCGACATCAACGTGATGGGCACCTACCTGGTGACCCGCCGCGCGCTACGCCGGATGGACAAGGGTGGGCGCATTATCCTGACTGCCTCGATCTGGGCCCGCACGGCGGTGGCGGAATTTTCGGCCTATTGCGCTTCGAAACACGCCAATCTGGGCTTCATGCGCTCTATTGCGCATGAACTGGGCCCGCGCGGCATCAACGTGAATGCCGTCTGCCCCGGCTGGGTCAAGACCGAGGCCGCCGTGCTGACGCTGGAGCGCATGGTCCAAAGCAGCGGCCGGTCGGAGCAGGAAGTGATGCAGGAAATCATCGACGGCCAGGTGCTGGACGGGTTGCTGGAGCCGGATGACATGGCGGCGATCTATCTTTTCCTCGCCTCGGACGGCGCGTGCGACATCACCGGGCAGGCCTATCATCTCGACCGGGGCGAGGTGATGGCATGAACGGTCTGGACCGGCAAACCGTGATCATCACCGGCGCCGGGCGCGGCATCGGCGCAGCTTGCGCCCTGGCGTTCGGCGCGGCCGGAGCCGAGGTGATCTGCGCCGATCTGAATGATCCCGCGGACACCGTGCGCGCCATCCAGGATGCGGGAGGTCAGGCCAAGACCGTCCAGTGCGACGTCTCGGACGAAGGCTCCGTACTGTCCCTGTTCGAAGAGGCCGCGAAAGCCGGGCCGCTGAACGCGGCGGTCAACTGCGCGGGCATCATCGACGAGCGCCCGCTGCTGAAGACCTCCGCCGCCGATTTCGACCGCATGATTGCCGTGAACCTGCGCGGGTCGTTCCTCGTGGGGCGCGAGGCCTTGCGCGCGATGCAGGGGCGGAAAGGCCGGCTGATCATGGTGGCATCGGACCTTGCCTATTACGGTCGCGAGACCTTCTCGCCCTATGTCGCATCCAAGCACGGCGTGCTCGGCCTTGTCCGCTCCTGGGCTAAGGAGTTCGCGCCCGAGATTCTCGTAAACGCGCTCTGCCCCGGTCCCATCGACACCGCGATGCTCGCGGCTGAGCACATGTCGCCGGAATGGCGCGAGAAAGAGCTGTCGATTCCGCTGGCCCGGTTCGGTCAACCCGAGGAAATCGCCCAGATGGCCCTGTTCCTGGCGGGGCCCAACGCAAATTACATCACCGGCCAGGGGATCGGTGTGAACGGTGGGAGTATTATGCCATGATCGCTAATCCAGTACCCTGGCCCAACGGCGCCAAGTGCGCGGCCTGCGTCACCTTCGACATGGATGCCGACAGCCTTGTACATATCAGCCATCCCAAGGATAGCCATCGAAAGGCGGCCACAACCTCGATGCTGCAATACGGCCCCGAAGTGGCCATTCCGCGGATCGTCGAGACATACAAGCGGCTGGGCATTCGCCAGTCCTTCTTCATCCCTGCGTGGTGCGTTGAGCGGTATCCGCAGGCCGTCGAGACCATCTTGGAGGGCGGCAACGAAATCGGCCATCACGGCTATATTCACGAGCATCCCAATGAATTGACGCCCGATGAGGAAGCCCATTGGCTGGACGTGGGGATAGACATTCTCAAACGCGCTACCGGTCAGGCGCCGCGCGGCTGGCGGGCGCCGCTCTACAACATGTCGGACGTGTCTTGCACCCTGTTGGCCGAGCGCGGATTTTCTTATGATTCCTCGCTGATGGGCGACGATCAGCCCTATATGCTGGACACGCCCAAGGGCAGCGTGGTGGAACTGCCGACGCATTGGGGACTGGATGACTGGCCGCAGTTCGTGCAGTCCGAAGACCTAGGATATATGGGCAATATCATGGCCCCAACCATAGGGTTCGAACCCTACATTCAGGAATTCAACGCGATCCGAAAATATGGCGGGCTATGGGTGGCAGTTGTGCATCCCTTTGCCACTGGACGATTGGCCCGGTGGGAGGTGGTAGCGGACTTTCTCGAAAAGGAGGTCGATGCAGGAGACGTCTGGTTCGCCCCGATGGAAGAGATCGCCGCCCATTTGCGTAAAGTCATCGAGTCCGGTGAATATGTGCCGCGCCACGTCTCCGTGCCGGCGTATTCGGAACCCGTCTACGAAGCCGCTGTTCGGAAGTATTCACTCTAAGGGCAAATTTGGAGAAACACTGCTTGAGAAAATTCACCCCACTACTCGCACACTATTGCAAATCCAACCAGTTCAGCACTTAAAAAACTTGGCCAGCGACTAGGTGCGTCTCTGCCAAATGTTCTGTTTGCAGCGAACGACAGATTGACAGTCGAACACGTAACTGACGAATTTTTCGCGTTCACGTGAGCAGAAGTCTTTATCTTCCCTAAGAAAGCTTGCGCGGAGCTGGACACAAGAGCCTGCCTCGCAAGTGCATAGGTGCAAGCAGTCGTTCGCTGCACTTTGGACAGATGACCGCTCAGCGGACGAAGCGGACCTCGGCTGTAGGTGTACCAATGTCCGCTTTGCCGAACTCTCCAGGAACAAGGCGTTTTTGAGGGGCTATTGGGCCTCGAGTATTTTGAGGTCGAGATCCATCGTTGCAGTCATCCCCGAGACTTCAAACCGGCGCGTAACCACGCCTCCGAGAGAGGCTTTCACGACGCTGTCACACATCTGTGTGCCGAAACCTTCTTTCTGCGTGGCATGTGGGTCGAGACAGCATTGCTCCCGCCAGTCAATTCGAAACCTTTCGCCGTTTCGGCGTGCCGCGACCAGAAGACCGCCACCACCCTGGGAAAGAGCGCCATATTTCGCTGCATTGGTGCAGAGCTCATAGAAGACGAGCGCAATCGGCGTAACCGCATCTGGAGCGATATGCATATCTTCGACATCGAGCTCGTAGAGATGATCGCCGGCGAACGGTTCGACGACTGAGATGATGAGATTACGCAATGAGGTGCTGCCAGCGGATTTTCCACTCGGATCAGTGACGGCCAGCCTGTGAGCATCTGAGAGCGCGCTCAAGCGCTCCCGCATCAAGCTTGCAAGTTCACTGGCTGTCTCCGCCTGTCGAGCATTGACTGAAATGAGGCTTCCGGCAACCGCAAAGCAGTTGCCGACCCGATGGCGCATCTCCGTAAGGAGAAGGTTCTGCCGTTCGGCCGCGTCAACCAGATGAGTAATATCGCGGGCGATCTTCGAGGCACCAATGATCTCACCGTTCGAGTTTTTTACCGGCGAAATGGTCAAAGAGATGGGTACGAGTTTCCCGTCCTTGCGCCGACGGAGCGTTTCGAAGTGTTTGATGCGCTCACCGCGGCGAAGCCGCGAGATGATGTCAACTTCCTCGTGCTGCCGGTCCTCGGGTATGAGCATTAGGATCGGTTGCCCGACGGCCTCTGATGCGGCGTAGCCAAACAGGCGCTCGGCGCCAGGATTCCACGTTTGTATGATACCATCGAGATTTTTGGTGATGATCGCATCGTCGGAACTCTCGACAATTGCAGCAAGATAGTCGTTCAGATTGCTCGAGAGGTCGGCCTGTGAAGGTCCATCGGTATCAGAAGCGTGCACGTTCACTTGGAATGTCCTCCAAAAAATTCGACGTACACTACGCCACATCGAGCCGCGGCGCTATGGAATTCGTAGGCTGGATCACCCGACATCAGCCAGTCGCCGCAGAGAAACCGAACGGTCGCTTCGGGCCGATACCGTTGAAAGACTCTTTGCTGCGTCTGCAAATTTCGGAAATGTGGGAAACTATTTGCCAACGAGCTGATTGCCTCTCTTGATGATGCTGGAATTTGAGTAATTCGGAAAATTGTTCTGCCAAATTTGGCCCCGACGCGCTGTATGAGAGTTTTTCAACACAATCGGCCGGTAGCGAACTCATACCAGACATAAGGCGAGCGTCAGCTGTGCGGGACAAAGCTGCCTTTGGGCCGAAGTCCGCTCCGAAATGAGTTGTTGTTTTCTTCACCTTTGTCCTCTAGGTGGGTCGGAACGCCGCGTGTGGATGATCAAGTCAGCGGCAAACTATTCTCGTACGTGATCCCCAGATCGTTGTCTTGAGTAGCTCCATGAGAGCAAAGAAACGACGGTGGCTATTTCATACGAGCTTCCTAGAAGATTAGAGAGACCATGTGCCAACGGCGATCGATCGCTTGTCTGGCGCGAAACCACATACGTTTGACCGACAGCCCCCCCCCGGCCATGCCGAAAGCCGCGCAGCGACCATGACGCCTGCGCGGAATACATCTCGCAAGCGGGATTTTCACCCACACCATAAGATCGACCCAGCCCATGCCCGAGACGGCTTAAACCCTATGCTCTCCAACATCGGTGAGTTCACGAAATCTGCTGTTTGAAAGCAGCAAGCAGCCTGGCCAATCCCGGCGGGCGCAAATGTCATTGAAAGGATAATCTCATGACTAAAGGCACTGTAAAATGGTTCAACGATACCAAAGGCTACGGCTTCATTGAACTGGAAAATGGCAGCGGTGACACGTTCGTACATATCAGCGCGGTTCAGCGCGCCGGCCTCGATAGCCTGAAAGAAGGCGCGAAGGTCATGTTTGAAATCGTGGAAGACCGTATGCGCGGAAAGTCTTCTGCTGAAAACCTTCAGCTGCAGTAAGCAAGCTCCAAATGATACCGGTCAGCGAAGCAAATGTCGCTGACTGGAAAAGTGCAGAAGCAGTCTATTCGCTGCGTTGAGACCATTAAGCATGTCGAGCTCGAAGCCGACCTTCGCTGCAGTACACACTGATGGCTGCTGCGCGGCAAAAAAGCCAATGTAGACGCGGATGTGCTGTCGCAAAGGGAACAACAAGAACCCAAATCTCAACCTCTGCCAAAAATCACAAACAGCTACGACACGCGGTGCGAATTACCCGCGTGCAGAGAGGGGCCCGGAAGGACCCATCGATGATGATCGCAACGGCGCACGATGAAAAAATTCGGGAAGCAGCCGTTCGCTGCGCTTTGCACAGGTGGCCGCTCAGCGGACTTTTCGGGCTTTCGCTGCGCCGTTCACGAAGGTCCGTTGCCCCCTCTTCTTCAGGGTGGACTAAGCATCGAGTAACGCATCGATCACCGCGCATTCTGGGGCAGCATCGCCGGTGCATCGCGCAACAGTGTCCGACAGGACGCGCTCGATGCGCTGCAGATCGGCAATCTTGGCCTGAACGTCAGTCAGATGATCTTCGGCGATGATCTGCACCTCGGCGCATGTCCGGGATCGGTCATCGACCAGCCCAAGCAGCCCGCGAACCTCTTCGAGAGAAAAGCCTAGATCGCGGGACCGCATGACGAATTTCAGCCGCTTGACGTGGGCATCGTCGTAGCTTCGGTAGCCCTTCGTACTGCGCGGCGGGTCCGGCATGATCCCGATTTTCTCGTAATAGCGAATGGTTTCCAGGTTGCAGCCCGTTGCGCGGGCCAAATCGCCCCGCCGAATTGATCTCACGCTTGTGTTACTCATTGTGCCGAAAAATCCCTTGAGCCTGTATCAACTACAGACCCTAGAACGGTGGAAACATCTGTTCAAGGAAGATTCGATGGAACAACATTTGGCGGAACTTCCGCAATCTCAGTCGCAGAAAATTGGCGACGAAACCACCAAGGGATGGGGCGTGACCGGCCTCGGCGTCCTCGGTGCGCTGGCGATGACTTCTTGCTGCATCCTTCCATTGGTGCTGGTCAGCTTTGGCGTGACAGGCGTGTTCATCGCGCAGCTCGGGGCGCTCTATGCCTACAAATGGTACACCTTCGCGCTGAGCGCCGCGTTTTTGGGATACGGCTTCTACAAGGCTTACAAGCCTGTAGATGCCGAGGCCTGTGCCGATGGCACCTGCGCCCGCCCCATCGACCGCCGCATCATGCGCGCAACCCTCTGGGCCGCTTCCGCGATTGTCGCTGTCGCCATGATCTTTCCCTACATCACCCCCTTCATCCTGAAATTCTGAACGAGGACCATGACCATGAAGCATCTCCTGTTATCCGCCCTGGCCATCGTCGCACTCTCGACCCCGGCCCTCGCTGAAGAGCGCCAGGTCGAGATCGCCGTCAGCGAACTGACATGCCCGTCCTGTTCGTTCATTGTTGCCAGCTCGATGCGCGGTGTTCCGTCGGTCGAGATCGCCGCATTCGAGGACGGCCCCGAATACGGGCAGGGTGTTTACAGCGTGACCTACGATGACGCCGAAACTTCCATCGAAAGCATCATCGGCGCGGTGACGGCCAATGGCTATCCGGCGCAGGTGCTGCCCGACACAGCCTCCTGAGCCGCCTGCAATGCGTGACAATCTCCTGCAATGCGTGACAATCTGATGGGTGGCCTGCTGGCCTTCGGAATAGCAGCTCCGGTCGTGGTCGTCTGCTGCGGCGGCGGAACTGCCGTGCTTGCAGCGTTGTTCGGCGGCGTTGGGGCTTGGCTCTCTGGAATGAGTGGCATTGCCGTGCTGGTTTTGGCGGGTCTGACCTACCTGATCGTCCGCGCACTGCGTCGTTCGCAAATGAAACGCGCCTCCGGCCCCGACCCATCACAGAGAAAGACGGCTCCTTGACTGACACACCTGAAAATTCCGACCGTCTGCTGAAATGGGGGCTTGGCGGTGCGCTCTTCGCCGCGCTCTGCTGCTTTACACCGCTTCTGGTCGTCATCGTCGCTGGCGTCGGATTGTCGGCCCTCACGGGCTGGCTCGATTACGCCCTGTTCCCGCTGCTGTTTTTCAGCCTCGCCGTGGTGGCACAGGCCCTTTGGCTGCGCGCTGGCAAACCGGGACCGGCCCCGAAACTTTGGGCCACCGGCCTCGCGGTGGCCCTGTCGATCCTGATCATTCTTCTCGAATTCAGGTTCGCAATACGGATCACAATCGGCGTTTTCGCCGCCACAGCACTCTACGCGGTTCTCCTGAACCGTGCGCAAAAGAAAGGATCGCGCTTATGATGATGGGATGTTGCACCGCCACCGGCATGGTCTTCGGCCTCCTCGGCATGTTGACACCGCTGATCGCCATCGGCGCGGTCATATATCTGCTCGCCGCCAGACCAAAAGACCCCGAACATGGCGAGGCGCGCTGAGATGAAAGACCTGAACAAAACCGACGATGAACAGGGCGGCTATGACCTGATCGTTCTTGGGGCCGGATCGGCGGGGTTCTCCGCCGCAATTACCGGCGCGGATGCCGGAAAGCGTGTCGCCCTCGTAGGACATGGCACCATCGGCGGAACTTGCGTCAACGTGGGATGCGTGCCCTCCAAGGCGATGATCCGTGCGGCAGAGGCCGTGCACTGTGCGGGGGCTGCCAAGCGGTTCCCCGGCCTGTCGGGTCGGGCACAAGTGGATGATTGGCAGACGCTCGTTCAGTCCAAGGACGATCTGGTCACGACCCTGCGCCAGAAGAAATACGCGGACCTTCTGCCGGAATATGAGGATGTCGATTACATCGACGCCGGTCCCGCGCGGCTGATCGAAGGTGGCGTGACAGTCGGTGAGCGAACCCTGAAAGCACCGAGGACCATCATCGCCACGGGCGGGCGTCCCGTTCTGCCGACCATCGACGGCATCGAGGAAATCGGCGCGCTCAACAGCACCAGTCTTCTGGAACTCGAAGTACTGCCGAAAAGCCTGATCTTCATCGGCGCGGGCTACATCGGCGCGGAGCTGGCCCAGATGATGAGCCGCATGGGCGTGAAGGTCACGCTTGTCGCCCGTTCGCATCTGTTGCCCGGCGCGGAACCAGAGGTCTCGGAGGCATTGGCGGCGGCGTTCGAGGCCGAAGGCATCACTCTTCTGACCGGGTTAAGCTACGACACTGTGCGCCGCGACGACGCGGGCGTGACACTGCGCGTGATCCAGAACGGAAAGCCTGTCGAAGTGACGGCGGATCACCTCGTTTCGACCGCTGGCAGGCGGGCCAATACCAAAGATATGGGCCTGGACGCAATCGGCGTGGAAACCGACGCGCGTGGGTCCATCGTCGTCGGCGACGACATGCAGACATCGGTGCGCGGCATCTATGCCGCAGGCGATGTGACCGACCGCGACCAGTTCGTCTATATGGCGGCCTATGGTGCAAAGCTCGCGGCCAAAAATGCGGTTCTCGGCGAAGACCATCGCTACGACAACGCCGCGATGCCCTGGGTGGTGTTTTCCGACCCGCAGGTCGCGGGCGTCGGTCTCGGTGAAGCCCAGGCGCGGGACGCGGGCCTCGACGTCAAGACGTCCATCGTACCGCTCGATCAGGTGCCGCGCGCACTGGCCGCACGCGACACGCGCGGATTGATCAAGCTGGTGGCGGACAGAAAGTCCGACCGGCTGCTTGGCGGCCAGATCATCGCGCCCGAGGGGTCCGATACGATCCAGACCCTCGTTATGGCGCTGAAGTTTGGCATGACCACAAAGGCGCTCGGGGAGACGATCTTCCCCTATCTGACGACCGTGGAAGGGCTGAAGCTGGCGGCGCAAACCTTCGATATGGACGTGGCAAAGTTGAGCTGCTGCGCCGGATGAAGATCAGGACAAGGACCGGAGAATGAATGAAGACTACGACCTGATCGTCATCGGGGCGGGCATGGCGGGCGTGGCCGCGGCCAACAAATGTGGCGCGGCAGGATGGCGTGTCGCCATTGTCGATGCGCTGCCCTACGGCGGCACCTGCGCATTGCGCGGCTGCGATCCAAAGAAAATCCTGCGGCGCGGTGCGGAAATCATGGACGCGGCACGGCTCATGCAGGGCAAGGGGATCGATCCCGGTGATCTGTCGATCAACTGGGCCGATCTGATGGCACACAAGCGTGGCTTCACCGATCCCGTGCCGGACAAGATGGAAAAGGGCCTGTCGGGCAACGGCGTCGAAACCCTGCATGGAGCCGCGCGGTTCACGGGAAGCAACACGCTGGAGGTCGATGGAACGGCATATCAGTCGGAACGGTTCCTCGTGGCCGCCGGTGCCATGCCCAGGCCGCTGAGCTTCACAGGGGCCGATCTCGTGATCGACAGCACGGATTTCCTCAACCTGGAGGCCCTTCCCAATCGGGTTCTTTTTATCGGTGGCGGCTTCGTGTCCTTCGAGTTTGCGCATATCGCCGCACGGGCCGGAGCCAACCCGATCATCGTGGATCGTGGCGCCCGGCCCTTACGCGGCTTCGATCCCGATCTGGTCGAAATGCTGATCGACCGCAGCGGCGGTATCGGCGTGGACCTGATGCGCGAAACCGAAATCGTGTCGGTCTCGGAAGCCAGTAGAGCATTCACTGTCGAGGTGAAGTCGGGCGATGAAACCCGAACAATCGAAACCGATCTGGTCGTGCATGGCGCGGGCCGTGTGGCAGCCCTGGCCGATCTGAATCTTGAGGCGGCTGGTGTTGATTACAGCGACAAGGGCATCGTTGTAGCCCCGCATCTGCAAAGCACGACGAACAGCGCGGTCTTTGCCGCCGGAGATTGCGCCGACACCGATGGCATGCCGCTGACGCCAGTCGCAGTGATCGAAGGGAAGGTCGCGGCCTCCAACATGCTCAAAGACACTCAGACCGCACCGGATTATGCCGGTATTCCTACAGCCGTCTTCACAGTCCCGGAAGTGGCGCGTGTCGGTATGTTGGAAAGTGAGGCAAGGGACGCCGGGTATGATGTCGATGTTCGGTTCACCGACACTGGCGATTGGTATTCGAACTACCGGATCGGCGAGACCTCTGCTGCCGCGAAGGTCCTCGTGGACAAGTCGAACGGCAAGATCCTCGGCGCGCACCTGTTCGGCCCGGAATACGGCGAACTGATCAATTTCTTCGGGCTGGCAATCAAGCTGGGCCTGGCGGCCAAGCAACTTAAGTCGATGACGGCGGCCTATCCAAGTGTTGGATCGGATTTGGGCTCGCTTCTCTGAATTTGAAAGATTTTTCGCAATAGACCCGATCCTCCTCGGAACGTATGTCTGGCCCGATGAAGACGGTTCTTATCTACTTCGCCGCTGCGCTGGCCGAAATTGCCGGATGCTTTGCTTTCTGGGCCTGGTTCCGGCTGGACAAGAGCGTGTTTTGGTTGGCACCGGGCATGCTGTCCCTTGCCGCTTTCGCCTGGCTACTGGCGCTCAGCCCCGCCGATCAGGCGGGCCGCGCCTATGCAGTCTACGGTGGCGTTTACATCGTATCGTCCCTGCTGTGGCTATGGGGCGTAGAAGGGCATCGCCCGGATCAATGGGATGTAGTTGGAGCGGTCATTTGCCTTGTCGGTGCGGGTATTATTCTCTGGGCACCGCGCAGTATTTGAGAGGCAGCCGCAGACGGGGTGAAGCGCTGAATCGTTCGATTAGATCGCCTTTTGGTTCACGCGTTCCGACAACTCGGCGCTGCTTCCCCTCCGCATCGCGGCTGCGATCAAGCAGGTTTTCTACCGCCCTCGAAAGCAGCGATACATCCTTTACGCAGCATCGGTCAAAGTGGGCTCGAAGCAGACTTGCGGCGGCGCGGCATGCTTTGTTCGACTTGATCGCCTTTAAGCGTGGCGAGTGTGGTATGATCGGTGTCGGCATGCTGCCGAGGACGTGGTGGGCGTGGTGGATGGGAGCAACCACTATGCCAACTACAAACCTGCCTGCAATTCGTGCATGTCGCCCAGCTTGGAACAAGGGGCGGATCGTCGGCCAGAAGCGACCGCTTGCACCGAAACACGTCTGGGCGATCCGGGTTCGTCTTGAGATCGCGCAGAAAATCCGAGAGCTGGCGCTATTCAATCTCGCCATCGACAGCAAGTTGCGGGGCTGCGATCTAGTAAAGCTCAAGGTCGCTGACGTCTATGCTGCCGGACAGGTCAAGCACCGCGCTTCAATCGTCCAGAGCAAGACGCGTAAACCGGTCAGCTTCGAGATCACCGAGGGAACGCGAAAGGCTGTCGCGGATTGGCTCGAGGATCCCTTGATGATCGGATCGGAACATTTGTGGCCTGGCCGCTTCCACGAGCGCCTGCATATTTCGACGAGGCAATACGCTCGCCTGGTGCGTGAATGGGTGACCTCAATCGGCCTAGAGCCGAGCGCCTATGGCACCCACTCTATGCGGCGCACCAAGGTCGCGCAGATATACCGCAAGACCGGCAACCTACGCGCGGTTCAGCTTTTGTTGGGCCATACGAAAATGGATAGCACGGTGCGCTATCTCGGTGTTGAACTCGAAGATGCGCTGACCATCGCCGAGGCGGTAGAAATCTGAAGGCTAAGGGCCGTCTTAACAGACGGCCCTGACCAGCCATTCGTCTGGACCACCACCCCTGCGGCGCAGCTTCCCCAAACCGGACTTTCATAGGACCGCGCAGCATCATCCACGAGGCCGAGGTCCGCAAGGCGGACGCTGCACATGCAGCTGCGACCGATCGAGTGTATTTCACGCGCAGATTGCAGAAGACCGCACCGGCGCCTTGGAAAGAACAAGCAACGCAGAATACTTCTAATTGCTGGCGCCTTGGCCGTTTCGTCCACTGTCACTTTTCCCGCAAGCGATCGACTTCAACAGCTCGCGAAGCCAGATGTTACGAGGGTCGCGCCTGTTGTGGGGGTGCCACGCAATCTGGGTCGGGAAGTTGCCCAAATTCAGGGGAACCGCCACGTTCCGTAGGCCGTAAGGCTTGGCGACCATGTCGGCGATACGGGCCGGCACCGTGGCGATGCCGCCGATGTCGGCAACGGTCGTCGCCGCCGTCAGGAAGTGCGAGACGACCATGGCGGTGTTGCGACGCAGGCCCGCATCGGCGGTAAGCTTTTGCAGCCCGGTGCGCCATTTGCCGGGCGGCGCCACCACGACATGAGGCAGCCGCTCATAAAGGTCGCGGTCCAGAACCGCCCCGACGCCATGAACACCGGGCGCGACGATGCAGCGGAAGCCGTCAGTGAAAAGCTCCGAAACCACAAGGTCTTGCGGGGGCGGAGAAAACCGCCCGATGGCGAGGTCGAAGGTCTGCCCCGCAAGCGAACGCGGATCCAGATCCGGCCCGATCGGAGTAAGCTCCAGCTGTGCTTTCGGGGCATGACGCACAAAGGCCGCGGCCAGGGCCGGGGCCAGAACGACCTCGGCATAAGGGCCGAGCAACAATCGGAACCGCCGCGTGCTCTGCGCCGGATCGAAAGGTTCGGCGGCGCGGAAGGCTTGCTCCAGCCGGTCCAGCCCCGCCGCGATGTCGGGCGCGATCTGCAACGCCTTCTCGGTCGGCTCGACCCCGTAGCGGGCGCGCAGGAACAGCTCATCCCCCAAGGCGACGCGCAGCCGGGCGAGCGCTGCGCTGACGGTGCTTTGCGATTGGCCAAGGCGCTGTGCCGCGGCGGTGACATTGCGTTCCTCCATCACGGCATGGAAGACGCGCAGAAGGGCGATATCGGCGGTCATCCCTCCGGTTTATCGATTTCTGACATGGAGCGCATCAATTTCTCGATTCCTGTATAAAGGCCCATATGGGGTCTGAGACGCCCCCGAATACGATCGACGGGGCAATGCGATACACCAAGGAGGCCCGAAAATGGCACGTATTCTGATCCTCTCCACCGCCGCTGACGTCCTGGGCGACACCGGCAACCCCACCGGCGTCTGGTACGAAGAGCTGGCCAGCCCCTACTACGCGTTCCTCGACGCGGGCCACGACGTCACGCTGGTTACGCTGGGCGGCCAGCCCGTGCCGATCGACCCGAACTCTGACGTGACGGGGGATGACGCCCCGGCCTCAGTCACGCGGTTCCGCGCCGACGCGGCGGCCACGGCGCTGCTGAAAGCCCCCGGTCGGCTCGAGGATGAGGACGTCACCGCTTACGACGCGCTCTACATCCCCGGCGGTCACGGGGCGATGTTCGACCTTGCCGAGAGCGCACTGGCCGCCAAGGCCATCGGCGCCGCATGGGACAGCGGCAAGGTGGTCGCATCGGTCTGCCACGGCCCCGCCGCCTTCAAGAACGTCGTGGATGCGAACGGCGTTTCCATCGTGAAGGGGCGCAAGGTGACCGCCTTCACAAACAGCGAGGAAGACGCCGTCGGCCTGACCGAGGCGGTGCCGTTCCTGCTGGAGACGATGCTGCGTGAGCTTGGCGCCACCTTCGAAGGCGTGGCGGACTGGCAGCCCTACGCCATTTCCGATGGCCGCCTTGTCACTGGCCAGAACCCGGCCTCGTCGGAGGGGGCGGCACAGAAGGTTCTGGCGCTTCTCTAAGTCTCTCATCGCGCCGCCCCGCAATGGGCGGCGCAAGTCGCTTCACGGCCCTGACCAGCCGTTCAGTCCCTTGCCGATCGCCGCGGTGCAGCTTCACTAGACCGGCCATTCGTCCATCGCGCAGCATCATCGGAGGATGAAGGTCGGCAGGGCGGACTTTTCAGACCTTCGCTGGGTTATGAACGAGGGTCCGCTTCACCTACGGACAACCGCGTTCTGGGTATCATTCGCCAGTCATAAGAATCTTTGACATCCGCTCACGCGCACGTCGCGGCACTGCATCCGGCAGCGGCGTCGCATCGTCGACGTCCCCTACGTCGATAATCATCACCATGCCCATGGCGTAATGCGGTGAGCACTTGATGCCGTAGCGTCCCTTAATCTCGAAGCTGACGGAGATCTCTTCGTCGATTTTTCCAATAAAACGTTGGGCACCTTCGGGTAGCATCTCGGGAATGGACGCTGCGTTGTGCCCGCGCTGTGTGGCCAGGAAACGGACCGTGTCGCCGGGAGCGATCTGCAGGTGAGCGGGCTCGTAGAGCATCGCGCCGGTGTCTCCGCGCGTAAGCATTTTCACTTCGTGGGTTTCGGCGTATGCGATGGACGGCAGTAGGGTGATCAACGCGGTTAGAAGTCGCATGGGCGATCCTTTACAGAGCATGAGAAAAATGGAGGCGTGGCGAGCCGTCCGGACCGGCATGACGCATGGCCGCCACGCCGAAAACTTCGGCAAGTAGCGGCTCGCTCAAAACCTCGGTCGGGGAGCCGGTCGCGAAAAGGCGACCACCGTTGAGCACCCCGATCCGGTCGCAGGCCGTGGCCTGGTTCAGATCGTGCAGCGCGACGACGCGGGTTATCGGCAGGCTCCCGACCAGTTCCATGAGCGAAAGCTGATGGCGGATGTCGAGGTGGTTGGTGGGCTCGTCGAGTAGGAGGAGATCGGGTGTCTGCGCAAGCGCGCGGGCTATGTGGACGCGCTGCCGTTCGCCGCCCGAGAGGGTATGCCAGAGGCGATCGGCGAACGTGGTCATCTCCACCGCTCCAAGGGCGTCCGACACTGCAGCATCGTCGACCCCGCTCCAGCCCCGCAACGGCGAGAGGTAGGGCGTCCGCCCCAGTTCAACTGCTTCGCGTACGGTCAGGCGATCCGTGGTGTCGGCCTGCTGCTCAACGAATGCGATGCGCTGCGCGCGCGTCCGGGCCGGAATCCTTACAAAGTCCGCACCTTCAGCCAGGACGCGCCCGACGGAAGCCCGGCGCAGCCCGGCGAGACAGCGCATCAGCGTCGACTTGCCCGATCCATTAGGGCCGATCAGGCCGAACAGCTCTCCAGGTTCGATCCGGAGCGTGATGTTCTGAAGGAGCGGCGTGCGATGCACGCGCGCCGACAGGGCCTGCACTTCGATCCTCATCGCTGCGCACCTCGAACGAGGATCAGCGCAAAGGCCGGGGCGCCGACGAGCGCGGTCACCACTCCGATGGGCAGGACCTGACCCGGGACTATGACGCGGCTGATCACATCGGCCGCGACAAGGAACACTGCCCCGGCAAGGGCAGATGCGGGCACCAGACGGTCGTGGCGCGTGCCTACGAGAAACCGCATGGCATGGGGGACGACCAGCCCCACAAAGCCGATTGCCCCCACCTTCGAGACGAGAACGCCGACCATGATCGCGGTTGCGGTGATCAGGCTACCGCGCAGGGCCGGCACGTTGATCCCGAGCGATGCCGCCCCGTCCGCCCCGAAGGTGAAGGCGTCAAGCCCGCGCCGGTGCCAGAGGCAGAGGCCCACCCCAGCAAGGGAGACCAGCGTGCAGGCCGTGACATCTTCCCAACGAATGCCAGAAAGGTTGCCCATCAGCCAGAACATGATGCCCCGTGCCTGCTCGGCATTGGCCGAGCGGGCGATGGTGAAGGCCGTGAACGCATTGAACATCTGCGATCCGGCAATGCCCGCAAGGATGATTGCGGCCGCAGCCTGTGTGGCGCGGCCGCCACCGGCGCCTCCGCTCACGGCATGGGCCAGGAACACGACACACCCGAATGCGAGAAGCGCACCAGTCAGTGCCCCGAACGACATGGAAATCACGCCACCGCCGACGCCCGCAACCGTTACCAGAATCGCGCCGGTCGAGGCTCCCGCCGAAAGGCCCATAAGGTAGGGATCAGCCAGCGGGTTTCGCAGGAGCGCCTGAAGCACGACGCCTGTCAGCGCCAGCCCCGCACCGCAACAGGCGGCGACGATGGCTCGAGGGAGGCGATAGCTCCAGATGATCCCCGCCTCGATCTCGTCCACGGGATAGCTTGCGCCCCAAACGTGGTTCGCCAGCGTTTGAAGGACGGTGGCGAACGGCAGCCGTGTCTCGCCGATAGCCGTCCCGGCGAGAATGGTGAGACCGAGGATCAGGGGCGCCGCCCACAGGCTGCGCCCCGGCGCGCCCCGTGGCGGCGCGACCACCATCGTCATTCGAACGACATCTCCGAGAGCGCCTCGGACAGCGTTTCCAGCCCGTAGATCGAGCGCATTGTCGCGCTCATTGCATGGGCGTCGATCTGTACGATCCGCCCCTCCTGAACAGCCGTCATTTGGCTTGCCACTGGATCGTTGCGCAGGAACTCCAGCTTTTTCTCCACATCATCGGCCGGAAAGCGGCGGCGATCCATATAGGCGATGACCATGATGTCCGGATCAGCGCGGGCGATGGTCTCCCATCCGACCGTCGGCCACTCCTCATCCGAGTCGATAACGTTCTCGATGCCGAGAGCGCCCATCATGTAGCCCGGCGCGCCGAGCTGCCCGGCGACATAGGGATCGATCTCCAGATCGGCCGAAGAAAACCAGAATACCGCCGACAGATCGTCCGGCAAATCGACCCCCTCGGCCCGGGCGACCGCGTTGGCCTCAACAGCCTCAAGCTCTGCAACCAGAGTTTCGCCCGCGCCTTGCACGTCGAAGATCTCCGACAACTCCCGGATGCCCTTGTAGACGGACGCCGTCTCGAAGGCTCCCGTCCGCGTGCCGTCCCCGCCGGTGGAATTGTCCTTGGTGTCACAATCGGCCGGCATGATGTAGGTGGGGATGCCGATGTCATGGAACATCTCGCGCGTCCCCACGATCCCGCTTTCGCCGACGTGCCATTCGTATTGCACGGCAACCAGGCCGGGCTTCTTCGCGGCCACGCTCTCGAAGCTCGGGTCGTTATCGGCAATCCGCTCGATCCCTTCGTTCACCTCGGTGAATTCCGGCAGGACCGGATTGAACCAGACCGAGGTGCCCGAGACCTTAGTCGCAAGACCCAAAGAATAGAGGATCTCAGTCGCTGACTGGCCAATAGTCACTGCGCTGTCCGGAGCGGCGTCAAAGGATACTTCGACACCACAATTCGTGAGATTGAGAGGGTAGTTTGTTTCCTGCGCTTGCAGGGGAAGTGCGGCGCTGGCCACCAAGGTGGCTGCAATCAAGTTCTGTCTCATCCGATCCGTCCCGTCAGATAGGACCGTCAGGGGCAAGACGTGAAACAGAATAGGCCAAGACGACCACGTCGAGTTTCCCGCCCCGGCACACCCCGTCCGGTCGTAGTTTCATGTCCGTCGGCAGGTCTCCTGACTGGCGGGTTCCCGCACCTCTCGCCTTCCCGGGATAATCCCAGTGGCATTCGAGAGGCACTCGCCGCCTACAGTTGCGGGGGCAGTTCCGTTTACCGGCCAAGGCCGGAACGGATTCCCTTTTCATTCCCGAAGGAAACCGACACCGAGATCAGTCGCAGAATCTCCGCCCCGCCGCAAGCGCATTATGAGTGGGCGTGCTGCCAGTCGTATGTGATCGCCATAGCTGCCGTTCGGCCTTTCCGCAGCATATGGAAATACGGGCTCCTTCCAGACGTCCGCCGCAAGGTGCGTGAAGGTCGGCTTTGCGGGAGAAGCAGACTCTGGACCATCAAGTACCGAAGGTCTTGGTCACATTTGACGTCTATTAGCGAGGAAACAGACCGAAGAGAAGCAAGCCGCTCAATTGTATCGCTGCGAACACCAGAAGCACCTTCCGGTTAAAGCTGTAGCTTTCGTGAGTTGGGTCACGCAGTTCCAAGTGATTAAACGGCTGCACGAAAAAATGCCTGTAGAAGGTGAAGACCATGAAGCTAAAAAATGCTATCAGCCAGACGCCTTCTGCAACCACCATAGCGTATTGACCTAGCATTCTTCATATCTCCTATCTTCGGGGTGATACCCTACATGTGCACCATCGTCGTGCAAAGGCTCCGAGCAGCCTTTCGCTGCGAAGCTCGTGGATGCCCGCTCTGGGCCGCGCACTTATTCATGATCCCTGTTCCTTGAGAAGTCTAAATGTTTCCAAGAGACTGCACACAGCCTCGGCAAACGACAGTTCGCCAACCAGCATCTGTCCGTGCACCCGTTCCATTTCGCGCGCTGAAAGCTCCATCAAGCCTTCGTAGCCGTATCCCTTTCGTTCGAAGACTTTCGCGACACGTTTCTCAAAATCTCCTAGCCCCATTTCCACTGAGGACTTGTCTAGAACTTTGGTAGGTGCCATCGAACTCAGTGCATTCGTTTTCTCAGCTTTTTCCTTTTTCTTTTTAGTTTCTTTTATTGTTTCGGGTGCAGTCCGCTTCACGTTTGAGCGGCAGCGTATTGCAGGAGTTGCGGCAACCGGGTGCATGCCAACTCGTTGTCCTGCGCGCGTCTTCAGCTGTGCCAGCCGTGCATTCTGCCCCAGCTCGTCCACGGAAAATATCAGGAACTGATTGCGCGATCGCTGCGCTGCCCGATAGCGTTTCAAAGCGCCTCTTTCTTCCAATTCCGCGAACGCGCCTCGTATACTCCTTTCTGAGTAGCCAGTTTCTTCCATTGATCGGCCCCATCTAAGTGGTCCAATTTGATTGTTAGTGCATGATCGGCCTTTGGTCCATCTGGACTATGGCTTCTGGCGCAGGCGGGCGATAGCCCAGAGC